>CAVHEN010000054.1:0-23484 GCA_963635115.1 Oscillospiraceae bacterium | reverse complement strand
TGCGGACGGGCACAAGGCCCGCCCCAGAATGGTTTATTGAGAGTGTGAAATGAACAGTGTTACTTCTTCAGCAGCTTTTTGCTGTTTACGACGTAGATGCCTTGTGGCAACTAAATGGTTTGATTCGCTATAAAAGTCTTTCTGTCTACAATCCTATACGGTTCCGTGAGCAAAGTCTTGTCAAAGAAACAAATTTGTATTTTGTCGGGCTTGCACAAAAATACTTTTGCCCCCGGAAACCTAACGGCTGTTTTCTCAAATGAGTTTGGGTGCGGCCAAACTCGTATCGCCTTGTAATTGAAGTTTGGCGTTTTCTTTTTCATGTAGGCAAGTACTACAGGAAACTTTACGGTTTGCAGATTCCTTTCTTTCCTTACAAGTTCCGCACATCTGATGAACTCGTCAAACTGCCGCACATCGCTCACCAAGTCGAAAAGCAACGGTGAATGTTGGTCATATGTGGTTTTGCAAATGATATAGCCCTTTTGACTGTAAACCGTATCGCCCCACCATCGGGCATCCGCTATTCTCGTGTCCCAAAAGTAATAGCCCTCGCCAAGCCACGGTTCTTTCGTGCCCCCTTTCAAAATGCCGTTGGCATATCGCTCGGAACAAAAATAAGGGCCGTGTTCTTCCACTTCCTCATCGTTTCGGCGATCTTCGAGGGTCTGATATATCTCCGTGGCCTTCATGACTTTGGCTATTCGATAACGGTCGTGTTCTCTTTCAGTTCCTCGGTAAGTCCCATCAGGTTTACCGTTGGCAACACCACAGGCTGTACGTTTGCTTGCAGCGTTATGGTGCTAACGAATGCCCTTGCGTATGGGAACACGATAGCGAGACTGTTAGGATAGAAGTATTCTGGTATTTCCTCGATGGCGATTTCACCACCGAAAGAGAACGATGCCACGCACGAAACTTTCACAACCTCTGTGTTTGTCTCGGTGCAACTTACCATAACATCAAAGCTCAATTCGTAGCGTGCCTCCTTTGTGTGAAAGACACCCTTGGGACTGAAAGATATATTCAACTCGGCATTGTCTGGTATGCTAAAATCCAAAGATGCCTTTGTAAAGCGATAATTATCTAATTTAAAAGTTGCCTTTTCCATAATTGCGTTATGCCGCTAAACAGTACTTGGCGTCCGCCGCTATGCCAATTTCCCCTTCATTGACGGACACATCATATTTGTGGTTTCCCCTTTTCTCCTTAGAATTGGAATACGACACGGATATGCCGAAATTCTCCCTTACGAACTCGGCATACTCAATGACATCGGGGCCAATCTCATTGAGATACTCAATTTCTTTCCAATCATTATCGAGCACTTCCTTTGGAGTGTTCTCGAAATAATCTTTAAGACTTTCAAAAAGATTTCCCATAATTGTAATGTGTCTAAGCGTCTTTAATGTTTCTGAATATTTTTGTACTTAGACTGCAAAATTAATATTTTCCGCCCAAACAACGGTGCTTTTGGTTTTTAAGTTACTTACTTATACGAATATTTAACATTAAATGTCCTAAAAACAATTTTGAATATATGGTGTCGGCTTTACGTTAGAATGCCCTTGCCTTTACGCGGATTAAAAAGATTTGAAAGATAGCTACGTTTTTCGCTACGCAGTGACTAACAAACGACGTGCGGCTTTTCTCCCCATGTATGGCGGCTGAAAGACGGTATGCGTAATCGGCGAAGCCGACATCTTTCAAATCTTTTTTATCCGTATGAAATAAAGTGTGTGTGAAATGAACTGTGTTACTTCTTCAGCAGCTTCTTGCCGTTTACGACGTAGATGCCTTGTGGCAGTTTCTCGAAGCTCTCGCGGGTTGCGGAGCCATCAATCAGCACGCCCTGCAAGTTATACACCTTCGCGGTCTTACTGTCGGCGAAGATGTCGTCAGCGGTGGCTTGCTGAATGCCGGTCGTCTCGAATCCGCTGACATAAACCGCCAACATGCCATTGGCTAATGTATAGTACTTTTGGCCCGACACGCAGTCCAACCTCTGCTTTCCTGCCTCATAGGTCAGGGTGGCATCGTCTTTTTCCGCGTCCATGGTCAAGGCGCATTCTATGAAGCGGCTGCCCATTTCCTCAGGCGTCGCCTCAATGGTGATATAGTTCACGGAGTTTGGCTCCAGCGTCAGGGTCTTGCTTATCTTCTTCGTGTTGTAGCTGGGAAGGCCAAAGAGCGTGATGTTAAAGGTGCGATATGTCCTTCCGCCCGTGTTCTTTATCTCATATTTGAACGTTGCCTTCGCCTCGTTGGTGCAAGGGGCCTTCACCAAGTCTGTTGTCGTATAGTAGGCGCTCCCCGTCTCATACGTGCCTTCCGTGGCGTTGGTCTTCGCCGACGTGATGGTCAGGGCAGGCGCGTCGTGGGTCACGGTGGAAAGTTCTTGCCCGTTCAGGATGCAATCGCCGGCCTCATCGTCCACCCAAACATACATCTTCTCAGTGGTCGGACTGACTCTTATCGTGCGCGTGGCATCGCCCTTGGCATCCACTGTCACCACGTATTTGCCCGCTGCGGTCGAGGGCTTCTCGTTGGTGTCGCTGACATACACCGTGACTTTGCCAAGGTATTCCTCGGGCAAGTTGTTGTGGAGCTTGAGGTCTATGGTGCTTGTCGTGTTGCGAATCAGCTCGTCGGCAGTGGCAATGCTTGCCGTGAGGTCCACCCTCTTCGACTGCTTGATCTCCGTGGCTGAGGCTTTGAGGTTGAGGTAGTTGCGCTTTCCGGCTTCTGTATAATAGATTGGCACACACGTGTTCCACTCCTTGCCGTCGTAGCTGTAGAGCGCATAGAGCACGCTGCAGCCCATGGGGAAGGCGTAGTCGAACTCGAACGGGCACTTTGACGCGTAGTATTTGTATTCGCCATCCACCTCTACCCGCTTGTTAATGCTGAGGTCGTAGGTCGACGAAATGAGCTTCACGTTGCCTTGCTCGTCCTTTACGCCCAAGCTCACCTTGCCGCTAAAGTCGGTGTCGGTGGCGTTGACGAAAATTATGTTCACGCTTCCCGTGAAGGTGTCGCTCGCGTTGCTCCTGGTCTGTTTTGTCCATGTGAGGTCGGAATACGTGTATTGGCTGATGTGCGAATCTGTGTCACCCACATTCACCAAGGGCGTATCCACCTTGCCGTTGTCAGGAGCTATGCCGATGATAATCTCCATGCTGCTCGTGTATCCGTCTTCCGCGGGGAACGAGCCCTCGTAGTCAGGGTTCAGGATGTTGATGTCGAAATATCCGTTCTCGTATCCTCCCCAACCCCAGTTGATGTGGTAAAGGCCGTTCTCGTCGCATCCGTCGCACACGAACTGGTGTGCTCCGTGCGAGCTGTCGCCGGCATAGAGGATAGGACGGCCTGCCTTCAGCTCGCCATCGAGCAGCTCTATCCACTTGCTGAGGGTCACCGTGGTGCGATACACCTTTTGCATCAAGTCGGCGTCATAGCCAAAATACTTTGCCAGGTGCTCTGGCTCCACGTCCGCGCCAGAGGATTCATCGTATATTGTCTGTACGGCGGCTCCGCAGTGGAACATCAGCTTTGCCACGGCATTGGCTTGCGCCTCCGTGTAAGACCCGCTTACATATTGTGGCAGCATGCTCGCCCAGTCGTAAGTCTCACCCTTCGAGATGGCTTCCGTGCTGAGGTTTTTGCTTTTATTGAAAACATAGCTTGGGATGTCGGCCTGGAGCGTGGCGGGGTATTCATAGTATGCCATTATTTGTGCCATGGCAGTAGCCACGCAGCCCGTTACCGCGCGGTCGGTGCCGTTGTAGATGGGGCATAGGTTGTTGTATGGCGCCGTTTGGTTCCACGCTATGCTTCCGAGCAATGGCGAGACGGCGGTGGTCTTGCGCGCGCTTCTGATGGCCAGCAGCTTGTTCAGGTTGTCGGTGGCCTTTTGGTCTCCGGCAAGTATGGCTGCGGCGGTAGCCTTGTAGGCTTTCATGAAAGCGACGAAACCCTCAGGCATGTTGTCTTCCTTAAACTCGCCCGAGTCTGTATATCCCACGATCTCTGGCATCCGGTCGTCTGCCGACACGATGGTGAAGCCTTGGCTGTCGCCATTGTTGAACACGTAGTATGGCATGTCGTCTTGGCTTGTCTGCACGCAGGTGAGCGCGCGTTTTGCCACCTTTTTCGCCTTGCCGCTCGCCTGTGCCGCGTATTCAGTGGCAAACTTGGCGGCGATGGCCTTGGCTTGGCTCAAGGTGCGTGGCGCGGCCCATCCGGGCAACACCATACCGCACAAAATAGAGATGATGAGCAAATGTCTTTTCATCTTGTGTGTGATGTTCTTTAAAGTTCGTCAGCAAAGTTAGACAGAACTTTTGACAATCTACTATTATTGTGAATACTTTTTTGTTCAACAAAGCAATGCGAGTAAAGTCCTGTTGACGTGCCCATTTCTGCCTTACGTTGATATGCTTTCGGCTTCATGCCGCAATCGCGATGCCTTTGCGCCGTGGAGGCGATGGCTTTGCGCCGCAATCGCGCCGCCTTTTCACCGTAAAGCCGAAACGGGTCTTGACATATGTTAAAAAGACGCGGGTGAAAGCGGCTAAATTCACCAATTATTCGTACTTTTGCAAGCTATTAGAAAAAAGCGATACGATGATGAGAATGCTGAGCGATGCCGACATGGCCAAGCTGCTTGACAAAGACATATTTCACAAGATTTCGGAAGCCGCCGACAGTCTTAACCTTGAGACCTACGTCGTGGGCGGATACGTGCGCGACCTCTTCCTGCAACGCCCGAGCAACGACATCGACGTCGTGGTCGTGGGCAGCGGCATCGAGGTGGCAAAGGCGTTCAGGAAACTGCTCACGGGTCATGCCAACCTCTCCGTGTTCAAGAACTTCGGCACGGCACAGGTGAAGTGGCGCGGCCACGAGGTGGAGTTCGTCGGAGCGCGCAAGGAGAGCTACAGCCACGACTCGCGCAAGCCACACGTGGAGGACGGCACCTTGGAAGACGACCAAAACCGCCGCGACTTCACCATCAACGCCCTTGCCGTCTGCCTCAACAAGGACCGCTTCGGCGAGATAGTGGACCCCTTCGATGGCATTCTCGACATGGAGGACGGCATCATCCGCACGCCGCTCGACCCAGACATCACCTTCTCCGACGACCCTCTGCGCATGATGCGATGCGTGAGGTTTGCCACCCAACTCCGCTTCTATATCGACGAGGAGACTTTCGACGCACTGGAGCGCAACGCCGACCGCATAAAGATAATCAGTGGCGAGCGCATATCGGAGGAACTCAACAAGATTATGATGACCGCGCAGCCAAGTCGCGGCTTCGTGGACCTTCACCGTTGCGGCCTGCTCAAGCTCATATTGCCCGAGCTTGCCGCGCTCGACGTGGTTGAGACGAAGAACGGCAGAGCCCATAAGAACAACTTTTACCACTCGCTTGAGGTGCTCGACAACGTGTGCGACGGCAACAAGCCTGGCGCCAACGGCGAGCCGGCGTCGCTATGGTTGCGTTGGGCGGCCCTCCTCCACGACATAGGCAAGGCTAAGACCAAGCGATGGGAGCCAGCGCAAGGCTGGACCTTCCATAACCACCCGTTCGTGGGCGGGAAGATGGTGCCATCTATCTTCAGGCGGCTCAAGTTGCCGATGGACATGAAGATGAAATACGTGCAGAAGCTCGTGGAGCTCCACATGCGCCCTATTGCCATCGCCGACGAGGAGGTGACCGACTCCGCCGTGCGCCGACTCATCAACGATGCGGGCGATGACATCGACGACCTCATGCGCCTCTGTGATGCCGACATCACCAGCAAGAACGAGGTAAGGAAGGCACGCTTCCGCGAGAACTTCCGCATAGTGCGCACGAAGATAGCCGACCTCAAGGAGCGCGACTACAAGCGGCTCTTGCAACCCGTGATCGACGGCAACGAGATCATGGAGATGTTCAATCTCAAGCCCTCACGAGAGGTCGGAACGCTAAAGCAAACCCTCAAGGACGCCGTGCTCGACGACAAGGTGCCAAACGAGCGCGAACCCCTCATGCAGCTGCTCAAGAAGAAAGCCGCCGAGATGGGTTTGACGTAGGCCTTTTAGTGCCTTTTTGACTATATTTGGCGACAAATGGATAAAGAAACGACAAACGATGGTAATTGATGTTAAAAACTCAATTACTCGAAAGAGTTTTCTAAAATTAAAGTACTAACTTTGTGGATGTCTAAGGGAGATTGTACCCTTTTTGGGTGTATGGCAGTCTATCTTAACGTGGTAAAAGATTATAATTGATAACAGTATTATTCTAAAGTTTAGGTATGAAAATCAAGAGTTGTTTGTTTGTAGCCTTGGCTGCATTGACCCTTGCTTCTTGTGGCAAGAAGAGCAGTGGCGGACTGGCTGACCTTCAGGACAATGAGTTCCCCGTCAAGACGGCGGGAGTCTCAAGTGCTGACCTTCAGACCACTTATCCCGCGACGATCAAGGGTATTCAGGATGTTGACGTGCACCCGAAGATCTCGGGATTCATCACGAACGTTTATGTTCACGAGGGTCAGACCGTGAAAGCGGGCCAACCCATGTTCACCATCGACAGCGAGACCTATCGCGCCCAGGTGAACCAGTGCCGCGCAGCCTTGAACACGGCTCGCGCCCAGGCCAACACCGCGCGCCTCACATCTCTTAATAATAAGAAGCTGTTTGACCAGCATATCATCGGCCAGTATGAGCTTGAGACGGCGCAAAACAGTTACGCCACCGCCCAGGCTCAAGTGGCGCAGGCACAGGCAGCCCTCGCCTCTGCGGAGGAGACACTGTCGTGGTGCGTGGTGCGCGCTCCGGCAAGCGGCGTTGTGGGCAGTCTGCCCTACAAGAAAGGCGCGCTCGTGTCAGCGTCCAACACTCTGACAACCGTGTCTGACGTCAGCACCGTGGAGGTGTTCTTCTCGATGAGCGAGCGCGACATTCTCAGCATGTCGAAGAGCGCTGGCAGCATTGCAGGCGTGCTCAAGGAGATGCCTGCCGTGAAGCTCCAGCTTGCCGACGGAACCATATACAATCAGCCTGGCCACGTGGTGAAGATGAGCGGCGTCATTGACGCTTCCACAGGAGCATACTCGCTTATCGCCCATTTCGCCAACCCACAGCATCTGCTGAAGAGCGGTGGTGCCGGCCAGATTGTGGTGCCTCACGTGAACAACTCTGCAATCATCGTCCCGCAGGAAGCCACGGTGCAGGTGCAAGACAAGATCTTCGTTTATCTCGTGGGCAGCGACAACAAGGTGAAATACACCGCCATCAAGGTTGACCCACAAGACGACGGCATCAACTACATCGTCACTGACGGTCTCCACTCAGGCGACCGCTACGTGTGCAAGGGCATAACAAAGCTCACCGACGGCGAGCAGATCAAGCCCATCACCGAGCAGCAATACCAGGATAAGATAGAGAAGGCCGAGAAGCTCGGCGCCAACCAAGGCACCGCCAAAGGCTTTGTCAAGGCGATGACAGGAAAATAAGGAGGAGTTAATTTCGAGCAACTATGACATTTACAAAATTCATTAAACGACCGGTCCTCTCGACCGTGATATCCATCGTGCTCGTGCTGCTGGGTATCATCGGCTTGGCTTCGCTGCCTATCGAGCAGTATCCGGATATTGCGCCACCAACCATCATGGTGTCGACCACCTACACGGGCGCTGACGCCTCGACGGTGTTGAAGTCTGTGGTGGTGCCTTTGGAGGAGAGCATCAACGGTGTGGAGAACATGACCTACATGACTTCTTCTGCCACCAACAGCGGTTCGGCAATGATCACCGTCTACTTCAAGCAAGGCTCCGACGCCGACATGGCGGCCGTCAACGTGCAAAACCGCGTGCAGCAGGCACAGGCCCTGTTGCCGGCCGAGGTGACAAAGGTGGGCGTGACCGTGACGAAGCGCCAGACCTCCAACGTCATCATGTACGCCGTTACGTCCGACGACGGACGCTACGACGACCAATTCGTCACAAACTACAACGACATCAACATCGTGCCTCTCATCAAGCGTATCAACGGTGTGGGTGACGTGCAGAGCCCTTCTACGGCCACTTACTCAATGCGTATCTGGCTCCAGCCAGACAAGATGAAGCAGCATGGGCTCATTCCTTCCGACATCACGGGCGTGCTCTCCGAGCAGAACATCGAGGCGGCGCCTGGTACGTTCGGCGAGAACTCCAACATGGCCTACGAGTACACCCTTCGCTACAAGGGCCGCTTGTCTACGCCTGTGGAGTACGAGAACATCGTGATCCAGAGCAAGACAACGGGTGAGACCCTGCACCTTAAAGACGTGGCGAAGATCGAACTCGGCTCGTTGATGTACAACGTGCACCTTAACAACGACGGTCAGCCTGCATGTATGGGCATGGTGCAGCAGATAGCAGGCTCCAACGCCACGCAGATTGCCACCGACGTGAAAGCCGCGCTTGAGGAAGCTCAGGCAAGCATGCCTCCAGGCTTGAAGATCGTGATGATGTACGACGTCACCGACTTCCTCTTCGCATCTATCGAGGAAGTTATCATGACGCTGTTCATAACCTTGATACTTGTGTTCATCGTGGTGTATGTCTTCCTGCAAGACTTGCGTTCGACGCTCATACCTATGATCGCCGTGCCAGTGGCCTTGATAGGTACGTTCTTCTTCCTCTTGGTATTCGGATTCTCCATAAATCTATTGACGTTGTCGGCATTGCTGCTCGCCATCGCCATCGTGGTGGACGACGCCATCGTGGTGGTCGAGGCTGTTCATGCCAAGCTCGACGCGGGCTACGACAACTCCATGACCGCCGCCATCGACGCCATGAACGAGATCTCGAGCGCCATCATCTCCATCACATTGGTAATGGCTGCCGTGTTCGTGCCAGTGAGTTTCATGGGCGGCACCTCAGGAACGTTCTACCGCGAGTTCGGTGTCACCATGGCCGTGAGTATCGTGATCTCGGCATTGAACGCCTTGACGCTCTCGCCTGCATTGTGCGCCATCTTCCTGAAGCCTCACACGGCAGAGGAGAACGAGGGCAACAAGACATTCGTGGCTCGCTTCCACAACGGCTTCAACCGCGTGTTCGACAAGACCATCAACAAATATAAGGTAGGCATGGGCCATGTCATCAACCACCGCATCATTACCGGCGCGCTTGTGGTTGTCGGCATCGTGGCACTCGTGGTCTGCATGAAGTTTACCAAGACTGGCCTTGTGCCTGACGAGGACACCGGTACAATCTTCGTAACTGTCTCGGCAAAGCCTGGTACATCACAGGAGCGCACGAACCAGATCGTTGCGCAGGTCGACAAGATGCTCGCCAGCAACCCCGCCATCCTTCACCGTAACGCCATCGTGGGTTACAACTTCATAGCGGGTCAGGGTTCAGACCAAGCCACGTTCATTATCAAGCTGAAGTCGTTTGAGGAACGCTCCGGTGGCATCACCGCACGCATCAAGCGCGCCATCTCTGAGAAAGACCCAATGGCACTGTTGGTGAACCCTTACGAGCAGAACTCAGTGCTTGGCATGATCTACAAGCAGACTGCCGCCATCAAGGACGCTCAGATTCTGGCCTTCGGTCCTCCTATGATTTCCGGTTTCTCCGTGCAGAACGGTGTGACCATGACCATGCAGGACAAGACCGGTGGCGACCTGAACAAGTTCTACGACATCACGAAGAACTTCATCAGCGAGCTTAACAAGCGTCCTGAGATCCAGCAAGCCATGACTTCTTACAACCCTAACTATCCACAGTACATGGTAGACGTTGACGTGGCTAAGGCCAAGCAGGCTGGCATATCTCCGTCGTCTGTGCTCAGCGTGATGCAGGGTTACTATGGCGGTTTGTATGCGTCCAACTTCAACGCCTACGGTAAGCTCTACCGTGTGATGATTCAGGGCGACGTGGAAAGCCGCATGCGCCCAGACGGATTGAGCCGCATCTACGTGCGCACCGCCTCAGGCGAGATGTCGCCGGTGAGCGAGTTCGTGAAGCTCCGCAAGGTTTACGGCCCTTCAAACATTGGCCGTTTCAACCTCTTCACCTCAATCAACGTGAGTGTGTCGCCTAACACAGGCTACTCTAACGGACAGGTGATGCAGGCCATCAAGGAAGTGTCTGCCGACATCCTGCCGCAGGGTTATGGTTACGAATACTCGGGCTTGACACGTTCGGAGGCCGAGTCGAGCAACTCCACCGCGCTTATCTTCGTGCTCTGCTTCATCTTCGTCTACTTGATCCTGAGTGCGCAATACGAGAGCTATATCCTGCCGTTGGCAGTGCTGTTGTCCATTCCGTTCGGACTTGCAGGAGCGTTTGTCTTCACCAATATCTTTGGCCACTCCAACGATATCTACATGCAGATTTCGCTCATCATGCTTATCGGACTTTTGGCCAAGAACGCCATCCTTATCGTGCAGTACGCCCTTGAGCGTCGCGAGACGGGTATGGCCATCAGGTATTCTGCCATCCTCGGTGCCGCAGCCCGTCTGCGTCCTATCTTGATGACGTCTTTGGCAATGGTCATCGGCTTGCTGCCTCTGATGTTCGCCTCAGGCGTGGGCAAGTCGGGTAACCAGACCTTGGGTGCCGCTGCCGTGGGAGGTATGCTCTTGGGCACAATCGTACAGCTGTTTGTCGTGCCTGCCCTGTTCTGCATCTTCCAGTTCTTGCAGGAGAAGGTCAAGCCTATGAAGTTTGAGGATACCGACAGCAAGGAGGTTGATGCCGAGCTTCGCCAGTATGCCCATGCCGGTAACGTCATCGAGTCTGAGATGGAAAACAGGCAAGACAAGACCATTCCGACCGTTTGGCACGACCAGTATTTAGATAAAAAGGATTGAGAATAATGAAAAGATACAATTTCCTTATCATTGGTCTTGCAGCCGTGACTCTCACGGGCTGCAAGAGCCTTTACGGCAAGTATGAGCGGCCCGCCGTCAACACCTCGGGAATCATCCGCGACGCTGTCAACGATAACGACACGCTTGCCGTGACCGACACTACGTCGTTTGCCAACATACCTTGGCGCTCAGTGTTCACTGACCCGCAGTTGCAGACGCTTATTGAGAAGACCCTTGCCAACAACCCCGACCTACTCAACGCCGCACTGAACGTTGACATGGCTGAGGCTCAGCTGAAGGCCGCCAAGCTGGCTTTCCTGCCTGGCATTACCTTCACGCCACAAGGCACTATCTCCACATGGGACTGGCAGAAGGCCAATAAGACCTACTCGCTCCCGATAAACGCGAGCTGGGACGCCAACCTCTTTGGCAACCTCACCGCGGCAAAGCGTGCGGCGCAGGTCTCAATGTTGCAGACTAAAGACTACCAGGTGGCAGTGCAGACAAAGCTCATCGCCAATGTCGCCAACATGTACTATACTCTTCTGATGCTTGACAAGCAGCTCCAGATCGTGAACGACATGGAGAAGCTGACCAAGGACACTTGGGAGATCATGAAGGTGCAGCAGCAGACCGTGAGAGGCGTAAGGTCCACCGCCGTGCAGAGCGCCGAGAGCAACTATCTCTCCGTGCAGACACAGAAGGAAGACCTGAAGCGCCAGGTTCGTGAGACGGAGAACAGCCTGTCTTTGGTAATGGGCGAGCAGGCTCATGCCATACCAAGAAGTACGCTCGACGCGCAGAGCCTTCCCGCCAACTTCTCAACGGGTGTCGGCGTGCAGTTGCTTGCCAACCGTGCCGACGTTCACGCCTACGAGATGGCACTTGCCAATTGCTTCTACAATGTAGAGGCAGCGCGCGCCCGTTTCTATCCATCGCTGACCATCAGCGCAACAGGCGCGTTCACCAACAGCGGTGGCTTGGGCATCACCAACCCAGGCAAGATTCTGCTTTCAGCGGTAGGCGCGCTCACGCAGCCCATCTTCATGAAGGGTCAGCTTCGTGCCGGATTGCGTGTGGCTGAGGACCAATACAAGCAGGCTCTCAACACGTGGCAGAACAGCGTGCTGTCGGCAGGCTCTGAGGTTAGCAACGCGCTCGTGCTCTACAACGCGTCAGACGCGAAGAGCAAGCTGGAGTCGCAACGCATCAAAGTGTTGAAGAAGAATGTTGAGGACACGCGCGACCTCATGGCAAGCGCAGGCTCTACATATCTTGAGGTCATCACGGCAGAGAGCAACTTGCTCAACGCCCAGCTCAACCAGGTGCAGGATGATTTCTACAAGATGCAGGCAGTCGTGAACCTTTACTACGCTCTTGGCGGTGGTGCCAAATAATTGGTAATTAGTATTGATTAGTAATTAACGAAGCGACTATGAATCAGATAAGTGACAAGGCCGTGATTTCGCCCAAAGCGAAGATTGGCAACAACGTTAGGATATTCCCCTTCGTGTATATTGAGGATTACGTGGAGATTGGCGACAACTGCGTCATCTTCCCCTTCGTCAGCATCCTCAATGGCACCAAGATGGGCAAGGACAACAAGGTCCACCAAGGCACGGTGATAGGTGCTTACCCTCAGGACTTTGAGTTCCATGGAGAGCGCAGCGAGGTCGTGATTGGCGATAACAACACCATTCGAGAGAACGTTATCATCAACAGGGCAACGCATGAGGGCTGCCAGACCGTCATCGGCAATGGCAACTTCCTCATGGAGAGCGTACACATCTCACACGACACCGTGGTGGGCGACTTCAATGTCTTCGGCTACGGCACGAAGATCGCCGGCAACTGCGAGATTGGCAACGGGGTTATCTTCAGCTCCTCTGTCATTGAGAACGCCGGCACACGTGTTGGCGACCTCGCCATGCTTCAGGCTGGTACACGTTTCTCCAACGACGTTCCTCCTTACGCAATCGCAGGTGGTAACCCTATCGACTACACGGGTCCAAACAACACCATCATGGAGACATGGCACATCGACGAGAAGGTGCGCAAGCACGTGGCAAATGCCTATCGCCTGCTTTTCCATGGCAAGAACAGCACGTTTGATGCCACGCTGCAGATACAGCAGCAGGTGCCCGACGGGAAAGAGGTGCAAAACATCGTCAAGTTCCTGAAGACATCCAAGAGTGGAATCATCACCAAGATGTAGTTCTCACATCGAGACTTTATAATATGGGGATATGCCTTTCGTGGCATGTCCCCTTATTTTGTTTTGCGCTATCTTGATTCGTGTGTGGCTCAGGCTTTATGAAGGGCGATTTTCACCGCATTGCGATCGCGGCGTAAGGGCAACGCGATTGCGGCGTAATGCCATCGCGTTTGCGGCGGTAAGGCATTGCGGTTGTGGCGCTAACGCAAACGCGGGAATCTGACGCCGCGATTCCCTTGCGTGCATGAATCGGCATCGTGCCTTTATTTTTAACAAAACATAAAATCTTTGCTGTCAGTATGTAGTTTATCTTTTATTAAGTATCTTTGCAACGTAATTATATCAGTTTCCGAATGGTAACTGGCAAAAGTACTTTATGAAAAAACTTACACAAGCCGTGCAATGGGCATGGCGCAAGTTGAAAGCCTTTTGGACTTGGTACAAGAACTTGTATAAGGGACGGGCTTGGTACACAAAAACACTCGTTGGCTTTGTGTCGTTCATAGCGTTTATCTTTATTTACCTTGGTGCCGTAGACATCAACTTCCTTTGGCTTTTTGGCAAGAGCCCAGGCTATTTCTCTGGCATCCGCAACCCCCCATCCAATCAGGCTTCCGAGATTTACAGTGCCGATGGCAAGCTGATAGGCAAGTTCTTCAACGAGAACCGCACACCGGTGAGATACGACCAAGTCACGCCCTCATTTTTCAAGGCGTTGGTCGACACGGAGGACGAGCGCTTCTATAGTCGCCCCCGTGGCATGGCTGTAGACGTGGTTGGTATCTTCGCTGCGGTGAAAGACGCTATCTTGCATCATGGCGGCCGTGGAGCCTCCACCATTTCGCAGCAGTTGGCAAAGAACATGTTCCGTGTGCGCTCGCAATATTCCACCGGTCTCCTCGGCAAGATTCCAGGCTTGAAAATCCTCATAGTGAAGAGCAAGGAATGGATTATAGCCACCAAGCTGGAGACGGTTTACAGCAAGCGAGACATCATCACGATGTACGCCAACACGGTGGACTTCGGCAACAATTCCTATGGCATCAAGACGGCTGCCCGCACCTATTTCGGAACCACGCCCGACAGTCTTTCGACACAAGACTGTGCCGTGCTGGTGGGCATGCTGAAAGCCACATCGATGTATAACCCCAAGACCAATCCGGAGAACAGCAAGAGACGTCGCAACGTAGTGTTGGCAAATATGTTCCGCCACGGCGACTTGAGCAGGTCTGATTGCGACTCGCTTCAGCAACTTCCAATAGTGCTCCACTTCAAGGTCGAGGAGAACTACGACGGACAGGCGTTGTATTTCCGTGAATATGTCGCCGACTACTTCAAGCAGAACTTCCGCGATGACGATGGCGACCCTAAATACGACCTCTACAGTGATGGCCTGAAGATATACACGACGCTCGACTCTCGAATGCAGAACTATGCGGAGAAGGCGGTGCGTCAGCAGATGAAGCAGGTGCAGCAGAACTTCAACAACCACTGGAGCATCTACCGCAACCAGTCGAAAAACTGGCTAAGGCAGGCTCCGTGGCGCGACGAGAACGGCAACGAGATACCTGGGTTCATCGACAAGATAGCACAGAGACAGCCTTTCTATAAGGCACTTCTCAACCGCTTCCCTAACCAGCCAGACTCGGTCAACTATTATTATCGCAACTGGGTGCACCCTGTCAAACTGTTCGATTACGACAAGGGCTCGATAGTGAAAGACATGACTTCGGAGGACTCCATCAAGTACATGGTAACGTTCATGCACTGCGCAATGTTGGCAATGGAGCCGCAGACTGGCGCCGTGAAGGCGTGGGTTGGCGACATCGACTTCAAGTCGTGGAAATACGACAAGGTGACGGCGGAGCGTCAGCCAGGCTCCACCTTCAAGCTGTTTGTCTATACGGAGGCAATGAATCAGGGACTTACCCCGTGCGACAAGCGTCGCGATGAGTATTTCTCCATGGACGTGTACGACAAGGTGCAAAAGAAGGTCGTCACGTGGGCGCCGACCAATGCCAATGGCTCTTTCTCTGGCGACTCGATACCGTTGAAGAGTGCCTTTGCCAAGAGTATTAACTCCGTCGCCGTTCGTCTCGGGCAGGAGATGGGCATAAACCGCATCATTGCCACGGCGGAGAAGATGGGCATCAAGAGCCCGCTCGACGATGCACCAGCGTTGGCGCTTGGATCCAGCGACGTGCAGCTGCTTGAGCTTACCAACGCTTATTGCACTGTCGCCAACAATGGCATGCACCACGATCCGGTGATCATCAGCAAAATCGTTGACAAAGAGGGCAAGACTATATACGAGAACAACACTGAGGCTGAACAGGTTATACCGTACAAGAGTGCGTTCCTGATGCAGCAACTGCTCATTGGCGGTACTCGTGAGCCGGGCGGAACAAGCCAGAGCCTTTTGGCTGCTGAGTATGCCGGCGGTGCGAGAGACACGGATTTCGGTGGAAAGACGGGAACGTCAAACAACCATTCCGACGCTTGGTTCGAGGGCGTCAGTCCTAATCTTGTGGTTGGCGCGTGGGTCGGCGGCGAATATCGCAGCATCCACTTCCGCACAGGTGCGCTTGGTCAAGGTTCACGCACGGCGTTGCCCATTGTCGGTTTGTTCTACCATTATATTATGGAAGACCCGGCATTCCAGAAATATCACGGTAGGTTCAAGAAGCCAACTGCCGACGATGGCATCACCTCAGACATGTACCTTTGCCAGAGCTACCAGCCAAGGGCGAAGCAGGATACCGCAAGCTTGGACAGCTCACGCGTCATTAGCGACCAAGAGGTAATATTGGATGAGAATGGTGAGCCGATTACAAACTTCTCTTCCGGCGAGGATGGCCACTCCTCTGAAGCCAGTCCTTCAAAAGGCAATGAATCGCAGAAGTCGAACAAGAAGGACAAGTCGGAGAAGGAAATCAACTTCAATGACCTGTAAGTCCTTGCACGACAATTAATAGACAAAGTAAAAGCCCAAGCCTTAATGTGTTAGGCTTGGGCTTTTATGATCTTGCAACTCTTTCAGGAAGAGCCAAGTGTTGTCTTGTTGTTTAGTGTTGAAGGCTTTTCCTTTGCTCTGTATCGTGGACGCCTTCTTGTTGTTTGGTGTCAGGGTTGTTCCCGTTGTCCTGCATTAGAGGCTTTTCAGTTGTTTAATCACCTCCTCGGGATTGGGATTCTTGAACACGTAGTTGCCGCTGACGAGGGCGTTGGCTCCAGCGCTGATCAGTCGTGGTGCCGTCTCGTTGTTCACGCCGCCGTCTACTTCGATTATGGCGTTGGAGTGGCTTTCCTCAATCAGCTTCACGAGGCGATGAACCTTGTTGATGGTGCCCTCTATGAACTTCTGCCCGCTAAACCCGGGGTTTACGCTCATGAGCAATACCACGTCCACGTCTTCGATGATGTCCTCAAGCGCGCTTACCGGAGTGGCGGGGTTCAATGCCACGCCAGCTTTCATGCCCGCCTCGTGTATCTGGTTGACCACGCGGTTAAGGTGCAACACGGCTTCTTGGTGCACCGTCATTACCGACACGCCCGACTTTGCCGCCGTGTCTATGTATCTCTCGGGCTTCACGATCATGAAGTGGGCGTCGAGTGGTTTCGTGCATATGCCCTTCAGCGCCTGCATGACAGGGAAGCCGAATGAGATGTTGGGTACGAATACTCCGTCCATTACGTCACAGTGGAGCCAGTCGGCTTCGCTGCGGTTTATCATGTCAATGTCTGGTTTCAAGTTGCTGAAATCAGCCGACAGTAAAGACGGAGAGATGATTGTCTTTGTCTTTTCCATATATTTCAGGATAGTGCGAGGTTACACGTGAATAAGCTTTTGTTTCCTTTCTTTTGAATGGCATTGTATTGGCGTGCGAACTCGCGTATGACATACAAAGACAATTCTGAAGGTTGCTTGTCTTGGAGTAGACGTTTTATCATGGGCAGTTATTTAATGTGTTTGTATAACTTAATAACGCCGTTCGTGATGGAATATTACACAAGTTCCAATAAAAAATATTTCCCCGACAATAAAAATTGCCGGGGAAGTATAGCATGTTCTTTAGAAGTTCATTCCAGTGCCTTTGTTTTATGCTTCCGCATCGTCCTTAGGCGCTTCGTCTTTGGGAGCCTCTTCATTTGCCTCAACCTTTTTGGTCTTGCACGCCTTCGTGGTCTTCTTGGCTGGCTGGCTCTTGGCGATTTCCTTCGTCTCGTATTTCTTGCGGAGCTTTGTCACCATGGCCTCCGACTTCTCCAGTCGGGTTTGCAGCCTTTCTATCTCCTTGTTTCTCATCTCTATCTCGTCGCCCTCGTTCTTGATGGTTGTCAGGAGAGAGTTGAGCTGGTCGTTGTCTATCTCCGAGGGATACAGCGCGTTGACCCTGTTGATGAAGTCGCCAAGGATGTTCATGTAGTTGGTGAAAGCGTCGAATGGGCTGCTGTAAATGCCCCTGTCGATTCCCACTTGCGATGGCTTGGTCGACATGAACCTGAAGTTGTTGCTTGCCTGTAGGTAGTTGTAGTCCTGGTTTATCATCGGGTCGTTGGCTATCCTCACGCGGTCCGCTATGCCGTATAGCTTGTTGAAAGCCTCCCTTTGCATGTTGTTGCCGAGCCAGCTGCTAACGTCGCGCTCCTCGTCGACCCATGAGAGCGTGTCGGGAACGTTAAGGTCGCCCACGCTGTTGAAGTTGTCGCACACTTCCGTTGGCGTTGAGAACGTGATGCCTTGCTGCTTGGCGAACCTTGGCAGCGCGTGCAGGAACTCCAGTATGTTCGACGACAACGGCTGGGCGATTCCCAGTGCCGACAGTTCCATGAAGATGTTGACGACCTTCTCCTCCTCTGGTAGTTGTGCGATCTTCGCGATGTATTGGTCGGCAAATAGCGGGTATCCTTCCCACTCCTTGTTGTTGAAGCGCAGGCTGATATCGTCGCTGAGGTTGATGTCGCGCAGCAGGAGCTTCAGCTTTGGCGCAAGCGCGCAGTTGTAGACATAGTGGGGCGACTTCCATCCGAGCACGTGTTTGGCGCCCTCTGTCAGCATACCCTTGAAGCCCATCTCGCTGGCTTGCAGTCCGATGTCGTCGCTGTAGATGAGCGAGGAGTTGCGCAACACGGTCGGGCGCTTGCCAAAGAACTCGACCATCTTGTCGCATTGGTTCTTCACGTTCAGCGCGAACATGGCACTGTCTTTCAGCGCCGACAAGCCGTGGCCGTAAGGCTCGGCGAGGAATTCCACGCATCCTGTCTTGTTGAGCTCAACGAGCTTGTCGAGCACTTCCGGTGCATATTGCTCCAGCTGCTCCATGCCGACGCCAGAGAGCGAGAACGCAACGCGGAAATATTTTCCGTTCTCCTTTATCATCTCGCCAATGGTGTTGAGGGCGGGGATGTATGAGCGCTCGGCTATGTCTCGTATGGTGCGCTCGTTCTCGTAGTCGTCATAATAGTAGTGGTCGGTGCCAATGTCGAAGAAGCGGTACCGTTTCAAGTGTACAATCTGGTGTATCTCGAAGTATAAACAAATTGTTTTCATGGTAGTTTATCGTTTTTCTGTTTTGTTCTTTTCAGTTATTACTCTCTCGGCTCAAATCCAGTGCAGGGTCCGCATGTAGAGCTCCCGGATCCATTGTCCCACTTTCTCCCAAGTGATTTGCGCCACTTCCTCTTGTCCTTTCTGCTGGAGATAGGTGAACAGCCCGTCGTTGTGGCAGATGCTGTATATGGCGTCTGCCATGGCGTTGATGTCCCAATAGTCTGTCTTTATGCAGTTGGTGAGGATCTCTCCGCATCCGCTTGTCTTTGAGATGATGGTAGGCGTGCCACACTGCATTGCCTCAAGTGGCGATATGCCGAAAGGCTCACTCACAGATGGCATGACGTAAACGTCGGAGGCTTTAAGGCACTCGTACACTTGCTTGCCGCGCATGAAGCCGGGGAAGTGGAACCTGTCGGCGATGCCACGCTCTGCTGCGAGGGAGATCATTGCGTCCATCATGTCGCCCGATCCTGCCATGCAGAAGCGTATGTTGTTGGTGCGGTGCAGCACCATGTTGGCTGCCTCGACGAAATATTCCGGGCCTTTCTGCATCGTGATGCGGCCAAGGAACGTCACCACTTTCTCCTTGCCCTTGTGGTCGGGGCGTGGTATGGCTTGGTTCTCGGCGCTTAACGGGTACACGGCGTTGTGCACGGTGAACACCTTTCTCGGGTCTTGGTGATAGTGGTTTATCACGGTCTGCCTTGTGAGCTCCGACACGCACATTATGCAGTCGGCGTGGTCCATGCCGTCTTTCTCGATGCCGTAGACCGTCGGGTTTACTCGTCCGCGTGAACGATCCCAGTCGGTGGCGTGAACGTGTATGCACAATGGCTTGCCGCTTATCTGCTTGGCGAATATGCCGGCAGGGTAGGTGAGCCAGTCGTGAGCGTGTATGATGTCGAACTCTTGGGCGCGTGCCACTTGTCCGGCGATGATGCTATAGTTGTTTATTTCCTCGTTGAGGTTGCCCGGGTAGCCGCCGGCAAACTCCATGCATCCCAGGTCGTTGACGTGCATGTAGTTGAAGTCGGCATAGATGTGACTGCGGAAGTGGTAGTACTCTTCCGGGCTCATCAGGTTGCCGATGCGTTGCTTCACGTAGTCGTAGTCGACGTCCTTGTAGACGATTGGCACGCAGTTCATCGCCACGATGTGCGCGTATGTGTGGTCTTCGTCGCCAAAAGGACGTGGCAGGCACAACGTTATCTCTACATCGCCTTGGGCGTGCAAGCCCTCCGAGATGCCGAAGTTGGCGGTGGCAAGTCCACCAAACACGTGAGGAGGATACTCCCATCCAAACATTAAAACTTTCATATATCGACCCTCCTATTTCTTTTCGTTGATTTTCTCCAATAGTTCCGTGGCGCGCAATATGCCGGCTACGTTAGCCGCGAACGATATTGCCCCTCTGCCCTTGAATGGCGGATTGCCGTCGAAGAGCTCGGGCAGCGCACCTACGCAGTGGTTGAACATCTCGTCGCCGAGGCCCACCATCTGGCGTCGTATGAAGCTCAGGCGCGAGCGCTTGAAGAGCTTCAGGCAGGCGCTGAGGTAGAAACCCTCAAGCCATGGCCATGCCGTGCCCTGGTGATAGGCGTAGTCGCGTTGTGTCTGTGCGCCGACATACATCGGGTTGTAGCCCGCGCTCTTTGGCGACAGGGAGCGGAGACCCTTTGGCGTGAGCAGCTCGCGGGTGCAGTAGTCGAATACGGATTTCTGTTGCTCTGGGGTCAGAGGCGAGTTGTCGAGCGCCACGGCGAAAATCATGTTTGGTCGCACGCTCCAGTCGGGCTTGTCGCCATCGACGAAGTCGTAGAGATAGCCATATTGGTTTAGGAAAGTGTCGACGAACGATGTCTTGCAGCGCTCGGCGAGCTCGTGCAGCTTGTCAGCCGCGGCGTTGTCGTTCAGCTCCTTGGCAACTTCTTCCGCGAACACGAGGGCGTTGTACCACAAGGCGTTGAACTCGACGATGTATCCCGTGCGAGGCACCACTGGCATGCCGTTCACGGTGGAGTTCATCCACGTCATGGCTTTCTTCTTGCCGTCGGTCTTCAGCAAGCCGTTGGTGTCGAGCACAAGGTAAGGATGCTTGTTGCTTGTTATGAAACGTATTATGTCTTGAATGAGCTTGCCATATCGCTTTGCGCAGAGCGTGATGCCCAGCTTGTTGGAGTATTGCTGCGCCGCCCTGATGGCCCACAGTGGCACGTCGGGCATGTCGACCTCGGTTATGAGTCCGGTCTGCTCCTCGCCTTCCATGAATTGGTACAGCTGTGCCGTTGCCGTGTCCATGGCGTCCTCGAAGTAGTCGACCTCGTCTATCGACAAAGTCAGTCCGGGGAGAGAGATGAACGTGTCCCTGGCGCGGCATTTAAACCACGGGTATCCTGCAAGGATATAGCGCTTGCCGTCCTTGTCGTGTACGTGGAATTGGTGCGCGGCGTTGATGAGACAGTGTATGAAGTTGTCGCGTGGCGTGCGCTCATCGGCCTCCTTCTCAAACAGGGCCTTCAGTCCTCTCGTCTTCGATTCCGTTGTCGATGCGGCGAAGACGATGCTCTCGCCCTTCTTGATTGGTATTGAGAAATAGCCTGGCACGTAGAGGTCTTCCGTAGACGAATAGCCGCGCTCTTGCTCTTTCTGGTATTCGATGTCGCGATACCAGTTTGGGTCGAACACGAACTTGGGCTTTTTCGAGAACTGCATGTAGAGGTAGGGATAGCCGTCGTACATCCTCGTGCGAATGCCGTTGCTCACCTCCTCGTACTCGCGGCTCGCCCTTGAGTTCTCGTGCGTGAACTGCCTCACGCTGCGGAAGGCGAGAAATGGCTGAAACTGCAACGTGGTCTCCGAGTGGGCATCGACGAGGGTGTAGCGTATGAGCACGCGATCCTCGTAGTGCTGGAACACCACCTCTTTCTTCAATATCACGCCGCCGACCCTGTAGACCGTCGTCGGTATCTTGTCGCAGTCGAACTCTTGGATGTACTTGTGACCGTTCGGGCTAAACGTGCCGCTGTGGTACTTGTGTATACCGAGGTTGAACGCGGCGCCGTGTTGTATTACCGAGCAGTCGAGTGAGGACAGAAGCACATGATTGTCTTGGTCAAGCTCGGGAACGGGCACGACCAATAAGCCGTGATACTTTCTCGTGTTGCAGTCTACGACTGTTGAGCAGGAGTAAGCGCCTGACCGGTTAGTTCTCAGAATCTCTTTTTGCAAGGATTCTTGAAGGTTTATCATCTGTGCCCTTTCAAATTTGAGATAACTCATAGTAATAAAGGCATTTTAAGGTTTATATATCAGATTCGTGAAGTCAGCGTTTTTGTCGCTTCCTTTATAGCTTTCAAATTTAGCGTTTTTTTCTTGAAGGTCAAAATATAATGCCGACAAATTTGGCGTTTTATGTTTTTTTTAATGTTGTGTGCGGTACAAACTATGTCAGCCTGATGACCTCCTCCACCTTTTCGTCCATTGGCAGCGATGCGTCTATCCAGTGTATGGTGGCTCCGCGGCGCTCCATGCCCCTGAACCATGTCATTTGTCGCTTGGCGAATTGGTGTATGGCAATCTCCAGTTGCCGGAACATCTCGTCGTAGCTTAGCTTGCCTATGACGTATTCCGTCACGTACTTATATTCCAGTCCATAGTAGATCAGGTCGTCGGCTTTCACGCCCTTGTCGAGTATGCCGCGTATCTCTTCCACCATGCCGTCGTCGAGTCGCTTCCTCAGCCTGCTGGTTATCTTCTCGCGTCGAGCCTCGCGGTCTATGTCCACGCCCACTATCACGCTGTCTATCTCGGGGAAGTCCCTGTCTTGTGTGGGGTGCTCCAGGTTGTAGGTCTCTATCTCGATGGCGCGTATGGCGCGTTGGCAAGAGTCCACGTCGGTGGTGTTGTGCATGTTGCTTCCGCTCTTCTTTTTCAGGTCAGCGAGCATGTCGGTGAGCTCCGTCAGGGTTTTCCCCTCAAGGGCTTTGCGTAAGTCGGGGTTCTGCGGCACGGGCGAGAGGTGGTAGCCTTTGAGCACGCTCTCGATGTAGAGCCCGGTGCCTCCGCAGAGTATGGGCTGCACTCCACGTCCTTGAATGTCGAGGTAAGCCTTCAGGAAGTCTTCTTGATATTGGAAGAGGTTGTATTTGGTTCCCGCCTCGCAGATGTCGATGAGGTGGTAGGGAATTTGCTTCCCGTTCACCACGTAGTCTGCCAAGTCTTTTCCCGTGCCGATGTCCATGCCGCGGTAGACTTGTCGCGAGTCGGCAGAGATGATCTCCGCGTCGAGCTTGTATGCCACGTGTGCCGCGAGGTCGGTCTTGCCCGAAGCCGTTGGGCCGAGTATGGTCAAGAGTCTTTTCATGTCAATGGTTTCTTTATGATAAAAGTGGGCCTTGCCGAGCTTTTCCGCGTCTTCAACAGCCCAATGCAAATTTACGCAAACTTTTCGTAAACGTCACCTCTTGGCGATTCAATAATCAAAATTAACGTTTCTCGGTTTAAGCCTTCCGGCTTTCCGCCGTGGAGGCTTTGCGTCTGCGGCGCAATCGCATCGCCATTGCGGCGTGATCGCGTTGCCGTTGCGGCGCAATGCCGCCGCCTTTGCGCCGTGATGCCGGAGGGTATGCGTGCTGACCGATGAAAGGGTGGGGAAGGCTCTGGGATATTCGCCAGGATAATGCCTCCTCAATGCCGCTAAAAGGGCTTTTTCATTATTTTCTTGAAAAAAGTTGACCAAATGTTTGGCGATACCGAAAAGAAGTCGTAACTTTGCACTCGCTTTCCGATAGGGAGCAAATAACTAACATGGTGGATGTAGTTCAGTTGGTTAGAGCGTCAGATTGTGGTTCTGAATGTCGTGGG
>CAVHEN010000053.1:0-23613 GCA_963635115.1 Oscillospiraceae bacterium | reverse complement strand
ATCAGTCGTTGACGATGCCTATCAGCGCGGCAATGTCCTCGCCGTTGATCTTACCGGTGAGCAGAATCGCCACGCAAGAGTTGTCTCCCGCCGACAGTGCAACGACCTCCTTTATGATGTCGCCTTCCTGCTTCATCAGGATGCTCATGCCCTCGCTCTTGCCCTTCTTCATGCCAGTGAACTCGCTGAAGCCGTCGTCTTCGAGGGCCTTGACCTTCTTCACAAACTTCTTCTTGATGCTCTTCGAGCAGTCGGTAAGCTTCAAGATCTTTATCTCGTCCACTTCCTTGAGCAGCGCGTTGATGTTGCCGTCCTTCATCTTGGCGGCGGCGATGCTCAGCATGAGCTTTGGCACGCTCACGCACTCGGCATGCTTCTTGTCCTTGTACTCACTAAACAGGCTGCTTGCCGACTGGCAGAATGCCATCTGGCAAGTAAGCATCAACAACAATGTAATAAGAACCTTTTTCATGGTGTTATCGTTTAATCGCTAATATTCTACATAATGGATTAGACGCTCGAAATCGTCCATCGTAAAATCCTTTTTCAACTTCAGCTGCTCCAGGTCGTGTATATCTCCATACAAGCGCCGGTAGTCTACAATGGCCTTGGCTTGGTAATAGTTGATGTAAGGATGGCGCTTCAGCTCGCCCAGCGACAGCTTGTTGACGTTGAGCCTCCGCACCTTGCCCGGGCTGACCTCGAAATAATCCAAAGCTTCCTCGGGCATGTCTTGTATCTCAAGCAGCTGGTCGAGCGAATAATAACCACCCAGCAACTTCCGGTATTGCACTATCTGGTGGGCGAAATACGTGCCAATGCCCGGCACCCTCATCAGTATCGTCGTGTCGGCATCGTTCAGCTCTATGCGCTCACCTTGCTTGAGTTTCGCCGGAAAGCGTCTGCCCGGCACGCTGTCGGGAGCCTCACCATAAGGAACGTTCTGGAAGCCTCGCGCCATGTCGTAAGGCTGATAATCGGAGCCAATGCGTATCAATGGCTCAAGCTCGCGATACTGCTTATTGGTAAGTCCGTAGACGCGCGCGAAGTCCTCCTTCTTCCTGAACACGCCGCCCTTGGCACGATATTTATATATGTTCCGCACTTGCCACGGCTCCAGGCCAAGGGCAAGCAGCTCGGTGGAGTCGGCAGTGTTGGGGTCGAAGGGGAAACGGCTCACCGCGCGACCTGGCACCGCATAATAACGATTGCCCCTTCCGCGGCGGTAATCGTGAAATCCATGGCGATAGCCTCCCCGCTCCACCGTGGTTGAGTCGTCCGAGCCATAGCTCGTATACAAGCTTTCCTTGCCATGGAAAACAAGCAAGGCGAGGCTGACAAAGACGAAGACCGCCAACAGGAAACAGATTATGCGGCGGTCGGCACGGCGAATGTAATGGAAGTCGCGAAAGCGCATGAAGTCAGAACAATCCTAATTGGTGCAAGAACACAATGGCTATGCACAACGGCGATACAAAGCGCACGAGGAAGAGCCAAACCTTGTAGACCGACACAGAGACAGTGCCCCAGTTGGTAAACTCGTCCTTGACAAGCTTCTTCGGGGCGATCCAGCCCACGAGGATGCAAGTGGCAAACGAGCCGAGCGGAAGGAGGATGTTGGAGGTGAGGAAGTCGCAGAAGTTGAGGAAGGTCTTCCCGAACACCGTGATGTCCATCGCACCACACGACAGCGAGCAGGCAATGCCAATCAGTATTGCCACGACGGTCTCCAAGACGGCGCCTTTCTTGCGCGAGATGTGCAGTTCCTCGAAGAAGAGCGACGTGCCTATCTCGTGCATGGAGATGGTCGACGTGAGTGCGGCAAGGGCAAGCAAAGCGTAGAACAACACGCCCACCACGTATCCGAGCACTGGCGTGAAAGCTTGCTGGAAGACGTTCGGCAACGTTATGAAGATGAGCGAAGGTCCACTGTCGGGGTTGATGCCAACGGAGAATGCCGCGGGGAAAATCATCAAGCCCGCAAGAACCGCCACCAGAGTGTCGACCGCCGCCACCTTGATGGACGACTGCAAGAGGTTGGTCTGGCGAGTGAAATAAGAAGAATAGGTGCAAAGGCAAGCCGTGCCAAGCGACAGGGAGAAGAATGCCTGACCCAAGCCGTCGAAGATGACTTGGTGGTCCACCTTTGAGAAATCGGGATGGAAAAGGAACGTCACGCCTTTCCACGAGCCGGGCAACGAGCACGATGCCGCAACGATGATGAGCAGCAAGACAAACAACGTGGGCATGAGAACGTTGCTCACCTTCTCTATGCCTCGCCTCACGCCTCGCACCACCACAAGGTGGGTGATGACGATGAAAGCAATGGTCCACACTATCGGCTCAATGGGCGACGAGGTGAACTTGTTGAAATATTCCTGCACATAAGCCGCGTCGCCATTGATGTTGCCCATGATAGACGCGAAGAGATACTGCAGGCACCAACCGGCAATGACGGAGTAGAAGCCGAGGATGACCAGCGAGGTCATGGCTCCGATAAAGCCCACGGCAGCCCAAGCCTTGCCGCCACCGGCACGCGCATACGAGCGGGCGGCATTGGCTGAGCCGTGGCGCCCCACTATAAACTCTGCCACCATGCCTGGCACGCCAAGCAAGATGATGCACAGGAGATAGATGATGATAAACGCCGCGCCACCGTCCTGGCCGGTCATGTAGGGGAAACGCCAAATGTTGCCCAACCCTACCGCTGAGCCTGCCGTGGCCAACACCACGCCTATCTTGGTTCCGAAGCTGCCTCGTTCCATGGTTCCTGATATTAGATTATGTCAAACTGGTGCAAGAATATCGCAAGGATGAACAGTGGCGCCACAAAGCGCACAAGGAAGAGATAAGCGCCAAAGATGCCGCGCGACACCGTGCCCCAGTTGGTAAACTCGTCCTTGATCAACTTTTTCGGCACGAACCAGCCAATGAATATGCACGTAAGGAAACCGCCGATAGGCAAGAATATCTGTCCGGTAACGAAGTCGAAGACATCGAACAACGACTTGCCGGCTATCTCCAACCCCTGACATCCGCCCAGCGACAAAGAGCAAACGGCACCGATGATGGTGCAAGCCACGGTGACAATTATGGCTCCTTTCTTGCGGGAGATGTGCAGTTCCTCATAGAAAAACGCCGTGGACACCTCGTGCAACGAGATCAACGATGTGAGGGCTGCCAAGGACAGCAAGAGATAGAACAGCAGCGACACGAACCAACCCAACAAAGGCAGGCCCGCGAAAGCCTCGTTGAAGACATTGGGCAACGTGATGAAAATCAAGGATGGGCCGCTGTCGGGGCTGACGCCTACGGAGAACGCGGCTGGGAAAATCATCAAGCCGGCAAGGATCGCCACAACGGTATCGATGGAGCAAATCTGCACCGCCGACTTCACCAAATTGGTCTGGCGCGTGAAATAGGAAGCGTAAGTGGAGATGCAGCCCATGGCAATGCTCAACGAGAAGAAGCTCTGACCCAACGCGCCAAGGAACACGCCGCTGTCGACTTTCGAGAAATCGGGCTTGAGAAGGAACTGCACGCCTTTGCCCGCGTTAGGCAAAAGGCACGCCGCCACAACAATGACCAACAAGAGTATGAACAACGTTGGCATCATCATCTTTGAGGCCTTTTCTATTCCGCCCCTAACACCGTGGATGATGACAAAGTAGGTTACAAGCATTATGAGCACGAGCCAGAACAAGGGCTGAATCGGATTGGTAGAGAAGTTGACAAAGTATTGCTTCACGAAGTTGGCATCACCGCTCAGTTGCCCCATTATGGAGGCGTAGACATATTGCAGGCACCAGCCGGAGATGACGGCATAATAACCCGTGATCAAGAAGCCTGTGAGCACGCCAAGCAACCCGACGAACTTCCACGCATTGCCGTTCGCCATGCGCGAATATGCGCGATAGGTGTTGGCGGCACCGTGTCTGCCAATGATAAACTCAGACACCATGCAAGGAATGCCAAACAGCAACACGCAACCAATATATATAAATATGAACACGGCACCACCGTTCTGGCCCGTCATGTAGGGGAAACGCCAAATGTTCCCAAGTCCCACGGCGCCACCTGCCGTGGCGAGTATCATCCCAATCTTACTGCCAAAACTGGCTCTTTCTTCTGACATATAATTCTGCTCTCTCTATTTTTTGTGCAAAATTATAAAATAATATCCTTCCATTCAAACAAATCGAAAGTTTTTAGCGGGTAAAAACAGAAGAATGCGTCAAACGGCATGCTCGGCGCGCCATATTTATCGGAATTCCTCCGGAACCAATTGTTTCCAGGCGGAATAAGGATTGGCAAGCATATACGAATTGTAGAAATGCTTGTCGCCCGTGACTTCTGGCCCAATGAAATCTGGCTTCTCAAAGGCCTCGGTCTCACTTCCAAGCTCAACCTCTGCCATCACGAGCCCATCGTTTGCGCCGTGAAACTCGTCGACCTCAAAGGTGTGGACGCCCGAGCTCACAAGGTAGCGATGCTTGTCTATAACGCCGCCTTTGCACAACTTCAAGAGATGCGACGCCTCGTCGAGCGTTATCTCCTTCTCAAACTCGTAGCGTGTCATGCCGCCGTCGTAGCTCTTGCCCTTTATGGTCAAATAAGCCTTGTCGTCACGCACGCGCACTCGCACCGTGGCTCCTTCGGCAGGGATATAGCCTTGCTGGATGTGGCTCACCGAGGAAGCCTCACGCTTAAACGCGTCGCCATGCCTTACCAGGAACTTGCGTTCTATCTCCAATCCACTCATTGCTTTTTAATCTAAACTCGTAACGTGATAAAGTAATCAATAAAAGAAGGCCGCTCTTGTTGAAATGACCCCCGAAAGTTAAACATAAAACTTTCGGGGGTCACATCATGGTGCCGCCTGCTTATCAATTAACAATAAACATTGACCAAATCATATAGATTACGGCAAGGGCGACAAGGACTCCGAAGATCCACTTTACCACGCTCTCGCCTTGACTCTTTTGTTTCTCATTGTGCTCCGTGCGCTTCTTGGTGGTCGACATATTGTTAACCTCCTTCACTGGCACGTGCTTCTTCTGTTCTTTCTTATTGTTTCCCATAGTATATGTGTTTTAGTTTTCCTTATCTAACCCATGGTTTTTCACGTATTATCAGTCTTCATTCTCGGCGTCGCTCTCGGCGAACTCCATGAGGTAAGCCTTGATGAATCCGTCTATCTTGCCGTCCATTACGCCATCCACGTCGGATGTCTGGTAGCCCGTGCGATGATCCTTCACGCGACGGTCGTCGAACACGTAGCTTCGAATCTGGCTTCCCCACTCTATCTTTTTCTTTCCCGCCTCAATCTTTGCCTTTTCAGCTTGCTGCTTCTTCAGGGCGCGGTCGTAGAGCTGACTCTTCAAGAGCTTCATTGCCTTCTCGCGGTTCTTAGGCTGGTCGCGCGTCTCGGTGTTCTCGATGAGGATTTCCTCTTTCTCTCCCGTGTCCGGGTCCTCGTATTGGTAACGCAGGCGCACGCCCGACTCCACCTTGTTGACGTTCTGACCGCCGGCACCGCTTGAGCGGAACGTGTCCCAGCTCACCTTCGCTGGATCGACATAAACCTCGATGGTGTCGTCGACCAAAGGCGTCACGAACACCGAGGCGAAGCTCGTCATGCGCTTGCCTTGGGCGTTGTAAGGCGAGACACGCACCAAGCGGTGGACGCCATTCTCGCTCTTCAAGTAGCCGTAGGCGTACTCGCCGCCCTCGATGGTCATCGTCATGCTCTTCACGCCCACTTCCTCGCCTGGCTGCAGGTCGGTGATGGTTGTCTTGTAGCCGTTGGCCTCACACCATCGCATGTACATGCGCATGATCATCGACGCCCAGTCTTGAGCCTCCGTGCCACCGGCGCCGGAATTGATCTTCAACACGGCGTCCATGGAGTCCTCGTCTTGGCGAAGCATGTTACGCAGCTCAAGGTCCTCTATGCACTTGATGGCGTTGGCATAGTCGGCGTCTACCTCTTCCTCGGTGACGAGTTCCTCTTTATAATAGTCGAAGGCAAGTTGCAGCTCATCGGCATTTTGCTTGCATTGCTTGTAGCCGTTGAGCCATTTCTCTATGCCTTTCACCTTCTTCATCTGTGCCTCAGCCCTTTTGGGGTCGTCCCAAAAGTCAGGAGCCTGTGTGCGCAACTGCTCCTCTTCGAATTCTACTTTCTTCTGGTCAATATTGAGATAGTGGTGAAGCTTTTCCGTTCGCTCCAACACGTCTTTCAGTTGATCTGATGTTATCATTTTGTTTATTTCGTTATTACTCCGTCTGATGGCGTATTGGCGTACATTCCATCTATGATATCCTTATAATGCTCGTTGACCACACCGCGGCGCAACTTCAAGGTATTGGTCATCTCCCCCCTTTCCATGGAGAAATGGTGAGGCAACAAGGTGAATCGCTTTATCTGCTCATAATGCGCGAGACCCTGCTGAAGGATGTCGATGCGGTCCGTCATCATGGCAATCACTTCCTTGTTCTTGCACAGCTCAACCCTGTCGGCGAACTTTATGCCGCGCGCCCTCGCCCATTCCTCAAGGACGTCATACTCTGGCACCACAAGTGCGGAGACGAACTTGCGCTGGTCGGCAATGACGGCGACTTGGTCAACAAACTTGTCCACAAGCAACAGCGACTCCACCATCTGAGGGGCAATATACTTGCCGTTGCTGGTCTTGAACAGGTCCTTGATGCGCTCGGTGAGATAAAGCTCTCCGTTCTTCAGGTAGCCTGCGTCGCCCGTGTGGAAGAACCCGTCGGCATCGAAGGCTGCCTTGTTCTGCTCCGGACGCTTATAATAACCCTTCGTGATGGTCGGACCCTTCAACAATATCTCGCTGTTCTCGCCTATCTTTATCTCTATGCCATTGATTGGCTGGCCAACAGACCCCACGGTGTAGCCTTCGTCCAAATGGTTGCACGACACCGTGGCAAGGCTCTCGGTCAATCCATAGCCCACGACCATTCCGATGCCAATGCTATGCACGAACTCCTGCACGTCGGGCGAGACATAGGCGCCTGCCGTCGGGAAGATGTTCGGATGCTCAAGGCCCATCTGCGCCCTGACGAGGCTCAGCACGGTCTTATTGGCTATGGCATACTCAAGGCGAAGCGACAATGGCGGGCGCTTGCCCTTGGCGAGATAGTCGACATTATATTTCTTGCCAATGCTCCAAGCCTTATAGAACATCTTCTGCTGGACGCTGCTTGAGCGTTCAATCTTTGCCGTGACAGCCTGGTAAACCTTCTCCCAGAAGCGCGGCACGCTCGACATGCACGTGGGATGGGTCTCGCGCATCGACTGCTGAATCCTGTGCGGGTCGGTGTTGACGATGAGCGTACAACCCTCGCTGATGGCCAAGTAGGCCCATCCACGCTCAAAGATGTGCGTGAACGGCAAGAAGTTGATCACACGGTCGTTCTCGTCTATTGGCACGCACTCGTCGTTGGCCTTGAGCGCGGCACGATATTGCCCGTAGCTGAGCATCACGCCCTTCGACTCTCCCGTCGTGCCACTGGTATAAAGGATGTTGCAGAGGTCGTCGTCGTTGGCTTCCTTCCAAAGCGCCTCAACCTCTTTCTGGTGAGCCAAGTCCTCGCCGAGCTTGAGGAAGTCGTCAAAGTACATCGCCTCGGGGTCGTGCATGCTCAAGCGCACATGGCGGTCGAACACGATGATGCGCTCCAGCGAGGAACAAACCGAGTGGATGTTATGAGCCTTGTCGTATTGCTCCTGCTCGCCCACAAAGATAAGGCGCACGCCAGCATCGTTGACCATATACTGGACCTGCTGGCCTGAAGTGGTGGCATAGAAAGGAATGGATACCACGCGAATGCCATAAGCGCCGAAATCGGTGTAAAGATACTCAGCGCAGTTTTGCGAGAAGACGGCTATCTTGTCTTGTGGCTTCATGCCAAGGGCAAGAAGCGCGTTGCTGACCTTCTTGACATTTGCCGAGAACTGGTTCCATGACACGTTGGTCCACTTGGAGCCTCCAAAGTCTTGGCGGATAAGGGCTGTCCGCTTGCCGTATTTTTTTGCCTGAGAGTGAATGAGCACAGACAGGTGTGACCTGTTTTGCATAAGCTAAGGTATTAATTTATGCAAAGATAAAATATAAATGCGATATATTCAAGTATTATTAAATGTTTTTTTTAATTTTGCCTTAAAGCAATACAAGAAAGTAGAATTAACAGCACATAAGGAATGAGACAAGAAGATTACGTCAACGACGCCATAGAACTGTTACGCCAGCTCATAGCAACCCCTTCGGTAAGCCGCGACGAGAAGGCTGCCGCCGACATCATGCAAAAACGGATGGCCGCCTACGGGCTCGCGCCTCGGCGAGAGGGCAACAACGTTTGGGCCTTGTCGCCCGACTGGGACGACAGCAAGCCCACATTGCTGCTCAATGCCCACATCGACACCGTGAAGCCTGTGGACAGTTGGACGCGCGATCCTTTCGAGCCGACCATCGAAGGCGACCGTCTGTATGGCTTGGGGAGCAACGACTGCGGTGGCGGACTCACGACGCTGCTGCAGGTCTTCAGGTGGCTCTCGCTCCGGCCACAACCATACAACTACGTGTATCTCGCCTCGGCGGAAGAAGAGGTGTCGGGCAAGGACGGATTCTCTCGCGCGTTGCCGCTGCTGCCAAAGGTTGACGTGGCTATCGTGGGCGAGCCTACGGGCATGCAGCCCGCCATAGCAGAGAAAGGCTTGATGGTGCTCGACGTCATTGCCCACGGAAAGAGCGGACACGCCGCGAGAAACGAGGGCGTGAACGCCATATACGAGGCGCTCGACGACATGGTTTGGATAAGGGACTACAAATTCAAGAAAACGAGCGACCTTCTCGGCCCCACGAAGATGACGCTCACCGTTGTCAATGCCGGCACCCAGCACAATGTCGTCCCCGACTGCTGCAAGATGCTCGTCGACGTGCGCACCAACGAGCACTACACCAACGAGGAGGTCTACGACATCGTGAAGGCCAACGTCAAGAGCGAGGTGCACGCCCACTCCTTCCGTCTTCACTCCTCGCACATCTCCCCCGACCATCCTCTCGTGAGGCGCTGCGTGGCCTTAGGCTTGAAGCCCTACGGATCTCCCACGCTTAGCGACCAGGCGCTCATGCCTTGGCAGTCGTTCAAGCTCGGCCCGGGCGAGTCGGCACGTTCACATTCTGCCGACGAGTTCATCTGCCTCAGCGAAATGCGCAACGCCTTCAGCACCTACCAGGAACTATTGAAGCCCTAAAAGCCGACCTTCACGCCGCACAAGAGCGTTTGCCTTCGCGCCGCAATCGCGTTGCCCTTACGCCGCGGACGCAATGGCGTTGCGGCGTAATCGAATGGCCATTGCGCCGCAATCGCAACACGGCGAAATCCACCGCGTCTGCCGACAAGCATAACCCACGCAATCGGCATAGACCAACAATGAATATCAGTAGAGCAGCAGCAAGCCGGCAATAGCGGCATAGCCAATCATCTTGATTGGATTTATCTTGACGAACATCGTACCGTAGAAGGTCGAGGCAAAGAGCAGCACGCTGATGATGAACTGCCACGTGGTGTCCACGGGACTTCCGAAATTCTCCTTGTCCATGAGCATGATGGTAGCTGCGGCAAGAAGGCCGACAACGGCGGGGCGCAAACCTTCGAACACGCTTTGCACCACGCGCGTCTTCATGTAGCGCATGAATATCTTGCTGATGAGAATCATAAGCACAAACGACGGCAAGACAAGGGAAGTCGTCGCCACCACAGAACCGAGAACCGACATCACGTTGCCCATGCCCGTGTTGTGAACGGCAGTGAAACCACAATAGGTGGCTGAGTTGATGCCGATAGGCCCTGGGGTCATCTGGCTTATAGCTACAATGTTGGTAAACTCCGCGCTCGTAAGCCAATGGTGGTCGTGAACCGTCTCCATCTGTATGAGCGACAGCATGCCATATCCTCCACCGAAACCAAAGAGGCCAATCTTGAAGAAGGTCCAAAAGAGTTGTAGGAATATCATTTCTTTATGAGTTTACCGTAGATGTATCCACCCGTTCCCGCAACAATGATAACCCATATCGGGTTTACGTGAAGCGCGCTTATGAGCAAGGCTCCGGCAATGGGGATCCAACAGTTGCCCAAATGTATCTTCGCGCTCTTGGCGAGGTTGAAGGTGGGCACCGCTATAAGGGCGACGACGGCGGGACGAATGCCATTGAACATGGCAGCTATCCAATGGATCTGCATGAACTGGTGAAAGACCATGGCTATAAGCAGGATGATAATGAAAGAAGGCAGCACGGCACCAAGGGTGGTGTAGAGAGCGCCTTTCTCCCCCTTTATCTTATAACCGATAAACGTCGCAATGTTAGCGGCAAACACTCCGGGACAGCTCTGGGCGATGGCTATCAGGTCCAGGAACTCGTCCTTCTTTATCCAACCTTTTTTCTCCACCACTTCCGCTTCTATAATGGGAATCATGGCGTATCCACCGCCAAGGGTAAACGCGCCTATCTTAAAGAATGTGGTGAACAACTTGGTATAAAGACTCCGCTCGGATTGTTTAACCATCGTTTATAAATGTAAGCCAACCCATTCCCAAGTGGAATGGGTTGGCTGAAAGAGATTTAAAATGCTATTACTTGTGCTCCTCTATCCATTTTCTCGCGTTGACGAATGCCTCAATCCACGGCGTGACGTCGTCGTTGCGACGGTCGGCTGGATAGTAAGCGTTCTGCCAAGGGAAGATGGCGCGCTCTGGGTGCGGCATCATGGCGAGGTGGCGACCGTCGGCTGAGCAGATGCCGGCCACGTTGTAGTCGGAGCCGTTAGGATTGCCCGGATACTCAGCATAGTTGTACTTCGCCACAACGTTGTAGTGGTCTTCCGGCTCTGGCAGGTAGAAGCGGCCCTCTCCGTGAGCCACCCAAATGCCGAGCTTGTCGCCGCTCAACGAGCCAAGCATCACGCTCTTGTTCTGAGGTATTGAGAGGCCGAGGAAGGCGCTCTCAAACTTCTGCGACACGTTGTGCGTGAGGTGCGAGCGGTGCTTGTGCTCCGGGTTGATAAGGTTGAGCTCGACCATAAGCTGGCAACCATTGCAGATGCCGAGCGAAAGCGTGTCCTCGCGGGCATAGAACTTGTCGAGAGCCTCTTTTGCCTTGGGGTTGAAGAGGAACGCGCCTGCCCATCCCTTAGCCGAGCCGAGCACGTCGGAGTTGGAGAATCCGCCGCAGAATACGATCATGTTGACTTCCTCCAGCGTCTCGCGTCCGCTGATGAGGTCGGTCATCATCACGTCCTTCACGTCGAAGCCGGCGAGCCACAGCGTGTAGGCCATTTCGCGGTCGCCGTTGGTTCCCTTCTCACGAATGATGGCAGCCTTCGGACGCGAAGCGCTGTCGGCGTCCTTCCAACGGTCAGGACTGATGCCGAGGGCGGCAAACGAGCCCTTAGAGTTGCCAAGGTTTATCTCAAGTGGCTGCTTCTTATAGTTGAGGAAACGCTTGCGAGCCATGCCATTCATGCTCTGGCGACGGTCAAGGAGATAAGAGGTCTTGTACCACGTGTCGCGCAGGCTGTCGATGTCGAACTCGTGCTTCCACTCGTCTTTCACCACCACGATCTTCCTCTCGTTAGGCGTAGGATAAGCGATCTTTGCGAAAGCGATGCCAGCGTCTTCCAGGTATTCCTTCAATTCCTTCTTGCGGGTGTCTGACACCTGAATGACGACGCCAGGATTCTCGGCGAAGAGCATCTTCACCACATCGTTGTTGTCTTGCATGATGTCGTGCAGGTTGACGTGCATGCCGCCGTCCACGTTGGCGAATGTCATCTCAAGGATAGTCGTGATGAGACCGCCGGCGGAGATGTCGTGGCCTGCCATGACCCAACCTTTCTGTATCAGGTCTTGAATGGCGTTGAAGCAGTCGGCGAAATACTCTGTGTTCTTCACTGTCGGCACGTCGGAGCCGATCTTGCCAAGCGTTTGCGCGAAGGCAGAGCCACCAAGACGTTGCTCATCGAAAGAGAAGTCTATATAATATAATGAGGAGTTCTTGTCGTTGACCATCACTGGACTGACGGTCTTGCGCACGTCGTTCACCTCGGCACCAGAGGTCACGATGACCGTACCCGGCGCGATAATCTTCGAACCGTCGGGATATTGCTGGCTCAGCGAGAGCGAGTCTTTTCCTGTCGGCACGTTGAGATGGAGCGAGCAGCAGAAGTCTGACAGTGCCTGCACAGCCTCATAAAGGCGCGCGTCCTCGCCCTTCTGCGAGCGGCACGGCCACATCCAGTTGGCAGAGAGGTTGATGTTCTCCACCGGGAACGGGTGATCCTTGTCGGTAGCGATTGGCGCCCACACGATGTTGGTAAGGCTCTCAGCCACCGACAGCACGCTGCCTGCCGCTGGGTTCGCCAAGCCTGCCTGAGGCGCATGTCCAAGGGCTGTGGCGATGCCGGCCTTCCCACGGTAGTCGAGGGTGACGACACCACAATCGGAGAGCGGGAGTTGCACCTCGCCCTGCGTCTGCTGGCGTGCTATCTTGCCAGTGACAGAACGGTCTACCTTGTTGGTGAGCCAATCCTTACAAGCCACGGCTTCCAACTGAAGCACGTTGCCGAGATACTCGTCTATCTTGTCCACGCTGTAGGTAACGTCCTCGTAATGGTGCTCCACGGTGACATCTTTCATGATGGTCTTGGGAGAGTGGCCGAACATCTGCGGCACGTCGAGGTCGAAAGGCTTCACGCCGTCGCCCTGCACAAACGAGAAGTGAGCGTCGCCTGTGGTTTGACCAACCACGTAGAACGGCGCGCGCTCGCGCTCCGCAATCTTGCGCACGCGCTCCACGTGCTCGTCCTCGATGAGCAGGCCCATGCGCTCCTGACTCTCGTTTGCGATGATCTCCTTTGCAGACAAAGTCTTGTCGCCAATGGGCAATTTCGTCATGTCTATCTCGCCACCGCATTCTTCAACAAGTTCGGAGAGGCAGTTCAAGTGGCCGGCAGAGCCATGGTCGTGGATTGATGTCACGGGGTTGTTGTCGGCTTCCACGAGAGCGCGCACGAGGTTATAGGCGCGCTTTTGCATCTCTGGGTTGGCACGCTGCACGGCGTTGAGCTCAACGGCGGTGCCGTAGCGGCCAGTGTCTACCGACGACACGGAGCCGCCGCCAAGGCCGATGCGGTAGTTGTCGCCACCGACGACGACAACGTCCTCGCCTTTCTTCGGCTCTTTCTTCAGGCAGTCGCGCTTCTTGCCATAACCCACGCCGCCTGCAAGCATGATAACCTTGTCGTAGCCATAAACCTCATTTGCCGCTTGCACGTCTTCCTTGGTGGTCTCCACAACCGCCGTGTCGCCTGTGCTGGTCTCATACTCAAAGGTGAGCACTGAGCCCGTGATGAGCGGCTGGCCAAACTTGTTGCCAAAGTCGGATGCGCCATTAGACGCCTTGATAAGAATCTCCTCCGGTGTCTGGTAGAGCCATTTGCGCGGCTCGATCTTTTGCTCGTAGTCGCGCGCGGCGTTGCCGTCGTCGTTCTTCAAGCGGGGATAAGACGTCATGTAAACTGCCGTGCCGGCGATAGGCCACGAGCCTGTTCCGCCACCCATGCGGTCGCGAATCTCACCGCCCGTACCGGTGGCGGCGCCATTAAACGGCTCAACGGTCGTGGGGAAGTTGTGGGTCTCCGCCTTCAGCGAGATGACACTCTCTATGGGTTTCACCTTGAAATAGTCGGCAGTGGTCTGGTCTTCCGGCGCGAATTGCTCGACCATTGGGCCCTGTGCGAACGCCACGTTGTCGCTGTAAGCCGAGATAATCTTGCCCGGATGCTCCTTCGTGGTCTTCTTGATGAGCGAGAAGAGGCTCGACTCGCGCTCCTCACCGTCGATGATGAAGGTTCCGCCGAAGATCTTGTGGCGGCAGTGCTCCGAGTTGATTTGGGCGAAGCCGAAAATCTCAGAGTCGGTAAGCGGACGGCCGTTCTCCTTCTCGATCTTATGAAGATACTCTATCTCTTCAGGACTCAGGGCGAGGCCTTCCTCCTCATTGTATTTCTCGATGTCCTCCACGTGCTTGATGGGTTCTGGCTCATGGTTGACGGTGAAGACGGTTTGGTCCAGGCCCTTGTACATGCGTTGCAGCATACGGTCGTGGTCGGCGTCCTCGCTCTTCACGGGGAAGTACTCCTCAATACGCGAAATGCCGGTGAGACTCATGTTCTGTGTGATCTCAACGGCATTGGTGCTCCAGGGGGTTATCATCTCGCGGCGCGGTCCTACAAAGAAGCCATCGAGCTTCTCTGTTTCCAGCAATGTAGCGTCACCGTAAAGCCAGCAGAGGGCTTGCTTCTCCTTGTCACTGGGCTGATGATCTATCTCAGTGGCAATGACATTCTCCTTGGGAGTCTTGAAGAAAAGAATCATAATCTTTAGAGATTTATAAATGTAATATTACTGCTTGCAAAATTAATAATATTTTCGCTAATATCACGTACCCTCAACTATTATTTATTTGTCGGATGCCATGTTGCCATGCCCGTCTCCTCCCTGCCATGAGCACGCGCTATGTTTCGGAGAATGCGCGAAACGTGGTTAAAAACTGCTTAGACGGCAAGTTTGTGGTTAAAGATACCTAATTATCTGCAACTTTTTTGCCCATACGGAGTCTATTGATTAAATTTGATTGCTAAATCACTGAAAGATTGGATTATAACTTGAATAACATAAAACTTTGAATAATATGAGAAAGACTATTTTATTCGCAATGGTTGCCGGCACGCTGCTTGTGACAAGCTGTGCCAGCAAGAAGGATCTGGTAAACTGCCAGAACGAGAACCGTGAGTTGACCAACAACTACCAGGACACCAAGGAGAAGCTCGCTGCCGCCAACGCTCGCGTGGCAAGCCTGGAAGACCAGCTCGCACAACAGAAGAAGGACTACGAGGCGCTGCAAAAGAACCTCAGCCAGAGCCTGTCGAACGCAAACTCAAACAACATCAACATCTCTAAGCTCGTCGACCAAATCAACGAGTCGAACCAATACATCCGTCACCTCGTGGAGGTAAAGAGCAAGAGCGACTCGCTCAACATGGTGCTCACCAACAACCTGACCCGCTCTCTCTCGAAGGAAGAGCTGAAAGAGGTTGACGTGCAGGTGCTCAAGGGCGTCGTTTACATCTCATTGGCCGACAACATGCTCTACCAGAGCGGCTCCTACGAGATCAGCGACCGCGCCGAGGAAACGCTGTCGAAGATCGCCAAAATCATTACCGACTACAAGGACTACGACGTGCTCATCGAGGGTAACACCGACAACGTGCCTGTCAACACCGCGGCAGCAAGCATGAAGAACATCCGCAACAACTGGGACCTCTCCGCGCTTCGCGCAAGCTCTGTGGTGCAGTATCTCATCGACCACTTCAATGTGGCTCCTAAGCGCCTTACCGCTGGCGGACGTGGCGAGTTCAACCCGCTCGTGAGCAACGACACGGCAACAGGCAGACAGCGCAACCGCCGCACGCAGATCATTATCACTCCGAAGCTCGACCAGTTCATGGACTTGATCGACAAGGCTCCTGAGGACAACAGCAAATAACCATAGCATAGCCATGCTTGCCTCGCGTGCCAGTCACGGTCGCTCACGACACTGATCATCACGAGGCAAGCAAAAACAACAATCGCCATCGCGGAAGAACAGAATCTTCGCGGTGGCGATTGTCTTTTATCACCTTTATTAAAGGATGTTTCCTACAGCCTCATCAAGGCCTCGGGACTCAATATGTGCGAGTTTTTCTTCTTCGCCGGCTTCACCTTGAACTTGTCGAAGCCTTCTCCGTACACACCAATGACATTGGTCTCCGTGACAAACGCCTTGGGGTCTATCTCGTTGATAATGCGGAAGATGGTGCTGCTCTCCTTGCGTTTTGCCATGATGAAGAGCATCTTCACGTCGTGGCCAGTGTAGAAACCGTGGGCCTCTATCACCGTGGCTCCACGATGCGGGTAGACGGCTATGCGCGAGGCTATCTCCTTGTACTTGTCGGAAATGATGAAGAACTGCACACTGCTGTGCCTGATGTTCACAACCTGGTCCACGCAATAGGCGGAAACAAGCAGCACCACGTAGCCATAGATGACTTGCTCGAAGTTGTGGAACACAAGATAAGACGAGGATATGATGACGATGTCGCACATCATGATGACCCTGCCCAGCGAGATGTCGCGATACTTGTGCACTATTGCCGCCACGATGTCGGTGCCGCCCGTGGAGCCGTTGAACGCCAGTCCCATGCCTATGCCGCTGCCACAGAAGATGGCTCCTATGAGACTTGCCATGAACGGCTGGTCGGCAAGCAAGTGGAGCGAGCCGGCATTGCTTCGGGCAAAGGTGGTCAATCCCGTGAGCACGAGCACGGCATAGACGGTCTTGGCGCAAAACTTCCAGCCAAGAACCTTCAACGCCACGAGCAGGAGCGCGGCGTTTATCACAAAATAAGTCGTCTGCACGGGGATGCCTACAGCCCAGAAAATAAGGGACGATATACCAGGAACTCCACTCGCCGTGATGTTGTTGGGCAAGAGGAACACGTTCCAACCGATACAGTATGCCACCATCGCCACAAATATCATGACGTAGTCTCGCCCTTCCGTAATTACTTTCGCACTGATTTTCATTAATTGCTTTCTATAGGTAATTTGCCGGCAAAATTAGTAAATATATTTTATATCACGCGTCTTTGCCAATATTTATTTCTGTTATATGCGCTGCGGTCCATTTTTGATTGCGACGTAAGGGCGTTGCCATTGCGGCGTAAACGCAACGCGATTGCGGCGTAAACGCGCCGCGATCACGGCGCGGACGCGAGTCGATTGCGGCGCAATCGCAAACGGAGGATTATGGCGCGACGATGCCGCCGCAACGCATGAACCGACACGGCCCGTCGTTACCCTCGTGGACAGTCAGCCGCCAATGACACCGAAATGCCGCAACGCGTTACGCACGCCGTCGTCGTCCACGCTCGTGGTCACATAGTCGGCGGCGGCTTTCACATCGTCGTTGGCGTTGCCCATCGCCACGCCAATGCCCGCTTGCTTGATGATGGATATATCGTTGCCGCCATCGCCAAACGCCATGGTCTCGCCAATGCCCATGCCCTCGTGGCGCGCCATGGCAAGCAGCGCCTTGCCCTTGTCTGCCGCAATGTTGGTGATGTCGGTAAACGATGGATGCCAACGCGAGCACACGCAATCGGTGATGCCTTCCATGACCGCCTTCTCCTCCTCGGCATTGAAGAACACGCTAATCTGGAGGATGGGCTCTTGCATGACTATCGACATTGGCGCGAAGTCGAATTCGAGGTTCAAGCCTTTCTTAAACTGCTCGGTCAACTCCTCCGAGTCGTTGGTCACGCCGATGTGGTCGGTGCCCACGACGACTGCCGCCTTGTGAAACTTGTTGGCGCCGTCCATGACTCGCCTCACCGACTCGTCTGATATCTTGTGGCAGTTGAAGCAAGTCTGCCCCACCACGCACAAGGCTCCCGTGGTCGTGATGTAACCATCTATGAGATGTTCTATCTGGCTCAGGTTGTTGATAAACAACATGGGGCGACCCGTGGAGATATAGATTTTCACCCCGTTGGCTTTGGCCTCAGTCAGGGCATCAACGGTAGACTGGGGTATCTTGTGTGTCTTGAAACTGACGAGCGTGCCGTCGATATCGAAAAACAAATACTTGACCATAAAAACTATCTTGTTATAACCACATCCTTTATTGCCCCTTCCTGCGTTCGCACGCGCATCCTGTGCGTCATGCCTTTCACAAACGTGAACTGCTGGAACGCCGCGAAGGTGTTGATGGCCTTGCCATCGATGGAAACGATGATGTCGCCTTGCCTAAGCCCAGCCTCGTAGTCGGCGCTCCCTGGCATGACCACGCCCACCGAGGCCCTGCCGTCGTCGGTGGGGACATAGGCCGTGGTGAGGGGCTTGTTGCTCACCTTCACGCTGTCGCTTTCGGCGTAAGGCTGGAAACGAATGTAACGGCGGAAGCCATTGATGATGACGGAGCCATAGCGCAACATTGACGCGCCGACCCTGCTTGAGCCTTGTGTCGTCACGGCGCTGACATCAAGAAACGAGAAGTCGTCCCACTTCAGGCGGTCGAGCTTCAAGAAAGCCACCTCGCCGCCACGCTCCGCCCCGATGTTGCCAATGGTGAGCTTGCCTTTCACGCGAGCCTCAACCTGGCTGTTCACGTTCTTGCTTTTGTAGGCATGATCGTCGAAGCGCTGCTTGTTCATGGTGTAGAGAATCTTGGAGCCTGTGTCGAAAAGCGCCTCGTCGTAATGGCGCTTGAACGGGCTCACCATGACGTAAGGCACAAACCATTTCAGCTTATAGTGAAGGGCATAGCCTGGCTCGCCATCGAAGAAGTCGCGCCTGTCGGCTATGATCATGCGTTTATTCCTCGTGTCTATCTTGCAGCAAAGTCCCTTGTTGAACAAGTCGAAGCCTATGATTCCATCATAGTCGCGCAAGATGGAAGAGGGGAAAACAGACGCCACATAACCTGTTACGGTGAGCTTGCCAAGCGTGATCGCGGGCAGTTGCACAACGCCCACCGTGTCGCTTCTGCCAGCGGCGTCGCGGCTGACCACGCTGCCCAACGCCCTAAGCCCCTGGATGGGCGAGTTGGCATACACGGTGCCTTGGCTTGATCCCGTGTCGAGGCAGAAGCGATAGACGCGCCCGTTGGCTGTCGCCTTGAGAAAGATCTGGTTGTCTTCGACTTCTATCGGGATGGTGTCGGCAAAGTTGCGCAGCGAGAACGTGAAATTAGTGCTGTAGCCGTGCGTCTGGGCACTTGCCACCACCTGCAACAGTAAGGCAACCAAACAAACAACTGTCTTTCTCATCACCTTGCGCCTTTCATTAGTTTACATCATGTCTATTGCGGAGCCACGTCGGCCGCGCCGCGTCAACGTCCCAACCATGCCTCGGGGTTGAGCTTGGAGCGCTCCTTGCGAAGCTGGAACTGGAGTATGTGGTCGGGTCCCACGGTGCCAAGCACCTGCCTTGTGGAGACCTTCTGCCCTCTGCTCACGCTCGCCGAGCTGAGGTTGGAATATACCGAGATGTAGGCGCCATGACGCAGCATGACCACCACCGTGCCGGCATAGCTCAGCACGGCGCTCACCTCGCCATCGTAGATGGCACGCGCCTTGCAGCCATTGCCACCCATGATGTTTATGCCCTTGTTGTCGAGCGTCACGCCTTTAAGTCCTGCTACATTATATTGTCCGAAATGGCTCACCACGCGGTATCCGCCCGTTATTGGCATTGGCAAGCGTCCCTTGTTGGCCTCAAAGCCATTGTTCATCATCCTGTCGAACGATGAGAATCGCTGTTCTTCTTCCTGGTCTTGCTTTGCCTCGGCAATGTCTTTCTTCGCCCTCTCAGCATCAGCCGCCTGCTTTCTCTCGGCTGCCTCGCGTGCCGCCTCAGCCTCGCGTGCCGCTTGTTCCGCCGCGGCTTTTCTCGCCGTTGCCGCTGCTTCCAGCTCTTGTGCCTTGCGCTTTTCCTCTGCTGCCGCAGCCTCGCGCGCCCTTCGTGCGGTCTCCTCGGCCTCACGGGCTTGCTTGGCGGCCTGCGCCGCCGCAAGCTCACGCTGCTTGGCCTCGGCTATGCGTCTGGCGTTCTCGCGTGCCGCCGCCTCTGCCGCCGCCTTCTTTCGGGCTATCTCCGCGTCGCGGCGTGCCTTGGCTGCCGCCAATGCCGCCGCCTGACGACGTGCCTCTGCCTCGGCACGAGCGCGCACGCGCGCCACCTCAATCTCGACCTGGCGGTCTATCTCGGCATTCAGCGCAGCGTCCTTCTTGCGTTGGTCGGCGATAATGCCTTGGATGGTGTTCTGCTGCTTCTGCAGACCGTTCACAATCTCCTGCTGCTGGCTCTTGTTCGCCTCAAGCTTGGCATGCTCCTGCTGGCCTTTATACAGGAGGTTGCTCTTCTGACCCTTCACGTTGTTGAGCTGGGTGTGCTTTGTGGCGACTTGCCGCTGCTTGGCCTTCACCGCCTCACCTTGGGCGCGCTGATAGTTGGCATACTCGCGCACGAAACGCAGACGGCGATACATCTGATAGAGGTTCTTGGCAGAGAAGACGAACATGAGCTTGTCTTGCATCGTGCGGTGCCGCGCCATGTAGCGCATAGACTTGATGTACTTGTTCTGCCGGTCTTTCAGCTGCGCTTTCAGCGTGTTGAGCTGGGAGTTGAGAATGTCGATGTTGGTGTTGATATAGTGAATGTCCTTCTCTATATCGTCGATGTTGTGCTTGCTCTTGTCAATCTCGCCGTTGATCAGCATCAGCTCGTTGAGTTTCTTGCTGACGTTCTCGCGGTTTTCCTTCAAGGCTTTCTCCTGTTCCTTGATCTTCCTTTGGATGTCCGCCCTCTGGCTTTGCAACTTCTTTATCGACGCGTTGGAATAAGTCACCGTGGCGCCTTTCTTCGTCTTCGCGGTGCTGGCCTGGGCTTTCTTCTTAGTGCGCTTGGTTTGGGTCGTGGGGTTGCTCTTCTTTGTCGTCGCCCGCTTCTTCGTCTGCGCGAAGGCCTGCGGCACGCTCACGACAAAGGCGAGCAATATATAAACAATGTGCCTAAAACAAATGTACTTCATTTACATGCTGAATAGTTTGGAGAAAATGTCGGTTGCCTCTATCTTCTTGTACTTTGACGAGAGTGTCGTCTCGGTGCTCCATTTCGACGATGTGGTGATGTCGTCCATGTCCAAGGTCATGGTGATTCTCTGTACCTTCTTTGTGGCAGATGTCTGGAACGAGAGTTCCTCGAACGTGGGGAACATCTTCGCACCAACAGCCTTGAACTTGTCGTATTTCATCGTCAGCACCGACGTGCCGTGCTGCGCCGACGTGTAAGTGGCTTTCACGTCGTTGATGAGCTGTGTCTGCCGCGAGACGTTCCACACCAGGCTGAGGTTTCCGTTCTTCACACTGACGGGGATTGTCGACGCTGAGCCACTGATGTCTGCCTCAAACTTGGATATATTCTCCTCCGCAACGTCCTTTGTGCCTGGCAGGTACAGTTGGTTCCAGAACAAGGCTTGCAGGGCATTGAAGTCGAGACCGTTCACCTTGAGGAAATCTATTTGGCGGTAGTCTTCCTTGACATACTGCTTGTGCAACCTGTCGACCACAAGCACATACTCGGGTGTGAATTCCAATCGTCCAACCTCTGTGTGCAACAATGGCATGAAGAGCTGCAGCCTGATCATCTGGTTCTTGCGCATGTGCAGGCTTCCGGGCACCGAAACGTCCTTGCCTCCCATCGAGGCAGTGAAGTCAAGGTCGGCAACAATGTCTTGCGCGTCAACCTTCTTGTCGTTGACCTTTTCCACGAAGGCAAAGGCGGATTGTGGCGCGGAGGCTTCTGCCTTCTGTGCCTTTGACAATCCGGACAGGGTTTGGTCGCTATCTTTCACCGCCGCCTTCTTCGAGCCACAAGCCGCGAAGAGCAACATGGCGGAAACGGCGACCGTTACGAGTCTTAGTTTCTTCATCACTTCGATTTCTTTCTGTAAAGTCTTATTTTCTTTTCCAACGCCTTGGCGTCACCACCCAGCTTCACGGCCTTCTCGCAAAACGAAGCAGCGGAATCGTAGCTGCCCAAGGCTGCGTAGATGTCGGCCGCGTGCTCGTAGAGCGTGTTCGACGTGGTGCTGTCGGAAACGAATTTCAGCGTTTGGTCAATGTATATCTTGGCGTCGGCGTACCTGCCGAGCTTATATAGAACCCAGGCATAAGTGTCGAGATAAGTGGCGTTTTTCGGCTCTGCCGCAATAGCCTTGGCGCTCATCTTCTCGGCCTTATCGAGGTCTACGCCGTCCACGCTCAGGAAATAGGCGTAGTTGTTGAGCGTCCCCAAGTTGTTGGGGTTGTATTGCAAGCACTTGTCGTAAGCGGCATAAGCCTCTTGCTTCTTGCCTCCGGAAGAGTAGATCTCGCCCATGATGGAGTAAATCTCCGACGCTATCGTCGTATTGCTTTGGTCGTTGATAAACGCCGTGCCTTTCCGCAAGGCATCGAGCGCTCCCTTGTCGTCTTTAAGATAATAGCGCGACAGTCCTGTGAAGAAATAGAACGGCAGGAAGTCAGGGTTGTAGAGCATGCCAGGCTCACTGAGCGCGGCAATCTCCTTCCAGTCTTGCGATGCCCACTTGTCTTGTATGAGTTGCACACGCGCCTCGGCATTGTCGGGCTGCAAGCGAATCAATTGTGCGAGGGCGTTGTCAATAGAGTCTTTCGGGAACTTCTTCAGGCTGTAATATGCCGCCTTGATCTGCGCCACGGTGGTGTCTCGCGGCACCACTGCCTGCACGTCCTGGAAGAGCTTGACCACGTCGGTTGAGTCGCCGCCCGCCTTCTCGTTTTGCTGTATGGCATTGCGCAGGAATTGCACACGCGTCTCTTGCGGCGTCTCCTTGCCAAGGAGCAAGCGGCTCATCATTTCCTTTGCAAGCGCGTCTTGTCCCGTGGCATTGTAATAATCGTAGAGGCAACTCTGCGCCATGGCGTTGTCTGGCTCACTTTTCAGTACTCCGGAATAAATGTCATACGCTTCCGGTTTCCGCTCGTGCTGCATGAGCCAGTTGCCGAGCATGAGCTTGAAGTTGGGGTCGTTGGGGTGCGAGTCCGCCAGCGCCTTCAAGGTGTTGTAAGCGCCTTTGGCATCGCCTTTCATCTCGTAGGCGTTCATGCGCATCAGCGAGAGCTGGTCGTTCTCGCCGTCCATCTCCTCCAGGCGGTCGATGGCGTCCAGCATCTTGTCGTATTGCTTCTGCCGGCTGTAGAGCCGCACCAACACGGCAACCACGTCGTCGCGGTCGCGATGCTGCTGGTAAAGCTTCTCGTAAGTGTCTATCGCCTTGTCGAAATAGCCCATACCCAAGCACATCTGTGCCAGGCGCTCTTGATAGGTGTCGTTGTTTGGCGCGAGCGCCGCCGCCGTCTCCAAGTCGCGGAGCGCGAGGTTGGCACTGTCCTTGTCGGCGAAATAATCGGCGCGCAAGTAGTGTGCCACCGCCGAGTGTGGGTTAATGCTCAGGCAAGAGTCTATAAGCATCATCGAGGAGTCGGCGTTGCCTTTCTCGCGTTGCCTCAGTGCAGAGAGGAAGCGCTCGCCGAAGAGGCTGTCCTGCTCATAGGTCAGCGTGTCGGGGCTGGCCGATTGTGCCTTCTCGCCCTTGTTTCCGGGCGTCGACGACACCGCCGCGGCATGGCAAAGCGCCACCGCCATGGCGACAAAGATGATGTGTAAGCCACGTTTTCTCATCATTTCACTCCCGTATGACCGTAACCGCCTTCGCCTCGCTCCGTCTCGTCGAGCACGTCCACCTCTTCCCACGTGGCGGTCTCATGCCTCGCTATGACCATCTGCGCCACGCGCTCTCCGGCGTTGACCACGAAATCCTCATTGGAGAGGTTCACGAGCAGCACCTTCAACTCGCCACGGTAGTCGGAGTCTATCGTGCCAGGGGTGTTGAGCACGGTGATGCC
>CAVHEN010000052.1:7193-23817 GCA_963635115.1 Oscillospiraceae bacterium | reverse complement strand
TTCAGGTAAGGCACTACCTTTTGTATCTTCTTCATCCAAGGCTCATTAGACACGACCCATGCGCCGCCCACGGCTGGGAAGAATCCCCAGCGATGGTTCTTAGAGAAACGCTCGGAGCCATTGTAGCCGCAGCTTGCCTCAGCCCAATACCTGTCGAGGAGACCATAAGAGAAACGGCCAGAAAAGGAGACGTTGCGCTGCGGAAGGCCATTGAGGATATCGGAGATAGGCGTGAACGTGCGCTCGTAGACCTGCGCCACGCCAGTGAAGGCAGTTTGGTGCATGTTCTTGTCTTTGCCACCCCAAGCCGCGGTGTGAAGCACGCGACCCTCGAATGTGATACGGGTGTCCGTGCTGTGGCTTTGGGTGCCACCACTCAGCGTCTTTGAGGAAAAAGAGTTGTAAGCGTCAGCCGCGAGAGTGTGCTTGCCTGTCTCATAGTCGTAGCCTGTCAGATAATAATAATAGGGAACTGTGTAGTATCTGTTGTTGTAGTATCCTGCCTGCACGATAGAGGCGATAAGCCTGTATTCGAGGCCTGGCACATACCTGTTGAGCTTGTGGATGAATTCCGCCCTGTTGGTTGAGCTATAACGCGTGCGCTCTATGTAGCCTTGCTGGTTGAGGGCATATGGATTGGGGGCATACTCATATCCCGCGGAAGTGGTACCGAAGTGGATATGTGGCCACGCGTAGGTTGCGTCGGCAGGATAGACCGGAGCGAAATCCACGGGCGAAGCGTTGAATGCGTAATAGTAAGCCGAGCTTTGGTCGGTAGTAGGACCGTGATAGCGGTCGATGTTGGTGTTGGAGTTGATTTGCAGCTGTATGCCGGCGTTCAGCTCGATGGTGAGATTGGTGCGGAAGTTGTACTGGTTGTTGGTGATGTTGCAATTAAAGTCGTTCAACTTGTCGCTTTTCAACATACCCTCATCACGATTGTAAGTGAACGATGAGTAATACTGAACCTTCCTTGAACCGCCACGGATTGTGATGCCAGCGCGCTGGTTGAGGCTCTGGTTGTTGAAAAGGATGTCATACCAATCGTTGGCAGGATAGAGCCATGACGGGTAGTTTGGGTTTCCGGTGCGGGAGATGCGCTCCTGCGAATACTTTGGCGTGCCCGAGTTGCTGCGGCCCATGATGGCTTGGTTGTAGTATTTCATGTAGCTCACGGGGTCCACCACGTCGATGTTCTTCGTAGGCTCGCTGACGACACACTCATAGCGCACGGTGGTATAGACCGTTCCCTCAGTACCTTTCTTGGTCGTTACCATGATGACGCCGTTGGCACCGCGCGCGCCATACATGGCTGTGGCGGAAGCGTCCTTGAGCACCGAGAAGCTCTCGATGTCGTCCACGGAGATGCGGGCGAGGTCGAGCTTGGAGCTCTCCACGCCGTCGAGGAGGATAAGCGGGTCGGTGTTGGCGCCCGTCTGGAACGAGGTCATACCACGCACGTAGAACTTGGTGTTCATCTCGCTCTCGTTGAGCGCGCCGGGCAGACCGCCTGTCTGCCAAGCCACCATGCCTGGGATCTTACCGGCGAAAGCCGTGGTAAGGTCGGAGCTTGAGGTCTTGAGGTCGCCTGGCTTCACCGTGGTGATGGCGGAGACGACGCTCTCCTTCTTCTGCTGGCCGAACGCCACGACTTGCACCTCGTCGATGTTGCGAGAGTCGGGGGTGATGACGACCTTCATGGTCTTGCGGTTGTGGATTGGCTTCACCACCTCGATCTGGTCCTTATAACCTATATATGAGATTTTCAGCTTCTGACCTGCCCTCACCTTCAAGGTGAAACGGCCGTCAACGTCGGTTGCCGTGCCCTGGTTCTTGGTTCCCATGATCAGGATTGTCACTCCGGGGACGTCAAGTCCGCTCTCGTCTTGCACGCGACCGTTCATCACGAACTCCTCGCCTTGGCCGGCTGAGGCCGTCACGGTCTGCTTCTTGATGACGACATACTGCTTGTCGATGACGTAGGTCAGCCCTGTCCCCTTTAGGATTTGGTCAAGGGCGATCTTGACATCAGTGGTGTTGACGCTCTGGTTGACCTTCACGCCATACACGTCGCTGCTGACGTACTGTACCTTGTAGCCCGTGGCTTTCTCGAGTTTCGCGAGAACACTTGCCAATGGCTCGTTCTTTGCCTCAATGACGATTCCCTGTTGTTGCGGCGTGGCATGCACGGTGGCAGTGCCCGTCAGCGACAGGAAAATCGCAAGGAGCAAAAAAGTGAATACTCTCTTCATACACTAAACTATTGTTGTTGTTTTTTAAGATTATACACTTATAGACCGTAATTGCCCCGAATCGGGTACCCCTATTCTTAAAATATTTTCGCAAAAATGAAACAAATATTATTTTATCCGCGTCTGTTCTGCATTACACATTATTTATATATAAGCGCAATGATTATGTTCGGCTGATTGGTTCGTGCGGCTCCACGGTTGACGGCCTCTGCCGATCGCGGCGTAAAGCCACTGCGATTGCGCCGCGGAGGCATCGCGATTGCGGCGCAACGCCACCACGGTTACGCCACAAAGGCAACGGGGGACCCTGCCGCGACGATTTCCCCTCACATCAGTCAACCTGAAGCCTTTCCTCAGGGCGCAACCTTGTTATATATAAAACGCGAGTCTGTTAGCATCCATGCCATTATTAAGCAATTTCCCTTGACAATCTGCACGCGGAAAGGGAAAATTAACGATTTTAGCAACAGTAATAAGCAAAAAAGCAGTAACTTTGCGCCAAATGTACATTCATAGTTAAGAAATCATGGCAGAAGACGCATTCAAGAAGATTGTAAGTCATTGCAAGGAATATGGCTTTGTATTCCCAAGTTCAGAAATTTATCCGGAGGGTCTCGCGGCAGTCTACGACTACGGACCTAACGGTGTCGAGCTGAAAAACAACATAAAGAAATATTGGTGGGACTCCATGGTGCTGCTCCACAACAACATCGTGGGCGTCGATGCTTCCATCTTCATGAACCCTACCGTGTGGAAGGCCAGCGGCCACGTTGACGCCTTCAACGACCCCCTCATCGACAACCGCGACTCGAAGAAGCGCTATCGCGCCGACAACCTCATCGAGGACCAGATAGCCAAGTACGAGGAGAAGATCGACAAGGAGGTGAAGAAAGCCGCCAAGAAGTTTGGCGACTCTTTCGACGAGCAGAAGTTCCGCGAGACAAACCCTCGCGTGCTGGAGAACCAGAAGAAGCGCGACGAGTTGCACGCACGCTATACCGAGGCAATGCAGGGACCAAACCTTGAGGAGCTGAAGCAGATAATCCTCGACGAGGGCATCGTTGACCCCATCAGCGGCACAAAGAACTGGACCGACGTGCGCCAGTTCAACCTCATGTTCTCCACCGAGATTGGCTCAACCGCAGGTTCCACTAACAAGATCTACTTGCGCCCAGAGACGGCTCAAGGCATCTTTGTCAACTTCCTCGGCGTTCAGCGCACGACCCGCCAGAAGTTGCCTTTCGGCATTGCGCAGATAGGCAAGGCGTTCCGCAACGAGATCGTGGCACGCCAGTTCGTGTTCCGCATGCGTGAGTTTGAGCAGATGGAGATGCAGTTCTTCTGCCAGCCTGGCACCGAGATGCGCTGGTTCGAATACTGGAAGAAGGCTCGCTTGGCATGGCACCAGGCACTGGGCATGGGCAACGAGAACTATCGTTACCACGACCACGAGAAGCTCGCCTTCTACGCCAACGCCGCCACCGACATCGAGTTCAACATGCCATTCGGCTTCAAGGAGGTGGAGGGCATCCACAGCCGCACCAACTACGACCTCTCTCAGCACGAGAAGTTCAGCGGCACGAAGATGCGCTATTTCGACCCCGACAAGAACGAGAGCTACGTGCCTTACGACGTGGAGACTTCCATCGGCGTGGACCGCATGTTCCTCTCCGTCATGTGCCACGCATATCAAGAGCAGAAGCTGGAGAACGGCTCAACGCGCGTCGTGCTTTCCCTGCCCGAGGCATTGGCTCCTATCAAGTGCGCAGTGTTGCCATTGGTCAACAAGGACGGACTGCCCGAGAAGGCACAGGAGATCCAAGACGAGCTGAAGTATCATTTCACCACGCACATCGACGCCAAGGACTCCATAGGCAAGCGCTATCGCCGCGAGGACGCCATCGGCACGCCTTATTGCGTCACCGTGGACGGCCAGACCTTGGAAGACAACACCGTGACCCTGCGTCACCGCGACTCAATGGAGCAAGAACGCGTGAACATCAACGACTTGCGCGCTATCATTGAAGACCGCGTGAGCATCACCACACTGCTCAAAAAACTTGCCAAGGAAATCAAGGACTTGTAAAGACAAGAACAAGCAAGTGATTAAATATGCTGAATAAAACTGAATCATCAAGAATGGGCAGGAAAGTCATACTCTTCATGGCTTTCTGCCTTTCCCCTTTCCTCCTTCTGCTCGGCTCTTGTTCGGAATCGGACAACACGGTAGAGGAATATCCCGACTGGAAGAACACCAACACCACATATTGGAACAAGCTCTACTCGGAGACCCAGACCAAGGTGAGCGGTGGCGATGCCTCTTGGAAAATAATCAAGAACTATAGCATCGAGGACAGCCTGAAGTCGCCCAACACTGACTACATCATCGTCAACGTGCAGACGGCTGGCACTGGCTCCGGAAGCCCAATCTACTCCGACTCGGTGCGTGTGCGCTACACGGGCCAGCTCCTGCCTTCCACATCGTACCCTCAAGGCTATGTCTTCGACACGACAAACAAGAACGGAGCATCAAACACCACGGCTGGCGTTGCCGACTTCCAAGTGAGCGGCCTCACGTCGGGCTTTGCCACCGCCTTGCAACACATGCACATTGGCGACGAATGGGACGTTTACATCCCATGGACATTAGGCTATGGCGAGTCGGGCAGCAGTTCCATACCTGGATACTCTGTGCTGAAGTTCAAGATACAGCTCATCGCTTACGCAAGGGCAGGCTCAAAGCTTCCTCCGTTTAAATAAGCGTTTGGGATAATGTCTTAAATTTCAAGAAGATACTTATATTATTGACCATAAAACAGGACATGACAATAAAACAAATTCAGTCAAAGAGCAAGGGACTGTTGTTCTTCTTTATACTCCTCGTAGCTGCCACGGCAATAACGTCGTGCAGCGATGACGCGACTTATGCCGACCAGGTGAAGCGCGAGCGCAACGCCATAAACGCATACATCGCAGACTCATCGGTGAACGTCATCTCCGAGGAGCAGTTTCGAAGCCAGAACTATACCACCGACGTGTCGAAGAACCAGTTTGTGCTCTTCGAGTCGAGCGGCCTCTATATGCAAATCGTGAGGAAAGGCTCGGGCAAGCCTGTAGCATCGGGCGAGTCGGCACGCATTCTCTGCCGCTACACCGAGCGCAACTTGCTGACCGACTCAATACAGGCAAGCAACACGCTGACGCCTTACTATTACCGCTACTTGGAGGTGATGAATGTGACCAACAACTCCGGCACGTTCTCAGGAAGCTTTGAGTCGAACACAAGCTTGATGAACCTTTTCTACAGCAGCACCGCCATTCCAAGCGGATGGCTTGCAGCACTGCCCTACGTCAACATTGGCAGGTATGTCAACGACGACGACGAGATGGCAAAGGTTCGCTTGATTGTGCCGCACGACCTTGGACAGCAATATGCCACATCGGGCGTATATCCCTGTCTCTACGACATAACATTCGAAAGAGGAATCTAACTTGCACCAATAAAGCTGCTATATAAACTTAAATCTTACAAACAAGGAAAATGACTCTAATCAAATCAATTTCGGGTATTCGTGGAACGATAGGCGGTCACACGGGCGACACGCTGAACCCGCTCGACATCGTTAAGTTCACCACGGCTTACGCAACCTTCATACGCCGCAGCAAACAGTCGGACAGCAACACCATAGTGGTTGGGCGAGACGCGCGTATTTCCGGCAAGATGGTGGAGAACGTGGTATGCGGAACGCTCATGGGAATGGGCTATGACGTTATAAACATCGGCCTTGCCACAACGCCAACTACTGAGCTCGCCGTCAGGATGAGCCACTCTGCAGGCGGAATAATAATCACCGCAAGCCACAATCCACGCCACTGGAACGCATTGAAACTCCTCAACCAAGAGGGCGAGTTCCTCACGAAGGACAATGGCAACGAGGTGCTCGCCATTGCGGAAAAGGAAGACTTCGAGTATGCAGACGTCGACCACCTCGGAACGTACACAGAGGACGATTCTTATAACAAACGCCATATTGACTCAGTGCTCAACCTTGAGCTTGTCGACACGGAGGCCATTCGCAACGCTCATTTCCGCGTTTGCGTAGACTCCATAAACTCTGTCGGTGGCATCATCCTGCCTCAGCTCCTTGATGCCTTAGGCGTTGAGTACAAGTTCCTCAACGGCACGCCAAATGGCGACTTCGCCCACAATCCTGAGCCATTGGAGAAAAATCTCGGCGGCATAATGACCGAAGTGGCAAACGGCAACTACGACCTTGGCGTAGTGGTTGACCCAGACGTTGACCGCCTTGCCTTCATCCAAGAGAACGGTAAGATGTATGGCGAAGAATACACACTTGTCAGCGTTGCCGACTATATCCTTGATCATGTGAAGGGCGCAACCGTGAGCAACCTTTCGTCAACGCGCGCCCTGCGCGACGTTACCGAAAAGCATGGCTGCCAATATTTCGCTTCAGCCGTAGGCGAGGTAAACGTTACAACGAAGATGAAGGAGGTGAATGCCGTCATTGGCGGCGAGGGCAACGGCGGAGTCATTTACCCTGACAGCCATTATGGTCGCGACGCATTGGTTGGCATCGCCCTCTTCCTCAGCTCAATGGCACAGAAAGGCTGCAAGGCTTCGGAATTGCGCGCGTCATACCCGAACTACTTCATGGCAAAGAACCGCATCGACCTCACTCCAGGCACCGACGTGGACGCTCTCCTTGCCAAGGTGAAAGCCAAGTTTGAGGCACAAGACAACGTTAAGGTCACCGACATCGACGGCGTCAAGCTCGACTTCGCCGACTGCTGGGTTCACATGCGCAAGTCGAACACAGAGCCTATCATCCGCATCTACTCCGAGGCTAAATCCATGGACGAGGCTCAAGCGATTGCAGAGAAAATGGCAGCCGAGCTCAACTAAGGCCAGCAGACGCAACAAAGAAACATCTTAGCCATATATAAGCTTTGACCATCAATATAGATTAAGCCGGAACGCAATGCTTAGCGTTCCGGCTTTTTTCTAACATAAGAAAACCCGATGTCACATCGGCGTAATCACCCCAGACTTGCAGGCTTATGACGGTCAGTTTCGAGTGATTACGAAAGGCCAATGCCATAGCTCCATCAGATTCGAGTCTTGGGCAAGCTTTGACCATTACGTTGTGCGAACTATACATATCCGGTTGACAAGTAGCGTTCAAACGCTATAATATGCAAAACGGAGCGGCTCTTTCGGGCCGCTCCGTTTTTATATTGGTTTCATCAACTTGGTTGACGAAATAATGTCATGTTTAGACTGGGATGTCCTTGTTCACATTCTTTGAGAGGAACGCGGCATAGCAGAACATGTAGACCACCGCAATCAGAGGCACGATGTAAGAAAGCATGTAGTTGAGCGTAGCGTCAGCCACAGCGTTCTGGATAAGAGGCAGCACGCCGCCACCAACAACCATCATCATGAAGATGCCGCTGGCCTTCTCTGTGTACTTGCCCAATCCCTCAGTGGCGAGGTTGAAGATTGACGACCACATGATGGAAGTGCAGAGACCGCAGAGCACAAGGAGGATAGCGCCGAGAGGCAATGTCACAACCTGGAAGCTTGAACCGGTGAACACTGGCAGCGAGCCGGTGATGGTCTTCGGGAGGAACATGGCCAAGAGAATAAGGATAGTGCCTACGCCTGTTGTAGTGAGCATCATGGCGCGGCTCGAAACCTTAGAGGCGATGAAGCTGGAGATAAGACGGCCAACGAGCATCAGGAGCCAATATGTACCGGCAGCGAAACCACCGATGGCAGCAGCCTGCACCATTGGGTTGAGGCCCATGACGCCAGCGCCTGCTTCTGTTGTGTCAGAGATATAGAAGTTCAATGTGCCAGGGATGCCGCACTCAACGCCCACATACACGAAGATGGCGACAACGCCAAACGTGAAGTGACGGAAAGCGAAAGGAGTGTGCTCGAACTTGACGTCGCCCTCCATAGACTTCGGGTTCTCGATTGGGACAAAGAGAAGCACGAAGAAAGTCACGAGGAATACGCCCATGGCCATGAAGAGCACGAGGTTGACATCGCTCATTGCCGTGTCCTTTGTCACTGTGCCGATGAGAGCGCCCACGAGCATTGGAGTCATTGTGCCAAGCAGAGAGTTGAACGTTCCGCCGATGAGGTTGAGCTGGTTGCCACGGTTGCCGCCACCGCCAAGCTGGTTGAGCATTGGGTTAACGACGGTGTTGAGCATGCAGACAGAGAAACCAGAGATGAAGGCACCGACGAGGTAGATGATGAAGCCTGTCATGCCCTCAGAGAAGCCTGAGATGTACTGCACGAGCACGCCAAAGAAGCCAAAGGCTATACCAAGAAGCGCAGTCTTCTTGTAACCAATCTTCGTGAGCAAGTTGCCAGCGGGGATACCCATGAACAAGTAGGCGAAGAAGTTCATGAAGTTACCCATCATGCCGAGCATGTTGCTACCGCCAATCATTGGCTGGTTCTTCCAGATGACGCCGATAGGCGCTGCGAGGTTGGTCACGAAGGAGATCATTCCGAAGAGGAAGATACATGCCACGATGGCAATGGCGCGACCGTTGCTGTTTGTTTTTGCCATTATAATATAAGTTTATAGTTAATTAGTTCTTAAAAGAGCTTGTTTGGATAGACTCCGTCGTCCACCAGTTGCTGAATCCTTGCCACGGTGCCTGGACGGTCTGCTGAATAAGTCACGCCAAACCACTTTGATGTGGTGTCGAGCACCTCGCAGGTTGCCTTTCCGTCCTTGATGAGCTTGTCCACGACCCAAGGGATGAGATATTCCGCCTTGGGGTTTGCCTTTGTCGAGGGCTGATCCAGGAACTCCTTGAAGAGCTTGTCGGAATACTCGAAATACTCAGGCGTGAAGCCCCACACGTTCATAGACACCGGCGTGTTGTCGCTCGTTGTCACCCACTCGCCATTGTCGTCCTTGTAGCTCACCTTGCCTTCGGCGTTGCGGAGGATCTCGGTGCGCTCCACACATGACGTGAGGTGGTTGTTCTCGTCCTTCTCGCACACGCCACGGCTCACGCTGCCATTGTCCGACAGGGTGTTTGCCACGCGGAAGCCCACCATGGCATACTTGCCATCGCTGCCTTCTGGAAGCTCAGAAAGGAACTTGCCGATAACCTGGAAGCAGTCGCGGTTGTAGAAATCGTCGCAGTTGATCACGCAGAAAGGCTCCTTGATGACATCCTTAGCCATCATCACGGCGTGGTTGGTGCCCCAAGGCTTCGTGCGGCCCTCAGGAACGCTATAGCCCTCAGGAATCTTGTCGAGGCTCTGGAAAACGATCTCGCAAGGGATGTGGCCCTCATACTTAGAGAGAATCTTCTCGCGGAAGTCCTGCTCAAAGTCTTTGCGGATGACCCAAACAATCTTTCCGAAGCCGGCCTGAATGGCATCATAGATGCTGTAGTCCATTATAGTCTCACCGTTTGGACCCAGTCCGTCAAGTTGTTTCAAACCACCATAACGGCTACCCATGCCAGCAGCCAACAATAATAATGTAGGTTTCATAATCCGTATTTTTTAATGATTGGTTCTATTAGTCTTATCAATATGCAAAGATACCCTTTTTATATGATACATTCACAAATTAACATCGAAATTTTGTAATTTTGTAACACTATAAAGATTTTCATCTCATGCCCATTACAGAAATACGCAGTTTAGATGCCTCAGGAGTGGCAGTTTACCACCGTTTGACCGATCACCAGCTTCGAAACCGGCTCCATCCCGACGACGGCATCGTGATAGCGGAGAGCCCCAAGGTCATCAACGTGGCGCTCGACGAGGGCCTTCAGCCCATCTCCCTGCTCTGCGAGGCGCGCCATATCGAGGGCGATGCCGCCGACATCATCCGCCGTTGCGGCGACATTCCCGTCTATACTGGCAGCCGCGAGCTCCTTGCCTCGCTCACAGGCTATACACTGACGCGTGGCGTGCTCTGCGCCATGCGTCGCCCACAGTTGCCCACATGGCAAGAGCTTTGCAAGGTGTCGCGCCGCGTCGTCGTCATCAACGCGGTGTGCGACACCACAAACATTGGCGCGATCTTCCGCTCAGCCGCCGCGCTGGGCATCGATGGCGCGCTGCTCACCACCGACAGTTGTGACCCTTTCAACCGCCGCGCCGTGAGGGTCTCGATGGGCACGGTGTTCAAGTTGCCATGGGCATGGCTCGACTCCCCACTCCACTCTCTCCACGACTACGGTTTCAAGACCGTGGCCATGGCGTTGAGACACGACAGCGTTGCCCTCGACGACCCGAGGCTGAAGGCAGAGCCAAGGCTTGCCGTGGTGATGGGCACGGAGGGCGACGGATTGCCGTCGGAAGCCATCGATGGCGCCGACTACGTGGTCAAGATTCCCATGGCGCGCGGTGTCGACTCGCTCAACGTGGCAGCCGCCTCAGCCGTCGCGTTTTGGGAATTGGGAAGATAGGCTCTTCGCCTAAGATGCTAAGCCATTTGCCCTTACGCCGCAAACGCGATGGCTTTACGGCGCAATCGCATTGCCCTTGCGCCGCAATCGCGATGGCTTTGCGCCACAATCGCATCGCGGTGAAATCCGCTGCGGCGGACGACTATCCTTACACGAATAAACATTGACGCCTTAACCGCCATGTTTTTCTTCGCGAACATGCCCTAAATCTTACGTTAAAATAACGGATTTTACGCGCAAAAACACTATCTTTGCAAAACAACCAAATCTTGAGAAACAGTGGCAGAACTGAATTACAGGAGATTACCCGTTGGCATCCAGTCTTTCTATGAGATAAGGGAAAATGATTACGTGTATGTTGACAAGACCGACCTGATTTGGAGTCTTGTCAACAAGGGCAAGAAGTACAACTACTTGAACCGTCCGCGCCGCTTCGGCAAGTCGGTGCTCGTAGACACCCTTCAAGCTTACTTTGAGGGCGAGAAGCGTCTCTTCGAGGGCTTGCGGATAATGGATTTGGAAAAGGAGTGGATCAAGCGCCCCGTCATTCGTCTTGACATGAGCCGCGCGGGAGCCGACGCAAACAGCATACGCTCGTATCTGGACAACTTGTTCGGTAGGTATGAGAAGAAGTATGGCCTGACCCCGAGCCGGACAGACAGCCTTGCCGACCGGTTTGACGCGATTATTGTCGGCGCGTATGAGCAGACAGGGCAGCAGGTAGCGATACTCATCGACGAGTATGACTCGCCCCTTCAGCACTCGTGGCTCACTCTGGAGCACGAAGCCTGCACGGCTGTCTACCGTCAGGTGTTCGCCATACTGAAGGCCGACGACTACTATGAGAAGTTCGTGTTCATCACGGGCATAACCAAGTTTACGCAGATCTCACTCTTCTCCGTGCTCAACAATCTGAGCAACATCAGTTTCGACGGGCTGTTTGCCCCGTTGTGCGGCATTACGAAACAGGAAATGACGGACAACTTCATGCCGGAAATTGAGGCGATGGGCAAGCAGAACGAATGGACCGTGGAGGGTACCATAGAACAACTGAAAGCCAACTACGACGGCTATCATTTCAGCCGTCACAACATGGTTGACGTATTCAATCCGTTCAGCCTTGTCAACGCTTTGTCGGATGGAGAAATAAAGAACTACTGGGCATCGTCTGGCGCCACATCGTTGCTACCGAAGTTTGTCAACGACATGGAGATTCGCCTCAAGGACTTCGATCATTGCGCGTTGATAAGTCCGATTATCGAGACTTCTGACGTGACGGGTGGCGGTGCCGAACTGTTTCTCTATCAGTCGGGTTACCTCACCATCAAGGGCTACATGAACGGACTTTATCTCCTCGGCATACCCAACCATGAGGTGCGCCAAGCCCTCTACGAGACCGTGCTCCCCGCGTTGGCCATGCGCCGCAGCGGCGACATACAGTCTACACAGGCGTTCCTCTATATGAACCTGCTGCTCGGCAATGTGGACGAGGCTAAGAAATATCTGAAGGCGCTGGTCGCCGATGTGCCATACAGCAACAAGAAGCTCGCGTCAATGGACATGGAGGAACGCTATCGCCTAATAATGAGCACAATATTCAATGCCATCGGTTGCCGTGTAGAGGTGGAGAAGATGATATCGACAGGCAGAATAGACATGGTGGTAGAACTGCACGGCAACGTCTATGTGATGGAGCTTAAACTCACTAAAAACGGTGGCATCGCCGCAGCCGAGCGTCAGATAAGGGAAAACCGCTATGCCGAGCCTTTCAAGACCCCTGGGCACAAGGTTTTCGCGCTTGCCGTGGAGCTCGACGACATGGGCAAGGGACTGATTGACTGGAAATTGGTTGAGTGATAACCATACGACGCGCAGTTGCCACCATCGGCCGCGCGTCATTTCTTTTTCGCTTCTTTCTGCTTGCGTCTTCCAAAGGAGAAGAGGTCGCGAAGGCTGCCAAAGTCTTTCTTCAGGATGAAGCCAACTCCCTGGGTGTTGAGCGAGTTGCGCGTGAAGTAGCGGTCGTTGGTTTGATTGTAAACGTGCACGCTGAAGTTGCCGTTCGGGAATATGAGATAGCGCAGGTCGAAGTCGCCAATAAATGACATGGTGGCATTGGCGTTGTCGCGGTAGCCAAACTGCCCGTTGAAAATCAAGCGGTTGTTGAGCAGGTTGCCGCTGAACAATCCCTCATACTCGGCATTGTAAAAGCCTTCATCGCCAGTTGAGATGTTGGCTCCGAAGTTCCAATTGTTGTTCTTCATCACAGTTCCCAACACGTTGTTGATTTGTTGGCTCAGCGTGCCGCTAAGCAAGCTCTGCATGGCAAGAGACGTCTGGTCCATGCCTTGCGCGCTGGCGTTGTTGGTTCCGCGAGAATAGAACCTTCCCACGGCAAGCAGATAGATCACTTGCTGGTTCATCTCCTCCTCGCCATTAATAAGACTGTAGATCATCTGCTTGGTATCCGTGCTCATCGTAGGGAAGTCGAGGTCGAAGTCCACGCGTGGAGACTCCGGCGTGCCGCTGATGTTCATTATGCAGTTGGCCTTTACATTATTAGACGTGAAGCTGCGTCCCATCTGGAGGTCGGAGAGGCTCACGGAGGCTAATGGGTACACCGCCTTGAGCTTGAGCAACGCGGCAAATGGATCGCCACCGAAAGTGATTGTTCCGCCTTGCGTGAAGTTGAACACCTTTGTTATGACGTTCTGCACCGTGATGCGGTACACGCCCTTGTCCACTGTGTAAGTGCCGAAGATGTCGAGCCCGCCCTTATTAAAATATGTGGCGCGCAGCGTGCCGTTGCCGTTGAGCGTGATATAATCTCCCGAAGACTTGTCGGTGATGAGCCGCATCGTGGCGTTGGGGTTCACGTTGACCAGGAAACTGAGGTGGATGTCTGTCGGAATGTCGGCCATAGCCGCTGAGTCAGCCATCGCCACGGAGTCGGGGTGGGCGGCAACGGCGTCACGGTCGTGCCAGCTTATGAAGTCCTGTGCCGAGGTCGCCGACGTGGTCGTGATGTCGTAGACCACCTCCGAGCCCTTTGTGGGCGTGACATTGACGTTGACATCGAGCGTCCCCGGACGGCTTCTCAACGTGGCTTCGCCTGTGCCGAACACCTTGCCGTAGAAGCTGCTGCCGTCAGAGCCATTCGTGTTGAACGCGAGCAGGCGGTCGGCATGGGCGGTGATGTCGGCCGTGATACGACTGATGTGCTGGTGGTGAAGAGCACCGGTTACAAGCCCGTGGTTGCCATATTCGTCAGTGATGGTGTCGCCGGGGAGTTGTATCTCGTTCTCTATGAAATGGACCTTGCCGCGGTTGACGTTATAGCGCACTCCGGTAGGCTTAATGGTCATTGCGCCATCGGCAACGATGTCGCCCGTGAGGTTAAGCTCGCTCAGGTCGCCCCACAGCCTCAGTTCCCCGTTGCCGCGCAGGTCAACGTCTTCGAGGAAGCTGTCGCAGAGCGTGCCAAGAAACTCCGCCCGCGTGTTGTCGAGCTTCATGCCCAAGTCTATATAATGGTGCTTCGTGGAGACATAACCGTTGACATACGTGTTCGACGGTATGGGGCCCGAAGGCTCTTGTATGGTGTCGCAAGTCATGCCGTCGATGTTTATCTGGCCCTCGCTCAGTTTCCAGCCCACGTTGGCATGAAGCGTGCCGAGACGCCCCTCAATGAGCTTGAAGTCGTCCACACGCAGGGCGGCGTTGATGTCGGGACTGTCGAAAAGACCCTTCACGCTCGCCGTGCCAGACGCCGCGCCGCTGAACTCCACTGAATGGAAGTTGACGAGATCGAGCAAATAGCCCACGTCTATGTTTGACAGGTTTACAGAAAGCGAGTCTTGGCTGCTGTCGGAGCCAGTGCCCGACACGAGTATGCCCTGCGAGCCACTGCTTATGGCAAAGTCGTGAACCTCAAGCCTGTTCTTGCTGTAAAGTATCGACGACGGATGCACCTCGAACAGCGTGTCGCCGACATGGAATTGCGACTCGTTGAAATTGACAAGCGCAAGCGTCTTGCCGTCGGTGGTCTTGCGGAAAGCCACGTCGGCTCCCAATGAGCCACGGAGCCGTTGCGTCTTGGCGTGGTTGTCGAGCGACACGTTGGCCGTGATGCGGTCGAAACCTGCCGTGGCTTTCAGTCCTATGTCGGTGCCCACCTTCTCGTTGCTCATGTTGGTGAGCCCCGCGTCCACGGAGAGCACACCGTCCTCAGTGCGCACCTTGGCGCAGACATGCTTGAAGTGGCGTTCGCCCCAGACCACGTCGGGAGCTGAGACGTCGGCGTCGAGCGAGGTTCCTTCCCTGCCGAAGGATGCCTTCACCGACACGGTGTCGAGAATGTCGAGCGGCATGTTGAGCAAGGGTCTCGCCCAGTTGCTGTCGGTCAGACGAGCCATGAAGCTCACATCGCCATGGTTTATGGGACGATAGCGGAAAGGCGCGAGATTGGTTATGCCCGGCAACTTCTTCACGATGACGTTCTCTATCGCCTGTGGCAAGGCAGCATAGTCGAACTTGCCATAAACCGCCGCCATGCCAAAGTCGCTGTTCATGAGCAGGTAATGCCCTTGCTTGGAGTGACCGGCACTCAGCCTCAGCGAGTCGAGGGCATAGCTGTCGTCGCCTTGTCGCATCACGAAATTACTCAAGCACAGATAACCATCCGTGGTGTTGATGTCGCGACCACGGAAGTTGGCATCCAGCGTTCCGCTATATGTCGCCTTCGCCAAGCGACCGCCGAACAGGCGCAACGCCGAGGGCAGGAAACGGTCGACCGTTCCCTTGAGCCTCACTGTCTTCTCTGCTCCCTGGAGCTTCACGCCACCGTCAATAGAGAACTTAACATTTGGGTCGTTGGCGCTCACGCGGCCATCAACCATGCCGTCGGCGAATGTAGCATTGAGCGATATGTCGCGATAAGCGTAGTCGTTGTAGTCGAACCTCTTCACATTGCCTTTGACCTCGAAGTGTTTCGTCTTGAGGTCTCCCCCACCAACGACATCGGCTGCAAGCGTGCCAAGATGCTTATTGCCAAGCGCGTCTTTTAGGTTGAACGCGTCTGTGGTTATGTGCCCGCCGACGTGTTGTCCTTGCTTGCTGAGGTCAAGCACGGCCGCTCCGGCGCTTGTGCGCAGTTTTCCTTTGGCGAAAACGTCCTGCCCCTTGCCCGACGCCGTGCCGTTGAAGGCTATATCGCCCAAGCGTGTCACGACCTCCGGAACCTTGCCTGCAAAATATTTCACGACGTTGGCGTTGGCACGGAATTGCCTCACGTCAGCGTGCCATTTCATGGGCTTGCCCGTCGTGAGCCACCCAACGGCGGACAGGCGGAAGTCTGACGGCTTGTCGAAATCGCGGAACCCAGCATAGCGCGGCATGGCAACGTCAAACTGGCTCAACGTGATTCGCTCGCCGCTGCCCCGAGCCGACAGCTTGAGCAAGACAGGCCGGTTGATTGACGCAAAGATCGGGGCAAAGGCGCGGAGATCGTAGGGGTTGACTCGTGACAACGCCATGGTGAGGGCAAAGGAACGCGAGCCTTTGCCGTTGCTTGCCTCAACATGGGGAATCGTTATCTCCGTGCCAGGCAACGTCAGCGAGAAGTTGTCGATGGCAACCGACGTCTTCGTCGCCTCAGCCTTGAAAGAGAGTGAATTGATGTCGAGACCCGATGTCTCGCGGAGCGACAACTTCTTCAGAAAAGCATGGTATGTATTGCCGTCTACGATGTCGAATACAATGTGAGAGCTTATCTCCGAGATTTTTAAGTGGTTGACGTCAAAGGTCTTGCGTCGCGGCATGTCCTTTCGGTCCCAAGCCACCTTGCCATGGCGGATGATGAGGCTGTTGATGGCAAGGTTGAGGGTCGACTTATG
>CAVHEN010000052.1:0-6949 GCA_963635115.1 Oscillospiraceae bacterium | reverse complement strand
ACGTTGCCGACCGACACCGGCGTGCCAAACTTATCAGATATGGCAGACGCCACGGCGGTTCCCAAAGCCGATTGGACCACGGGAATGCGCACGATGACCATGACGGCAAGGCAAAGGCCCACCGCCATCCATACGAGATAGTTTATTATTCGCCTTAGCTTCTTCAATAGAAACAGAAATGTAATGCTGAAGTTAACTTCATGCAAAATTAAGGAAAAAATAATCCTTATAAAAGAAAAAGAGGGACGATTTATGTAAATTGGCACAAAAAATTGCTAAATTTGCACGCAAAGAAAATACATCAAAATCTTTTATCAGTTCTATGGCAAATGTAATTAAGTTGCGTAAAGGCTTAGACATTAACCTAGCAGGGAAAGCCGTGAAAGAGAAAGTGGCCACACCACAATCTACCCTTTCTGGACTTTCCCCGTTGTCTTTCCCCGGCATCACTCCAAAGCTGTCGGTAAAGGAAGGCGACCACGTGCTCGCCGGAGAGCCACTGTTCGTGAGCAAGCAATGTCCCGAACTGGGCTTTGCGTCTCCTGTTAGCGGCACGGTGAAAGCTGTGGTAAGAGGAGCCCGACGCAAGGTCCTAATGGTCACAGTTGAGGCCGACACAACCCAGCAGGCTCACGACTACGGCAAGGCTGAGGTCGCCACACTTGACGGCGAGGCAGTGAAAAACAAGCTCTTGGAAGCAGGCATCTTCGGGTACATCAACCAGTTGCCTTATGGTGTGGTGGCAAATCCACAGACTACTCCCGATGGTATCTTCGTGTCGGCACTGCGCGACATGCCTCTGGCATGCGACTTCGAGGTTGAACTCCAAGGCAACGAGGAGGCGTTCAAGACCGGTCTCAAGGCACTGGCTCGCATAGCCACAGTGCATCTTGGCACAGGTGCAAAGCAAACGGCGCAAGCCTTGACAAACGTGGAGGACGTGGACTTAAACGTCTTCGACGGTCCCTGTCCGGCAGGCAACGTCGACGTGCAGATAAACCACGTTGCGCCGATGAACAAGAACAAGGTCGTGTGGACAGTGGACCCGACAACCGTCATCTTCATTGGCCGCCTGTTCCTCACCGGAAAGGTTGACTTGACCAGAACCATCGCCGTGGCCGGTAGCCGCGTGAAGGCGCCTTCCTACACCGACGTAAAGGTCGGCACGCCACTCAAGGACATCCTCGCCGGAAGGCTGGAAGAGACCGGACACTCGCGCATAATCAACGGCAACCCACTCACCGGAACAAAAGACAGCATCGACGGATTCCTCGGCGCGCACACGTCTGAAGTGACCGTGATACCGGAAGGCGACGACATCGACGAGACTCTCGGATGGATCCTTCCACGCACCAAGCAGTTCTCGGTAAACCGCAGCTATTTCTCTTGGCTCTTCGGAAAGAAAAAAGCCTACGACCTCGACGCGCGCGTCAAAGGCAGTGAGCGCCACATGATAATGAGCGGAGAGTATGGCAAGGTGTTGCCAATGGACATCTACGCAGAATACCTCATCAAGGCCATCATCGCTGGCGACATCGACAAGCAAGAACAACTTGGCATCTACGAGGTGACCCCAGAAGATTTCGCCCTCGCCGAATTCGTGGACAGTTCCAAGCTTCCATTGCAGCAATTGGTGCGCGAAGGACTCGACATACTGAGGAAAGAAAACGCGTAAGCCAAGCGGCAAGGCACGAACCCTTTCAACATTAATATTAATAACACAATCCAATATTAATCAATATTTGGAATGAACGCAATAAAACAATATTTCGATAAGATACGGCCCAACTTTGAGGAAGGCGGCAAATTGCATGCCCTGAGAAGTGTGTACGAAGGATTTGAGTCGTTCCTTTTCGTACCCAACACCACGTCAACGAGCGGTGTCTCCATCCACGACTCCATCGACTCAAAGCGCATCATGAGCTTCGTGGTAATAGCGTTGATACCCGCCCTGCTCTTTGGCATGTACAACGTGGGCTACCAAAACTATCTCGCCGCCGGCACGCTTGCCACGGCATCATTCTGGAGCATCTTCGGCTTTGGCTTCCTCGCCGTGCTGCCAAAGATTCTCGTGAGCTACATCGTTGGCTTGGGCATTGAGTTCGCATGGGCACAATGGAAAGGCGAGGAGATTCAGGAAGGTTACCTCGTCTCGGGCATCATCATCCCACTCATAATCCCCGTGACCACACCGTTGTGGATCCTTGCATTGGCTTGCGCCTTCGCCGTGATCTTCTGCAAGGAAATCTTTGGAGGCACTGGCATGAACATCTTTAACGTGGCCATCGGCGCGCGTATGTTCCTGTTCTTCTCTTATCCATCAAAGATGACGGGCGACGCTATTTGGGTGGCAAACCACAGCATCTTCGGCTTGGGCAACACCCTCCCCGACTCATTCACCACAGCAACACCATTGGCACATCTGGCGCAAGGCACGCCCCTGAGCACATCAACCTGTGACATGGTTGCTGGATTCATACCCGGTTGCGTGGGCGAGACCTCTGTCATAGCCATCGCCATTGGCGCTATCATACTGCTTTGGACAGGCATAGCCAGCTGGAAGACGATGCTGAGCGTGTTTATCGGCGGCTCTGTAATGGGTGCTATCTTCCATGCCACAGGCGCTTCATCGATAGACTGGTGGGAGCAGCTCATTCTTGGCGGTTTCTGCTTCGGTGCCGTCTTCATGGCAACAGACCCCGTGACATCTGCCAGGACAGAAACGGGCAAGTGGATTTACGGATTCATCGTGGGCGCGATGGCCATCATCGTGCGCGTAAAGAACCAAGGCTATCCCGAGGGAATGATGCTCGCCATATTCTTTGGCAACATGATTGCTCCGCTTATCGACTATTGCGTCGTTGAGTGCAATATCTCAAAGCGAGCCAAACGCAGCAAGGTTTCTGAATAAAAGCATAAAGGAAATGAAAACTAACAGCAATTCATATACCATTATCTACTCGGCTGTCATCGTCGTGGTAGTGGCATTTCTCCTTGCCTTCGTCTATCAGGCGTTAAAGCCAATGCAGACAGCCAATGAGGCACTGGCAAAGAAGAAGCAGATTCTCTACAGCCTCAACATACGCGGACTCGACGACAACGCCGCCGAAGCTAAATACAAGGAAGTGGTGAAGTCGGAGCAAACCGTCAACGGCAGCGAGATGTTCGTGTGCAACGTAGACGGTAAGGCAAAGTATGTGTTCTCCATGACCGGAACAGGTCTTTGGGGCGGCATAAGCGGATACGTGTCGGTGAACGACGACAAGACCACCGTCTACGGTGCCTATTTCAACCACGAGAGCGAGACTGCCGGACTTGGCGCCGAAATCAAGGACAGCCAAAAATGGCAAGAGAAATTCCAGGGCAAGAAGCTCTTCAAGGACGGAGACCGCAACGCCATAGCCTTGTCGGTAAACAAGGAAGTGACGGACCCCTCCACACAGGTTGATGCCGTGACGGGCGCCACGCTCACATCAAACGGTGTAGCAAGCATGCTTCACGACGGACTTGGGAAGTTCCTGAAGTTCCTCAACAGCAAATAAGTTTTTCCAGGAACGACAAAATTATTGAATTATGAGTTTATTTTCAAAACAGAATAGGGCGGCATTCTCCGAGCCACTGCACCTGAACAACCCCATCATGATACAGGTGCTGGGCATCTGCAGTGCCCTTGCCGTTACATCACAGCTCAAGCCCGCCATCGTGATGGGCCTTGCGGTAACTGTAATCACGGCATTCTCCAACGTCATCATCTCCATCATCCGCAAGACCATCCCGATGCGCATTCGCATCATCGTGCAACTTGTTGTCGTGGCGGCGCTGGTGACCATTGTCAACCAAGTCCTCGGGGCTTTCGCCTACGACGTGAGCGTGCAGCTCAGCGTATACGTCGGACTGATCATCACCAACTGTATCCTCATGGGTCGCCTGGAGGCTTTCGCCATGATGAACAAGCCTTGGCCTTCCTTCCTCGACGGAATAGGCAACGGCCTCGGCTATGCGGCAATCCTTGTGATGGTGGGAGCTTTCCGCGAGTTCTTCGGCAGGGGTTCGCTCCTCGGATTCCAAATCATCCCGGAGGGCGCTTATGACCTCGGCTACATCAACAACGGCATGATGACCATGTCGTGCACGGCCCTTATCCTCATAGGCTGCATCATTTGGGTCAACAGGGCTTTCTTTGTTAAAGACGAAAAGAAGTAATAAGAAATGGAACACGCTATAGCATTACTCTGCAGGTCTATATTTGTAGACAACATGATTTTCGCTTACTTCCTTGGCATGTGCTCATACCTGGCAGTAAGCAAGAATGTCAAGACCTCCCTTGGGTTGGGTCTTGCCGTGACCTTCGTGCTCGTGATCACCGAGCCTATCAACTATCTCTTGCAAACGTATGTTCTCGGTCCCAACTGCTTGGTAGACGGAGTAGACTTGAGCTACCTGAGCTTCATCCTCTTCATCGCCATCATCGCCGGCATCACGCAGCTCGTGGAAATGGCAGTGGAGAAGTTCTCACCCTCGCTCTACGCGGCCCTGGGTATCTTCTTGCCACTTATCGCCGTCAACTGCGCCATCATGGGTGCCTCGCTCTTCATGCAACAGCGCATCAAGCTCCCAATGGATAACGCCCAGGCCATCTCCAACATTGGCGACAGCATAGCCTACGCCCTTGGCAGCGGACTTGGTTGGACACTCGCCATTGTCATGTTCGGAGCCATCCGCGAGAAGATGGAATACAGCGATATTCCAAAGCCCCTTCAGGGTATGGGCATCGCCTTCATAACCGTCGGCCTCATGGCTATGGCAATGATGTGCTTCAGTGGTCTGAAGTTCTGACAACCACAAAAGAAGAAACAACATAGAACAAACACAGAATAAAGAAATAATAAGAATATGGGACAATTTATAGGCGTAAGCATAGCAGTGTTTCTCGTCATCATCATCCTCTTGGTGGCGATGCTGCTTATCGCTAAGAAATATCTCAGCCCGAGCGGAAAGGTAACCATCACCATCAACGGCGACAAGAAATTGGAAGTGGAGCAAGGCGGCTCGCTACTCTCCACGCTCAACGAGAACGGCGTGCACCTTTCGTCAGCTTGCGGCGGCAAGGGCAGCTGCGGACAGTGCCGCCTGCAGGTTCTTGAAGGTGGCGGCGAGATTCTCGACACTGAGAAAGGCCACTTCTCACGCAAGGAGATAAAAGATCATTGGCGCCTCGGATGCCAAACCAAGGTTCATGGCAACCTGAGCGTGAAGGTTTCCGACTCTATCCTCAACGTCAAGGAGTGGGAGTGCACCGTCATCTCCAACAAGAACGTTTCAAGCTTCATCAAGGAGTTCAAGGTGGCATTGCCTCCTGGAGAGCACATGGACTTCGTACCTGGCTCGTATGCACAGATCTACATTCCGGCATACGACACCATCGACTACGACAAGGACTTCGACAAGGAGCTCATAGGCAAGGACTATATCGGAGCATGGGAGAAGTTCAACATCCTCTCGCTCAAGGCCCACAACCCTGAGCCAACCGTGCGCGCTTACTCCATGGCCAACTATCCTGCCGAGGGCGACATCATAACGCTCACCGTGCGCATAGCCTCGACACCGTTCTTGCCACGTCCACAGGTAGGTTTCCAAGACGTGCCAACAGGCATAGGCTCAAGCTACATCTTCTCGCTCAAGCCAGGCGACAAGGTGCGCATGAGTGGCCCTTACGGCGATTTCCATCCTAAGTTCGACAGCAAGCGCGAGATGATTTGGATTGGTGGCGGTGCCGGTATGGCTCCTCTGCGCGCCCAGATCATGCACATGACCAAGACGCTGCACACTCGCGACCGCGAGCTCCACTTCTTCTATGGCGCACGCTCGCTGACCGAGGCCTTCTTCCTTGAGGACTTCTGGGAGCTGGAGAAGGAGTATCCCAACTTCCACTTCCACCTCTCGCTCGACCGCAAGGACCCCGTTGCCGATGCCCAGGGCGTGAAGTACTACGAGGGCTTCGCCGTGAACTGCATCCGCGACACCTACTTGAAGGATCACGAGGCACCAGAGGACTGCGAGTACTATCTCTGCGGACCACCAATGCTCATCAAGACCGTGACCGACTATCTCGACAGTCTCGGCGTAGACCAAGAAAGCATCATGTACGACAACTTTGGTTAATGCAAACCAAGTCGAAATTATATCAAGCATCAACAAAGCCGCTGGAACCAGCGGCTTTGTTTCGTTTATAGGGGCATATGTTCCCGTGGCGTGCCATATGCCCGCTTGGAGTCGCCCACTCCCTTATCCACCAATAATATCACGATTTAAGCTCATCTAATGTCAACATATTAGATGTTTTTGTATACTTTTGCACCAGAGGTTAAAAGGAAACCTGCTTAAACCAAATTTGCCTTATATAAATTATGTATGAAACCGTTTAAACAATCAAAGTACCTCGCTCTTTTGCTCGTTTCGCTATCGTGCAGCGTAAGCGTTTTGGCACAAAAGGTGAAGTGCAACATATCGGGTGTGGTGACGGACTCCGCGACGACCAAGATTGCCCTCATTGAGACAGGCGAGAACAACCGATCGAGCGGCAACATCATCTATGTGCCCGTGAATGACGGCAAGTTCAGCTACCAATTGAAGACCAATGCCATCAGATACTACAAGGCGATAGCCTGCAACCAGCTTGAGAGTGGCTCATGGCGTCAGTATGCTTTCATAGCCGAGAACGCCAATGTCAACATCGTGATGCATGCCATTGGCGACAATGCTACGACGGAAACGCAGAGCGACGGCGTGGAAGGCATGAAGATGAAAAGCTGCAACGACATGATAGACGCGCGGTTCCGCCCTCTCTACGACAGGATGCAAGCCAAGTATGACGACCTTGGCAGATTGGCGAAGTCGTGGCTTGCCGAGGCCCAGAACGACGCCCAACGCGACAGCATACAAAACTGCC
>CAVHEN010000051.1:0-24404 GCA_963635115.1 Oscillospiraceae bacterium | reverse complement strand
TCTCCTTGAGATAATAGTCGATGTTCTCGTTCAGCACGGAGATATAGTCGCGCACCGAGGAGACATTGATTTCCTCGTTCACCTCAAGCACATCCTCGAAGAATTTCTGATACACGTCCTCCATCTCCAGGCAGTCGCCCGTGTCGCGTATCACCCCGTTCTCTATCAGAAAGCGAATGCGCTCCTCCTTGTATTCCGTCATTTCGAGGGCATAGTCGTAGCGAAACTGAAGGGAATGTCGCTTGGCAAACATCTCCTTCAGCAAAACTTTCTCCCTGTCGAGGGCCCTTACCAATTCGTCTATCGAACGAAACGTTCCCATCTTCTTTGCAGTGTTGCTGGTATTCTTTGCAAAGAAAATGGGAATAAACGGAAACACCAAACTTTTTGGCAAGAAAATAAGGCGCCGCCTTGATTCCGGCGTGAAAATCATCGCGCAAAATGCTCGCGTCGGCCTTGCGGCGCAATGGCATCGGCCTTACGCCGTAATCGTGCTGCCCTTACGCCGCAATGGCATCGCCTTTACGGCGCAGGGCCGATGACGTTACGATGGAAAGCCGACGGCCTTTTTGAGGAAAACCGCAACTACCTCATGCAGAGCGGTTTACCTCGTCAGCGAGAACTTGATGCTGAGGCCGAAGTCTTGGGTGGTGGTGGGGTAGCTGCTTGAGGCCAACAGCGGCGTGTTGGTCTGACGGTCGAGATAGAAACTCATGGACATCAGCTTGGAAAGGGTGTACTCTGCCGAGAACGAGAGCTTGAGAGCGGTGTTGCCGCTGGATGCCGTCGACGACACCGTGGCGATGTTGCGGGTTATGGCGGCTTGCTTGCGATAGCTCATGTCGAGGCGGAGGTTGAGTGCGTGGTTGGTGCCCGTCTTCGAACTTTGCTTGGAGGTTTGGGTGGTTTGGTTGGTTGATGAGCTCTTCTTTTTGCCTTTCGCCGACTTCTTCTTGGCGCTGCCAAGGCCGAAGAGGTTGAAGTTGTCGAGTCGCCATCCCCACCCGAAGACCCAATCCTTGCTCACCGCCTCGTTGAGCTGCACGGATGTCATGGAGAGCGACAGGGCGCGCGTCTGGCGGTATTCCAGTTTGGCGGTCATGTTGTTGAGGAACGTCACGTCGATGCCGAACAGTGGTGAGAACGACTCGTTGATGCTCACCGTGGACACATTGAACATGGAACTTGGCACGAGGTTGCCCGTGGTGGCATCGGTGATGAATCCCATGGTGTTGTCGCCCGCAAGCGAGGCGAATGTCGAGAAGCTTTGATAGGCTCCCACGGCATAGACGCTCTTGTAGGAGTGGTTGATGTTCACCGCGTTGAAGTGGTCGCGCAGCCATGGCAGCTTGCTCAGTCCGCTATAGCGCATCGTCCAGTTGGGCAGCATGTGCAAGACTGATGGGAAGATGTCGAGGCCCTTGCTGTTGCCCGCTGTGTATGCCGAGAGGAAGGCTGGTACGAGCACGTCGGCAGAGTAGGCGTTCACGCCACCGTTTGCGGCGTCGAAGGTCTTGCCCGCCAAGGCGGTGCCTTCGGGGTAGACCGTGCCTTGATAGCGAGCCTCCACACGCTGGCGGAACGACTCAAGCGAGCCGCAGAACTTCTCGAAAGTCTTTGACCGGTAGCCGTTGTTGGCGGACCCCATGCCCTCGAAGGCGGAGCCGATGGAAAGGGTGGTCATCGTGAGCGAGCCCGTCTGCGTGGTGGGATTGCCCTGGTACATGTATTGCACGCTCTTTGCCCTGGTGGTCATGCGCGAGGCGCTGAGGTCGACCTTGAATCCCTTCACGGGCTCAAGCGTGGCCCTCATCTGCAAGTCCTCGGTGAGGTTGGTCGACGCTGGCGTCGCAACGCTGTCGGACATGAGCAGCCAATTGTTGCGCTTGGCTTTTTCTATGTAGTCGTCGCCAATCAGGCCGAAGGCGAAGTCTAGGCCAGGCGAGAGCACGCTGTTGCCGCGTGTCTGTCCGAACGCCTTGCCAATGGTGGGCATGAAGCCAGGCAACGACATGGCATACTGGTTGCGATAGCTGATGCTTGCCGACCTCACCATCATGGCCACACGTGCCAGCGCTTGGGCGGTCTTGTACCAAGCCTTGTCTTCCAGCGGCGGCAGGGCTACCACGGACAGCTTGACCTTCAAGGCGGAGTCGACCTTGGTTTTTATTTTTATCTTGTTTTCGCCATCCTTCTTGAATTTCAAGTCGAAGGGCTTGCCGTCCATCGTCTTCGCGGTCACGGTGATGCGCTTTGTGCGCTTGTTGTGGGTCACGGTGATGGTGGAGTCGGGCAGGAGAGTGATCTCCTTGGTGAAGGCGTTGCGGTTCTTGGGCAGCACCTTCTTCCTCTCAGCGTCTTGCTTTTGTTTCTGTTTCCATTCAGCCACGGCCTTGTCGGCATCCTTGCCGTCCTTCTTCGCCTGCTCGCGGATCTTTTTTTCCTCCTCGGCTTGCTTCTTGCGCTCCGCCTCCTTCTTCTGCTTCTCTTTTTGCCGCTGCGCCGCGGTCTTTTGCGGCGTGGTCTTGTTGAAGCGGTCGTTGGCCTTCTTCAGGAACGGCACGAGGTTGTAGAGCCTCACGAGGTCGAGGTTGCCGTTGGCTTGTATCTGGCGGTTGTTGGCAATGGTGTTGCCAAGCGACGTGCCGTCCTCAAGGTCGGTTCCGCGTACCCAGTTGTAGGTGGCGTTGTAGGTGGCGTCGGCGCGAAGCCATGAGAATATGGGCAGGAGGTTGAGTGGCACCTGATAGCTCGCGCTGAACGACTGCTGGTAGTCGAGAGGCGTGCCCATGTGGCGGATGCTGGTCCATATGGAGTCTTTCCACGCCGAGTATTGGTCGGGGTAGAGGTCCTTGTTCACGGGAGTATATGGCTCCTCGATCTGCGAGTGGGTGGCACTCTGGAAGTTCAAGTGGAGGTTCTTTGTCAGGTCCCAACGCAGCGAGAACTCACGGTTCCACAAGAACTGTTCGGAGAAGGTGAGCGGCAGTTTCGAGCTTTCCGTCGACTCCATGTCGCGCTCTTGCAACTCATAATACGAGCGCGTCATCTCAGTGTTGAAGCCGACGTTTTGCGGCAGCCAGTTCAGTCCGAAGGCACGTGGCAGGTCGAGCCACTTGCTGCGGCTCTTTATCTTCTTGAACGGTTCCCACGACTTGTAGACTGGCGACCACGAGTAGTTGAGCATTCCCTGCCAGTTGTCCTCGTTCTCATAGACCGTGGTCTCGCCCTGCGAGTGGGAGTGGGAGTGGCTGTAGGTCACGGTGAAGTTGGCAGGGTCGTATGGCATCGGGTGCCGCTTGTTTTGTATGCCGACCTTGGCGTTTGATATGGAGAAGTTGGTGTTGATGTGCTTCGTCACGGCAATGTTGTTGATGGAATCGCGCTCCTGCTTTGTTGCAGCGGAGTTGAGCGCGTCTTTCAGTTCCATGTCGGTGTCGAGAGGGTTGTATTTTGGCTTCGTGGTTTGCCTGGACATGCTGTAGTAGAGCGGAATGGAGACCTTCGCCTTGTCGGGGAAGAACTTGCCGAGCTCAAGGCTCGTGGTGACCTGGAAGTCGGCTTGGTTGTCTTGCGTGCGAGAGCTGACACCATCCTCAAGACCTCCGAAGCCGTCGGATACATACTTGCCCTGCACGTTGACCGAACCCATGTCGGAGAGCTGCACGTTGAGGTTTCCGTCGGCTGCCCATCCGCCATTGTTGTTATACTCTTTAAGTCTCAGCTCGTTGACCCACACCTCGCCGCTCTTCTGTCCGGAGGATAGGTTTCTCACGCCGATGATCAACGTCTTCACCTCGCCGAGAGTCGGGTTGCCCATTATCGTCACCTTGTTGCTTGGATGGTTGCTGTCGTAAGCCGCATAGGGGCGCGTGAACGAGGCGGTGCCCAATGCGCGTGCACGGTTGCGCTCCTTCTTCACGTTGGTGAGAAGGGAGAACGGGATGTCGAGCGTGTTGTCGTCGGGCCACACCTTGCGTATGTCCTCGATGTTGTATCGGCTGTATTTGTTGCTGGGGGCGGTGAGCTTCAGAGGGATCTCATACTCATAGTAGTTGCTCTTGTAGTCGGACCCCAACCTCACGAAGAGCGCGAGCTGGTTGTCTTGCAGGTCGGTGGTGTTCACCTCCTCGGCGTTGGCGTGGACGAACATCTGCAGCCGCTTGTAGCGACGCATGTCGAGCGTGGTGTTTTTGTAGACGCATTTCGACTCACCTGCGGCGAGATTGCTGACGTTGATTTGCAGCGACTGCTCGTTGTCTTCCACGAGTTGCGGCTGCGAGGGGTCTTGGCCGCGCTGTATGCCCGGTGGCAACACGTAGTTTACCGGCGTCTTGTCGTTGTTCTCCTCAATGCTCACCGATGCAGTGGTTATGGTTCCCGTCTGCGTGCCGACGTTGTCGAGGTTCTGCGTGTAGACGCGCCACGTGCCGCGCACAAGGTCGAGCGAGGCGAAACGCATCACTATGGGCTTCTTGAAGCCCGTGAGGAACATGCGCATGAACCTGATGCTGGAGAAGTCGTTGATGCCGCCCACGCGCTTGTCATATTGCTCCACGGGAATGCGGAAGAGGTACCACGTGAAGGTCTTCATGCCCTGGCGCGTGCTGGATGCCGCGTCGCGCTTGTCCACGATGTAGTTCTTGCCTACCTGCAGGTCCTCGGGGCGGATAGAAACCCTGTATTGGTAATACTTCTCATACTCGTTGAGCGTGAAGTCTTGGTTTATGTCCTCCACGTCGGGGCCGCTCTTGTACGACGTGTCGTAAGTCTCGGTGCGGCTGTCGGTGTCGGGCGAGTTGCCTTGCGGGTTGTTGATGTATTTGTATCGCCTGAGGATGTCGAAGCGCTCGCGGTCGTAGTCGGAGCCGCGGAAATAGTGGTAGTCGTCGTGCGCGGGGTCAGCCCATATGGAGTCGAACACCGCCTGCGACACCTTGCCTTGAACCTGCTTGAGGAAGTCTTGGTAACTGTCAAACTGCTGCTCCTCGGTGTCGTTCAGGCCGTTGTAGCCCACGTCTTGCATCGCCCTCGCGCCCTTGGTGGTGGCGAAGGCATAGGTCTGCGTGGTCTGTGTGGGTATCTTTCCCCATTGGGTGTAGGTGAAACTCTGTGAGCCGTCGACGGGCAATCCGCTCTCATAGAACTTCTTGCCGTCTTTCAGCACGTCCTCCGACACCTCGCCGAGGTTGATGTAGAAGTCGCCACCCTCTGCCGTCTCGCCTTTCTCCTTCTCATGGATGAAGGGGTCGAGCATCCAGAACTCAACGTATTCGATGTTGGCCTGCTGGAAGTCGTTGGTGTCGAGACGCCTCATCATGCCGCCCCAGTGTTGCTCAGGGTTCTTGAGAGTGCCGTCATAGTTAAGGTCTGGGTTGAAGTTGTATGGGCCTCGCTCGTTGGGATAATAGGCGAGGTTCATCACTGAGAGCGTGGACGTGGCTCCGTTGTAGCTGCTCTGGTCGCGGTTGGGATAGAGCTCGCGCACGTAGACCTCTCTCATGTATGGGTCGGAAAGCATGGCGAGGTCGCTCTTGATGTGGGCTGGCGTGAGCGACGACGAACGTCGGGTGAAGAGCGGGTCGATGGTGTACCATGCCATCTGCGAGCGGTTGAAACCCGACCGCAGCGTGGTCTTGTCTGTGCTCTCGGCGAACATCGATGGCACGGAGGAGAGAATCCACGACGTGGGCTCAAGCACGGAAATCTTGTCGGTGGTGCCCTCGAAGTCGTCGATATAAGAGGCGTTGTTCTGCAGTCCGCTCACTTGTCCGGAGAAAAGCTTCGCAAACTCGCCCGTGAAGCTTATCTGCGAGGGTTGCGTGAGATGCAGGAAAGGCAACTTGTCGAGGGCGTTGGTGAGCCATTGGCTTTCGTGCTTCCAGTTGATGTTGAAGCCAACGATGGTGTTGTTCACTGGCTCAGTGCCCATCGTCACCTTGCTCGTTAGGGCTTGTTCGCCAAGGTGCTGCAACGTTCCCGAGAGCTGGAAGTTCTTTGAGAAATCGTATTCCCAGTTCATGCCGAACATCGTCTTGCGCATTTGCGAGTAGTCGCTTTGGCTCTCCAACGACACGTTGACCGTGGTTCCCGCGTCGATGATGCTTTGGTTGAGTATCGTCACCTCGCCCGCCGAGTAGTCCACGGAGTAGTCGGAGCCTTCGGTCAGCGTCACGCCGCCAGCCGTAACCACCACCGAGCCTTGTGGCACGTTGTACGCGCCAAGCGAGATGACGTTGGCCTGCGTGCCGCGGTATTGACCCTGGAGGATGTACTTGTCCTTCTCAGCTATCTGCTTGGCAATGGTCTTCGTGGAGTCGTATAGTTCGGTGAAGGCATATCGGCTTGCCACGTCGGCAGCCACGCCTTGCTTTATGAGATAGTCGTGAATGGTCTTTCCGAAAGGCTCTGCCACGGGGAAGAAGACGCGGCCATTGCTCACCGTGTAGCCTTCAACATAGTCGAAATAGCCATTGCTGTGAGCCTTGTTGTTGTTGTCGAGGCGGTCGGCGCCAAGGGCCTTTATGATGGCGGTGCCTTTCACCTGCTGCTCGGGAATGTAGTTGAGATAAACGCCGGTGGTGTCGCTTTGGTACTTCACGTCGAGACGGAACTTCTCTTTCTCCACCGATGAGGCGAGGTAATAGACGTTTCTCATCATCAGCGGCCAGTTGCCTTGCGACGGGTTGCTGCTGGTGTTCTTCAGCGACTTCACAAACAAGGCCTTGGACACGTCGGGCACGTCGCTCGCGAACTCACCCACCTGGTATGTTTGCCCGCCATAGGTATACTCGTAAGCCACGGCGAGCACCTGGTCGGTCTGCAGCGTGCTTCTTAGGGAAACATATCCCAAGGCGTTGTTGACGGTGTACTCCGATGAGGTGAGCAGGCGCGCGTTCTGCAGTTTCTCATAGTCGGTGCCGCCGTTGAGTCCGGCTCCGTCGAGCACAGTCGACGTTTGGTCGATGTCGCGCGCCGCCTCGTTGGCGCCTGCCATGGTCTCGTATTCGGTATTCGCCTTGTTTGCCGGCACGGGGAGACCAGTCACGGTCCACTTCGTGTTGCTCACCTTAGAGTTCTCGCCAAGGTCGGTTAGGGCGATGATGTTTCTCGTGTTGGTGGTCGTTCCGCTCTTGTTGGTTACCCAAATCTCCACGCGGTTGATGGTCACGCCCGTGGTGAGGTTTGGCAGCGTGCGCATGCCGTCGTCGTAGTGGTCGTGGAAATATCGCGCGAGGAAGAAGTGGCGGTTTTCCTCATAGTCGGCGGCGTTAAGCTCAAAGCTCGTCAACTGCTTGCCGCCTTGCGACGACACGCTCTTCGATGTGCTCTTTTTCTGCGATGCCACGAGTTGGAGCTTCAGCTTGCCGAACTGCAGGTCGGTGCGAAGACCGAAGAGCGCCGACGCGCCTTGCACGAGCGATGAGTTGGATGGGAACGAGACGTTGCCGCCCTCGATGAGCTTGATGATCTCGTCTTCCTTGCCATCGTACTTGAGCTTCATGTTCTGCGAGTCGAAGTCGAAGGTCGCGTCGGTGTTGTAGTTGAGGTTCATGTTCACCTTGTCACCCACGCGTCCATTCATGTTGAAGTTTATCTTCTCGTCGAAGTCTATCGATGTCTTCTTGCGCGACCTCACGGGCAGCGATGGGTTGTCGATGTTCTTGTAAGTGGCGCCAAACTTAAGCTCTGCCGTGCCTTGCGTGCGAATGCGCACTCCGCCCGGCCCGAATATCTTTTCGGCGGGCCCGAGGTCGAAGTGCATGTCGCTGAAGTCGAACTTCTCCTTTCCTTTCCTCTTGTAAATCTCGTTGTTCTTGCCTCGGTAGAACGTGTCGCGCCAATGCTTCTCGCTCCATGCCATATACTCCTCCGGCGTCATCATTATCGGCGTGGCGAGCCAAGTGCCGCCAATGCGCGTGCCTATGATGTAACGGTTGATGGTGTCATTGTACACCACGTCGTATTTTATGCCATCGGGCCGTTGCAAGTCCATGGCGTTTTGGTCGAGGTCGTCGTAGGTTATTGGCGTGGTGCGCTGTATTTTCCACCGCGTGCTGAGGCTGTCGGAAGGCATGGAGGCCCAGCTCGTCATGGAAATGACGAGTAGAAGTAAAAGCAGTGTGTATGTCTTCCTGAACTGCACGAGTCAATCTATCATTGTGTTCCCAGCGACGCTGTGTCCACGTTGTCACTTTATTCTCTTCAACGCTTCCTTTACCACCATCTCAACCTGAAGGTCGGGCTGCGCGGTAAGAATCTCCACCACGACTTTTGCCGATGGCGCGGGCGAGAAGCCGAGCATGGTCAGGGCAGACACAGCCTCGTCTTTCACTGCGGTGTTTACCGATGGACCGGCAGAGTGTTGCTTTGCCACATGCAACTCCTCGGCGATGCCTGTCGACACGATCTTGTCCTTCAAGTCGAGGATTATGCGCTGTGCCGTTTTTAAGCCTATGCCCTTCACGCTTTTTATTATCTTCTCGTCGCCGTTGGCTATGGCGTTGCACAGCTCTGTAGGAGTAAGGCTGGAAAGCATCATGCGGGCGGTGTTGCCGCCTATGCCCGAGACGGAAATGAGCATGCGGTAAAGCTCGCGCTCCTGCTTGGTGGCAAAGCCGTAAAGCGTGAAGCTGTCGTCACGGCCTCCGGTGGTCAACTGCTCATGCACAAAGAGCTTCACGTCTTTCTGTCCCTGTATCTTCGTGTATGTGGTGAGCGATATGTTGAGGGCGTAACCCACGCCGCAAGCCTCCACCACCGCCAAGGCTGGCGAAAGCTCGGTCAATATGCCTTTAATGTATTCTATCATTTGCTAAGAAATATATACTACCCTTATCCAGGCGTAATTACATAATGTTCCTTATTTACAAACGATATTCTTTGTATTTTATTATGTGTGGGCGCGAGAATAATTCGCCTACCCCGCATTTTTGCTGTTCTGGCGTAATAAAATCAATTTATAAAAACGGCCATTGTTAAATATGACGGTCATGGACTTTGTAAACCCTTTTTCAAGCTTGCCGGCTTCATAAATAGCCTTGATGTCGATTATTCCTTGCTTACCCACTGGTCTCTTTGAAAACTGCGTATGAAAACAAGAGCACCCGGATGGAACGTCACTAACAAACAAGATGGTGTCACTTTCGTTTCTTATTTTCATGTCAATTATCCAGCGAGTGGTATTGAAATCATATTTATACTTGACACTTATGACTTTAGCAAAACCGCATGGTTTTTGCCTCAAGGCTTCCCTTGGTTTTGGGGAATTGTAAGCATTGAGCATTTTGTTCCTGTTTTGCCAACAGGAACAAAATACTATCGGAATCAATAGCATGCAAAGCGTTTTATGGATTATCGCCATATACCACTAACATAAAGGATGGCTGCTAAATCAAGTATCAGACCAAACGTTACCATTCCAAGAGTCCATTTCGTTTCTTTTTTATTATGTTTAGCCAAGAAATAAACTCCAAGAATAATCATGAAGATGAAAGCCAATGACATTATAATCCTTATTTGGTCATACCATCCAAAATGGTTGGACAGCAAAATCATAAAGAATAAAATGCCATTGGCTACAGAGATGAAATTATATGTCATACACACTTAATTAAATGCAATTGCACAGAGTCGTCTAACATGATTTTATCGCCATATGCCACTATAATATAAGGATGCGATTACATCAAGTATTAGCCAAAATGCGACATTTGTAATATTCCACTTTTTTTCTTTCTTTGTACATTTTGCCAAGACGTAATTACGCCTTGCCAAGAAGTAGGCTTCAATGGCTACTACGATAATACAACCAACTGCTATGAAAAGGTGCAACTTATCATACCACCCAAAATAATCAATTAGCAATATCATCAATAGTATGATATCATTGGCAATGTATATAAAACGGTAAAGCATACCTATCCTATTAATTAAATACAACGATTATAGAGTTGTCTAACGTCCTTAATTATTAAGGGTCTACAGTTATGGCGTCGCCTGTTTTCATTTTGTCGCTTGTTTTCATTTTGCCTAACGAATCTGGATATTGGATAGAATAAACGCATCCGTGTTTTTTTATACACTTTAAAAATTCATATGTACAATGCGCCAATGTAATCCAGCCAAAAGTTCTTTGAGCGAGACCAAGACCTATTGCGAATGCAGTGCGTGCCGTAATTAAACTATACGTACCAGATATATAATTGTATAAACCATTAGATAGAGCATCCAAACCAAGGGAAAGCGACAGGCAATCTTTTAAATCTGCCGATGTCAATCTTAATGGCTCCCCATCTATTGTCAATGGCTCTTGCTTTTCCACCGCTGTCAAAATCGACATGTAATATGCCAATCCAGCCAAGCTCACTTCGTCCAGATTCTCAAAATTCTGTATTTCTTCAGGAGATTCGTCTAACAAACCTTCGGATGCGCATTTAATGACCTCATCACGAATGGTGATTCCGTCTTGGACATACGGAGAGAAAATCTCTTGTGCCTTGGCTTCCAACTGTTCATCATCCAATTCTTCAAAATCTGAGTTAGTGGTAAGGTTAGCCCTCGTCTGGAACACGGCTAAGCTGTCTTCCGAGTTGCCACCAAAGAGAGTCGCGAGCTTCTCATGGGTTTCTGACAGCATCTTGCCGTTAGCGTTTACCGTCACGCCGAAGTCTCGGGACTCCACTGTCGAATCACTGCTGCAACAACAAAATGTAGCCAAAATAACTAATGCAAAGAAAATCTTGGTTTTCATAAGCAAGGAAATTAAAAGCTAGTAATCACTTCGCAATATTAATAAAAAATATTGTATTTGAAACGGAATTATACATATAATAACAATATTAACCTTTGTTGGCCTAAGCCGTTTGGTGGCGTGTCTCTGCCCTGGATATGTTACGATTCCATAAAAAGACGGGGGCAATGTTGCTGTTCACGAGATAAACATTTACTTTTGCATGAGGAAAAGAAAAGATTATAAACCAGTGATTGTAAACCAATAAAAGTAGACACATAAAAACAAGTTAAGCATGAAAAAGATAAGAGCAGCCGTAGTAGGCTACGGCAACATTGGTAAATTCTCGGTAGAGGCGTTGGAAGCGGCTCCCGATTTTGAGATTGCCGGCGTGGTGCGTCGTCAAGGCGAAAAGAACAAGCCCTTGGAGCTTGAGCCTTACGAGGTGGTGGACGACATTCAGAAGTTGAGCAACGTGGATGTCGCTATTCTCGCTACTCCGACACGTCTCTGCCCCGACTATGCGGAGCAAATCACGAAACTTGGCATCAACACGGTGGACAGCTTCGACATGCACCACTTCATTCTCGACTATCGCAAGAAGCAGACGGAAAACAACAAGCAGACGGAGACGGTGAGCGTCATCGCCGCAGGTTGGGACCCGGGAAGCGACTCCGTGGTGCGCGTGCTCATGCAGGCTCTCGCGCCTAAGGGCTTGAGCTATACCAACTTCGGTCCTGGCATGTCGATGGGTCACTCGGTCGTGGCTCGCTCAAAGAAGGGCGTGAAAGACGCACTCTCGATGACCATCCCAATGGGCGAGGGCATACACCGCCGCATGGTCTACGTGGAACTTGAGGAAGGCGCGAAACTGGAGGACGTGACCCACCAGCTCAAGGAGGACGACTATTTTGCCCACGATGAGCTGAAAGTGTTTGCCGTGAAGAGCGTGGACGACTTGAGAGACATGGGACACGGCGTGCACATGACCCGCAAGGGCGTGAGCGGCAAGACGCAGAACCAGCGCATGTCCTTCGACATGAGCATCAACAACCCTGCGCTCACCGGACAGGTGCTTGTCGCCGTGGCGCGTGCCACGATGCGTCTGCAGCCCGGATGCTACACCATGCCTGAGATTCCGGTCATCGACCTGCTGCCAGGCGGACGCGACGAGATTATCGCCTCGCTGGTGTAAGCCATTGTTGGCGTGAGTTGTCGTTGGCATAAGCCTTCGTTACAATAGCTGTCGTTGGCGTAAGCCATCGCCAGAGCAAACTCCCTTTATGGCGACGCGTCATTTGTTGAACGCGTCGAGCTTGCTTAGACCTCTCAACTTTGAGACATGATATATCAGGGTGCACGCTATGCCAATCAGGACATAGGTGCACCCTGTTTCCATTGCGTTAACCTTGATGCCTTCTATGCTTGCGCCGGGTAGGTCGGCAATGTGTGTGACAGCAGTGCTCAATATCGTGGAGAAGAAGCCGAGCACGCTGAGCAACACGTGGTTGATGGCGGGCAGGAACGACGTGAGGAGAACGGCGATGGCACAATAGATTATGATTGTGGCACACGGCACCACGATGAGGTTGGTCAAGAGGAAATAGCAGGAGAAGCGCCCGAAATAGTAAGCCACCAATGGTGCCGTGCCAACTTGCGATGCCAACGACACTGACATCATGGACCATACCGCCTTCAGTGGACTGTCAATGGCGCGGATGCCCGTCAGCTCGCCGCCCTTGGGCAACAACCGGTTTATGGGGCGATAGAGCGCCACGATAGATAGCACGGCAAGGAAGGACAGTTGGAACCCCAAGTCCCACACGCATAGCGGATTGGCGAGAATCAAGACGATGGCTGCCAGGCAAAGGGTGTTGACGGAAGCCTTCTCCCTTCCGCCGACCAGGCAGACGGAGTAGATGGAAAGCATTATGGCTGAGCGCATTATGCTGGGAGCCATGCCCACGAGCAAGACGTAGAGCCACAGCGAGAGAATGATTATCGCCTGCGTGAGCCATCGGCGCCTGCGCCGCCTTCCCGTGAGAAAGGTCAGGATGAAGTAGATAATGCTGAGGTGCAATCCGGAGAGCGCCAAGACGTGTGACGCCCCCGAGACTGAAAACGCATCTTTCGTGTCTCGGTCGAGAGCCCGTTTGTCGCCCAAGACCATCGCCGCCACGATGGCAGACTGCTGCCGCTCGTCGTTGCCGAGGTTGAGGCGCGCCACGAGTCCCTGCCTCATGCCCATGGCCTTGAGCCGCAGGCGTTCCATCGTGGACATTGGTTTAAGGCTGACCTTCGCCACTCGCCATTCGGTGGCGTATATGAACGTGCTGGCGCTGAAGCCGTGGCAGTGGAGCCAGCGCACGTAGTCGAAGTTGCCCTTGCGATAGTTTTGCAATGGCTCCATCATAGAGCTTGCCTCGATGCCCGTCCCCAACCTTATGCCTCGCCAGGCGTTTGTCATGGTGTCGCGAAGGACGTGCGCCTTCACGTTTATTGTCTTGGCGAGCGGCTTGCCGTCTATTGCCACAAGCGCGAGGTCGCATTGCAGCGTCTTGCCCCTGACTTGTGGCTCAGCGGTCACCACCGCCTCGTAGGTCATCGGGACCTCCGCGTTGAAAGGGAAAGCCTCTTGGCGCTTTGCCTTGTCTGCCAAACTGATTCCGGCGAGGAAGACGGCGACGAGCAGGAGCAGGCTTTGCGAATAGGGCTTGCGCCAAAGCAGAAGCTCGCCGACGAGGCACGATGCCATCAGCGTCAGCCAAACCAGCATCGACCACGAGGGCAAGGCTGGCAAGAGACAAAAAAGTCCATCGCCGACTACAATTCCCAACAGTAACGTTGCAGCCACTTGCAGCAACGGTTGGGTTTGAATATAGTCGGAGATGGACACTATACGTGTGTTAATGGCTGATTGTCAAGCCATATGCTTTTACAGTTCTATCGGCTCGTAGGGCAGGTTCCAGACATCAGCCACCGCCTTGAAGGTCACCTTGCCGTCTACGATGTTCAGGCCCTTGCGCAGGGCCTCGTCGTCCTTGCACGCTTGCTGCCATCCCTTGTCGGCCAGTGCCACGGCATACTTCAGCGTGGCGTTGGTCAGCGCCATGGTCGAAGTGTTTGGCACGGCGCCAGGGATGTTGGCAACGCAATAGTGCACTATGCCGTCGACCTCGTACACGGGGTCGCTGTGGGTCGTGGGGTGTGAGGTCTCGAAGCATCCGCCCTGGTCTATTGCCACGTCCACGAGCACGGTGCCCTTCTCCATGAGACCGAGCATCTCGCGCGTGATGAGGTGCGGCGTCTTGTCGCCAGGCACGAGCACGGAGCCTATCACGATGTCCACGTCGGTCAACTCCTTGCGGATGTTGTGCTCGCTGGAATACAGCGCATGGACATTTGCGGGAAGTTCGTTCTCAAGCTGGCGCAGTCGGGGCAGTGATATGTCGGTTATCGTGACGTCGGCGCCCATTCCTGCTGCCATTCTCGCGGCTGCCTCGCCCACGGTGCCACCACCGAGCACCAGCACCTTTGTTGGCTTCACGCCAGGCACTCCGCTGATGAGCTTGCCCTTGCCGCCCTTGGTCTTCTGGAGATAGAACGCGCCGTTGAGGGCAGCCATGCGGCCGGCGACCTCACTCATGGGGATGAGCAGAGGCAACGAGCGGTCTGCCAGCTGCACAGTCTCGTAGGCAAGGCAAACGCCACCTCTCTTGATCATGGCATCGACGAGAGGCTTATCGCAAGCGAAATGGAAATATGTGAAGACAAGTTGTCCCTTCTTTATGAGGTCGTATTCAGGCTCTATCGGCTCCTTTACCTTGACAATCATATCCGCCTGGGCGTATACGTCTTTGATGTCGGGAAGAATCTCCGCGCCCACTTTCTCGTATTCCTCATCGCTGAACCCACTGTTCTCGCCTGCCGTATGCTGCACGTAGACAGTGTGGCCATGCTTTTTCAACTCGGCAACGCCCGCGGGTGTCATGCCAACGCGGCTCTCGTTGTTCTTCATCTCTTTTGGTATTCCAATCTTCATAAGCGCAAGAGTTTTGTTAAAAGATTAATGATATGTTTGGTTGGATTGCGTTGTCAAAGTTAGGAAAAAAATAAACAAGTTGTCGTCGGGGCAATGATAATTTAACATTATTTTTCCATCGCGATCGCGGCGTAAAGGCATCGCGATCGCGGCGCAAAGGCAATGCGATTACGGCGCAAGGCCGATGCCGTTGCGCCGTAAACCAAACATGAGCTTATTGCGCGTTGATGCTCCCTCGGGAATCAACGCGCCGGCTCGCTTATTTCTTCTCTGCCGACAACACGCCTTTGCCTACGCCCTGGGTGAGGTCAAGGGTGAGCACCCACGTGTCGCCAGGCGTGAGCACCTTGTCGCTTGGCACGTAGATATTTCCGTCGTCGTGGCCATCGGAGCCCGTGCCAACCTTGAACACGTCGCTTGTAGAGGTGATGCAGTGGTCGCCGCCAGAGCCCTTGAACTCAGTGCCCCAGCCGGCTTGACCGAAGAACTTGAAGTTGATCAGGCTCGGGTCGTGGTAGAGCTGCTTGTCGATGGTCACCGTTATTTGGTAGACCTTGTTCTTCACTTGTGCCATGCAGATGTCGTATTCCACGCCTGTCCACCAGTTGACACCCTTCTCGTAGAACGGCATGAACAGCGGCTTGTTGATGCTCGATTGACCGATGATCCACACCGCGCCGGTGCCGTCGTCGTTGAGCGAGGCGGGATTAGCCCCGTTCATGGCCCAAATGCGGAATCCCTTGTATTCGTAGGTCGCGGCAATGGTGTATGTGCCCGTCACGGCGTTGAACGTGAATGAGCCGTCGGCATTCTTCGTGAAGAAGTCGGGGTCGTGGTACCAGTCGGCAGAGTTGATTTCGCTGTCGGTGAACTTGTACTTCAATCCTTGGATGAACGCCCCGACATAAACCGTATTGTTCTTGTCGATGTTGACCTCCACAGGTGGCGCGTTGGGGTCGAGCACAGGCGTATACTCATAGGTAAGCGTGTTGAACGTCACCTTGATGTCGCCTATTGTCGTGCTGACAAACGAGAGCGGCGTCGTCACGCCCTGCGTGCACCCGTCGTTTCCCTCGCCGAAGGTGATGACGTTGCCATGTGCGCCTTGGGCAGGCGCCGAGATGTAGCCAGACAGGACGTTGCTTGCAGAGTGCACGGTCGTGGAGAAGAGATACGGGTTGGCTGCGTCGGGCGTCATCTTGTAAATGTCCTCTCCAACGATGAGATTGATATGGTCGTATTTTGGCCTTGTTACCGCTATGCTGACCTCTTGATCCGCCGTGGTGAAGTGGATGTTTTGCAACGTGAGTTTCAGCTTGGCGTTGCCGTTGGGTATGTCCTTTAGAAACGGCACGTAGACCTTGCCCGTGTATTGCCCGTCGGCCTTGGTTCGCAACGTGGTCTGGCCCACAATCTCATCGTCGAAATAGAGGAAGCCTTTCAGCGTGGAGAGGGCTACGCCGCCCTCGTCCTTGCAGTTCACGGTGAACGTTAGGCTGTCGCCAAAGCAGGCTGTCGTGGGCACGTCTTGTATGCTGACAACCGGCTTGCCGTCGCCACGTGGCAAGGGGTCATCGTTGTTGTTGCAGGCGGAGAGGCCAAGGATGGCCAGCAGCGCTATGCCGAATATCTTTCGTGTTTTCATGATCGGTTTGTTTTATTGTTTTTTCCATTTGCACGACACCACGCTCGATGCTGGAATCGTGAGCTTGAAGTATTGCTCACCATCGCTTATGGTTAGCGTTTGCTCTTGCTTGCCCTCGTTGAGCAACACGGCGGCATAGGTGCCGTCGGGGTTCACAAACTCAGCGTGGGTGATGCCCGTGAGCTTTGGGTCGCGGCTTGTGCCTATGCGCTTGGCTCCTGTCGCCACTGCCGCAGCTGCCTCGGTGATGATGTAATAATGAGAGTTGCGCGAGATGGTGGAGTAGTTGTTGCTGTTGATGTCCACGGCGCCATAGCATGTTTGGCATCCGCCATCGAGGTTGGGTCCACGCTTGTCGTCGAGCATGAGGTTCCACACGAGCACGGCCTTGCAATAGCGGTTCACGGTGCCGAGCATGATGTTTTTCATGTCTGCCACGAGCCTTGTTGAGAGGTTGCGGCCATCGTTCCATTCGCCGATGGAGCTCTCGGTGAAGATCAGCTCCTTGTCGGGCGCTTTCTGGTGGATGTCGTCAAGCTCTGTGTTGCTGCCGCCATAGTCGTGATAAGCCGCGCCGACCACGAGCTCCGAGCCTTCAAAGCTGTTGCCCAAGGCGTTGTAGACGTTTATGGGATAGTCTTGTTGGTCCGACACGTCGTCATAGTTGTAGTTGTGGTCGAAGACGTATATCTTTGTCTTCAGGCTGTTTTTCTGAAACGCCGCCGCCAGTGCCTTCACGAAAGGCGCCTCCTCTTCCCAAGGCATGTAGAGCGACGCGCAGTTGCCATGGTTGAGCGGCTCGTTTTGCGGGCTTACGGCATAGATGCTGATGCCCTCCGATTGCATTGCCTTGACGAAGCGCACGAAGTAATCGGCGTATGTGTCGTAATAGTCGGGGTTGAGGTGACCGTCGGTCCAGGCGTCGTGAGCCTTCTTCTTGGCGATGTCGGTCACCTTCATCCATTTAGGACAAGTCCATGGCGCGGCAATGACCTTCAGGTTCGGGTTTATCGCGAGAATTTCCTTTATTATGGGGATCACGTATTTCGTCTCGTCTGCTTGCAGGGCAAAGTGTTGCAAGAGGTCATTGTCGGGACCCTTCTCATCGCAAAGCGAATATTCGGTGCTTGAGAAGTCGTTGCAGCCCAAGGAGACGCGGGCGTAGCTCACGCCGTAGCCCTCTGTCGTGCTATAGGTCTTCTTGAGGAAGGCGGTGCGGTCGGCGGCGCTCATCTTCAGCAGGTTGTAGCAGGTGGAGTAGGTGAGCGCGAACCCGAAGCCGTCCATCGTCTGGTATGTCTTCGTGGCATCGAGCTGAAGTACGGTGGCTGCCATGGTTGAACCTTTCGTTATCTCGGCCTGCGTGGCACTGAGGTCATAGGTCTTGTTGGCGCTCGTGGTAAGCACCGCGGCAAGGGTTTTGCTGATAGGCGGGTCCACAGGGGTTACAGGCGTGTCGGTGCCGCCATTCTCTGACGAGCTGCCACATGCCATGAGCATCATTGCCAACGCTGAGGCGATAGTGTTTATTATCATATTGTTTCTTTTCATTATTATTTGTTGTGTTGACAGTGGGTTAATAACCAGGGTTCTGTGTCAAGTTCTCGTTCTCGTCGAGGGCTGTTTGCGGCAGTGGCAGAAGGTATGAGTTGGCATTGTAGGCTTTTGCCAATGGCAATCTGCCAGAGTCGCGACTGTTGAGGTCGTTCATCACACTCTCCACCTTGCCATTGCGCACGAGGTCGAACCAGCGCTGCCCCTCAAGGGCGAGCTCAAGGCGGCGCTCGTGCAGCACGGCGCCGACCATGGCATCCTTGTTGCCAGTCTTTGAGGCGTCGAGGTCCTTGAGGTTGGCGCGCTCGCGAATCATGTTGACGAGTTGCGCGCTCTTTGTCAGTTCACCCTTGTAAGCATAAGCCTCTGCCTCCAGCAGGATGATGTCGGCAAGGCGAACGATGTACTCGTTGTTGTAGCCAGAGCGGCACTTGTACATGAAGGGGTAGTGGTCGGCAGGATAATAGTTTGACCATCCGCACTCGTAATACACAATGGTCTGGTCGCGTCGCACCACGTCGCCCTCATCGTTGAACGCCTTTATAAGGTCGCGCGACGGCGTGGCCCACTTGGCCCATGAGAAAGATTGGTCCCAGTTTTCCAGGCTGCGGCCGAACATCCACGATTCCCAGTTGCCGGCTCCTTGGAACCATTGCACTTCGAGAATGCCCTCCGACGTGTTGCGCTTGGCGCAGTCTTTCTTGCTTTCATCCCAGCCCCACAGGGTGGCGAAGTCGGGCTCCAACGCAAGTCCCGTGGCAGAGCGAACCTTCTCGGCATAGCTTATCACTTTGTCGTAGTCTTGCATAGTCTTCTCGGCGTAGACCTTGCAGAGCAGGGCTTGGGCCACGGTCTTTGTGAGCAAGGTGCGGTCGGCGTTGTTGAAGTCGGGCGCGTATTGCTCCGCGTCGGTGAGGTCGCTGATGATTTGCTTGTAGCATTCCTCCGTGGTGGCCCTTGGCGGGAAGTAGGATGAATACACCGAGTCGATGTTCTCTGAAGTGATAGTCCGCGGAATGGAGGTCACCATTGGCAGTGATCCCCAGATGCGGGTCATGCGAAACATGTCGAGCGCGCGGAAGATCTCTCCCTCGGCTTTCCATTGTCGCCCTTCTGCCTCTGTCACCTTGTTTTCCTTCATGAGTTGGTCAACGCCGTTGATCAGCACGTTGGCCTTGGCTATGTCCTCAAGGTACCTGTCCCAGTCGCGCTTCATGTCGGGGTTGCTGGCGTCGATGGAGTTGTTTTCGTAAGGCACGACCTCGGCACCCACTGTGCCTACATAGGCGTTGTCGGAGTGACAGTCGCCGAGAAGCACGAAGTCGAGGTGCATGTGCTCTTGGCGATTGCGCAGCAGTTCGTAGATGGCCTTGCGTTGCGAGATGGCGGCTTCGCGAGTGGCGAGCACGGCCTTGGTGGTGTCCGTTTGCGAGCCTTCCGTGATTTCCGACGGTGTTGAGATGGGCTCATAGTCGAGAGAGCATCCCGTCAAGGCCGTCAGCATCGTGGCGATAAATATATGTTTAGCTTTCATGATAGTACTGTTAAGATGGTTGAGATTCAGAATTCCACTTTCACGCCCAGGACGAAGGAGCGGCTTGAGGGGTAAGTACCCCAGTCGAGTCCTTGCACGGCGCCGCTGTTGCCATATTGGTTAACCTCGGGGTCGCGGCCTTTGTACTTGGTCAGCGTGATGAGGTTCGTCGCCGAGATGTATGGTTGGAGCTTTGTCAGGCCTATGCGGCTTATGTATTGCAATGGCACATTGTAAGAAAGGGAGATATCCTTCACGCGGAGATAGCTGCCGTCTTCCACGAAGTAGCTTGAGTTCTTGATGTTCCAGTTCACGCGAGGCACGTCAGTGATCTGCCCGGGAATTTGCCAGCGGCGAAGCACTCGGGTCGACTGGTTCCGTCCGTCGTACATGCCTTCGGTCTCCATTCTCGACACGTTGTAGACATCGTTGCCGTATGTGCCTTGGATTAGGATGCTGAGATCGAAACCCTTATATGAGAAGCTGTTGGTGAGACCATATACGAAGTCGGGGTTCGGGTCGCCAATGTATGTGCGGTCAGACGCTGAGATGATGCCATCCTCGTTCACGTCTTTGTAAATCATGTCGCCGGTCTCCGGGTCAACGCCTTCTGCCACATAGCCATAGAAACTGCCTAGCGGACGGCCAGGGACGTTGCGAACCACGTACTCTGCCACGACCTCCGACGTGGTGGCTGCCCACTGGATGGGCACGAACTTCAGGCTCTTCAGCTTGTTGCGGTTGAACGAGATGTTGAAGTCGGTGTTCCACTTGAACGTGCCCGTGAAGTTCTTGGAGCTTACGGTGAACTCGAAGCCTTTGTTCTCCATCTCTCCACCATTGTACGACAAGTTGCGAGCCGCTGCCGAGCCGGCGGGCAATGTAAGGCTCATGAGCATGTTCTTGGTCCGCTTGTAATAGTAGTCGGCGTAGATGGTTAGGCGGTTGTTGAGCACGGTAAGGTCGAAGCCAATGTCAAGCTGATGTGTCGACTCCCATGTCAGCTCAGGGTTGCTGAGCGAGCTTTGCGTGCGTGTCGGCACGGCGTTTTGGTCGTGTCCCTCGCCAAACCACTGCACGCGGTTGATGCTGTACTTCGCGAGGTAGGCGTAGTCGCCGAGTCCGCTTTGGTTACCGGTCTCGCCCCAGCCGCCTCGAATCTTGAGGTCGTTGATCCATGATATGTTCTTCATAAACTTCTCGTTGGAGATGCGCCATGCCGCCGAGAACGAAGGGAAATAGCCCCAGCGATGGCCGGGCGCAAGCTTGGAGCTGCCGTCGGCACGCATGTTGGCGGTGAACATGTAAGTGTCGTTCCAGTTGTATTGCAGGCGGGCAAAGTAAGACATGATAGCCCACTGCGACTCTTCCGTTCCTGTTCCTGTCCATGATATGCGGTTGGCTGCGTTGAGCGTTTGTATCTTGTCATCGGCATAGTCGTAGCCCACAATGTAGCTGTGTTTCCAATCGCTCTTCGTCCACGACGCACCTGCCATGACGTCAAGTGAGTGCTTGCCGAACTGATGTTTCCAGTTGGCTACGTTGTCCCAAACGAGCACTTGGTCGGTATAGCGGTTGTCGCTGCCCTCGCCCTTGGTATCTCTGCCGTCGTGGGTAGACAGTGGGTCAAGGAAGTTGAAGTTGTTGGTCTGTGTGCGATCGAGCGTGAAACTTGTGGTCCAGTTCAGCTCCTTGGTGAACTTCACTGTGGCTTTTCCCGTCGCGAGGATGCGACTCGTTTGACTCTTGTTGTTCTTTGTGCGTGCTATGCTCTCAAGAGGCGAGTCGATGTTGGCACCGTAGAACGTGGTGTAATATTGCTCGGGATTCTCCGGGTCCCAGATTGGGGCGTAGGTAGGCGTCGCCACGATTGCCGGCACCACGCCGCCACGGTTTGCTCCGGTTCCGCTAATGATGCCCGTGCCTTTCGTGGCGTAGTCGGAGTAGTAGACGTTGGTGCTGAGGTTGAGCCAAGGCTTGATGTCGTTGTCTATTGCCGCGCGCATGTTGTAGCGGCGGAAGCTTGATGTCTTGATGACGCCCGTCTCTCCCGTGTAACCGCCTGAGACGATGTAGCGAAGGCGGTCGTTGCCGTTGGTCACTTGCAGTTGGTAGTCTTGCACGCCTCCAGTGCGGTAGACTTCGTCTTTCCAGTTGGTTTGGTCTGTGAGCCCATCGGGCAGCTTTATGAGTCCGATTTCGTCCATGAGCTCTTTGTATTGCGCTGCATTGAGTGAGTTTTGGTTGTCGCGCACGTTGTTGAAAGCATAGTGTGCATTAAGCTCGATCTTTGTAACGCCCTTGCGGCCCTTCTTGGTGTTGATGATAATCACGCCGTTTGCGGCACGCGAGCCATAGATGGCAGCCGAGGAAGCGTCTTTCAGCACCTGCATGTTGTCGATGTCGTTTGCCTCAAGGAAAGAAATGTCGGTCATTGGCACGCCGTCGACCACGAAGAGAGGATTGTTACTGCCGTTGAGCGATGTCGTGCCGCGAACACGAATCGTAGGTGTGGCGCCAGGCGTGCCGCTTGCCTGGGAAATCTGCAGGCCGGCAGCCTTGCCCTGCATGCCTTGTACGGCTGAGACTATTGGGCGAGTGCTGAGATCTTCGGCTGAGACGGTGGAGACTGACGTCGTCACGTCTTTCCTTTTCACAGAGCCATAGCCTATGGCAATTACTTCGTTCAAGGTGTTGTTTTCCTCTTGCATCACCACATGGGTCTTTGCTGTGCCTTTCACGGTGACGGTTTTGAAGCCGATGTAGGAAATTTGCAAGGTCGTTCCATTTTGCGCGTCAAGGGCGAAATGGCCGTTGACGTCGGTGACAGTTCCCGTGTGGGTACCTACCGCGATGACAGAGGCTCCAATGATGGGCTGGTTGTCCGTGTCGACCACCGTTCCCGAAATCTTGTTGCTTTGGGCAAAGGTGGGAGTGGATAACAAAGCCATGAGCAGCAGGGCGAAAAGCCAATATGCCGCTGAGGATCGTTGTTGTTTTACCATCATAGTTTTAGTTTTTAAATTAAGAATAGATTTCTATCTGAGTATATGTCTTTGCATTAGTTCTTTAGATACAACGGCAAAGATATGCATAATATCAGCACGTTGTCTCCATGTGGGGTGAAAAAGTGGTGGAATTATAGCCTTGCGCTTGCCTAATACCTTAATATCCAGTGTATTGATATTTGGGCATCCGCTTATTTTGGTGGTAACTTTTATTGGTTACAACGGCGATTATTACCAATGTTGTTGCTGTCTTTAAGGAATAAACACTATCTTTGCACTTGTCAGAAAAACAACTGGACATATGAAACACGATTGCTTATCAAAGATAATACTGACGGTCATTGCCCTTATGGCTTTCGCCACTGCTTGGGGGTATGACCTTAACCACCAAATAAACCTGCTCGACAGGTCGTTGAAGGAAAGCCAGAAGTATGTCAGTACCCGTGAGCGGCGTTTGGAGAGCATGAAGGCAAGGCTTCGCTCTACAAGTGACGCTGCCGCGCAGCTGAAGTTGACTTACAACATCTATATGGACTATTCCGCTTTTCAGTCAGACTCAGCCATAGCGTACCTCGACCGTTGCGTGTCGTTGTCTATGTTCATAGCCGATGAGACATTCGCCGAGTCTTGCCGCGCACTAAAGGCAACACAGTTCTCCATTTCCGGCTATTACCCCGAAGCTCAAGCAACGCTTGCCAATATTAATCGCAAGCATCTTGACAAGGTGGGTTGGCAAAACTATTATTACGCATGGAACCATGTTTACGGGGAAATAGCATCGTATTCTTCAAACAAGCATCTTAGGGAGGAGTTCTATGGCAGGGCGGACAGGTATCGCGACTCCATATTCCTTGTTTACCCGGCCATGAGCATTACGTCGTTGATAAAGCGCGAGGCTCAATGTTCCAGCGGAAAGGAATTCGATCGTGCGCTTCATTATAATGATCTTCTCCTTGGCCGTGTCAAGAAAGGTAGTCATGATTATGCCATAGCCACTTACTTCAGATACGTGGAACTCATTGGCATGGGCCGCAAGAAGGAGGCGGTTTATTGGCTCACGGAGTCGGCGATAGCCGACGTTCGCAATGCCGTGACCAACCAGGCGTCATTGTGGATCCTCGCGAACATTCTCGACAAGGCTGGCGATACCGACCGTTCGCATCGTTACATCGACTATGCTTGGAAATACGCAGGGATGTTTGGCGGTCGTGTGCGCAGCTGGCAGATATCGCCCATATTGAGCAACATTGACCGCAATTTCCAGCAGAAGGGGGCGCGTACAAACAGGTTGCTCTTAGTGCTTGTGGTGATGGTGAGCTTGTTGCTCATTGTGCTTGTCGCCACATTGTTTTATATGGCACGTCAGCATCGCCGGCTTGCCACTGCCAATCATCGGCTCGACAACATCAATCTCGTGAAGGAGGCATACATAGGTAGGTTCTTTACGATTTGCTCGTTGTATATAGACAAGATAGAGAAACTGAAGCTGACGGTACACAAGATGATGAAGAACCGGCAATACGACAAGGTGATGGACCTTACGGGCACGGCGGGGATGAAGAACGGTGAGCTTGACGTGCTTTACGATCATTTCGACGAGGTGTTTCTCCACCTTTTCCCGAATTTCGTGGAACAAATCAACCTATTGTTGCGTCCCGATGCGCGTTTCGTGCTCTCCGACCCAAAGCGTCTCACCACACCAATTCGCATTTTCGCGCTTATTCGCCTTGGCATTGACGACAGCACAAAGATTGCGGAGTGCCTTCACTATTCGGTGAACACAATATACAACTATCGGGCAAAGGTGAGGAACGGGGCGTTGGGCGTGCGCGACGACTTTGAGAAGAAGGTGAAGATGATAGGACGGGCTTGAAGCCTCACGCCTTCGC
>CAVHEN010000050.1:7608-25095 GCA_963635115.1 Oscillospiraceae bacterium | reverse complement strand
GCCGTGCCGCAATCACGCCAAGTCCATAATCCCGATATACGAGAAGTATAAAGACCGTGGTTTTCAGGTGGTTGGCATATCGCGTGAGCGCTCGCGCGAGGCAATGGAAAGCGCCGTTAGGAAGGATGGTTACCCGTGGCTCACGTTGCTTGAGAAGAACGACGAGCACCGCGTTTGGGAGAAGAACGGCATATCTCTCGCCGGTGGCGGCGGTTTCCTAATCGACGACACGGGCACGATCCTTTCCGTCTATCCCAACGCCGTCGAGCTGGAGAAGATATTGCACGACAAACTCAAATAACAGTCTCGCGCCAAGAGATTTGGTTGCGGTTTCCTTATGTCTTGATAAAATGGCGAATGGCATAAGAGACCGCAACCGTTGTTGTTCTTAATACCCACCCGCTAAATCTCAAGACAGCGCAAAGGCGTCGTTGCCTTTGCGCCGCTATCGTGTCGCGATTGTGCCGCAATCGCGTTGCCCTTGCGCCGCGGTCGCAACGGCTTTGCGGCGCAACCGCGATGGCTGTCGGTTGACCTGTCAGCAAACCACTTACGCGCTTCTCGCGTCAACCGCCTTGCCCGCCGCCTCCTATTTCATGAAATATCCTAAACGTTTTACCATATATTCCGAAAAAATGCGTAAGTTTGCAGAACAAATAAATTGACTCACGCCAATGGCAAACAACAGCAAGAGCACGCCTACCAAAAATACAAAAATCAGGAAAACAATAAAATACGCAGGCATTGTCGTTGCAGTGCCTGTGGCTTTGGTTATTGTACTTTCGCTTCTTCTCTACTTTCCTCCTTTCCAGAATTGGGCGGTCTCGAAAGCTGCTGCCATAGCGTCAGAAAAGACGGGCATGCGCGTCAGCGTCGGGCATGTGAGGCTCGCCTTCCCTCTCGACCTTGCCCTCGACGACGTGCGCGCATTCGAGCAAAACGACTCCATCAAAGGCAAGACCGACACCGTGGCGATAGTATCGCGCGCCGTGGTCAACGTGCAACTCATGCCGCTCCTGCACAACCAAGTGATGGTAGACGAGTTGTCGCTGCGCGACATGCAGGTCAACACCACGCATTTCATCAGCGACGTGCGCGTCAGCGGTAAGGTTGGCGAGCTGAATGTCAAGGCACATGGCATAGACCTGGCCAAAGAGCACGTGAGAGTGAACCGTGCCATACTGAACAACGCGAACCTGCTCATCGAGCTTTCCGACACGGCGAAGAAAGACACCTCAGCGTCGTCCAATTTCTGGAAGGTAAACCTCGACGAGATGAGCATACGCAACACCGCCTTCGCGCTTCGCACCCCTGGCGACAGCATCAGCGTGGCGCTGCTCATGAACAAGGCAAAGGCGCAAGGCGTCTACATGGACCTCTTCAAGAGTCTCTACTCCGTGAGGCACATCGATTGGGCAGGAGGCTGGCTCAACTACGATAAGCAACCATCCGTCGTGGAGAAGACAGGCTTCGACCCCAACCACATTGCCTTGGACGCCTTGCAACTGAAGGTAGACTCATTCATCTTCTGCTCGCCGACTATCAAGCTAAACATTCTCGCCGCGACATTCCACGAGAAATGCGGGCTCAACGTCGACAACGTGAAAGGACCTTTCCGCATGGACAGCGTGGGCATCGCCCTGCCCGACCTGCGTCTGAAGACGCCATATTCCGACCTTTTGCTGGCTTTCAAGATGGACATGAACGCCTTTTCCACCGACCTGCCGGCGGATAGCACCGGCGCGTTCTCCGTCAACCTGCGCGGAAGCCTGGGCAGCAAGGACCTGCTGACGCTCGCCTCGCCTTACATTCCACGTGATGTTTGCGACGCCTGGCCACGCGTGCCACTCGTCGTCGACGGCAAGGTCGGCGGAAACCTCCACCGGCTCCACATCAACGGCATGCACCTCGCCATGCCTGGCATAATGAAGATAAACGCGGATGGCTTTGTGGCGAACGTGACGAACCCGTCGAGCATTCGCGCCAACATGAATGTCAACGCCTTGGCAAGCAACCTCTCGTTCATCACGCCCCTGTTGCCAAAGAGCGTCACGTCTAACATCAACATACCGCGCGGCATCGGCCTTCGTGGCAACGTGAAGCTGGATGGCAAGCAGCTCGCCACCAAGTTCTCTGCCACGCAAGGCGGGGGCTCCATCGGCGGCACGCTGGCGCTCGACATGAAGCGCATGGCTTACGATGCCGACATCAAGTCGAGTCGCATGCCGATAGCCCATTTCCTGAAGCATCAGCCCGTGCAGCCTTTCACGGGCTCGATAGTGGCACACGGCTGCGGCACCGACTTCCTCTCGTCGAGCACCAACCTGCGCGCGGCGGTCAACATCAACGCCCTCGGATACGACAAGTACAATCTCGATGGCATAAACCTGACGGCAAGCCTCAACGCTGGCCACCTCGTGGCAAACGCCGATTGCCACAACAAGGCTTTGCAAGGCAAGATTGGGATCGACGGTCTTTTGTCGCAACTGCATTTTGGCAAGAACAAGACAAGCGTGTGCACAATCATAGCCGACCTCTCCCACATCGACCTGCAAGCACTTCACGTTGTGGACGAGCCGACGACCGTGTCGGTGTGCGGGCAAGTGGACGTGGCAACCAATCTCGACAAGTATTACGATGTTAAAGGCCTGTTCTCCGACATCACGGTCACAAGTGGCAACAGTCAGCTGCGCCCCAACGACGTGTCGTTTGACCTCTACACCAACAACGACACCACCCGCGCGCTTGCCGACTGCAACGACTTCCACCTCAACCTCCACGCGTCTGGTGGCTACGAGAAGTTGTTCAAGTCGGTCACGCCCTTCATGACGGAGCTTCATCGGCAGATACAAGACAAGTATATCGATCAGGAAAGGTTGCGCCGACGCCTACCGCACCTACAACTGACCTTGCAGACTGGCACAAACAACTTCGTGGCACAGATTCTACACCACTACGGCATCGACTTCGAGTCTGTCAATATGGACGTAACGACGTCGCCAACCAGCGGCATCAATGGCTTTGCCGAGGCTCTTGGTATTCTTGTCGACAGCATTGCCATCGATACGGCGCGCCTGAACCTGTCGTCGGCACAAAAGGACATGACCTACAACCTTGAGGTGCACAATGGCAAGAATAGCCAGTTGCCCTTCCACGCCTTCCTCGACGGCGCCATCACCGGCCACGGCACGTGGATCAAGCCCCGTGTCTACGACGCCAACGGAGAGCTGGGCGTCAGCCTGAGCCTCATGGCGGAGATGAAGCATGGCGGCATCAACATGCGCATCTTCGACGGCAAGCCAATCCTCGGATACAAGGCGTTTGAGGTCAACGACAGCAACTACATCTTCCTTGGCGACAACAAGCGCGTTAAGGCAGACGTGAAACTCACCGCCGACGACGGCACCGGTCTCCAGATATACAGCGACGACAACGACCCCGAGGCGTTGCAAGACATCACGGCATCGCTCCACAAGCTCGACATTGGAAAGATCCTGTCCGTCATTCCTTACGCACCAAACATCACGGGTGTGCTCGACGGCGACTTCCATCTCACGCAAACAAAGGAAGACATCACCATGTCGTCATCTGCCAACTTGGGCAAGTTGACCTACAACAATTGCGCCTTGGGCAATATCGGCACAGAGTTCACCTATATGCCTCAATCAGGCGGAGGACACTATGTCGACGGCATTATCACCAAGGACGGCGAGGAGCTCGGCACGCTCAAGGGCACCTACTTCTCCGTGGGCAAGGGCGTGCTGGATGCCACTCTCGACATGACGCACATGCCAATGGACTTCATCAACGGCTTCGTGCCCGACGGGCTCTTCGGCTTCAAGGGTTATGCCGAGGGAACGCTCACGCTGAAAGGCTCGCCATCGCAGCCCGACACCAATGGCGAACTGTTCCTCGACTCATGCTACATGTTCTCCGACCCCTACGGCATGGAGATACGGTTCACCGATGACCCCGTGACGATCAGGGACAGCCACATCATATTGGAGAACTTCGAGGTTTTCGCCCACAACGACTCGCCACTCAACATATCCGGCTCTATCGACTTTGCGGACCTGTCGAAGATGATGGTCGACGTGAGGATGCGCGCCGCCAACTACCTGCTTATCGACTCAAAGGAGAACGCGCGCTCCGAGGCTTACGGCAAGGCGTTCGTCAACTTCAACGGAACAGCACAGGGCGTGATTGACAACTTGCGCGTGAGGGGCGTGGTGGACGTGCTCGGCACGACCGACCTGAAATACAACCTCAAGGATTCACCCCTCAACACCGACGACCAGCTGAAAGACCTCGTTGAATTCACCAACTTCAGCGACACCACCAACGACGTTATCAACCAACCGCCGATCACCGGCCTCAACATGGACTTGTCGCTCAACATCGACGAGGGCGCGCACATCGACTGTTATCTCAACGCCTCGAAGTCGAACTATGTCGACGTGATCGGCGGCGGCGAGATGCGAATGCAATACAACACCGCCGACGGCATCGTATTGCGAGGCAGGTACACCATAAACAGTGGCGAGATGAAATACGAGCTACCCGTCATTCCTCTCAAGACGTTCACCATTGCCCAAGACTCATATATTGAGTTCACGGGCGACCCAATGAACCCTCGTCTCTCGCTCACCGCAACGGAAACAACCAAGTCGACCGTTGGCACAGAGTCGGGCAACGGCCGCGTTGTAAACTTCACGTGCGGAGTGAAAGTGTCGAAGACGCTTCAGAACATGGGGCTGGAGTTCACCATCGACGCACCGGAAGACATGAGCATCCACAACCAGCTCCAGGCAATGACGGTGGAAGAGCGTGGCAAGCAGGCTGTGACGATGCTCACCACCGGCATGTATCTCGCCGACGGCAACACGTCGAGCTTCTCCATGAACTCAGCGCTCTCGGCATTCCTCAACTCGCAGATAAACCAGATTTCGGGCAAGGCACTGCGCACGCTCGACATAGGATTCGGCATAGACAACAGCTTCACCGGCACGGGACAGCTGCACACCGACTACTCGTTCAAGTTCGCACGGCGCTTCTGGAACAACCGACTGAAGCTGAGCATCGGCGGCAAACTGTCGTCGGGCGCGGACGTGGCAATGAGCAATGAGACCTTCTTCGACAACGTATCGGTAGAATATCGCGTGTCGCCGGTGTCGAACATGTATCTCAATCTCTTCTATATCCGCGACAGCTACGACTGGTTGGAGGGCAATGTCTCTCGCTTCGGCGGCGGCTTCCTCTGGCGAAAGAAGCTCAGCTCGCTTTCAGATATCTTCCGTAGGAGCACCACGAGCGTCATGGCACCCGACTCCACACAAACAAAGACAAACACACAGTAAACATGATGAAAAAGGTATATCTCTTGTACCTCCTTCCCATAGGGATGCTCCTTTCCGCTTGCTCTTCGACGAAAAGCATACCGGAGGGCGACCAACTCTTCATAGGAGTGGAAAGCATCAGCTACGCCACCGACAAGAAAGACGACCACTTCGCCTCTACCAAGGAGGAGATAGATGCCGCCCTCGCCACCGCTCCAAACGGGGCTATTTTCGGTTCGGGCATACGTTCGCCATTCCCAATAGGCTTGTGGGTGTGGAACGAGTTCACCGGCAAGGACGATGGGTTCTCTCAATGGATGCTCAAGAGCTTTGGCACAAACCCCGTGCTCATGTCGTGGGTAAACCCTGCCTTGCGCGCGAAAGTGGCAAAACTCGTGCTTCAGGCGCACGGATATTTTCGGGGCAACGTTGAATACGAGGTGCTGGAACAGAAAAACGCCAAGGAGGCAAAGATAAAATACAAGGTGCAGACGGGCCCACTGTTCACCATCGACTCCTTGCGCTACATCGGCTTCCCAGCGGCAGCCGACAGCCTATTGGCAAGCACCGCCTCAAGTGCCAAGCTGCACAACGGCGACCCTTTTGACGTGACGACACTCGATGGCGAGCGCTCGCGCATAAGCAACCTGTTTCGCAACAATGGCTATTTCTACTATCAACCATCCTACGCCTCCTACCTCGCCGACACCGTAAGCGTGCCTGGCAAGGCGCTGTTGCGATTCCAGGAAGTCGGCAACATACCGTCGATGGCAACGAGAAAGTGGTATATCGGGAAAATAAGCATTGACATGCACAAGAGCTATAACGACGTGCTAAGCGACAGTTTGAGCTTCCGCGACTTCACAATCCGCTTCAATGGCAAGAAGCCTCCCGTAAGGTTTGGTACCATCTTGAAGAACATGCGCCTCATGCCAAAAGCCACATACAGCTATTTCAACCATCAGGAAAGCGCCAATGAGTTGGCATCGACTGGCATATTCTCGATGGTCGACTTCAACTTCGCCCCTCGCGATACCACCGGACGTGCCGATACGCTCGACTTGCACCTCAACCTCGTCTTGGACAAACCATACGACTTCTACGTGCAAGGCAACCTGACGGGCAAGACCAACAACCGCATAGGACCTGGCATCACCGTGGGCTTGACCAAGCGCAATGCATTCCACGGCGGCGAGCTGCTCGACATCAACCTCAAGGGAAGCTACGAGTGGCAGACGGGACACAAGGCGAAAAACGCGGGGTCTAAGCTAAACAGCTATGAGTATGGCATCGACGCGTCGCTCACATTCCCACGCCTCATCATGCCTTGGGCGTCGAAGGCCAGACAGAGGCTCATAAGGAAAGCCCGACGCACGCAGTTCATACCACAGCTAACCACGAAGCTGACCTTCTCGTCCGACATCATAAGGCGATCGTCATTCTTCACCCGCCACATCGTATCGGGCGAGTGGGCTTACGACTTCCAGACTTCGGCACAGAGTAAGCACCAGTTCGCGCCACTCAGCTTCTCCTTCGACTACATGCGACGCTCTTCGGCAGAGTTCGACTCCGTGCTCAACGCCAACCCATACCTCTACTACACCATGCGCAACCAGTTCATACCACGCATGCAGTATGTCTACACCTACACGTCGCCCAGCGACCACAAGAGTCCGCTATGGTGGCAGACTACGGTATCGGAGTCGGGAAACGTTCTCTCGCTGGGTTATCTCGCCGCGGGAAAGAAATGGAACGAAAAGAACAAGACGATGTTCCGCAACCCTTACGCTCAATTCTTCAAGATAGAGAGCGAACTGGTAAAGACGTGGTGGCTCTCGCCCCACTCCACTCTCGTGGGACACATCGACGCAGGCGTGATCTGGAGCTATGGCAACTCAGAGGACGCGCCCTACTCGGAGCAGTTCTATGTGGGTGGCGCCAACTCCATACGCGCCTTCACCGTGAGGACGATAGGCCCAGGCTCGTATCACGACGCGTCTTCAGCCGGAGTCTATTACCTTGACCAAACTGGCGACATAAAGTTCTTGGCTAACCTTGAATACCGCCCGCGGCTCTTCGGGAACCTCTATGGCGCGATCTTCCTCGATGCCGGAAACGTTTGGAAAAAGAACGACGACTATCGCATAGGCGGAAAGTTCCAGATGAAGAAAGTGCTTCAGGAAATGGCATTGGGCACTGGCGTGGGCGTGCGCTACGACATGGGATTCCTCGTGCTACGCCTCGACTGGGGCATCGGGCTGCACGTACCCTACAGGAGCGGCTTCTACAATGTCGGGAAGTTCAAGGACTCGCAAAGCCTCCACTTCGCCGTGGGTTATCCGTTCTAAGATAATCGACATGGCAAAGCTACAAACCAAAGCAACCAAAAAAGTGTAAATAAAATCCCCGAAAGTTTACAGTAAACTTTCGGGGATTTTATTTACACCCTGTTATATTTGCCTGTGACCAGTCACAAGCTCCTTAGAAGTTGCAATGCCTCACTGCGGAATGGCCTTTTAACCAACGGGCAGTGCAGCACGGCAAGGCTAAGGAATCTGTAACCTGCGAGGCAGTTAGTCTTTGCTCGTGATGAGGAGTTTCTCGCCAGACTCAATGGCAGCCTTGATGTCAGCGCCACCGCTTTGCACCTTGCAAGCGCTGATATCGTCGCCCATGGTCTCCGTGATCTTGAGTTGTCCGATGCGCTTCTTGGCTTCCTTGCCGGCAACCATCTTTACGGTGTAGACATCAAAGTGTTGTCCATTGTAGCATCCCCATTTCTCTCCAAGGTCGATATATACCTCCTTGGCTTTCTTTTCAGTGGAGCGTTTGCCTTCTACGATTGAGGCGTAGAGGGGGAAGGCGTCGTTAATCGACGAACGTATATAGCTCTTCATGCTACTGATGGCATAGCCGAGGGCCTTGTCTTCAGTATCGCACCATCCGCTGGTCCAAGAGCTGTTGTTGAGCGTAATGGTAACGACTATATTTCCTGTGATTGTGCTCCTGAGGTTCACCGTGCCAACGATGTTTCCGCAATAGTCTGTGCTCTCGTGTTGCTTCTTGTCATCGCCTGTCCATGTGTTGACGCGTGTGGTACAAGAGATTGTGGAGATCGACGCGTCGCAGTACATGGCACTTTCGCCTTCATTGAGCTCGGTTACCATGCGTACACGGCGCGCGCCACCAACGCCAGCGAGGATGGCTTCCTTCACTGCGTCCTCATATTCTGGATGATCCGTCTTGCTCGTCGCGGTGCCTGCTGCGGCCTGCAAGACGCTACCGAAGATCTTGCCAACCGTCTTGCCTACACTTTCCTTCTTGGCGTCTACCGGTTTAGTATAGGTGAGCGTACCGCGTACGCATCTGTATACGACGTTGTTTTCCACTTGTGCGCAAAGGTTTGTTGCCATAGTGAGGGCAACAAGGGCGATGAATAATCTGTGTTTCATGTCGTGTTGTGTTTGTGTCTATTTGTATTGGGCAAAAGTATAACAATTATTTTAAATATCGCATCTTTCGGAATAAATATTATATTAAATGCGCAAAATTCTTCATTATCTTGCGCAACATTAGGGTAAAAAGGGCTGTTTGGCTCATAGACCTTGCCATGTCACGGTGTCCAATTAGTTAAAAAACCAATGTGCGGCATTCCGCTGCACATTGGTTTTCTGTTGTTCTATGTTGATTCGCGTGTGTTAAGGCTTGTCGATGCATATTTCATCGCTGTGCGGTTGCGGCGTAAAGGCATCGCGATTACGGCGCAAGGGCAATGCGGTTGCGACGTGAACGCGGCGCGATTGCGGCGCAAGGGCAAACGAAGATTTTTGGCATGGTGATTCTTCACCAATTGCCTCGACACGGGGCCGCATCTACTTCCGATAAGCCTGCGATCGTGCGAATCAAACAAAAAGGGTGCTTGCGCACCCTTTATTAATCTGTTTGTATGGATCGTTACTCAGCTGACACGAAGTAACCGCCATTGAGCTCGATGACACCGTTGAAGGTAGTCTTGGGACCTACGACCGTGATAGTTGAGCCTGCGGCAATGCCATTAGCAGCCATGAAGTTCTGACGGTCTGTACCCTTAGGTGCTCCATAGCCATAGAGACCATAGACATAGACACTGCCTGTCTCGTCCTCAAGGTAGAAGTTGCCATACTTATCGTTCTTCACTTCGCCGACTTTACCCTTGATGATAACCATTGTGCCATCAGCCTGATCATTGAATTCGCCGAGGCTTATCGCCTTTACGCTTTCAACGTTCTCAACCACAGGGCTGCCGATTTGGGCGACGCCCTTGTAAGAGCTGCGTGTGCCGACAACGGTCACGATGTCGCCAACCTTGATGCCACTGGTGTTGCCAGAAGGCTTGTAAGCCTCAATGGTGCCAGAAAGGTCGGTGTAGTCTTGAATCCAGAAGTTGCCCTTGGCATCAACCTTCGACACGAGGGCTGTGATGCGATACTGGCTCTGATCCTCAGCGGCAGCCACGAACTCGCCAAGGTTAACCTCCTTGATAGCGCCATCCTGCGTGATTGTTGATGTCACGGTAGACTTTCCAGAAGTGAAGGTCACCGTTGCCGAACGTGCGCCACCGTTGTTGGCCGCGGCCTTGAAGGTGATAACGGCGCTCTGGCTGCTCTGGTTCAATGCCGACATAGACAGCCATGACTTAGCGTCCTCAGGTATTGTCACGGTAAGGCCATTGCCCTTGCAAGTGACGTAAGCAGTGGCCTCGCCGCCTTCGAGAGGCAAGTTGCTCGACTGCACGCCGCCTACATATACAGAGTCTACCTTCACGAGCGACTTCGTGATCTTGGTCACGCTGACGTTCACAAGCTCCACCGTAGAGCCATAGGTTGTCTTAGGACCAGACACGGTCACCTCGTCGCCAACGTCGATGCCGAGGCTTGCGAAGTTCTTCTCGTTGCCGTTCTTGTCGAGCGTGCCGTAGATATAGACCTTGCCCGTCTTGTCCTCAAGGTAGAAGTTGCCGTAAGTGGTGTTGGCAATTGCCGTCACGGTACCTGTCACCAAGTAAGTCTTGGCGTCTGGTCCGGCAATCACCTCAGCGCATGTTGCGGCAGTTGCCACTGGGAGACCCTGGATGATGTTGATGCGCTGGACATTGCTGCCACTGATGAGCTTAAACTCAGCGGAACGTCCGCCATCGTTGGCGTCAGCCTTTATGGTCAGCTTGCTCTCTCCTGCGTTGCCGCTAAGAGAAGAGAACTCAAGCCACGACTTACCCTTGATTGCCGTACCAACGGTATCGAGTGTCCAAGCCTCGTTGGAGTTGATGGTAATCGTGTTCTCACCTCCCGCAACGGGAAGGGACACGTAAGATGAGCTTACCGTCAGGCCTTTGGGGTTTTCAACCTCGTAGTCGTTGGAGCAACTCGCGAACGCGACGGCTGCTACGGCAATAGCGAAAATATGTTTAATCTTCATGATTCCTGATTAGTTAAAGTAGTATTTCAAACCTATTGAAGCGTACCAGCACTGGCCAATGGCATGGTAGTAAGTCCAGCTCTGGGTGTTGCCGCTGACTGCTGCAGGTGTAGAGAATGTGGCATAGCCCTGAGCGTCAACGCCCTCATACTTCAGCACGCGAGCGCCGTCGGAGCCAAGTGATGGGTTAAGATATTTTGCCACGCCCCACTTTGAGTTGAAGAAGTTGAGGACGTTCTTCATGTCGAAGCTCAGCTGCAAGGTGTGCTTTGTGTTTCCGACGTTGAGTTTGAAGTCGTGCTTGTAGCTGAAGTCCACGCGATGCACCCACGGAGAGTAGTAGCTGTAAGCCTCAGCATACTCGCCTTGATGCTTCTTCAGATAGCTGTTGTTGTGCAAGAAGGCCATGAAACGATCCATGTCGTCTTGTGTCTTGAAGCGGAAGTCGCCAGTGCCGACACCCACTTCGTTGTCGCGAGGAATATAGATGGCATCATAGTTGTAGCCGTCACCATTCATGTCGTTCTGGGTCATGAAGCTATAGTTGTAGGTTCCGCGCCAAGCCTCGTAGATGAAACTGTAGTGGTTGCCGCACTTGTCGTGAAGGTTCAAAGATGCCACCACGCGGTCTGGCTCCACATACTCTGAGTTGTGCAGCTTGACTGCCGTAGGTCCATCAACAGTTGCCATGTAGTTGAGCACGGAAGAGGCGCTTGAGCCAGGCATGCCGGTCAGCTCCTTGCTTGCGGTGTGCGTGTAGCTTGCGTAGAGGTCCATCCACTCCCAAGGCTTTGCCGTAGCAGAGAGGTTGAACGACCAACCGTAACCCTTGTGTGTGTTCTCCAATACATAAGCGTGGAGGTTTGTGAGGTAACCGCTCGGGTAGATGTGACGGCTGTCAGCGCCGTTGAAGCGGGCGAAGCCCTTCACGTCTGGCACAGCCCAGTCGTTGAGCACCGTGCCATACACGGTCTTGTTGAAGATACCCTCAGCTGTGACTGTCAATGGGAAGCCCACTGGCACCACATAGTCGACGGCAAGTGAAGTTTTCCATACCTCTGGCATGTGGAAACTGGGGTCAACAGCTGAAACATACGAAGGCAGTGTGCCTTGTTCAGGAGAGATAGTCGTGGGATAGCCAAGGCTTGCCAGCTTGTTGAGCAGTGCCTGACGGCTTGCTTGACCGTTCTCGCTTACGAGTCCGCCGTTGAACTGTGACATATCGACGTGGACGTTGTTCTTGGCGTCAACAGTGTATGTTCCCTTATAGTTCTCATAGCCTTTATTGAACACCACCTGGTTGTTCGTGTACTGACCGATAGTCGTTGAAGCGTTTATCACGGAGTTGTACTGAACCATACCAGAGTAGGTTGGCATATTTGTGAAGAACACGAGAGGCAAACGGCCCGTGAAGAGACCCGTGCCACCGCGCACCTTCAGGCTCTGGTCACCCATCACGTCCCAAGTGAAACCTACGCGGGGCGAGAAGATAACCTTTGATGAAGGCCACTTGCCTGTGTCGATGTGGCGGCCGTCGTAGTCGAGATTATAAATGGCGTTGTTGGTCATCAAGTCGCCATTGTTGAAGAAGAGATCGTCAAGGCGAAGGCCATATGTCAGCTTCAGCTTTGGTGAAGCCTGCCACTCGTCTTGGAGATAGATACCCACCTTATTATATTGTACGCGCGCGGTTGGGCTCTGCTCGCCGTTGTAGCCATAAGTAAGGGCCACGATCTCAGGAGTGCCTCCGTTGAGGAAGTCGTCGAGAGAGTTGTAACGATAATAGCCCGTACCATTGCGCATGTAAGAGTTGTCTGCCATCTGGTGCTCGAAGCTCACGCCGCCGAGCAGCTTGTGTGCGCCGAGATACCACGTCACGTCGTCCTTTGCGTTCCACACGTTGTTGTGCACAGCGTTGTTGTAGGTGAAGAGCTCCTCACCGAGAGAGATATAGTTAGTTCCGTTGCCATCAAGGATATCGATGAAGGGGAACTCTGAAGACTTAGTGCCACGAACGTCGTCGAGCTTGGAGTAAGTGAGGAGGAGCTGGTTGCTCAAGTCGTTTGTGAAACGGCTGTTGAGGTCAAATGAGAAAGATTTCACCTTGTTTTCCTGCGAATACATTGCATTGGCATAAGCCATGGCCATCTGCGATGTGCGGCCGTAAGACGAGCGCGTGCCGCCGTCCATTGAGGAGGCATTAGGAGCCAACCAGTTCTCGTTCTTGGTATAGTTGTAACGCAAAGAGAGGTGATGTTGGTCGGTGATGTTCCAATCCAAGCGCGCCAAGACCTTGTAGTTCTTCTTGTCGGCAGGGAAGCTTGTCCAAGAACCAGTATCGTATCCGTACTTGTTTTTCACGTGGTTGGAGACCTTCTCAAGGTCGGCAAGCGTGGTGCGTGAGATATAATTGTCAGCGTCGGCCTTGCCGTCCTCAGAGCCACGCCAACGGTTTGCGATGGTGGGGATCTGCGTCATCTCGCCATTGACGAAGAAGAAGAGCTTGTCCTTGATGATTGGGCCGCCAAAAGTCAAGCCGTAAGTGGTAGAGCGGTCCTTCTCGCGTGCGCCGGAGATCTGCTCGCCGTCCACTGCGTCGCCACGCATTTGCTCGTTCTGGTGATAAACGTAAGCAGTGCCACGGAAGGTGTTGGTGCCCGACTTGGTGATGGCGTTAACGCCACCGCCAACAAAGTTGGTCTGGCGAACATCAAATGGAGAAATCACGACCTGCATTTCCTGAATGGCATCGATAGAGATAGGATTGCCACCGCCAGGGAGGTTTGAGCTAAGACCGAAGTTGTTGTTGAAGTCTGCACCGTCGACGGTGAAGTTGGCAGTACGTCCGTCAGTTCCCGCGAAGCTCATGCCGTTGCCGCCATAAGGAGAGAGGCGTGTGTAGTCGGTGATGCTACGGCTCACTGAAGGCATGTTCTGCAACATCTGGTTGTCGATGTTGGTAGAGGCGCCAGTCTTCTCGGTGGTGAACTTTGTGGCCTTAGCGTTGACTACGATCTCGCCAAGCTGCTGGGCGTCCTCGTTGAGCCATACGTTAAGGTTGTAGGTCTGTCCGAGCTGAAGATTCACGTCGGTGAAGCTCTTGGTTTGGTACCCAATGTAGCTTACCTTCACACTGTAGGGTCCGCCAGGACGCATACCATTGATGGCATACAAGCCCTTAGCGTTGGTCACGGCCTGATACTTCGTGCCTGAAGGCACGTGCACGACCTCAATTGTGGCTCCGATAACCTCCTCGCCATCAGCGGTAACCTTACCACTCATGCCGGAAGTTGTGATCTGCGCCATCATTGCCGTTGTGAAACTCACCAACAGCATGAACAGGAATAGCAGTCTTTTCTGCATAAGATGAAAAAATAATTAAAGAAACTAATACTTATTAAGGAGCAAAAGCCCATTATACCTTAAATACATTGCAAAATTACTTAATTTTATTCACATAGATGTGCAGAAACGTGAAATATTCTTTTCAAACGTGTTAAAAGACCTGCGTACCGTGGTCATTCTTAGCATTTTGGCGCATATCCAAAAAGCAAGCCCATTGGCAGGCCAAGCATTAAAAGACTTGACCCTGCCAATGGGCTTTCGGTTGCGATAGCGGTTATTTACTTAGCCAAATAGCGCTCTGCCTCCATCGCGGCCTTGCATCCGCTGCCAGCGGCGACAATGGCCTGACGATAGTTGGGGTCGGCGCAGTCGCCAGCGGCGAACACACCCTCCACGCTCGTGCGCGGCGTGTCGCCTTCGGTCTTGATGTAGCCAACGCTATCCATATCAAGCTTGCCGCGGAAGATGTCGGTGTTGGGCTTGTGGCCAATGGCGAGGAAGAAGCCATCGATGGGCAGGTCGTATTTCTTCTCGTCTGCCTCACCCTTTCTCCAAACGAGGTGGGCGCCCTCCACCCCATTCTCGCCATACAGGCCGAGGGTATTGGTCTCATAGAGAATCTCGATCTTTTCGTTGCCCTCCACGCGGCGCTTCATGATGTCGGAGGCGCGAAGGTAAGGCTTGCGAACGATCATGTAGACCTTGCTTGCCAACTGTGCGAGATAGTTGGCCTCCTCGCAAGCCGTGTCGCCACCGCCCACTACTGCCACAACCTTCTTGCGGTAGAAGAATCCGTCGCACGTGGCACAGGCAGAGACGCCCTGGCCGTTGTATTTGGTCTCGTCGGCCAGTCCAAGGTATTTCGCCGAGGCTCCAGTCGCCACGATTATGGTGTCCGCCTCAATGGTCGTGCCATTGTCGATGGTCACCACATAAGGCTTCTTGCTGAGGTCCACGTCGGAGACAATGCCATCGCGCACGTCTGCCCCGAAGCGCTCAGCCTGCTGGCGAAGCTCCATCATCATCTGGTTGGCGTCAACGCCGTCGGGATAGCCAGGGAAGTTCTCCACGATGGTGGTCTGCGTGAGCTGTCCGCCCACCTGCAAGCCCGCATATTCCACGGGGTTGAGATTGGCACGGCCGGCATAGATGGCAGCTGTGTAGCCTGCCGGTCCACTGCCTATGATAAGGCATTTTGTTCTTTCCATTAATGTAGGGATTGGGGGATAAACAACTTATTTGAGCAACTCCTCAATGTCGCCCGCTATGTGCTCAATCTTTTCCGTGGGCTCGTAGCGCTTCACCACTTGGCCCTTCTTGTTGACGAGGAACTTGGTGAAGTTCCACTTGATGTCGGCTTTCTCCTTGTAGTCGGGGTCTGCCTCCGAGAGCATCTTCTCAAGAATGGGATAGATTGGGTGTGTCTCGTCCCAGCCCGCAAAGCCTTTCTGCTCCTTTAGGAACTTATAGAGGGGGTCGGCGTCGTCGCCGTTGACCTTAATCTTCTTGAATTGCGGGAACTCCGTGCCATAGGTGAGCTTGCAAAACTCATGGATGCTCTCGTCCGTGCCAGGCGCCTGTTGCGCAAACTGGTTGCAAGGGAAGTCGAGAATCTCAAAGCCTTGGGCGTGATACTTCTCGTAGAGCTTCTCCAGCTCCTCGTATTGTGGCGTGAATCCGCATTTTGTGGCAGTGTTGACAATAAGCAACACCTCATTGGCATACTCCCGAAGCGACACGTCCTTGCCTTTGCGATCCTTCACGGAGTATTCGTAAACAGTTCTCATTTTCTTTCTATTCTTTTTTTGTCTTGTTTGAATTTTGTGGTTGCAAACTTACAAAAAAAAAGCCACATACACCCAACAGGCTGAATATTTTTAGGGATTTTCCCATGAGCAATAGGAAAAAGATACCAACGCTTACATTGATTCTGCATATCTTTGCAACCAGAAAGAAACATTAAAAAGGAATACACCATGAAAAAGAACTTTATCCTTATGGCAGCCGCAATAATGATGGCTGTCCCCACTCTCTTCACAAGTTGTGACGAAGATCCCTGGAACTGGTATGGCAACGACGAGCCGTGGTGGTATGGCTACAACGATAGCGACTGGGGCTGGAACGACAACTATTACGACCATGGCGGCGGCCAAGACGACGGCAGCTCAATCTACGACGAGGCTGAGGTGCTGCAGGGCGAATGGGATGGCAAGATGACTTACACCAACGGCGACACCGGAGAGCAAGACACCTTCTATGCCAACATGACCTTCGTGAGGAACAACAGCAGCGCATTGAAAGGCACTGGCACGGAGATCGACTACACCCTCGACAGCAAAGGCAAAGTGGACCAGCAGAACACTCCGCTGAAGTTCAACTGGTATCTCGACGAGCAGACGGGCGACATCCACATCAAGTACCTCACGGACAAGAGGAGCGCCTTTGTCATGGACGCCTCGGCAAGAGAGCACGGCTTCTACCTTAAGGAGAACAAGTGCTTCAAGGGATACATGCTCGGCACAAACAACAACGACATGATTTACATCAACCTCCTGCCCGTGAAGAACAACAGCGCGAAGAAAGCTACAAGGGCACTGGCTGGCACGAGCCGCAGCTTCGGCTCCGACGTCGTGACCCCAGTGAGCGCAAGCAAGCAGGGCTTGACCACAAGGCGATAAACATAGTACTGACGATTATATAGAATGCGAGGGCGTGTCATACATTTGGCACGTCCTCGCTCTCGTATTGTAATGTTTAAACAGTTCGGGGCACGCGGCGAGCAGGTTATAGTGCGCCGTCGGCACCGTTTCGCGATCGCGGCGCAAAGCCATCGCGATTGCGGCGTGAGGGCATCGCGGTTACGGCGCAACGGCAATGCGGTTGCGGCGCAGAGGCAAGACGCAATTATAGGCATGGCGTGATGCTCTGATTCACAATGCTTTGCAGGGGCGGGCCCTGTGCCCGTCCGCAAACCGCATGGCACACCGTTCTTTCCACACGGAATAATTTTTCCTCACACGGATTTTAAAGATTTAAAAGATTGCTACGCTATTCGCTACGCGGTGGGTCGGCGTGCAGGGGCGGGCCCTGTGCCCGTCCGCAACCAATGTGGATGAACATGGATTTATGCGGCGCGGCGTGCAGGGGCGGGCCCTGTGCCCGTCCGCAACCCATGTGGATGAACATGGTTTTATGCCGTTCGGCGAGCGGGCGGGCACAAGACCCGCCCCTGCAAAGCATCCGCATTGGATGCCATAAGGGTAGGCGTAATCGGCGAAGCCGACATCTTTTAAATCTTTAAAATCCGTGTGAGGAAAAAGATGCAGCCGTGTGAAGAAAAACACAACCCCGT
>CAVHEN010000050.1:0-7530 GCA_963635115.1 Oscillospiraceae bacterium | reverse complement strand
ATGCAACCATGCAGGAAAAGATAAATCCGCATGGAAACAATCGGTGTGCATGGAAAGCCTTACTCCGGCACGTATATTATCTGGCCGTTCTCCAACTGGTAGGCGGTGCCGAGGCGCTTGCCTTGCTTGCCCTTGCCGCTGGCACTCTCGCCCGACGCCTTGTAGGTGTTTATCTCCTTGCCTTCCTTCGTTATTATCTCCATGTTGTCCTTGCCCGGGTTCTTCACGATGGTGTAATCCTCCTTGCCGAACACCTCCGTCATGTTCATGTGCATGACCATTGCCACCATGAGCGACACGGCGAACACCATCGCCACGTCGAACAGGTTGACGACAACGCTCAACGGGTCGCCATCGTCCTCACCGAGGAAGCCCATTCTACGTCTGCGCCTGCTCATGCCTGCACCTCCTTGCTCTGGGTGTTAGCGTTCTGCTTGCCCGCGCCGTTTACCACACGGCACACGCGGTCAAGGTTGTTCACGTCCTTGGCATACCAGCGCTGCTTCAGCTGGCAAGTGGCAAGGCCGACAGCACTGATGACGAGACCCACGACGGTAGAGGCAAACACCACTTGCATGTTGTAGGCCATGCCCGAGATGTCGCCCGTGGACAGGCCGACGAGGGCTGGCGACATGGAGATAAGGGTGCCGACGAGGCCGAGCACCGGACCGAGCTTGGTGAGGAGTCGAGAGAGATTGACATCTTTCTGCACCTCCGTCTCGTAGCGAGTGAGTATGTAGTCGGAATAGTCCTCCGAGTCGTTGTTGTCGAGTATGTCGGCGAGATACTGCGTGAACACCGAGTTGTTCTTCTCAGGCAACAGCGCCTTCAGCTCCGCGAGGCCGGCAGGGGTGAGCGACTTAATTTTCTCGTCGAACACGCGTGAGTTCTTGCGCCGCACCATGAAGTTGTTGTAGGTTCCGCCCACAAGGATGAGGGCGCGGAAGAAGAACACTATGAGAAGTATGACGTCCGGTATGAGCAGCGAGTTGGCTATGCCGAACAGGGCTTTCGAAATGATTTCCATTGTTTTTGTTTATTATCGTTTTAGTCTGTATTTTATTCTGTCTATTATGACGCCGAGCGCGAACAGCACGGCGAAAATGCCCACTGCCACGGCTATCATGTGCCAGTCGGTCTTCGCCTCCTGCACCTTGTACACCATCTTGCCGCTTTCGGTGGATATCAGTCCGAGCACGCACACGAAGCAGCCCGAGAGAAGCTGCATCTCCACGCGTCCGTCTCGTTCGGGCACGAGCCACTTGCAACCTTCGGCAATGAGCGGCAAGCCTATGAGACAAGCCGCGGCAAACGCCCATGTGGTGATGGCAAAGTCGACACCCACTGCCACGAACAGCGTCTGCGTGAAGGCGTAGAACGTCACGGGGAACATCAGCAGCGAGGGATACCACTTCAAGATGGTGAGCCACCACTTCGGCTTTTCTCCCGCTGCGTACCTGTCCTGGAAGTAGCAGAAGGCATGGCCGAAGCAGAACACCGAGTCGATGGTCACGATGACCGCCATGTTTTGCAACGCGGCGACGTTGGCGAGATAGTCGGCAAGCTGCGTCTTCGATTGCTGCACGGCGTATTGCTCGCTCCACACCACGAAGGCGGCAAGCAACGCGCCGAACACTACGCGCGCCGTCCAGCCCCAGTGGCTGAGCTTGAAGCCGCAGCTCAGCAGGATGAAGACCATCAATGTGTATATCAGTATTTCCATATCGTGTCAGAGTTTCTTGCGCTTGTTGCGTATCACGATGGCGAGGGCGACGAACACCACGAGCACGATGCCCACAACGTAGAGCCCGTTGAAGCCCGTTTTCTCCATCTGCTCGCCGCTTTGCACGGTCTGCTTCTTCATCACCATGCCCTTCGCGCCTTGGTCTGCCACGGTCTGGCTCTGCGCCTTCATGTCCTGGCGGTAGGCCTTGGCGTCGGCTGCGTCGGCGTTGCTCGCTATGAAGTCTTGCAACTTCTGGTTGCCTCCCTCAAACGACGAGCCGCTCGCGCCATACTTCTTCGTGAACTCCGTGTGCACCTTGGCAATCTGCTTGAGCTGCTCGGGCGACGCCTTCCAATAGCCTTTGCGTGCCGTCTCCATCATGGTGGCGGTTATCTCCTGCATTGCCACGGGGTTGGTGGCGCCCATCTTCTCGTGCACGCCAAGGTTGTACTTGTCCTTCACGTACACGTCGTAGACCTCGTTCCACATGTCCTTGCTGATGGCCTTTGGCTTCATCACGTTCCAGCCGTAGGTGTTGCGCACCATCTCGGCAAGGGCGTCGGTGGATGTGGCGCCGCCCTTGAGCGACTCCTTCACGTAGCTCTCGTTGAAGAGCTTCGTGCGCGCTTCCACGGCTATTGCCTCCTTTGAGTCCTGCACTCTGTAGTCGTTGCGGTTGCGGTAGTCGGCGAAATAAGCCTCGGGATCCTTGCCCGTCACCTGGCGCACCGCAAGGTTCATGCCGCCCATGAACTCGTAAACGTGGTCGAGGCTCAGCGCGCCCCACGTGTTGTTCTGGCGCGGTTGCATCACCACGTCGGTGCGGGTCAGCGCGGCACCGAACGCGTCGTCGGCATAAGCCTCCCAGTGTTCCTGGTCGCCGTAGAACGCGCCCATGTTCTTTATGTATTGGTCGGCTATCTGCTTGTCGTTGTCCCAAGCGTCGCCCTTCTCCACCATGCTCTGTATGCCCGAGCCGTAGCCACCTTGCACGCCACCGAACACGCGGTATTTCGAGATCTCGCGCGCCTCGGCTGGCGGCACGCCCTTGTCAATGAGGTAACGCTCCGACTCGTCCACGCCATCCTTCACCATGTTGCCATACTTGTCGTCGCTGGCTGCGGCTGCCATCTGCACGGCACGGTTGATGAGGAACAGGCGCGAGGCGGCAAGGTCGCGCAGCTGGCCCGAAGTCTGCACCACCACGTCGATGCGCGGGCGGCAAAGCTCCTTCGACGGAATGAGTTTCAGGTCGTTCACGCGCCCATAGCGGTCGCGCACAGGCTCAACACCGAGCATGTAGAGCACCTGGGCGATGGTGGCGCCGCCCGTCTGGATGAACTCGCCCGACCACAAGGTGTAGCTCACCTTGCGCGGATACTGACCCTTGTGCGCCTTCCGGTAGTCGACAATAGTGGCTTTGGCAAGCGCCACGCCCTTCTCCCACGCGTCTTCCGTAGGCGTCTCCTCGGCATTGATGGCAAAGAGATTGCGGCCCGTGGGCAACGTGTTGGGGTTCACTATCGGGTCGCCGCCGGGCGACGGAGCCGTGTAGCCGCCCTTCAAGGCGTTGCTGATGGAGGCGAGCTCAGCCTGCGGACTGTCGTGGAGCATCTGGCGATAGGCACCCACGTTCTTCAGAGCCGTCTCCACCTGGCTGATGGCCTCAGCCATTTCCACCTCCTTGCGGTTATACTTTGGCTTGGACGATCCACCCATCATGCCGCCCTTCTTCTTGGTCATGGCCGCGCTCATCTTCTTCAGTGCGGCTTCGGGCGCGCCCATCTTGCGTGCCACCTCGATCATCTGCGACGGGTCGCCCTTGGCAAGCATCTTGCGCATTTGGTGGCGCATGAACTTCGCCATCGGGTTGTTCTTCGCCTGCGGCACCTCGTTGCTGGCGTTCGCCATCTTGCCCATCATCGCCGCCATGCCGTCCTTGGCGGCTTTCTTTCCGCCGCCCTCGGCGTCCTTCTGCTTCTTCGACATCGCCATCATCATGGCGAGCATGCCCTTGGGAGCGTTCTTCCACGCGATGACCTCGCGCGACTTTTGCAGCTCAGCCTCGGTGACGCCAGCCACCTTGCAGATAGCTTGGTCGCTCACACCCGAGGGGTTTGCGTACAGGCTCGCCACGGTCTGCTTGGCTGCCGACAGGTAGCGGTCGTTGAACGCCGCCTTGCCGAGCTTGCCCACGCGTCCGCGCATGCGGTCGAGGTTGTAGCGGCAATAGGCTATGGGGTCGGTGGTCATGGCAAAGACCGACGTGCGTATGTCGGCGTCGGCGTATGGCACGCCCATCGTGTAGGGAGTGCCCGTGACCTTCTCGTTGGTTATCTCCTCGGCGTAGCTTTCTATCCGCGCCACCTCATCGTCGGTAAGCGGCTTGGCGAGATTGGCGTCGAGACGAAGGTCCTTGCAGAGGTCGAGCTTCACGGAGAGGGCTTTTATGTCCTTGCGCAGTTGTTGCTTGTCGCACTTGGCGGAGTCGAACTGCCTGATTTTCTCGGAAAGTTGCTTGTATGTTTCACGCAAGCCGCTTTCGTGGAACGGCGGCGTTAGGTAGCTTATGATGTCGGCGTAGGAGCGTCGTTTGGCTATCATGCCCTCGCCCACGTTGTCGATTGTGTATACATAGAAATGTGGGAGAGCGCCGACGAGGCGATCGGGCCAGTCCTCGTTGCTGAGAGCCACCTGCTTGCGAGGCGTGAACTCCAGGGAGCCGTGGGTGCCGAAGTGGATGAGCGCGTCGGCGCGGAAGCCGTGCTGGATCCAAAGGTAAGGGGCGATATAGGAATGGGGCGGGCACTTGTCGGTGCCGTGCACAATCTTAAACTCGTCCTTGCCCTCGCCAGCCATGGGCTGCGGCAGCAACGCCACGTTGCCATAGCGAAGGCATGCGAAGGCGAGCCGCCCGTCGGCGGTCTTCAGCAAGTTGGCGTCGCCCGGGAAAGCTCCAAACGCCTTGTCGACCTCGGCAACCTTGTCCTTGCGGAGCGATTGCGCCGCCCACGCGTCGTATTGCTGCTTCGTGACGAGCTGGGGACTGCCGGTCTTCATGAACTTCTCGGCGTCGCCCGCGGCGAAAGAGTTGAAGAGCATGCCACGCTGCCTTATCTGCTGGGCAAACTCCGCGACCGTGGCGGGAAGGCCTGCCACGTTGTAGCCCTCGGCTTTCAAGCGCGAGAGCATGTTGTAGAGCGATGGCACCACGTCCATTCCGCTTGCCACGAGCGACGCCTGGCCGGGGCCCTTGAAGTAGACCACCGCCACGCGCTTCTGGGCGTTTGGCTTGGTGCGAAGGTCGATATAGTGGGCGAGGGTCTGCAAGAACGTTTGCAGACGTTCGGGAATGGCGTAAGGCTGCAAGAGCCCGTTCTTGTCCTTGCGCTGCGCGAAGAGCGCCGAGGTGCGAATGGCACCGTCGATCTCGGGCATGACGACGCTCTGCGACATGAATCCGCCCGCCATGCCGAGCTTGTCGGCCTCCCAGTTTTCCTTGAGGTCGTTGATGGTGAGCGGGTCAAAGAGCAGCGTGTTGGTCTGCTTGAGCCACGCCACCATGTCGTCGCCAAGCCGTCCGTGGGCAAGGTTTATGATGGCAGCGGGGCGGATTTTCTCCGCGTAGTCCTGCAGTTTGGTCATGGATGAGACCGGGTAGACGTTGTACTTGCCCGTCTTTGCGAGGGCGCGGATGAGGTCGGAAGGGTCGGTGATCTGACCCGAGACCATGATCTTCGGCGCTCCCTCGTGCCAGAGGCCATGCGCGCGCATGAACTGCTCGTAGGCGTTCACCGTCAGGAACTCATGCTCGTCGGCGTCGGCGTTGTCGGCAGGATAGTACAGGTAGTCGTTGGGCTTGTTCTGCGGCTTCTCCGCCTTTCCGGTGAAGATGATCTTCCCGTCGATGTTGTGGCGCATGAACGACAGCAGCGAGCGGTAGTTCTTCTTGCCGCCATACATCATGTATTCCTGCACCATGACGAGCTCCGACGTGGTGAGGTTTGAGATGTTGTTGTCGGGGTTTGTCGCCATGGTCGTATAGACCGGCGTTCCGCTCTCGGCGAGCTTCTTGACATATTCGCGTTGCTCGGCGGTGATGTTGAGTCCCATGCCGTTGACGAACACGATGTCGTAGCGCCCAAGTTTCTTTATGTCCTTGGTCGAGACGTCGGCGAGCGAGATCATCGGGTTGTCGTTGGCCTGCGAGAATCCTTGCAGCGATATGGGCTGGAAGTTGACGAAGGCAATCTTCGTGCGGCTGAGCCAGATGGAGTAGAACTCCACGAGGGCGACCAGCAAGGCAAGGCAGCCAACGACCTTCAGGACGCGGCGGCGTGTCCAACGCACGGACTTGAGTTTTTGTATAATTCCGTTTATTTTCATTTGTTTGGTGATAGTTGCATGTTTATTGTCACGATGACTTCCGCCTATTTCTTCTTGAAGATCCGCTCCACGTCTACCGACGCGCCAACGGAGAACGACGTTCCGCCATTCAAGGGCGAGTTGTAGGCATACTTCTTGGGACGGTAATTGAAGATGTTGTCGACGGACAATATCAGTCGCCACGCCTGGCAGAAGCGCTGGGTGAGCGTGAACTTCCATATGGAATAGGCTGGCGACGAAGCCTCAACGTAGGTGTCGTATTGTCCCGACTGCAGCTCGTGATAGTGGGCCGTGGAGAGATAGCGGCCCGTCAGGGCGGCGTCGATCTCGTAGCCTCGCAGCGTCTTGTGGTAGTCGAGGCGGGCGGTCAGGGAGTGCGGGCGCGTGTCGGACGTGTTTGGCTTGCCGTGGCGCGTGTACTCGTGGAAGTAAGAGTAGCTCAGCTTGCCGCCCAGACCGCACGGGTAGCGCGCCATGAGCGACACGTCGACACCGAGAAGGTTGCGGCCATCGATGTTTTGGTAGACCATGGCGCCCTTGCCGTTCTCAAGGCTCTTGTCCCAGATGGTGGTTATCTCGTTGTTGACGATGTTGTAGTAGGCTGTGGCAGTGAACGAGTAGCGGCTCTTGGCATACTCGCCGGAGAGGGCAAACGAGTGGGAGTTCTCCGCCCCGAGGTTCGGATTGCCGTAGATGTTGAAGATGTTTGCCATGTTGAAGTCCATGTACATCTCCTTCAGCGTCGGCGCGCGGAATCCGCCGGAATAGGACCCGCGGACATTGAGATGGCCCGTGCGAAACATGGCGGCGAGCTTGGGCGTCACCTTCCACCCCGTCTTGGAGAAATAGTCGGCACGCGCGCCTGCCACGATGTTCCAGTGTTCTGACAGCGCCCAGTCGGCCTGCGCGAAAGCGTCGGCGGTGTACTGCTTGCGGTTGCCGTCGTCGGTGAACTGGTAGGTCATCAGGTAGTCTATCATGGCGTCGCCGCCTACCGTCAGCGCCAACGCGTCGATAAGGTGGTGGGTATAGAGGGCGCGCAAGGAGTTTTGCACGTTCTTGTAGTCGATGAAGTCTTTTTTTATCTCCTTGTAGTAGTCGCTCTTGTCGTAGCGGTCGAAGGAGTAGGCAATGTCGAGCTGGTTGTTGCCGGCGAGCGTCGTGAGAAAGCGCAGGCCGCCGCTGAAGTCGCGCGCGCGGTCGTTGGCTATCGCCGATGAGTTGCGCTCGTGGAAGTAGTAGCCGGCACGCCCCGTGAGCGACGTGTGTTTGTTGAGCTGGTAGGTCAACTTCTCCTTGAAGTTCCACTGGCGGTTGCCATAGACCGTCATCTGGTCGCCCTCGTCCTTGCCGTTGAGCGTGTAGGTGTGGGTGCCGTCGGTCTGCACGTTGGTGAGCGAGTTCCACTTGCCCGAGCG
>CAVHEN010000049.1:0-25384 GCA_963635115.1 Oscillospiraceae bacterium | reverse complement strand
GGCTATGTAATTCCCGCTATTAGGGCTTACTCGGGACTTTCACCCGTTAGACAATACTCATGCCGAGCATACAGCAAATAGGGCTGGACTCCTCGTTTGGAATCCAGCCCTATCTTTTCGTCTTGTAAAAGTTTTAGCTGAGAGCTATAGTTTATTTCAAGGGGTTCCACCCTTGTGCGGTGATGTCAAACTCCTGACCGTCGCCGCGAGAGATCAAGCGGCAACCAAGTTCCTCCTTCGTGATATATCCGATCTGCTTGATGCCACGACTCTCAAGGGCGTCGAGCTTGTCGTGGTCGCCAATCGGACAGGTGAAGAGCAACTCATAATCCTCGCCGCCATTCATGGCACAAGTGGTGACGTTCATGTTAAACTCCTCTGCCGTGACCGCCGTCTGATAGTCGATTGGAATGTTCTTCTCATAGACACGGCAACCGCAATGGCTTTGGTGGCAGATGTGGAGCAATTCAGATGACAGGCCATCAGAAATGTCCATCATGGCGGTTGGGTGGATATTGTTCTCATGCAGCAATTGGATGATGTCGCCGCGCGCCTCAGGCTTCAGTTGCCTTTGCAAGAGATACTCGCGTCCGGCAAAGTCGGGTTGGAAGTCGATAATCTTCATGCCCTCTTGCTGCAGATGCTTCACGAGCTCTTCGTTACCATCCTTCTTTGCCTGCCTTATCTTCGCGTTGAGGTCATCTATCTGCTTGTAGTACACCGTCTTCTCTCGCTCAAGAAGTTGCAGGCCCATGTATGCGGCTCCAAGGTCACCACTGACGCATATAAGGTCTGTCTCGTTAGCTCCACTGCGGTAAACTATATCCTTCTTTGGAGCCTCGCCAACGCATGTGATGCTAATGGCGAGTCCTGTCAACGACGAACATGTGTCGCCGCCCACGATGTCAACGTTCCATCTGTCGCAAGCCTGGCGCAGTCCGGCGTAGAAATCGTCAAGGTCCTCCACCTTGAAACGCTTGCCGAGCGCGATGCTCACGAGCAACTGGCGTGGCGTGCCGTTCATGGCAAACACGTCGCTGAGGTTGACCATGGCGCTCTTATAGCCAAGTTGAGCCATGCTGTTGTAGGTAAGGTCGAAATGCACGCCTTCCATCAGCATGTCCGTGGTGATGAGCACCTCCTTGTCAGGATAAGTCAAGACCGTGCAATCATCGCCCACGCCTTTCAGCGTAGAGGCGTTCTTAGGCTGCAAGTCTTTAGTGAGCCGTCTGATGAGACCGAACTCACCAAGTTCCTTTATCTCCATCTCTTAATCGCAACGTTTAATCATCTCACGGAAGATCTCTGCCATGTGTGGCTGTGAGGCGTTGGCAGCCTCTTGCACTTCTTCGTGACTCACCTCCACGGGGACGTCAAATCCGCCAAGGTCGGTTATAACGCTGATTCCAAAGACTTTCATGCCGCTATGGCGGGCCACGATAACCTCTGGCACCGTGCTCATGCCAACCGCACTGCCTCCAAAGAGGTGATACATGCGATACTCGGCAGGTGTCTCAAACGTAGGGCCTTGTACGCCTACGTATACTCCATGAACCAGGCGGATGCCCTTTTCCTTGCCAATCGCGTCAGCAAGGTCGCGGAGCTGCTTGTCGTAAGCCTCGTGCATGTCGGGGAAGCGAGGGCCAGTTGGGAAGTTCTTGCCGTGCAATGGATGCTCAGGGAAGAAGTTGATATGGTCATCGATGATCATCAGGTCGCCAATCTTGAAGCTTGGGTCCATGCCTCCAGCGGCGTTGCTGACAAAGAGAGTCTTGATTCCAAGCTCATACATGACCCTCTCGGGGAACGTCACTTCCTTCATGTCGTACCCCTCATAGTAATGGAAACGTCCGTCCATTGCCATGATATCCTTGCCACCAAGCTTGCCGAAGATTAGCTTGCCTGCGTGACCTTCCACTGTGGAGACAGGGAAATTGGGAATATCCTTATAAGCAAACTCTGTGGTATCAGTTATCTCGGAAGCTAATTGTCCCAGTCCTGTGCCCAGAATTATTGCGGTCGTTGGCTGAGCGGGCATTCTTTCCCTTAGCCAGGATGCTGTTTCTTGAATTCTTTCGTACATAGCTTATTATCTTATTGTTGAATAGTTCTTCGTCTTGGCTCAACATGAACCTAACACGTATGGGAAGCACGTAGAGCGCTGACTTGATGCTTGCGCTTAGTTGTGTTTGCAGCAATCGAGTTGAGTCTTTCTCCGTAGTGACTATTACCTTGGGCGACTCCATTTGCGCGAAAGCGTCATTGATGGCTTCTATGTCTTTTGTGGTGAACACATGATGATCCCTGAACGCCATAGTCTTCAATGAACGACATTTAATCCTGATGTCGTTCTCCATCTCTTCAGGCGACGCTATGCCCGTTAGCATGAGCACGTTGTGGCCTTTAAGTTCTGGAACATCATCATTACCATTAAACAATGGATATAGTTCCCCATACTCCATCGTGGTGAAAAAGAGCTCCTGATAAGGGTAAAGGCTCATGGCTTTAGTCAACACACGAATGTCCATGGGCTTCAAGTCGGCAGGGCACTTTGTCACAATCACAAAGTCTGCCCGCCGCTTTCCCGACAGTGGCTCACGCAATCGTCCGGCAGGAAGCAACTTGTCGTAGATTATGAGACGATGATAATCCACAAGCAAGATGTTAATGCCTGGTTTTACATAACGGTGCTGAAAAGCGTCATCGAGAAGTATCACGCCAACGTCGTTGGTGCTTTGGTCCGTAGTCAAGCGGGCTATTCCTTCCCTGCGATTGGCATCAACGGCTACATATATGTCCTTGAACTTCCTTTTCATCTGAAAAGGCTCATCGCCGATACTTGCGGCGGTAGAGTCGTCGTCAGCCAATACATACCCCTTGGTCTTGCGTTTGTATCCTCTCGACAGTACAGCCACCTTGGTCAGCTTGTCGAGCAGGCGCACGAGATATTCCACGTGCGGAGTCTTTCCCGTGCCGCCGACAGTGATATTGCCAACCGATATGACCGGTATGTCGTAGCTTTGTTGATGAAGTAAGCCGACGTTGAAGAGCCAATTGCGCAAGCTTACCGCCAAGCCGTAAAGCCAGCTTAGCGGTGCGAGCCAATCGCGAGTCTTTATCAGGTCACCCTCCATTATTTCTAATTGTTTATTATGATATAAGGCAAGCGAGCTTGGATTCTTCCCATCGACTGTACCTGGTTCATCATCATGAAAGGCGCATAATATTGCCCGAGAACTTGCTGAAGTTTCTCGTCAAGCAAGGTTCCCTTGGCCTTGCCGCTGTTGTCAATCAACTTGGCAAAGAAGCTTTTCTGCATAGGATAATCTACAGTGTGGTACTCTTTCAGCTTAGCCAACTGTGCCGCCTTAGCCACGGCCTCATCCATGCCGCCCAAGCCGTCAACAAGTTTCAACTTCAAGGCATCCTCACCTAAGAACACATGTCCTTGCGCACGTTCCTCCACGGCATCCATTGAGAGATGCCTTCCATTGGCAACACGCGACTTGAAGAGCAAATAACCACGGTTAACCGCGGCCTGAAGTTTAGCTCCTTGCTCTGGAGTGAGAGGAGAGATCATGAGACCGTAAGCCGACATTCCCATTGTGGCATTACGGTTTGTTTCCACGCCATCAAACTTCAAACCGAGCTTTTTTGCCAACTCCGCGCCGTCTTGCAGCAATCCGAAGATTCCGATTGAGCCGGTGATAGTGGTTGGCTCCGCAAAGATATAGTCAGCTCCGCTACTGATGTAGTAACCGCCAGAAGCGGCATAACCACCCATCGACACCACAACTGGCTTGTGGGCTTTCTTCAATTGTTCTATGGCGTGCCATATCTGCTCAGAGTCGTAGCTTGAGCCACCAGGGGAGTTCACGCGTATTACAACGGCCTTGATGTCATCGTCTTTAGCCAAGTCTTCCATGTCCTTACACACGTCTTTGCCTACGATATATGCCTCGTTCTTGTAAAGATTGCTTGAAGGCTCTTGGTTCACGATCTCACCAGACGCATAGTAAACCGCGATCTTCTCACCAGCGTCTTTGCTTGGCTCAGCGCAAAGGTCTGCCACTGTAGCCTGGGGAATGTCGTCGTCCTTATCTATGCCGAGCTTTTCCTTTATAGTATTCCTTATCTCATCATTATACTTGACTCCGTCAAAGAACTTGTTCTTAACAAGCACGTCGGTGCTCTCAAATGTTATCATCTCGTCGGCATAGCGATTGAGGTCAGCCTTACTTATCTTCCTGCTTTCAGAGACAGCCGTCAGGATGGTGTTCCAATAACCATCGAGGAAGCGCTGAGCCTGCTGCCTGCTTGGCTCGCTCATCTTATCCTCGGTGAAAGCCTCCGTCGCGCTCTTGTACTTGCCGCACTTGAATGCCATGGCGTTCACGCCGACCTTTTTGAACAAGTCTTTCAAGAACACCACTTTTGTGCCCAGTCCTTGCCACATGAGTTCTCCCTGCGGATTGATATAAATCTTGTCGGCTATTGAAGCGATGTAATAGTCGTTGACTATGAATTCCTCTCCGAAAGCGATTATCCACTTGCCCGACTTCTTGAAGTTGGCCAAGGCATTGCGCAGCTCTTGAGCCTGCGCCAAGTCTGACGACATGCCATTTGCCTCAATGTATATTCCCTTTATCTTGTCAGAAGTCGTGGCTCTCTTTATCGCCGTCAACATGTCGTTAAGTCCTGCATTACCTGATCCGTCATCCTTGAGCATGCTTAATGGCGAAGCGTCAGAGGTCCTGTCCTCAAGCGTTCCTTGGAGGTTTAGCACCAGCACGCTGCCGCTTTTTACTGACGGCGAGGAGCCTGCCACAGCCGCCATTCCAACGATACCGATGACGCTGATGACCGATGCCACAGCGAAGAAGAGGATTAGGCCAACAAAAGTGGCCATCACGTTTTTCAGAAAGTTATTCATTTGCATTTAGATTGAATTGTCGGGGACATGTGATTGTGTATTGCTCCAATGGCTACTATTCGTAATCGTCGACCACGCTATTGACGAAGTCCATCATAGGTTTAGCCACCTTGCATATCTCTGCGACCTTGCGCACCCAGTCTGGCTTCTCGAACATCGCCTCATCCACACTGTGCCAAGCGCAATAGTCTTTCATCTTCAAGTAACTAAGGAACTCGTAATCCTTTGGGAAGTCCTTCGGAGCCTTCTTCAGGCAATTGATGCCAAACCCTTTCTCCGCCACAGGAACCTCGCCTTCCCATGTAGACGTGTTTGGATAGCCGAAATAGTGAATGAACTTACCGTCTTCCACCCGCTGTCTCCATTCGTCTATGTTTCCCATTATCTCATTGCGCATAGCCGTCAGGATGTTTGTGGGCAACCAATATGATCCCACCGCCACAAGGCAATGGCCTGGCTGGACGTGCAGGTAATAGCCACCGCGCAACGATTTCTTGCCATGAGCACATATGTACGCGCCGAAGTGTCGCTTATAGGGCGACTTGTCTGAGGAAAACCTCACGTCGCGGTAGAAGCGATAGCAACAGTCCTTTACCGTGACGTGGCTTATCTCAGGGTCGAATGTCGACAACTCCTCTATGAGCGCCTGGACTCCGCCCTCAAACTCTTGCTTTGCGCTTTCATATTCTGCCTTATGCTCTTGGAACCAAGGGCGATTGTTGTTGGCATCTACGTCCGCGAGAAATCTCTGTATCGCTTTGATGTTCATGTCTATTCAAGTTTACTTCCCTTCAATAGCTTTGGGCAAATACCGTCGAAAGGGCATTTGTCGCACTTGGGTCTCGCGCTTTGACAAACATATCGCCCATGCAAGAGCAGCCAATGATGCGCGCGAGGAATGTCTTCCGTCGTTATGCTTTTCTCAAGCGCCTCCTCTACTTTCAGTGGAGTGTTGGCGGTGGGCGACACCAACCCCAAGCGGTGAGCCACTCGGTAGACATGCGTGTCAACTGCCATGACGGCCTTGCCAAACCACACTGCCTGCAGCACGTTGGCAGTCTTGCGCCCAACGCCTGGCAACTTCACGAGTTCAGTGGTGGCATCGGGAATCTCGCCGTTGAAGTCGCTCACTATCATCCTCGCCATTTCCACGAGATGCCGCGCCTTGGAGTTGGGATAGCTCACACTGCGGATATACTCCAGCACGTCCTCCGGCTCAGCCTTGGACATAAGCTCCGCGGTGGGATATTTGCGGAAGAGGGCTGGCGTGATCTCATTCACGCGCTTGTCGGTGCATTGGGCGGAAAGAAGCGTGGCACACAGCAACTGAAACGCTGAGCCAAAGTCCAACTGTGTCGTGACCTCCGGCTGATGCTCCTTGAAATAGTTTATGATGTATGCGTATCTCTCCTTTCTCGTCATGGCTTGGCTGTGACTTAATGGGGTTGCACTTGTCAATATGCAAAGATAAATAAAAAAAACGGCACGACAAAGAAAACATTGTTTTTATTCGATGCTTTGTTGTGTATCGTGTGCAAACAGAGGGAATTGGGTGAAAAAACGCTGGCAAGTGGCAACAAAGAAGGCAGGCGACAAACAACACTCTGCATGAGATTGCTTGCCGCCTGCCTAATATCTTGGCTAATAAATAGATGTCTATCGCATTATTTTATCAGGTCCACGCTTCTCTTGAGGAACTTGTCGAGCGCCTCGCCTTTCAGCATGCCGTTTTGCAGCAGGGCGAGGTCGATGAGCTGATGCACGACCTTGTTGCCCTTGGCATAGTCGGCGAGAATCTTGCTCTTCTTGTCGCGCTCGTCGTTGATGGTCTTCTCGGTGTCCTCCAGGTCCTTCTTCTCCTCCGGAGTGATCTCCTCAGGCTTCTTGCCCGACTGGCTCTGGTGCAATGCCGCGAGGCGTGCCTCCTGCCCCTTTAAGTCGCTCTCAATGGGCTTAAGCTCTTGCTCCACGCTGGTCTTGGTGTCGTCGAGCACTGCCTTCACGAGCTTGTGGTCGGAGTTGAGCACCACCATGTAGGAGTCGGGCATCTGGTTGTAGAAGCTCATTCCAGGCTGGAACTTGCTCATTTCCTTCATGCGGCGCATGTACTCGCTCTGCGTGATGATGACAGGCGCGTTGGTCTCGCCCAGCGACTGAACGTCCACGGCATATGTCGCCTTGTCACCATTAGGCATCTGCGAGCGGAAAACCTCTGTCAGTTTGTCACGGTCGTCCTTTGCCATATCCTCCTTCTTGGCGTCTTCCTTGGCAATGAGACGGTCTATGATGTCGGCATCGACACGCGAGAAACGGCTCTTCTCAAACTTCTGCTCCAGCATGCTCACCATTGGCACGTCGAGCTCGCCGTCAAAGAGCAGCACGCTGTAGCCCTTGTCTTGTGCCGACTTGATGTAGCTGTATTGCTCCTCCTTGCTTGTGGCATAGAGGTAAACGAGGTTGCCGTCCTTGTCGGTCTGGCTGTCCTTGATAAGGGTCTTGTACTCTTCGAAGGTAAAGTGCTTGCCCTCAACGTCCTTGAAGAGCGCGAAGTCCTTGGCGCGATCGTAGAAGTCTTCTTGCGACAGCATACCATAATTGATGAAGAGCTTCAGGTCGTCCCACTTCGTCTCGTAGTCCTTGCGGTCGTCCTTGAAGGTCTGTTGCAGACGGTCGGCAACCTTCTTCGTGATATAGGTTGAGATCTTCTTCACGTTGGCGTCGCTCTGAAGGTATGAGCGGCTGACGTTCAGAGGGATGTCTGGTGAGTCGATCACGCCATGGAGCAGCGTCAGGAAGTCGGGCACGATGCCCTCCACCTGGTCGGTCACGAACACCTGATTGCAATAGAGCTGTATCTTGTTGCGCTGCAGGTCCATGTTGCTGTGCACGCGTGGGAAGTAGAGAATGCCGGTGAGATGGAACGGGAAGTCGACGTTGAGGTGAATCCAGAACAGAGGCTCGTCCTGCATGGGGTAAAGCTCGCGGTAGAACTTCTTGTAGTCCTCGTCTTTCAGCGCCGACGGTGCCTTTGTCCACAACGGCTCCACATTATTAATAATATTGTCTGCGTCGGTTTCCACTTCCTTGCCGTCTTTCCACTCCGTCTTCTTGCCGAAGGCTATTGTCACGGGCATGAAACGGCAATACTTGGCAAGCAGGGCCTGCACCTTGTTCTTCTCCAGGTATTCCTTGCAATCGTCGGAGATGTGCAGGATGATGTCGGTGCCACGGTCGGCTTTCTCGGTCTCCTCAAGCGTGAACTCTGGCGAGCCGTCGCACGTCCAATGTTCAGCCTGGGCGCCGTCGCGATAGCTCTTGGTGATGATCTCCACCTTGTCCGACACCATGAAGGCTGAATAGAAGCCAAGTCCGAAGTGTCCGATGATGGCATTGGCCTCGTCCTTGTATTTTGCGAGGAAGTCGGTGACGCCTGAGAAGGCTATCTGGTTGATATACTTGTCTATCTCCTCGGCTGTCATGCCAATGCCTCGATCGCTGATGGTCAGCGTCTTGGCGTCGGTGTCGAGCTTCACGCGCACTGTCAGGTCGCCAGCCTCGCCAGCGAAGTCGCCCTTCTGTTGGAGCGTCTTCAACTTCTGCGTGGCATCGACGGCGTTTGACACCATCTCGCGAAGGAAAATCTCATGGTCTGAATAGAGGAACTTTTTGATGACGGGGAAGATGTTCTCGGTAGTAACCCCGATATTGCCTTTCTTCATTTGTTCTGTTGTGTTTTGTTTTCTATTTCCGCCAGAATAGTTACAATAATTATGCCAACTTGAAAAAACTATCTTAGAAAATGATGAAAAATGTGAAAGGAATTTATTTTTTCGCTTCGAAACGCAAGTTTTCGAGAACTTTGACAAAAGTTTCAGAATAATTTCCTATTTTTGTCGAGTTAATTCATTTCAATAGGTTTAGGTTAGTTTTTAAAAGGTTAAAAGGTGCCCCATCTCGTGTCGTGAGACCAAGGGATGGGGATTTGCATTTTACCATACCGACCCTATTGCATCAGCGCAAAAGGCCATGCTTGGATATTGTCAACTGGAACCCATGGTTGTTGCCAAGCAGAGAGCCGGCGTCGAGCCCGAAGGCTCCTTTCACCGCCCAACCTTTTTTAAAGTTGTATTTTGCCTCCGCCAGGATGCTGGTGTTGTGGTGTGGATATGTGTAAGGCTCGTCATAGGTGCCATATCCGCGTTGCCAACTCACGAGCACTCGATAGTCGAGCCTCGGCAGCGGCGTTCCCTCGAAGCCCATGTGCCACGCCACGAAGCGATTGTCAGCCACGCGCAATGAGCCGTCGGCATTGTAGGCTGGAGAGCGATAAAGCGGATTGCCCATCACTTGCCCCCAATGTTGCAAGCACATATAGTTGCCATGGTTATAATAATTGTCGCGTCCGCCTATGTGGTCGGGTATGGTCGACGTGCGGTCATGATACACGGGTCCGCTCTGGTAAGTGGTGTGGAGATACTCCACCACCAAGCCTTTCAGCCATTGGCAGCGCTTGAGCCTGAGCTCGCCGCCGAGCAAGATGTCTTTCAGTGGATAGAGGAGGTATCGGTTCTTCTCCCGCTTCTGATAGTTGGCCCCGTCGCCATAGCCATCATAGTCGAGGTGAAACTGCTGGGAGTGGTCCTCGAAGAAGTGGTCGGCATACACCGACACACTCCATGCCGCAGCATCGTAGTTGACACGCGCGAGCCACGCGCCACTTTGGTTTCCCTCTATGTTGCCATAGCCTTCTCCGTCTGTTATGTCGGAGCCAGCGGGTATGAAGACCTGCCAGAAGTCTTTCACGCTCTTGCCCCCAAGCTTCATCGTCGTGACAGTCCCGTCGCTGAGAGCCACTTTCGAGCCCGCAAACTGCGCTTGCATCTCCAGGCCCAGCTCCACGCTAAGCGGCTTCTCGCCTGGCTTGCCTATCCTCAGGAAGCCCGACTTTGAGTGGTAGAGCACGTTCTCGTTGTAAGGTGTCACGCCGCCGTTGGTAAACTTGCGTTGCCAGCGTTGGTCGGTGAACATGCCGTAAGCCATGTGCACCTTGATGGCGAACCATCTGCCGAGCACGGGCACCGTCCAATATTCGGGCACGGCTATCCTCACTTGCGGCACAGGCCGCGCGTTGATGCCAAGGGCCTGCGAGCCGCTGGAGAGCCGCTGGTTCTTCAGCTCCATGGGCCATTCCTTGGCACCAATGGTGAGCACGCCGTGGAGCCAGCGCCCCTCTACGTATGCCTGCTGGACAATGAACTTGCTGGAATAATGGCTTGCCACTGCCGCGTCCACGCAGTAGCCTAAGCCCCAACGACGCGCCGAGTCGGTCTCAAGGGGCCGAGTCAGCGCCCCACGCAGATAGCCATTGCTCGACTCCAGCGAACTGAGCCCGTGCTTGTTGGCGTTGAGCCACAGCGGTGTCGTGCCCGATGAGCAAGAGCCTTGAAGCTCCGCCTCGTATTGCACGTTGGAGAACGGGCGCAACTCCCCTGCCCCAACACCACGCTGCCACGCGTATTGGGCGGAAGTGTCGAGGCTGAAGCTCAACGCCACGGCCAGCGACACCGCTTTCCACAGTTGGGAGATTCCCTTATTTTGCTCCATCAAAGGTGTTGCACAGTTGGAAAGGCATGCTGCCAAACTTGTGGTTGTTCACGACCTTGACGTTACTGCCATTGAAGCTGACGGTCACCTCTCCCAACGTGACCTCATAGTTGGCAGTCTTGCCGAAAACGGTGACATCGGCCTTGACCTTGCCCGCATAGTTGAGACAATAGGCATTCTTGGCATTGTCGAAAGGAATGTTCTTCACCGCGAAGCTGCCCTGCACAATCTTTCCGACCATTGGCACTTCCACGGAGAAGTCGAATGTCTCCTCAGGGAAGACGATGTTCAGCGAGCCGTCCTTGTTCACCGAGATTTCGTATTTTGCCCCGACTGCCGTAGTCGAGTAGTCCTTGCCTTGGAAAGAGAATTTTAGGGCGTCGTTGCCTTTGTAGGTCCCTGCCACGGAAGTCGCGGCGGGGTCATCCTTGTCGCCCCCACAAGACGCGAGGGTCACGGTCGTAAGCATTGCCACGAAGAGCAACATCAGTGATAAGATCTTTTTCATCGTTATATATAAGTGAAAGAAACGTTTACGATTTATTTACACGCACTGTGCAAAGTTACAAAAATTTCACTGCCCCACAAGGCATCGGCAAGATAAATGTCCCGCGCCTCCCATCTTTTCGTCCCAAGGACGGGATGCGGAAACGTGCCCTTCGGCTTTGCGGCGCAACGACGACGCGGTTGCGGCGTGGAGGCATCGCGATTCCAACGCGAAGGCGATGCCTTTGCGGCGGCAAGCCGAAACGATGGAAATTGTTTTAAGTCGTATTACCATCAAGCACGCCCTTGGTTTACATTTTTGGGAGATGGTTACATTTATGGCAAGGGCAAGACAATCTATCGAGAAACAATTGGAGAAAACGTGGGGACAGAAAGGCGTGAAATCGGATTTTTGGTAAAATTCAACAAAAAGCTTGCAGTATGAAAATAAAAGCATATCTTTGTAAGTTGAATAAGTTCATACCATTAAAAACAAGAAGATTATGGCAATAGAATTTAAAACAATACCTGAACTTCATGGTGAGGCAGCAGCTCGTTTCGTAGAAGCGGCTGATGAGGCATTGGAAAAGCGTGGCTCTATTGACTTCTCCAAGCAAGTAGCCAAGGCGCGTGCTATATTAAAACGTTCAAGACTTTACATCTAAAATGTTAGAGCAATGTGATTTTATGGAACTGACAGAGGAAGTCTTGCAGCAATGCAAAGGCTTCACCTGCAAGGATGAGGACATCACAGAGTTCTTTACCCAAGACTATGCCGACTATGCCTATCAATTGCTTGGGAAATCATATTGCTTTGTCAAACCAGATACGTCTAAATAGTCTGTGCGTTTACCGTCGCTAATTCGAGCGTGAAGGTTGACTCACTTCCTTCAAATCTTCGGAATAGACTTAACCGAAAGATTCCGAATGCCAAGCGAAGACCACAGTATCCTGCAGTATTGGTTGGACAGTTGGCAGTAAGCGATTTGTTCAGTGGACATCATGTTGGAGATGAATTGTTAGACTTTATCAAGTCATGGTTTATTGACCCACTGAATAAAACAGGGTGCCGATATGTCATTGTCGATGCAGTCAACCATCCTAAAGTGTTTGAATATTATCAACGAAATGGTTTCAAGTTCTTGTTTTCGTCAGATGAGGAAGAATGGACCTTTTTGCATAACAAAGGTCAAGAGCCAACAACTCCGATAGAGCCAATGAAGACACGTTTGATGTATTTTGACTTGATTTATCTTCGCACAGAATAACAAACCAACGATTATGAACCTCTCAGGCGAGCCGTAAGGCAGCACGCATGAAGGCCATCACTTATTTTAGGCAGTAACGAAATCCAAGAGGATGCGTTGCTGCCTAAACCCATTTTATCTCTCTGGATTGTTTCCGACACACACAGAACCATAGGCTCATTGGGGTTATTGACCTCGAACGTAAACTCACTTGCCTACATCGCCCAATAGAGCTGCGGCATCTTTACACCTGCAATCTGACCAGCCACTTGTCGTTGTCATAAAGAAAAAACGATAATCGTTGGGCGTTTCAAATAAATGCCTTAACTTTGCAAGAAGTAGAATACACAACACACACAACTTACGGAAATGACATTATCAACACTCATGCTCATCGGCGGCCTTGGCACGCCAGAGCTTATCATTATACTTATCGTCGTGCTGCTGCTCTTTGGCGGCAAGAAAATCCCTGAGCTGATGAAAGCCATGGGACAGGGCATCAAGAGTTTCAAGGATGGAGTGAACGGCATCAACGACGCCGTTGAGAAGACCGTTAATGCCGATGACAAGAGCGACAAGCCAGCCACAGACACCGACAAGCACTGATGGTGAGGCCTCATTTTGGGACCACCTCGAAGTGCTGCGATGGATGCTCGTGCGCGTCGTCGCGGTGTGGGCGGCAGTGCTGATTGTAGGCTTCGCGTTCATACCGTGGCTTTTCGACCACGTGGTGATGGCGCCAGCCTCCAACGACTTCTTCCTTTACCATTGGCTCGCGACCCTGTCGGGCAATTTCGTGCCGGTGCCCAGCGACCTGACGGAGCCCTTCCACGTGTCGGTAATCAACCTTCGCTTGGCGTCGCAGTTCTTCCTTCAGTGCGAGTTGTCGTTTTGGCTCGCCATGCTGGTCACCTTCCCCTACATCGTCTTTGAGATATGGCGCTTCGTGTGCCCCGCACTTTACACAAACGAGAAGAAAGGCGTGAGGTTCACTTTCGTGCTCGGCACGCTGCTTTTCTATGCCGGTTGCGTGGTAGGCTACGGACTCGTTTTCCCCTTGACGCTGCGCTTCCTCTATACGTATCAGCTCTCGCCTGCAATCTCCAACCAGCTATCGCTCGATAGCTACATGGACAACTTCCTGATGCTCACCTTCATGATGGGCATCATCTTCGAGTTGCCAGTGCTCTCGTGGCTCCTGTCGAAGCTGGGGTTCCTGCATCGCTCGTTCTTCAACCGCTACCGTCGCCACGCCATCGTGGTGCTGCTTGTAGTGGCGGCATTCATCACCCCGTCGTCGGATCCCTTTACGCTGTTCGCCGTCTTCCTGCCCATCTACATCCTTTGGGAGCTTTCCGCCCTGTTGGTGAGGAAATGATAGGAGAACAGGACCTTCGCAGTTTAACCCAATAATCACCGAATGAATTGAAAATGAAAAAGATAACATTGCTGACTCTCGCTGCCATGGCCCTCTTGGCATCGTGCCAAAAGACCGCTGACGAAAAGGCCGCGCCGCTGATGAACAAGATCGACTCGCTATACCAAGCCGGCAACTATCAAGCCACGCTCAACGCCATAACGCAGTTGCGCGCCAACCACCCCAAGGCGATAGAGAGCCGCAAGAAGGCACTCAAGACATGGCAAGAAGCATCGCTCAAGATGGCACAGGCCGACATTGCCCGCACCGATTCGGCACTGCAAGCCACCAAAGCGCAATTCGACGCGGAGAAAGACTTGTACAAAAAGAACATGCTCGGCGTGAAGCGCGACTCCTTGCAAGTGCGCTACGACGCACTTTGTGGCACCGTCAGGGTGATACACAAAAGGCAAGCAGGCGAGTGAGACAAGGCGAGCAAGAAGAAAAAACGCGTTTTCTGCCATTCGCTCTTAAAAAATTAGTAACTTTGCAGTCTATAAGGAAGATACCATCATGGCAGAACACGATACAAACCAAGAGTTCAAGGACACCCTGACCGAGTGTCGCGACCTTTTCGCCAAGAAGCTCCACGACTATGGGGCCTCATGGCGCATTCTCCGTCCCTCATCGCTCACCGATCAGCTTTTCATCAAGGCCCGCCGCATACGCGACATTGAGACCACGGGCAAGGCAATGGTCGACGAGGGCGTTCGTCCTGAGTTCATTGGCTTGGTCAACTATGGCATCATTGGCTTGATACAACTCGCGCATCCTTCGGTGCTCACTCCCGACATGGACTCTGCCGAGGCGTTGGCACTCTACGATGGCATCGCTAACGAGGCGTTCGAGCTTATGGTAAGGAAGAACCACGACTACGGCGAGGCGTGGCGAGAGATGCGCGTGAGCAGCTACACCGACTTCATTCTCACGAAGATAGCACGCATTAAGCAGCTTGAGGACATTGCCGGAAACGCATTGGCGTCCGAGGGTGTCGACTCCAACCTGCTCGACATTATCAACTATTCTGTTTTCGGGGCAATACGCTTAAAATAATGGCAACGGTCAGCACACAACAAAGTCTCAGCAAGGTCAAGGCGGTAGCGTTGGCCGTGTTGGTCAATGTCTGCCGTTTCCTTCTCGGTGCCACTTTCGTGTTCTCAGGCTTTGTCAAGGCCATCGATCCCATTGGCACCCAATACAAGCTTCAAGATTATCTCGCGGCGGCGGGCATAGGGTTTGTCCCCGACATCGTAACGCTCCTCACCTCGGTAGCCTTGTCCACGTTGGAGTTCTGCCTCGGCGTATTCGTATTGTTCGCTATTCGCCGCCATGTCGTGTCGAGGTTGCTCGTGGTGTTCATGGGCGTGATGACACTCATCACGGTGTGGATCGCGCTCTTCAATCCCGTGGAAGACTGTGGCTGCTTCGGCGATGCCGTGCGCCTGACCAACGTGCAGACTCTGCTCAAGAACATTGTGTTGCTCGCCGCCTCCATCGTCTTGGCATGGCAACCGCTCCAGATGTATCGCTTCCTCTCGCGCTCAACGCAGTGGATAGCCATCAACTACACCATCCTATTCGTGCTTTTGCTCAGTGCCCACTGCCTTTACCACCTACCCTTGATCGACTTCCGCCCATACCACATAGGCGTAAACGTCAAGAAAGCAATGGAGATACCGGCAGGCGCTCCACAGCCAGAGTTTGAGACAACCTTCATACTTCAGAAAAACGGCGTGAAGAAAGAGTTCACGCTCGACAACTATCCCGACTCGTCATGGCAGTTTGTCGACTCCAAGACCGTGCAGACAAAGAAAGGCTTCGTGCCGCCAATCCACGACTTCTCCATTGAAAAGCCAAACGGCGACGACATTACCGACAGCGTGCTCACGGCAAAAGGCTACGTGTTCCTGCTCGTGTCGCCACATCTTGAGCAGGCCGACGATGGCAACTTTGGCGACATTGACCAGCTCTATGAGTATTGTCAAGAGCAGAAGATCCCGTTCTATTGCCTAACCGCATCGGCAAAAAAGGACATAGACCACTGGGCTGACATCACCGGCGCGGAGTACCCTTTCTGCTTCACCGACGAGACAACGCTCAAGACTATCATACGCAGCAACCCGGGCTTGCTGCTGCTGAAAGACGGAACCATAATACAAAAGTGGAGCCACAACGACTTGCCTTCAAGCTCAAGCCTTAACGCACCGTTGTCGAAACTCGACATCGGCACCTTGCCGCCGAGCAATCTGGGCAAGACCATCATGAAGGTCGTGCTCTGCTTCTTCATACCGCTCATCCTCCTTGTCTTGGCTGACCGTACATGGGCGTGGACGAAATACATTAGGAGGAAGCGCGAAACTGACAGCTCATTATAAAGCTCATTTTATCTTTTAATATTAATATTAATCATCATGAGAAAGAAAATCGTAGCAGGCAACTGGAAAATGAACGAGAACCTGCAAGAGGGCGTCGCCCTGGCAAAGGAAATCAACGAGACTCTGAAGGCTGACAAGCCAAACTGCGGTGTCGTCATCTGCACACCATTCATCCACTTGGCAAGCGTTGCCCAGGTCATCGACCAGGACATCGTGGCTCTCGGTGCCGAGAACTGCGCCGACAAGGAGAAGGGTGCCTACACGGGTGAGGTGAGCGCTGCCATGGTTAAGTCAACAGGTGCTCAGTATGTCATCCTCGGCCACTCAGAGCGTCGTCAGTACTACAACGAGACAGCCGAGATCCTGAAGGAGAAGGTTCAGCTCGCACTTGCCAACGGCTTGAAGGTCATCTTCTGCTGCGGTGAGACTCTGGAGGAGCGCGAGGCTAACAAGCAGAACGAGGTCGTGAAGGCCGAGCTCGACGGCAGCGTGTTCAACCTCTCTGCTGAGGAGTGGAAGAGCATCGTGCTGGCTTACGAGCCAATCTGGGCCATCGGCACGGGCAAGACCGCTACTTCTGATCAGGCTGAGGAGATGCTTGCTTACATCCGCTCTATCGTTGCCGAGAAGTATGGCCAGGAGGTCGCTGAGGACACTACAATCCTTTACGGTGGCTCTTGCAAGGCAAGCAACGCTCCCGAGCTCTTCGCTAAGCCAAACATCGACGGTGGATTGATTGGTGGCGCTTCGCTGAAAGCCGCTGACTTCAAGGGCATCATCGACGCTTGGAAGAAGTAATACCATAACGTTACGTTAACACAGCCGATGATGCCGTGGGGAGCAATCGTCCACCGGCATCATCGGCATTACATTAGAAGAGGAGGAACAACGCGGGCATCTCTTTCCGCCAAATCACAACAAAACGCACTTTAATTAATGAAGAGACTTGTTTTTCTTTTATTGTCAACCATCAGTGCCATGGCACCGGTGAAGGCGCAGACCTTCACGCAATACTTGCAGCAGACGCAGGCAGGCAAGGGCAATGTGACAATCTCGCAAAGCCGAGACATCGACGCGCTTGTCAACGGCAGCAATAAGCAAGGCATGGCAGTGACGGAGGCACAGAAGCAAACCATAAAGAAAAACACCTACACCACGGCAAAAGCCAACGTTCCTGTCGCGGCGACAAAGCCGAATGTGCCTGTCGCGACGGAAAAGACGGTGAAAGCAAAGCAAGACGCCGCACCAAGCGCCGTGGGCAATGCCGCCAAGAACGACAGCTTGGAGAAAGCGCGAGCGCGTGAGCAGCAAGAGAGGCTCAAAGCGCAAAAGGAAAAGCAGAACGCCGTGGACGAAGCCCTCGAACTGCAGAGGCGCATAGCGGAAAAGACAGCCGAAGATAAACGAAAGGAGGCTGAGGAAAAACGGCAGCTTGCCGAGACGAAGAGACAAATGACAGAGAGAAGCACCTCCGCTGAGGAGGAGGCCGAGGCTGAGCTGCATATCCCCACCGTGGACATGCGCAAGAAGGTGATGCGTGGCGCCCGTAAGGTGACGGGCTACCGTGTGCAGGCATTCGCTGGCGGCAACACGCGGGCCGACAAGACCAAGGCGCAACAGGCGGGAAACGACATAAAGATGCGATTCCCCGACCAACCTATCTACGTGCACTTCTATTCGCCACGATGGATCTGCCGCGTGGGAAACTACCGCTCTATAAACGAGGCGAGGCAAATGCTCAACGCCATCAAGGGCATGGGGTATAAGTCGGCGGTCATCGTGAAGGGACAGATAACCGTATTCGACTAACCCGATTAGGCACGTCTTTCATTACACGACTTCATAATTACACATTATTATATATACTCCTTTTATATATACTTTCAAATGAATCCAGAGACAGAATTCCGTGATGGGCTCGACGAGCTCGCCACCCACTATAAGTCGATACTATCTCTCTTAGGCGAGGATCCGGAGCGCGAGGGGCTGCAAAAGACTCCATTGCGCGTGGCAAAGGCCATGCAGATTCTCACGCGCGGTTACACCCAAGACCCGCACAAGGTGCTCACCGACGCGCTTTTTGAGGAGAAGTACGACCAGATGGTGATAGTTAAGGACATTGACTTCTTCTCGATGTGCGAGCACCATATGCTGCCTTTCTATGGCAAGGCCCACGTGGCTTACATCCCTAACGGACACATCACGGGACTGAGCAAGATCGCGAGGGTCATCGACATATTCTCACATCGCCTGCAGGTGCAAGAGCGCCTAACGGAGCAAATCATGAATTGCATCAACGACACCCTGAAGCCCCAGGGCGTGATGGTGGTCATCGAGGCGCGCCACATGTGCATGCAGATGCGTGGCGTGGAGAAGCAAAACAGCGTAACCACGACCTCTGCCTATAGCGGAGTGTTCGAGTCGATGAAGGTGCGCGAGGAGTTCATGAGTCTACTCAGAGGTGAGGCAAAGCGAATATGATGAAGTTTATTTCATGGAACGTCAATGGCCTACGCGCTTGTGTCAAGCCCAAGACCGACGACGAGGGAAACGTTAAGAGCAAAGGCTTCGAGGCTTACTTTAAGGAGCTCGACGCCGACTTCTTCTGCCTGCAGGAAACCAAGATGCAGGAGGGCCAGCTCGACCTGCAGTTTGAGGGCTACCAATCGTTCTGGAACTATGCCGAGCGCAAGGGCTACAGCGGAACGGCCATCTACACACGCCACACGCCGCTGAGCGTCAGTTATGGCATTGGCATAGAGGAGCACGACCACGAGGGACGCGTGGTGACACTGGAGATGCCCGACTTCTATCTCGTGTGCGTCTACACGCCAAACTCGCAAGAGGCTGAGACCAAGGGAGGAAAGCCGCGACGCTTGCCTTACCGCATGCAGTGGGAGGACGACTTCCAGGCTTATCTCCACTCGCTCGACGAGAAGAAGCCGGTGATAGTGTGCGGCGACATGAACGTGGCTCACGAGGAGATCGACATCAAGAACCCTAAGACAAACCATCTGAGCGCAGGCTTCACCGATGAGGAGCGAGACAAGATGACGACGCTGCTCAACAGCGGCTTCACCGACACCTTCCGCGCACTGCACCCCGACGACGTCACTTATTCGTGGTGGAGCTACCGCTTCCGCTCGCGCGAGCGCAACACGGGATGGCGCATCGACTATTTCCTCACCTCAAACCGCTTGCGCGAACGCATCCGCAAAGCTACTATACATACCGACATCTTCGGCTCCGACCATTGCCCCGTGGAGTTGGACATTGAATAAAGGCGGGAAAATTGTGGATAAATAATTTGGCGGTTACGTGGAAATGACGTAACTTTGCCGCACTGTATATACAATGGGCTTGTATGGATTTGACGGCAAGACGAAATTGTATGTAAGCACGCGGAGCCTCGTTGGCTAGCTCCATAATCTGAGTGAACAGCAATTTAATTGGCGAAAACAACTACGCTCTCGCTGCCTAACTGAAGTACAGTAGGTTACTGGCTTAATCCCTGCGCAAGGCGCGGGGACGAGACATCGCTCCGAGGATGTTTTTCCGAATCCAGAGATCAAGCGGTGCAGACTAAATCGGGAATAGTCATCGGCGGCCTCGCGCCTTTGGCGAAACGCTTTAGAGGATAAGACGGCAGTTGGTGGTCCAGGTCTTGCTACCGTACGAAAATGAAGGCTGGAATAAGCGTGTAGAAAGCATATGGCTTCCTTGTTCGGACCGGGGTTCGACTCCCCGCAGGTCCACATGGCATAAAAAGGCAGAGAGCGACAACATCGCTCTCTGCTTTTTTATGGATGCACACCATGGCTTTTGCGTATATATCCTGCTAAAGCCGACTTGTGTCTGCTTCTTGATTTCCCAAACTTTGCAACAAAAAAATCCGTGGAGGCGAACCTCCACGGATACATAATCAATCACTTATAATTCTATATACCAGTTAGTTGTAGCAGCTTTCACCATGCTCATAGATATCGAGGCCTTCTTCCTCGATGCGCTTGTCGACACGCAGTCCGCATATCTTCTTGATGCCACCAAAGAGAAGTATGCCCATTACGGCTGTCCATGCGTCGATGACGAGTATGCCGAAGCACTGCGCTCCGATGAAACCGAAGCCGCCTCCATAGAAGGCACCACCATCGACGGCGAACAGACCTGTCATCACCGTGCCGAAGATTCCGCATACACCATGCACGGAACTTGCGCCCACAGGGTCGTCGATATGCAGCTTGGTGTCGATGAACTCGATGGAGAACACGAGTATTATGCCTGCCAAGAGACCAATGATTGCAGCGCCAAGCGGACTAACCAAGTCGCAACCTGCCGTTATCGCCACAAGGCCGGCAAGGATGCCGTTCAAGGTCAATGAGAACGATGGCTTGCCATACTTTATCCATGATGTGAACATCGTGCCGAGGCCTCCACATACGGCGGCAAGGTTTGTTGTCAGGAACACATGGCTGATTGCCACACGGTTCACTTCGCCAGAGGCGGCAAGCTGTGAGCCTGGGTTGAAGCCGAACCAGCCAAACCAAAGGATGAACACGCCGAGGGCGGCTGCCATGAGGTTATGGCCTGGTATGGCGTTGCTCTTGCCGTTGCGGTACTTGCCAAGACGGGGACCGAGGAATATGGCGCCAACCAATGCGAGCACGCCGCCTACGCTATGCACTATGGCTGAACCGGCGAAGTCGTGGAAAGCGGTGCCAAAGGTGCTCATCATGAACGATGTGGCTGTGGTGTCGCAAAGCCAGCCCCCACCCCATGTCCAGTGACCTTCTACAGGGTAGATCAGCAAAGAGATGAAAAACGAATAGACGCAATACATGGAGAACTTGGTGCGCTCTGCCATGGCGCCTGACACGATGGTTGCGCTTGTGGCGCAAAACACGGTCTCGAACATCAGGAAACCCTCGGTGGGGAGACCCGTGGCGTGGTGGTAGAATGAGAGGTCGCCAAAGTTTGGCATGCCTATAAAGCCTTGGCCATCGCTGCCGAACATGAAACCGAAGCCCACGAACCAAAAGAGCACGGAGCCGATCATGAAGTCGACGAAGTTCTTAAACAAGATGTTGGCGGTGTTCTTGCTACGCGTGAAACCTGCCTCACAAAGGGCGAAGCCGGGCTGCATGAAAAACACCAACATGGCAGCCAACAGCATCCAAACGGTGTTTATTGATATTCCTAAATCCTGTACACTCATAATCTTTTTTCCTTTTTGATGGAACCTCTACTTTTACTTCTCCTGTTCTGCGTTGTAAAGCGCAATGTCGCCTCTCTCGCCCGTGCGTATTCTCACGGTGTCCTCAACGGGTATCACGAAGATGCGGCCGTCGCCAATCTCTCCCGTCTGGGCGGCTTTCTGAATTGCCTGGATTGTTTTCTCCACGTTTTTGTCGCGCACCACCACGTTCATCAGCACGCGCTCAATGCTGCTGGTGTCGTACATCACGCCACGATAGATACGTGCTTGTCTCATCTTGCCTTCTCCCCTTACGTCGTAGTAAGAGAACCACTCAATGTCGGCGGCAAGCAATGCTTCCTTCACATCCTCAAACTTGGTCTTGCGGATGATTGCCTCAATCTTTTTCATTTTTACCTCTCTTATTAATAAAACTGTTCTTTTATTGCTGTTTTAGCAACACTTTGCTATATCTATGTGCAAAGTTACGACATTATGTCATTTCGCAACGGCACAACGATAGCATTTTGTTCAAGAAATCGACACAAAGTTAACGTTTAATAGTTTTCATATATCATTAGCAAGCACTTTGCAACATGTCCACACGTTTATGCTATCATATTGTAACCGCGCAAGTAAATTCAAGAAATTATTGCATATACAAGCCTCGTTTGTGCAATCGCCCAAGCCAACATCTTGCATCTCATACCCACATCAATCCTTCTGGCGAATATCATCGATCCCATTTTACCTCGTTTACCATTGCGCCGCAACCGCATTGCCATTGCACCGTAAACGCATTGCCCTACCGCCGTAACCGAATTACGTTTACGTCGGTATCCGAACAACGCTTTGCAGGGGCGGGTCTTGTGCCCGCCCGCGTCCCGCATGGCGCAAAACCTCACCATTCCTGGGCAAAAAAACGAAACACACCCGAGACGAATCGTTTCGTCCCGGGTGTGTTTCGATATTGTGTCTTTACCGTTGGCGTATAGCCACCGGCAGATAATCTTTAGTCATCCCATGTTGTCCAAGGGTTGTAATGTGGCTTGGCACCTGCCTCGAAGCCATCCTTATCATTCTTGTCTATGGGCGTTTGTGTATCACCCTCGATGTTCTGAATAGAGCAAGCCTGATTCATCACACCCTCTACGTTCACGCCGTAGACTACGACAGAAGGCTTAACATATGTCTTTCTCATAATCCAATCAAATTTCAAAAGTATTTACTTTACTATGAACTTCTTACCTTTCTGGATATACACGCCCTTGGCAAGGCCATCGTGCGACGTGGCGTTAGCACGGACGAGCTGACCGTTCAGGTTGTAGATATTGCTCTCCCTTGCGTTGAGGTCGTCCACGATGCCCTGGATGCCAGTAGAAGTGTTGTCGATGGTATAAACCTCGCCATCCACAGAGTACTCCAACTGCTTGGCAGGATTGCTGCTATAAGGTTGCAGCCAACCACGGAAGCCCTTCGATGGAGTCTCCTTAGTGCGGAAGTACCACATGCCTGCCGTGCCACCTTGGTTGTTGCCACTAAGCACGTAGCTGTTAACAGGTATCAGTTCATCGCTCAACTTCACGTATGTACCCACGAACTGCACCTGAGATTCGCTGCCATAGGTCTCGGCACCAGTCGTGCCTTCTACCTTAGCAGTGTAGTTCTCGTCTTTCACGTCGGCAGCCTTCTTGAAGGTCACGCCAGGGATAGTGTAGTAGCTGGTGATACTTATGTCAGAGTAGCCTTCCACAGTCTTAGCGTCAAGGCCTGATGGCATTTCCTTGTCGGCGTCCACCTTCACGAGGTAGAGCTGACCAGCCTCTATGGCAATCTCGCTCTCGTTGTTGCGGTCTGCGCTTATCTTCTCGAAGATTAACCTTCCTTTGTGGGTCTCGTCGGTAGCGCCCTTGAACTGGGAGATGCGCACCTGGTCACCGAATGCGGACTTCACCTGTGCTACGGTGAGGCTCACTGGGAGAACGAGCGAGTTCCACTTGCCGGCGTTCATCGTGCGGTGCAGGTAGAGGTTGCTGGTCTTCAGCTCCTTGTCGTCGGGAGTTGCCTGAGCTTTGATGTAGTCGCCTTTGGTCTGGTCCTCATCGAGCACAAAGTCATATTCCTTCTCAGGGTCACCGAGATATTGCAGGGCGAAGGCGTCGAAGCAAGTCCATGCGTTATCGTCAGCACCATTCACGTAGATACCGAACGTGAGCTGCTTTGTTGATGCGTCATCGACATAAACCACTACAGAAGCGTCGTATGTCGTACTGTTCTTGGCGTTGATCAGTTGCGCAGCTTTAACGTAGGTTGTCGGGATGTCCTCCGTGATAGCTGTCAGAGCCTTGTATGCGTAAGCAGCATTGTTGTCCTGCTCGTCAGAAGAGCCGTTGCCGTCGCTACTGCTTGCGGCTGCCCAAAGACGAACCTTGCCCGTCGTAGCCGTTGTGAACGCCTTGCATGATACGCGGTAGTAACCCTTGCGCAGCATGTTAGCCTGGTCGAGCGTTTGAGTTACAGTTCCCGATGCACCATGGATATTGGCAGTCCAGTCGCCGCCATAGGCAGCCTGGCGGTTCTTCTCCACTCCACCTACGTATTCACCGGTTATCGGGTCTGACGGATATGTCTCAGCATCATTGTCGATGTATCCGTTACCCTGATAATAGGTAACGGAGGATAGTGTAGACGTAGAATATGTTGTTGTAGAACTATAAGTGAACTCTACGTCTTCTGCCGTGTGGGTGTAAGTGTAGCTCTTCCTACCAGAAGTAGTTGTATAGCTGTCTCCGCCGCAAGATGCTGTGATAGTAGGGTGTTGCGCTTGCATTTCATCTGCCGTCAAGCGGTTAACGAGTGTGATTGTTGCGGTGTGAGAGGTCCTGTCTGTAGAGGTGCCTTTACTTGAGTTAGTATAGGCCGCATCGTGGGTGTTGCTATATGTGTGTTTGTAGTATGTCACCGTAGTACCTTGTGCATCGGCAGGAATGCGCACTTCGTCTGTATTCCAACTGAGTGTTCCAGTAGATGTCTTCCAGTAAGAGTTAGCATTATTATTGCGTTCAAACTCAAAGTCATACATCAAGAAAGTAGCGTTTACGGGCTTAGCATTGGCTGCCTCAGCCTTTTGGAAAGCCTCCTTACGTTCGTCCTCGGTAACGATAATCCACTTGTCGTCATCGGTTGCGTCGGTTATCGTTCCTGTTCTTACTGCAATGTTGCCTTTGCCATCACGTACAAGATAGCAGGTTAAACCGGAGTAGACGGTAGTTCCGGAAGTCTGGCCAGTTACAGAAAGCAAGTAAGTGCCATCGTCCTGTGCTGTGGCAGTAAATGTGTTGTTATAATTTTGACCACCATCAACAAACCAGTTGCCAGTGTCATGAGTGGAAGAATATTGCGTTCCATCCATCATTGTCAACTTGCCATTTGCTGTACTCCCGTTTGAACCCTTTGTCAACGATGTCAGTGTGAAAGTGGATGATGAATAAGTCAACGTGAACGGCGTGCCCTCATAGTTAGTGATAGCCTGTGTACCCCAGCGTTTTCCTTGTCCAAGGAATTGTTTTGCGCCTACATTGTAGAGATAGACAATCTTGCCATTTGCGCCGGTTGGTGTTGAGCCAGTCCACGTTTGTGCATTAGCTTTGAGTGTGCCAATGCAAGCGAAGACGGCAATGAACAATGAGAGCAATGCACCACGAGCATTGCATGAGCGCGCATGCATGTTTTGGGATAAGCACCCGAGCGGCAGACTTGACGCTACCGCGACCTGATGTAAAGAACCAATCATATAACCAGAATTTATTTCGTCCATTTAAGATTAAAATAATCCTATTACAACTTTTCTGTGCAACTTTCTTGCAAAATTACGCATATTCTTTGGATGAAAGAAATAAAAAGAGGAAAAAATGACAAGAAACGTAGCTTTTTTTGAAAAGTATATACAAAACCTCGTAATTACCCCCCCACAAATGCCATTTTGGGGCGCTCTCAATGCTAAAACATGCTCCCCAAAACGAACAACGTGCAGGGGCGCTCTACAATGTCAAGACATGATCCGCCAAACGAACAACGTGCAGGGGCGGGCCCTGTGCCCGTCCGCAGCCCGCATGGCATCCGCTTGAATAA
>CAVHEN010000048.1:0-25394 GCA_963635115.1 Oscillospiraceae bacterium | reverse complement strand
TCACTTGCAAACTGTCTGGCACAAACATCTTTCACCTTAACGGAATCAGTTGGTTAAAACAGGATGTTGCCCCAACTTACACCTCCTATGTTAGGTACAAACAGCATTCTGGAAATGTAATGTTGTCTCTATCATATCAGATATAAAAGCAACTGTAAGCTGGTCACCTGTACGAAGCCGCTGCGACAGGTGCGTTGTCTAACGTGTATATGTCTTTAAAAACGTTACGTTTGTGTTATCATGTGCCATAACAAAGGATTTAGCGTTAATTTAAAGAAATATACGTCATTTCGTTAACATTAAAGTGTTAAGCAATTAAGTTAATTACTATCTTTGCGACATGAAAAAGAAGACGATATGGACAATAGCGGTCATTATGGGACTGTCTTTCGTGTTTCTGCTCTTATTGCAGCTCACGTATATTCGTGAGATGGCAAACATGAAGAAGGAGCAGTTTGACGAAAGCGTGAACCGCGCCCTCTATCAAGCCTCACGCAACCTGGAGTTGAACGAGACTTTAAGGTATCTGGAGAAAGATGTCAGGGAGGCTGAGAAAAAGGAGAAAAAACACGGCAACGGCATCTCCAACTCACAAGCGGGCAACACCGACTCACTGTCGCGTCAGTCGACACCCAACTTCCGCGGTTCCGACTATCTCACCTTCCGCATGAAGATGAAAATGGACAACCCGGTAAAGATGCCGAAAGCCATGATCTTGATAAACGACAAGAACTCAAACAATGCCGCAAGCCAACAGTTGCAAGAGATCGTGAAAAACAGGTATGTCTACCAAAAGGCACTAGTCGATGAGGTGGTGATGAACATGCTCTACTCAGCCTCAGGCAAGCCTTTGAAAGAGCGCGTCAACTTCAAGATACTTGACCAGGACATCAAGGCAGAGCTCATAAACAACGGAGTGAACATTCACTACCACTTCACCGTGACGACTCAAGACGGGCGAGAAGTCTACCGTTGCCCCGACTATAGCGACGAAGGCTCAGAGTTCACCTACACGCAGGTGCTCTTCCGCAACGATCCTTCCTCGAAGATGGGCGTGGTAAGGGTTCACTTCCCTGACATCAACAGCTACATCTTCTCAAGCATCAAGTTCATGATACCCAGCATGTTCTTCACGATCATACTTCTCGTGACGTTCATCATCACCCTCGTGATAGTGTTCAGGCAGAAGCGATACAACGAGATTAAAAACGACTTCGTGAACAACATGACGCACGAGCTGAAGACGCCAATAGCCAGCATCTCGCTCGCCACGCAGATGCTCAACGACGACACCGTGACGAAGAGCGAGAACATGAGGAAACACCTGGTGGGCGTCATCACCGACGAGACAAAGCGCTTGCGTTTCCTCGTGGAGAAAGTGCTGCAAATGTCGATGTTCGACCGGAAGAAGTCATCGTTCAAGAAGAAGCACCTCGACCTCAACGAGATGGTGGAGACCATCGCCAACAGCTTCTCCTTGCGCGTGGAGCACACCGGAGGCAAGATAAACGTTGACATTGGGGCCATAGACTCTGGCATCTATGTGGACGAGGTGAACTTCCAGAACGTGATCTTCAACCTCATGGACAACGCAGTGAAATATCGCAAGACCGACGAGCCGGTGGACGTCTTCCTGAAGACATGGAACGATGACAAATGGCTCTACCTCTCGGTTCGCGACACGGGCAAAGGCATGAAAAAAGACGACTTAAAGAAGATATTCGAGAAGTTCTATCGCGTCGGCACAGGCAACGTGCACGATGTCAAGGGCTTCGGTCTCGGTCTCGCCTACGTGAAAAAGGTGGTGGACCTGCACGATGGAGAAATCAAGGTTGACAGCGAATACGGCAAGGGCTCAACATTCACCATCAAGCTGCCCGTGATTCACGACGAGGATTGACAGCAACTTGCTCTGCCGAATACTGGGCAGGTAATAATGCATCATCAGCGAGACATACAACACATTAATCAATAGAATAATAACATTTAAACAGACAATACTATGGAAGACAAGACTAAGATTCTGCTTTGCGAGGACGATGAGAACCTCGGAACATTGTTGTGCGAATACCTCATCGCCAAAGGCTACGACGCTGTGCTCTGCCCTGATGGTGAAGTTGGTTTCCGCGAGTTTCAAAAGGACAAATACGACATCTGCGTCCTCGACGTGATGATGCCCAAGAAGGATGGTTTCACCTTGGCTGGCGAGATTCGCCAAATCAACTCGCAGGTGCCAATCGTCTTCCTCACGGCACGCGTACAGAAGGAAGACGTGCTGGAAGGCTTCGACAAGGGCGCCGACGACTATATCACCAAGCCTTTCTCCATGGAAGAGCTGGTGAAGCGCGTCGAGGCCATTCTGCGCCGCGTGAAGGGCAAGAAGAACCGCGAGAGCACAAAATACAAGATCGGCAAATACATGTTCGACACGCAGAAGCAGCTGCTCACCATCGGCACAAAGCAAACAAAGCTCACAACGAAGGAAAACGAGCTTCTCTCTCTGCTCTGCTCTCATGCCAACGAGATCTTGAAGCGCAACGATGCCCTACGCACCATCTGGATTGACGACAACTATTTCAACGCCCGTTCCATGGACGTCTACATCACCAAGCTGCGCAAGCACCTCAAGGACGACGACCAGGTCGAGATCATCAACATCCACGGCCAGGGCTACAAGCTCATCATCCCCGACGAGGAATAAGCACTCAGAGCGCCCTACCCCATTCCGTGGGGCGCATATAATGAACCACGAGGCGCGAACCTCTACAAAAGTGGCTCGATGTCTACTCATGCAGGAGAAGACATCGAACCAGTTTTTTTGGTCCGCCTTCGCGCCGCAAACGCGTTGGCATTGCACCGTAATCGCACGGCCCTTACGCCGCTATCGCGATGCCTTCGCGCCGCTATCGCATCACGATGAAATCCACGTGGGAAAACGTTGACAATCAACACTGACCCACAAATATACATAAACGAGTGAAGCCTGCTCCCAATGGGAACAGGCTTCTATGTTTGTTTGGAATAAGTTTTGAAATTTATCTTAACGACTTATTAACGTTAAGCGTCAGCCTTCTTAGTCTTAGCTGCGTAAGCCTCAGGGCTGAGCACAGAGACCGTGCTCTTGTCACGGGCACCCTTGTGGAAGTAAACCACACCGTCAGTCAAGGCATACAAAGTATCGTCCTTGCCCTGTGCCACATTCTCGCCTGGGAAGTGCTTGTTGCCACGCTGGCGAACAATGATGTTGCCGGCAACAATCTTCTGGCCACCCCAAATCTTAACACCTAAACGCTGAGCTGCTGATTCACGACCGTTACGGGAACTGGTCTGACCTTTTTTGTGAGCCATCTTGTTTTACCTCCTGTTTTAAGCGTTAACTGATTTTACTTCTACCTCTGTGAAGTGGGTGCGATGACCATTCTTCACACGGTAATCCTTACGGCGTTTCATCTTGAACACCACTACCTTGTCGCCCTTTACGAGTGGGTTTACCACCTCTGCGACAACCTTTGCGCCTTCCACTGTAGGCGCACCGACTGTTACGGCACCGTCGTTGTCGACGAGCAGCACACGGTCGAACTCAACAGTCTTGCCGGCCTCAACATCCTTGATGTGATTGACAAAAAGCTTTTTGCCTGCCTCTGCCTTGAACTGCTGACCGTTAATCTCTACGATTGCGTACATTTTGTTTATTATAAACGGTTTTCTCCGCAAGGCGGACGACTAACAGTGTCGCCGCTTGTTTTAGCCTCCACGGACTCAAATTCGATGCAAAGTTACATATTTTAGGCGATACGGCAATGTTTTAGCCAATGATTTTTTCTTCTATTTCGCATTTTTATTAATTTTGCACACTACTTACGCTATAATAAGAAAACGATAATAAGAATGGTAATAGACAAGGAAAAGAACAAGGAAGAGTTTGAGACACTTTTACGCTCAACGAAACGCGAGGGCATGGACTATGTCCTCGAGGATCTTGAGAAAGGCGGATTCTTCGAGGCTCCGGCATCGGCAGGCCACCACCTTAACGTTGAAGGCGGACTCTGCCAGCACAGCCTCAACACATACAAGGCAGGAATGATGATCTACGAGGGCTTGAAAACCTTAGACCCTGCCTCGGCTGGCGAGGTGAAGCCAGAGAGCGTCATCATCGCCACCCTGCTCCACGACGTTTGTAAGACAGACATCTACAAGAAGACCATAAAGAAGCACAAGAACAAGCTCGGACAGTGGGAGGAAGCTGAGGGCTACAACATCAGCTACAAAGACTTCCCCATGGGCCACGGCGAGAAGTCGGTGATGATGCTTCTGCTCAGCGGCCTTGATCTTCACGACGACGAGATGCTCGCCATAAGGTGGCACATGGGCGCTTTCGGGCTTAACATGAACTCTTACGAGGACGAGCGTTGCTACGACACGGCAAGGCAGGAATACCCGCTCTGCTGCATCGTGCAATGTGCCGACTCCATGGCGGCTGCCATCCTTGAGGTTAGCCCCGCGGATCGCGAGGCGCTATGACCACCGCACCTGCTGGCACGGTGGGTTAATAAGAATCTACTCGTCGAAGTTGAGAGTTGGCGCCTTCTCCGCTCCAGCTGCCGCCTCAAACTTCTCCATCTTGTCGAAGCCGAACATTCCGGCAAAGATAACATTAGGGAAGCGGCGGACCGACTGGTTATAGTCTTGCACGGCAGCATTGTATTGCTGTCGTGCTTCGTTTATGCGGTTTTCCGTGCCTTCCAACTGTATCTGGAGGCTATGGAAGTTCTCGTTGGCCTTGAGCTCCGGATATTTCTCAGCAACCACCATCAGCTTACCAAGGGCTGTAGACAATTCGCCTTGCACGGCCTCAAACTGCTTGAGCTTCTCCGCTGTCAAGTTATTGGCATCTAGCTTGATCTGTCCCACCGAGGCTCGCGCCTTTGTAACCTCCGCAAAGGTTTCCTTCTCGTGCTTGGCATAAGCCTGCACAGTCTTGGCGAGGTTGGGTATAAGGTCGGCACGGCGCTGATAAGTCGCCTGCACGTCTGCCAATGCAGTGGTGGCAGTCTCTTGCTTGTCCACCATGCCGTTGTATGCGTTGCAACCGCCAAAGCAAATGAGCACGATGACCACGGCCACTGCCAACAATATAACATTACTCTTCTTCATAATCTTTTTCTTTATTGTTACATTAATCTATTTTAATCACGACTTTTATATTCGCGTGCGACTTACCATCCGCCTCCAGCTCCACCGCCGCCAAAGCTGCCGCCGCCAAAGCTGCCGCCACTGCTGAAACCACCGCTGCCGGAAGAGCTCCAGCCGCCTCCGCCACCAAGGAAGAATGGCGGGAACCAATCGTCGTTATCATGTCGACGATGTCGCTTTTTGGGCCTTGGCTTTCGCAGCCCCAATTTCTCAAGCACATATAGCACCAACAGGTAAATAGGACGCGCGAAACAAACAAGGAGTACGAGAACGACAAGCCAAACAGGTTCTTCGTCATCGCCGGCGTCATCGTTGTCTATCACGACCTCACCCGTCTTGAACTTACTGTACAAAGCCCTTGCGGTATATAGCAACGCCCTGTCCACATCGTTCACTTTCATGTTCTTCACGATGCACTCACGGGCTATGTCGTCGCATTCCACGTCGGTGAGATCGCCCTCAAGTCCCTTGCCCGGGGCAATGAAATACTTGCGGTCTTTCACGGCAATGACCACAACCAGTCCACGCCGCGTCTTCTTGTCGCCTACGCCATACTTGTTGCCAACGTCCTCTGCCATGCGGAAGCAATCGGCGTTTTTCACGTTGTTCACAACGATAAACACCGTCTGAACGCCGCATTCCTTATGGAGACGTTTCAAGCAAACGTCAGCCGAGTCAAGGTCAGCAGGGCTGATGATGTTGTCAGGGTCGCACACATACCGATTGCGATCCTGCAGATGCACCATCGGTATGTTGTCAGCCGACCACGTAGTCGCGCTCACGGCAACCGTGGCAATGATTGCCACGGCAAGCAGCAACAGCCTGGGGACAACGGTCTTACGCCACGTCATTGGCAACATTATTTTATAACAATCATTTTAATTATGCGCACGTCTTCTACTGGTCGGTCGTGCTCATCAGTGGCCACGGCATCGATGTCGCCAACCACCGACAGTCCTTTCACCACCTCGCCAAAGACGGTGTATTGACCATCCAGCCAAGGCGTGCCACCATGCGACCAATAGTAATCGCACATCTCAGGAGGGAATTTCACCGCACCATGCGTCGTGGAATCGAGCCTCGCCTGAAATTTTGCCATGCCCTTTGGTCCATAAGGGAATCCCCAAACAATGTAGAACTGCGAAGCCGACGACTCACGCTTGGGGTTCTCAGCGTCACCCTCACGCGCCGCGCCCAACGCGCCGCGCTTGTGAAAATACTTGGGGAAATTGATTTCCGCCGGCAAGGTCCAGTCGGGCGAATACTCACCCAACTCCGCTCCAGGGGCGGCATGGCGCGTGGTTGAATCGCCCGTCTGTATCATGAAGTCGGAGATGACACGGTGCCACAAGTTCCCGTCATAATAACCCTCGCGCGCCAGGCGAAGGAAATTGTCGCGATGACGTGGCGTCTCATTGTAAAGTTCCACTGTGATGTCACCCATTGAGGTCTTTACGAGAACTTGGTGACGCACCTCGGAAGAATCAGTCTTGACCACGAGAGAATCAATAGTCGTGGCAAAAGACAATTGGCAAGTCAATGCCAACAAACACATTATGTACTTTTTCATCATAACCTATTTACCGTTTTCTTTGCAGGTCAAAATTACGAATTAATATTAACAACATTGCTCTTTTTGTTCCCAAAAGTAGTTAAATTAGAAAATAATAATAATTTGGGCGCGGTAACGCTTTGCTATTAAGCTATTATTCACTACTTTTGCAACATATTTGAACAATTAATAAAGACATATAACAGAAGACATAGAAATGAACAAGAAGGTTCTTATCCCTTTAATTATTGTCATCATCCTTCTATTGGGTGGCATCGGGGCGCTCTATTACAACCTGAATAAACAGCGTGCCGAGAATGCCGAGATGGAGCAGCTTGCCGCACTCGACAAGAAAGAAATGGAAAACGAGTATCAGCAGTTTGCCAACCAATACAGCGAGATGAAGACGCAAATCAACAACGACTCCATCGTCAAACAGCTCACTGCGGAACAGGAGAAGACCCAACGGTTGCTTGCCGAACTGCGCAACACGAAGAGCAATGACGCTCGCGAGATTGCCCGCTTGAAAAAGGAGCTTGCCACTGTCAGGGCGGTACTCAGGAGCTACGTCATACAAATCGACTCGCTGAACCGCGCCAACGAGCACCTCACGGCTGAGAACAATCGCATCCGTGGGCAGTATGCCGAGGCAAACAAGCAGATTGAGGGCTTGAGCACTGAAAAGGCATCGCTTTCTGAAAAGGTTGCGATCGCCGCCCAGCTTGATGCTACAGGCATACAGATGACCGCTCTCAACAAGCGTGGCAAAAGCACCGACAAGCTCAAGAAGGCAAAGAAGTTCTTGGTCAGCTTTACCATTGCGCGTAATGTCACCGCCCAGAGCGGCATGAAGACCGTATACGTTAGGGTGACTACGCCCGCTGGCGCGCTGCTCGGAGGCGCCGGAAGCTTCAATTATGAGAACCGCTCGCTTACATGCTCGGCAAAACGATCGGTCGAATACAACGGCAAGGAGACCCCAATGAGCATCTATCTCGACATAGACCAGACACTTGAGGGCGGCACTTTCAACGTGAGCATCTTCGCCGACGGCAACATGATTGGCAGTCGAAGCTTCTCATTTGATTAAACCGAATCGCCGCTTTTTATTAATGAATTCATAGTCGTAGAGTAATAGGAATATATGAACAAGCATAAGATAGCCTTAATTCTCTTTTGTTGTTCAGGCTGTTTCTCCGCTGCCATGGCACAAAAGACACTCACATTAGACAGTTGTCGTGCCCTTGCGCTGAGAAACAACAAGCAACTGCAAGTGGCTCGCGTCAACAAGGAGATGACAGGGTATGCAAAGAAATCGGCACGCACTCAATACCTCCCAAAGGTTGATGCGGTGGCTGGTTACAGTTATTTCAGTCGTGAGATAAGCTTATTAAGCAAGAGCCAGAAAAACTATCTCAACAACCTTGGCACCAATGGTGTAGGTAAACTGAACGGAGACTTAAGCACCAGCATTGGCAACCAATTGCAAGATTTGGTGAGCAAGGGCGCAATCACAGCCGAGCAGGCTCAACAAGTAAGTGGCATTATGCAGCAGTTTGCCAACGGTCCCGTGGCACAATATGCAGCCGGACTGGGCAATACCATTGGCCAAAAGCTGGTAGAAGCCTTTCACACCGACACGCACAACATTTTCGCCGGTTCAATATTTGTGCGCCAACCTATATATATGGGCGGTGCCATCACGGCTGCCAACCGCATGGCTGACATAGCAGAAGAAATGGCCGACGAAACCATCAGCCTGAAAAAGCAGTCAACGCTTTACAACATTGACCAGGCGTATTGGCTTGTTGTCTCCCTTCGCCAAAAACAGAAGTTGGCGTATAGCTTCCGCGATCTCGTGAAAAAGCTTGACGATGACGTGAGCAAGATGATAAAGCAAGGCGTGGCGACTAAGGCTGACGGACTGAAAGTGAAAGTTCGCGTCAACGAGGCCGACATGCAGATTACCCAAGTGGAAGACGGTCTCACGCTATCGAAGATGTTGCTTTGCCAGCTTTGCGGCTTGCCGATGACCGAAAACATCACGCTTGCTGACGAAGACAAGGATCACATAGACACCGATGTGAACGTGACAGCAGAGAACGACGAGACCATCGACAACGTAAGCAACCGACCTGAGGTAAAGCTGTTGGAGAAGTCGATAAGCCTTAGCGAGCAGAACACGAAACTGGTGCGCGCTACGCGGTTGCCGCACATCGCCTTTACGGGCGGCTATTCCCTAAGCAATCCTAACGTTTTTAACGGCTTCCAAAAAACCTTTTCGGGAGTGTGGAATGTCGGCATAATGGTGCAAATGAACGTATGGGACTGGAATGACGTTCGATATAAAGTGCGCGCGGCAAAATCAGCGACAAGCATGGCTTGCCTTGAGCTTGCCGACACGCAAGAGAAGATAAACCTTCAAGTCACGCAGAGCAAGTTCAAGGTGAAGGAAGCTCGCAAGAGACTTGCCATGGCAGAGAAAAACATCACCAGCGCCGAGGAGAACCTCCGTTGTGCACAGGTAGGCTTCAAGGAAGGCGTCATGGGATCAACCGAGGTGCTTGCCGCGCAAACAGCATGGCAACAAGCACAAAGCCAGAAAATAGACGCGCAAGCCGAGGTCAAGCTCGCACAGGTAGGCCTGGAAAAAGCGTTGGGAACATTACAATAGACCGTTTATAAACATTAGCAATAAATACCAATAGGAATGAGCGCAAAGAGCCAACACAAAAACATACTTCTTGCAGTAATAGGATTTGTCATTGCTGTTTTAATAGTCGCCATCATTGGATTCTTCACTTTAGGCAAGACCGATGAAGTAATACAAGGCGAGATTGAAGTCGGAGAATACAGGGTGAGCTGCAAACTGCCCGCCCGTGTGGTAGAAATACGCGTCAAAGAAGGCGACTTCGTGCACAAGGGCGATACACTCGCCATACTTGAGATACCCGAGATGAGCGCCCAAGAAAAGGTGGCACAGTCTGCGGAGGCGGCTACCCAAGCCATCAGCAACCTCACAGAGGAAGGCACGCGCAAAGAGGCCATACAAAGTGCCAAGCAACTTGTCTTGCAGGCCCAAGCCGCTACAGACGTTGCGAAAAAGACATACGACCGCATGCAGAACCTTTACAGCGAGGGCGTGATGAGCCAGCAGAAACGCGACGAGGCAAAGGCCGCATGGGAAGTGGCACTTGCACATGAGAACGCCATGAAGAGCCAATACGAGATGGCCAAGAACGGAGCGAGGGCCGAAGAGAAGAAGGCCGCACAAAGCCAAGTGAAGGCTGCCAAGCACACCGTTGACGTGGTACGCTCGGTACTGAAAGAAACAGTACAAGTAGCTGCCGTGGATGGTGAGGTGAGCGACATCTATCCGAAGGAAGGCGAACTCGTTGGAATGGGCTCGCCCATAATGAGCATCTCCATGATGCAAGATATGTGGGGCACGTTCAATGTACGCGAGGACCAACTCAACGGATTGAAGGTTGGCGACACATTCACGGCTTTCTCGCCTGCATTCAACAAGGAACTTAAACTGAAAGTTTTCGAGATAAAGGACGAAGGTTCTTACGCCGTATGGAAAGCCACAAAGAGCAACGGCCAATACGACCTCAAGACTTTTGAGGTCAAGGCACGCCCCATTAACCCATTTGACGGTCTGAGACCCGGCATGTCATTGATAGTGAAGAAGAAGTGAGCTTGAAAGAGATCATAATACGCATCTACCGCATATTTGTCCGTGAGCTGGTCATTATGTGGCGCCAACCCATCTATGGATTCTGCACGTTCGTGTTTCCGATCATGGTGATGGCGTTCTTCACCACATTGATGAACGAAGGCGAGCCTGTTGAGATGCCCGTGGGAGTTGTCGACCAAGACAACACCCACGTCAGCCGTGCCATGATTCGAAAGCTCGACGGTTTCCAGACCACTCATGTCGTGGGTCATTATGCCAACATGAACGATGCGAGAACTGCCATACAGCAAAACAAGATATACGCCTTCTTGCTCATTCCAAAAGGCACAACAGACAAGTTGCTCAACTCCGAGCAACCTAAGATATCGTTCTATTATAGCAACGTCACGCTTGTGGCAGGCTCATTGCTCTTCCGCGACCTGAAGACCATATCAGCGTTAGGCTCCGCGGCGGTTGGTTCCACGAAGTTGTCGGCATTGGGAAAGACCTCCAAGGAGATCAGGACATTCCTTCAACCAATCAGCATCGACCTCCACATGGTTGGCAACCCGTGGGCAAGCTATAATATATACCTGAGCACGGCGATGGTTCCTGGCGTCTTGATGGTGTTCGTCTTCCTGCTTGCGCCGTATTCCATCGGCACAGAGCTGAAGTTTCACCGCTCAAAGCAATGGATGAGAATGGCAGACAACAACGTCCATATTGCCATTGCAGGCAAAATACTCCCGCAGACGCTTCTTTTCACCCTCATGATGTGGTGTTTCGAGTTCTACATATTTTATGGTCTCAACTTCCCGCATCCTGGCGGCGTCGTGCCCATAATGTTGTTAGGCTTCTTGTCGGTGGCGGCATGCCAGTGCTTTGGCATATTTGCCTTCGGTCTTATGCCGTCGCTCCGCATGGCAATGTCGATATGTTCACTATGGTCTGTCATCAGCTTCTCGGCTTGTGGCGCCACATTCCCCGTGTTCGCTATGGATCCGATGATACAGTCGCTGGCACAACTATTCCCACTGCGCCATTACTACATGATATATCAGATGTGCATATTCAACGGCTATCCACTGAGCTACGCGTGGTTCAGCTTCATGGCATTGGCCATCTTCATATGCCTCCCGATATTCACCATAAAGAACATCAAGAAAGCGATGCTCGTTTACGTTTATATCCCATAATAAATGAATAGAGACAGTCTGTTTTTCAGAATCAAGCAAGGTATCCAAGACTCCTGCTATATCATGGTGGAGGAGATACGCAACGAGTTCCGCGATGAGGGCTTGCTCATCTTTTGCGTGCTTGTTCCGTTGCTCTATCCCCTGCTCTATTCGTGGATATACAACAACGAGGTAGTGCGCGACGTGCCAATCGCAGTAATAGACCTGAGCCATAGCAACGCCTCACGCGAGTTCATCCGCATGGTAGACGGCAGCCCCGACACAAAGGTGGCATACTATTGCAACTCTCTCGACGAGGCAAAGGAACTTACTGGCAAACAGCAAGTTCACGGCACCGTGATGTTCCCAAGGGATTTTGAGACAAAGCTTAGACGTGGCGAGCAAGCCACCGTCAGCGTGTATTGCGACATGAGCCTCATGCTCACCTACAAGGCGATATACCAAACCACACAAGCCGTTGCCTCAAAAATAAATTCGGGCATACAAATCAGCAAAAGCACTGGATTCACGAACCGCGACGACGAGATCACCACAAAGCCACTCGACTTTGACGAGGTGCCCATCTTCAACACCACGGCTGGCTATGGCAACGCCATCCTGCCCGGAGTGCTGGTTCTCATCCTGCAACAAACGTTGCTTCTCGGCATCGGTCTCTCCGCTGGTACGGCACGCGAGAAGAACAAGTTTCATAACCTCGTGCCAATAGAGAAGCACTACAACGGCATCTTCCGCATAGTGGCAGGCAAGAGCGCCGCCTACTTCGCACTCTACATCGTCTTGGCGGCCTACATGACCCTTTGCGTGCCAAGGATGTTCCATTTCGTGTCGCTTGTCACCGCCCAAACGCTCATTGGTTTGATGGTGCCTTACTTGTTGGCGGTAATATTCTTTGGCCTCACAGTGTCGTGCCTTGTCAGGTATCGTGAGAACGTGATGTTGCTCGTGGTGTTCACGTCCGTGCCATTGCTTTTCTTGACCGGAGTAAGCTGGCCACAATCGAACATCCCTTGGTTCTGGGAAGCGTTCTCGTGGATATTCCCTTCCACTTTCGGCGTGCGCGGATTCCTGCGTATCTCATCGATGGGAGCAACATTGCCCGACATAGAGGTTGAATATCAAGCCCTTTGGATACAAACCCTCATCTATTTCTTCACTGCATGTATCGTCTACCGCTATCAGATCATCCTCTCGCATAAACGCGCGAGAGCAAGGCTAAAGCAGATAGAAGAGAGCAAGGCCGCAAAGAAAGCAGAAACAGCCAATAGCGAAACAGAATAGCAAAACAGCGTGGTTGCCCAATTAAGCAACCACGCTGTTTTGTTAATATCATGCAAGACTTACATGGCGATGGCTTTTGCCAAGGCTCCGCCTGCCCACACAAAAAAAAGCCCAAGGGCAAAACTGCCCACAAGGTAAACAAACAAGCAAAGATAGTCTTGGTTGTTTGCCAAGGAGAGGTTCTCGTTCATGAACGTGGAGAACGTGGTCAAACCTCCACAAAAGCCGGTTGTCAAAAGCAACCGAGCCTGCGGCGGAAGCCACGACAAGGTTGACGGCAGACTTGAGATGAAGCCTATCAACATGCAACCCAGCACGTTGACAATAAACGTGGCAAGGGGAAACGAGGATGCCCATAGGCAGCCGACCAACTTTGACACGAGGAAACGACTTCCTCCACCAAGGAAGCTCCCGAAGCCCACAACAAAGAAGTCTCTTAAGATATTCATTGTATATAAAGTATCATTGTTCCAGCGGAGCACGGAAATCGCACCCTTCTTTCCAGCGCGAGCAACCGTAAGCCGTGTTTCCTCTCATGATGCGCCCCTGCTTACACTTCGGACACACGTCGCCCACCTTTATGGTTTTCGTCTTTCTTGTCGACTTAGCGACAGTTTTCGCCGTCGATTTCGCCTTCGCTTTCTCAGCGGGCTTGTCCTTCCCTTTCGGCTTACTGTCTTCGCCGTAGGCAATGAGCTGGCCAGAGTTGTCGTGCATCACGTCGTTGACAATTCTCGCGACTTGCTCTTTCAATTCATTGATGAACGTTGCGGCGTCATACTCGTTGCGCTCAATCTCCCGAAGTTTCTTCTCCCAAATGCCAGTCAACTCAACGCTCGTGAGCAACTTCTCGTGAATAGTGTCTATGAGCTGAATGCCCGTGGGTGTGGCAACGAGGTTCTTCTTGTCCCTCCGAATGTAATGGCGCTTGAAGAGCGTCTCTATTATGCCAGCACGCGACGATGGTCGCCCAATGCCGTTTTCCTTCATGGCGGCTGAAAGCTCCTCGTCGTCTACAAGCTTTCCTGCAGTCTGCATCGCCCTCAGCAGTGACGCCTCGGTATAGTGCTTCGGCGGCACGGTCATCTTCTCCGTGAGGGTTGGCTTGTGCGGTCCCTGCTCTCCTTTCACGAAAGAGGGAAGTATCTTGTCTGCCGTATCGTTCTTAACTGAAGAATCGCTCAAGTCGTCTTTGGAGTAAACTGCTCGCCAGCCCTGCGACAATATCTCCTTGCCCGATGCCTTAAACTCCACCTTGTCTACCTTTCCCAGTACCGACGTGGTCGAGAACTTACAATCGGGATAAAACACGGCAATGAATCGGCGGGCTATCAAGTCGTAGACCTTCTTCTCCACGTCGGTCAACCCTGCGGGCACTTGTCCCGTGGGAATAATGGCATGGTGGTCGGTCACCTTTGACGTGTCGAACACGCGCTTCGACTTTGGCAAGGTCTTGCTGATGCCGGCAAGGTTCTTTATCATGTCAAGATAAGGTTTCTTGCCTGCCTCTGCATATTGGCTCACGCCATTCAGTATGCCTGGACATTTTGGATAAACGTCGTCGGATAGATACTGCGTGTCTACACGGGGATAAGTGGTGAGCTTTTTCTCATAGAGTCCTTGTATGAGGTTGAGCGACATCTCAGCCGAGAAACCATACTTGCGGTTGAGGTCTACCTGCAACGAGGTGAGGTCGTAGAGTTGCTTTGCCGGTTCCTTGCCTTGCTTCTTCTGCACGGAGACTATCTCAAAGGGCTTGCCTTCTATCAGCGAGAACGCGGCTTGACCCTCCTCCTTGGTAGAGAACTTGCCCGACGTGGCGGTGAACAGCGTGTCGCGGTAAACGGTGGAAAGCACCCAATAAGGCTCCGGCTTGAAATTGTCTATCTCCTTCTGCCTGTTCACTATCAGCGCGAGCGTTGGCGTTTGCACCCTGCCAATGGAGAGCACTTGCCCCGCTTGCTGCCTATACATCAACGTGTACAACCGCGTGCAGTTCATGCCCAAGAGCCAGTCGCCGATGGCACGGCTGAGGCCCGCGAGGTAAAGCCGATCATAGTGCTTCTGCTCTTTCAGGTTGGCGAAGGCTTCGCGAATGGCCTCATCGGTCTGCGACGAAAGCCACAGTCGCTTCACGGGGCACTTCACGTGGGCCATCTGCATCACCCAGCGCTGAATCAGCTCACCCTCCTGCCCGGCATCGCCACAGTTCACTATCTCGTCGGCGTTGGCATAGAGCTTTGCGATAGTCTGAAACTGCTTTTCTATGCCACGATCCGGAATGAGCTTCAAGCCGAACCGTCGTGGTATCATCGGCAAGGCTGCCAACGACCAATAGCGCCAGTTGCCCTCATAGTCGTTGGGTTCTTTCAGTTCACAAAGGTGACCGAAAGTCCACGTCACCTGGTAGCCGTTGCCCTCCATGTATCCATCACGCGAGGCAGTGGCTCCAAGTATGCGTGCTATGTCGCGGGCAACGCTCGGTTTCTCTGCTATACAAACTATCATGAGTCTTCTTTTTGCACAAGGCAAGCTGTGGCTCGGCAAACATCTATGCTTGACGTTCTGCCCTCACCTTGCATTATCTTTTGTGCAAAGTTACCAAAAAACTCTGACAACCCAAAATCCAATCTCTCGCATGGCCGTTGCGATCGCGGCGTAAAGGCATTGCGATTGCGCCGTGGACGCACCGCGATTGCGGCGTAAGGCCGGCGCGATTGCGGCGCGGAGCCAACAAGGCGTCTTGGCACGCTGCCACACTAATCAACACGGTGCCATCAATAATTAAGGGAGAGCCAAAAGCCCTCCCTTAATATATGTATTCTACAAATAGCATCAGCGCTACTTCTGCACGATCTTCTTGCCGTTGATTATCACGATGCCCTTGTAGTCCTTGCCCACGCGCTGTCCGGCGAGGTTGTAGATGGCATCGCTTGTGGCCTTCTTGCTGACAGGCACATTGCTGATGCCCGTGGACGAGTCGCTGAGCATGTAGAGCATTGGCATCACGTTATAATCCTTCAGCGCATCTGTAGATCCCATCCTATCAGCGTTCCTTGCGCCAGTTCCAAAGACAAGGAATCGGCTAACCATGGCTATCTTGAACGTGCCATCAGATTGCGGCTCTATTGTGAAGGAATAGCGGGCGGGGGTAGCGGAGATTTTGCTGGTGCCAGTTTCAAAACCCAGGTAGCGGTTCTGGCTGTCTTTGATGGAGTATCCCTTGGCTGTAGCCTCAATGGTGTATGCTCCTGTGTAGTCTTTGGCTACCTTAATTTCATCCACATTGCCTTCAACGCTTGATGTCGGCATGTAACCACTTTCGCTTGAGTCGAGCTTGTCCATATACTGTGAGTAGTATGTCTTGTTGTCTTTCTTTGCCACGATGAGGTATTTCTTGCCTGCCACAAGGGTCGTCACTTTCTTGTAGGTTTCTGTCGTCTCCTTTGCCGTCACGTTGATGGTGCAGGTGGCTGTGCCAGCCCTGTATTCGTTGTTGGCCTCAGCCTTGGCGGTGATTGTGACAGTGCCAGCTGCCTTGCCCGTCACACTGATCACGCCGTTGGCATCCACTGTGGCTACGTTTTCGTTGCTTGACGAGAACGTCACTTGGGCAGTGGTCTGCTTGGTGAATGTGGGGGCTTTGAACACGTCGCCAATGACGTAGTCGACCGACTTGGTCGAGAATTGCAATGCCGGTGACTTCTTGGTGCCGTCTGCCACCTTGTAGACCTTGACAGACTGGATGGATGAGTAATGTGAACTCAGCACCTTCAACGTAAATGCAGTGCCAGCCACCTGATAGTTGTCGTCGATCACGAATGTGTTGGTGAGGTTGCTATCGTAGCCCGTCGTTTGCGAGCTTACTGCCACATCGCCCACGAAGATGTTTTGGAGCAGGTCTTTGGAACTTTTGAAACCACCGACCACTTCTATCTTGGAGACAGGGAAGTCGAAGGCTGGCAACGTGATTGTGGCGTCCTTAGTGCCGAGCACCAAGCAGTTCTTCTCAGCCTCAAATAGATAGCTACCGTCGATACCACTTTGCAGGGTGATGGTGTAGTCCTTGTAGGAGAACGTGGCCTTTCCAGTCGTTTTTGTTGTCGGAAGGTTCCATCCGTTGGTAGAGAAATCGAGGGTCACTTGCTGTGCGGCCATCTTACCGCAAATCAGCATCAGCGCAACCATTAAGGTAAAGCGTAGAGTTTTAATCATGATTTAATTATTTTGGTGAATAATAAATAGCAGTACAGTGTTTTATACCCGAAATACAATCCTTGTCATAATCAGCTGCAAAGTTAGTGTTTTCCTCTTATCGCCGCACGGATGGCTCTGCTATTTATGGAAAATTAACGGTGTGCGGCTTAGAAAATTAAAAGGCTGAGGCGCGTTCGGTCTTGCCGCTTGCCTCAGCCTTTATCTCGGTTCCGCCCTATTCGTAGAGGTAGAACATTCGTTCCATCATCTGCCATTTCTCGTCTGACGTGGCATCGGCGTCGCAACCTTGAAACTGTGCCACATGGCTCTCCCACTCTGCCTGCCGCGGCAGCGTGGCAAGCTTCTTCATGGCTTCGCCCCAATTTAGATCAACTGGCGCGTCGACAATCATCACAAGCCGCCTGCCAAGGATGTAGATTTCCATTTCGAGTATGCCCACCGATTGTATGCCGCGCTTTATCTCATCCCAGAAGTGCGCCTTGTCGTGCGCCTCGCGATATTTCACGATCAGCGCGTCATCGTCCTTCAAGTCCATTGTCTGCACATAGCGTTTCGTGGGTTGTCCGAAACGCTTTGTCGTGTATCCGTTCTCTGTCATGGTCATTGTTTTTAGGTGTTGTTCATGCGGCAAATTTAGGCATTTATATTCAATGCCGCAAGTCCCGCGGTTTAAATCTTTCGTCAGCTCGCGGTTTTCCTCGCATTGATATTCGTCTTCTCGTCAGGCAACACCATTAGCATGGCCCCTTTTTATCAACCTAACCGTTCACTCCCATTATATATAATGTGTCGTTGCTTCTCGTCTGTTCAGCCACCTATTGCTTGCCAATGTCGATTCCACGTTTGCCAGTCGGGAGAAGACCAAGCCCACTCTCGACAGTGAGAATCGTCGATGGCCTGCATCTCCTTGCGCCATTTCGCAGATATTAGTTGTCGTGAGTTTTAGCGGACGACAATGATTAACCATCTATTCATCAAACACCCGATGCAATATGCACGCCCCTCATCACGAACCGCTTCAGCAGGAAGGTAAGAAAATAGGGGAATGTGTAGAATTGGCCGTTGAAGCCTATGTTGCGGTTACACAGCTTTATGCCGTAACGTATGTCTGGATATTTGCCGTCGTGCGCAGTAAGCTTGCAAAGCGATTTGGTGGCATTGTCGGCAGCCTTCACCTCGACAGGAATGAGGGAATCGGTGTCGCGTATAAAGAAATCCATCTCCAGCGTAGACTTCTCATTGCGGTAGAAATACAGACTGTAACCTTGCTTCACGAGCATGTCGCTCACCACGTTCTCAAACAATGCCCCTTTGTAAGTGCCGTAGTTCTTGTTCACCCTCATGTCCTCTTGCGATTCTTCATCGAGCGAGGCCACAAGCAAACCTGTATCCTTAAAATACAACTTGTAGGCTTTTGGATCATAGTTGCCCTTGAGCGGCAACGACACCTGCGCCAGGCAGTAGCACACATTCACGATGCCTGCATCTCGCAGCCATTCCACTGTGCCCACATACTCGCGGTTGCGTGCCCCATGCGCAATCTTGCTGATCTGGAACTTCTTGTTATCCTGCCCCAGAAACACGGATATATGACTGTACACATTCTTTATTCTGCCCTTGTCAAGCCCTTGCGCATACTTGGTAATATCCTCCTCATAGTCAAGAAGCAACTGCCGTTGCATCTGCAGCGTGCCGCTGAAGTTGCCTTGCTCAATGAAGCGGTTCACCACAGCAGGCATTCCGCCAATGGTCATATACTCGCGAAACAACCGCCCCATGATATCCATCTCAAGGTTTGAGAGTGGCGTCACGGCTACCATCTTGCCGTAGAGGCTTTGCACAAAATCGTCGCCATAGCCCTTTGCCCACAGAAATTCCTCAAAGTCCATCGAGTGCATTACGTAATCTTCCTTATACCCTACGCTATTCGACTCTATCTCCTTATAGTTTATACCCATAAGCGAGCCCGAGCATATGATGTCGAACCGACCGTCCATCTTGAACGCCTTCAAGCTCGTGGCACAAGCAGGACAGTCCTGCATCTCGTCAAAAAAGATGAGGGTATTGCCAGGCTCCAGCCTCAGCGACGGATCTATGAGCGTAAGGTTTCTCACGATGTCGTCCACCGCATAGCCGTCCTCAAATATTGCCTTGTACTTTTGTTGCAGCACAAAATTTATGGCCACCACATTTCGGTAGTTGCCTGTTCCAAACTGCATTATTGAGGCGGTCTTGCCGACCTGCCTCGCGCCCTTCACCACAAGCGGCATCCGGTTCCTGTCGTTTTTCCATTCCAGCAAATAGCTGTCTATCTTCCTTCGCAATAGCTTCATATTGAGCTTCGTTTACGTTTACCCTGCCGCAAAGATACTTCTTTCTCACAAAATTCCGTGCTTTTCGAAGCTAAAAATCACAAAATTCCACACATAAAACTGGCATTTATCACAAAATTCCACGCTTTTTAGGGTCAACAATCACAAAAGTCCGAACCGATGGGGGCGTTTGCGCCTTACGAGCGACACGTACATCATGAATGACTTGATAGGAGAATTGAGGAATAGACGGCGCACATTTGCAACCCACTAATTGCACAAAACGTGAAAAATGAGAAATAAAGCACGCGAAAGCCACAAAGAACCAAGGCTTTTTCGTAACTTTGCCACCCGAAAAAACATATGATATTATCAGAAAGGTATTATGAAGGTCGGTCTTTTCGTTCCATGCTACGTTGACGCGCTCTACCCCTCGGCAGGCGTTGCCACATACAAACTACTGAGACATTTCGGCGTCGATGTCGACTATCCCGAGAAGCAAACCTGCTGCGGACAGCCCATGGGCAACGCTGGGTTTGAGAAGATGGTCGGGCCTCTCGCCGACAAGATGGAGGCCATGTTCAAAGGCTTTGATTACGTGGTGGCGCCATCGGCATCGTGCGCAGCCTACGTGAGGGTCTACTATCCCAAGTTGCCGAAATGCGGCAACAGCCACTTCACGGTGCCCGAGAAGACGATGGACATAGTGGAGTTTCTCCACGACGTGCTGAAGATAAAGGAGCTGCCAGGCGAGTTCCCCCACGCCGTCAGCGTGCACAACAGTTGCCATGGCGTAAGGGAGCTGGGGCTGTCGGCGCCGTCGGAGAGAAACGTCGCGCCATACAACAAGATAATAGATCTCCTCAAGCTGAAGCAGGGCGTCACCGTCTATGAGCCCGACCGCAAGGACGAGTGTTGCGGCTTCGGCGGCATGTTTTCCGTGGAGGAGCCCGACGTGTCCGTCAGGATGGGCGAAGACAAGATAGCACGACACATGGCTACGGGTGCCGAATACGTGACCGGTCCCGACTCGTCGTGCCTGATGCACATGCAAGGCATAGCGAAGAAAGAGCACAAGGACATCAAGTTTATTCATGTAGCGGAGATATTAGCAGCAGGATTATGAGCACAGAGCATTCAAGAAGAGCGAAAGAGATTCTAAAGGGCCACGACAAGGTGACCCACCACGACAAGACGTTCTGGACCGTTCGCCAGGGTCACGACCGCATGATGCACGGCCTGCCCGAGTGGGAGTCGCTGCGCGACCACGCCTCGCAAATAAAGAAGCACACCATAACGCATCTCGCCGACTACCTTGAGCAGTTCGCCTCGCAACTGGAGAGCCGCGGCGTGACCGTGCACTGGGCAAAGGATGCCGAGGAGCTCAACGAGACCGTCTACGGCATACTCAAAAGCCACGACGTGAAGAAGATGGTGAAGTCGAAGTCGATGCTCACTGAGGAGTGCGGGCTGAACCCTTACCTCATGAGCCGAGGCATAGACGTGGTGGAGACCGACCTTGGCGAGAGGATACTGCAGCTCATGAACCGCAAGCCTGCCCACATCGTGATGCCAGCCATGCACATCACCAAGGAAGAGGTGGCGCAATGCTTTGAGAAGAAAGGCATCAGCCCCGAGAAGGGCAACTGCGACCCCACATACCTCACCTACTGCGCGCGCAAGAGCTTGCGCCACGAGTTTGAGCAGGCACAAGCCGGACTCACCGGCTGCAACTTCGGCGTGGCAAAGACTGGCGACATCGTGGTGTGCACCAACGAGGGCAACGCCGACATGTCCACGTCGATGCCAAAGCTCCACATCGTCACCATGGGCATAGAGAAGCTCGTGCCCGACTACGACTCGCTTGCCGTGTTCCAGCGCCTGCTCTGCCGTTGCGGCACGGGGCAGCCCACCACCACCTTCACCTCCCACTTCCGCCAGGCAAGGCCCGGAGCAGAGATGCACGTGGTGTTGCTCGACGGTTGGCGAAGCGACGCCGTGGCAGACGCTGACCACTGGCAGACGCTGAAGTGCATTCGTTGCGGGGCCTGCATGAACACGTGTCCGGTGTATCGCCGCTCCACGGGCGCCAGCTACACCTTCTTCATCCCAGGGCCAATAGGCATCAACCTCGGCATGCTGAAAGACCCACGCCAATATTTCGACAACGTGTCGGCTTGCTCGCTCTGCTTGAGTTGCGACAACGTGTGTCCTGCCGAAGTGGGGCCAGGGTCGCAGGTCTACGTGTGGCGGCAGAGCCTCGACAACATAGGCAAGGCCAACAAGATGAAGAAAATGATGTCTGAAGGCATGAGCGTGCTCTTCGATAACCCCTCGCTCTACAAGACGGCGCTCACGTTAGCGCCCCTCGCCAACCTCGTGCCCGACTCAATGACCCACCTCCCCAGCCTCAACCCTTGGGGCATAGGCCACACCAAGCCAGAGTTCGCGGGCAAGTGTTTCCACCAAGTGTGGAAAGACATGAAGAAAGGCTCGAAAGAATAAGCCGTTTTCCCGCTGAGCGGGCAGCAGCCATACCCCTTCGGCTTCGCGCCGCAATCGCGTTGCCCTTACGCCGTAACAGCGGCGGCTTTGCGCCGCAATCGCATTGGCTTCACGGCGTAAGGCCAACGCTATTTTTTATCCTTCACGAAACCGCGCCAACGGCTTCATCAAGCAGCATTGTATAATTGATGAAAAAGAAAAAGCGGTATGTTTTGAGATTAGCAATAAAAAGGTTACTTTTGCACGGTAAAACAAAAAAGATGAGCAAGAGGAGTTCAAAAAACAAGCCCAAATCTTTTAGCGAGGCCATAGGCATAAAAGACAGATTCGAAAGCGACACGGTCAACTTCTTCGTTGGCCTTGTCATGCTCGCGATAGCCATATACCTTGTCATAGCCATGGTCAGCTACCTGACCACTGGCCAGGCAGACCAGAGCCTGTTGGAGTCGCTGCAGCCTGCCGACTTCTTCAACACCAACCACGAGTTCAGCAACACGTGCCGCTCGCTTGGTGCCATTGTGGCTTATTTCCTCATCACCGTCAACTTCGGCTTGCCGGCGTTTGCCATCCCCCTGTTCTTCATTCTCGCGGCGCTCAAGCTGATGAGGATTTACTCCGTCAACCTTCTGAAGTGGTTCCTCTGCCTTGCGGTTGCCATGATTTGGTTGTCGGCGTTTCTTGCCAAGTTCGTAGCGCCATTGATGGGCGAAGAGGTCTACAACCCTGGCGGCATGCACGGCCTGATGTGTGTGGAAAGGATTGAGAACGTGATAGGTACGCCGGGCTTCATCGCCATCCTCGTTGTCACCGCCATAGCGTTCCTCACCTATCTCAGCCACGAGACGATAGAGGTGATTCGCAAGATACTGAACCCCGTGAAATATTTCACCGATAAGGTAAAGATCACCGTGAACAACCATCCCGTGACGAAAGACGGCGAGTTGCAGACCGACATCATTGAGGCTGACGATGACAACACCGCCACTGCCCAAGACGACAACAATGTGGCAAAGGCCAACGTGGTTGACCTGACCGACCTGAGCCAGTTTGAGCCGAAAGGCAAGCCAGACGCCCAAGCCGGCGAGCCACAAACCACCGCCCAGACGGGACAAGGCGAAGAGCCTGCCGAGATGACGGTGGAGAAATCGAAAGACGAGCCTAAGGCGAACGGAGCCAACACGGCGACGCTGACCGACCTCGACACGCCAATAAACCCATGGGAACCGTTCACCAAATACAAGTTCCCCACGCTGAACTTGCTCAAGAAATACGACAGCAAGCCGGTCATCGACATGGAGGAGATCAAGTCGAACAACGCGCGCATCGTGGAGGTGCTGAAGAGCTTTGGCGTGGAGATCAGCAGGATCAACGCCACGGTAGGCCCCACGGTGACGCTCTACGAGATAACGCCGGCTGAGGGCGTGAGGATAAGCAAGATACGCGGCTTGGAGGCGGATATCGCCTTGAGCCTGTCGGCACTGGGCATCCGCATCATCGCGCCGATACCTGGCAAGGGAACCATCGGCATAGAAGTGCCTAACAAGAAGCCGCAGATCGTGTCGATGGAAAGCGTGCTCAACACCAAGAAGTTCCAGGAGACGAAGATGGCGTTGCCCATGGCGCTTGGAAAGACCATCACCAACGAGGTGTTCATGGTGGACCTCGCGAAGCTGCCCCACCTGCTCGTGGCAGGTGCCACCGGACAGGGTAAGTCGGTGGGCTTGAACGCCATCATCACGTCGTTGTTATACAAGAAGCATCCCAACGAGCTGAAGTTCGTGCTTGTGGACCCGAAGAAGGTGGAGTTCAGCATCTACAACAAGATTGCCCCCCACTACATGGCTGCGCTGCCCGAGAACGAGGATGAGCCTATCATCACCGACGTGCAGCGAGTGGTGCGCACGCTCAACTCGCTCTGCAAGCTCATGGATCACCGCTATGACATGCTGAAGCTCGCCAACGTGAAGAAGGTGGACGAATACAACGACAAGTTCATTCACCACAAGCTGAGGCTGACCGACGGTCATGAGTACATGCCTTATATCGTGGTCATTATCGACGAGTTCGGCGACCTTATCATGACTGCCGGCAAGGAGATTGAGGCGCCAATAGCACGCATTGCGCAGCTCGCCCGTGCCGTGGGCATACACATGATAATTGCCACGCAAAGGCCTACAACGAGAATAATCACTGGTAACATCAAGGCCAACTTCCCTGGACGCATGGCGTTCCGCGTGGCATCGCAAATCGACTCGCGCACGATCCTCGACCGCACCGGTGCCGACCAGCTCGTGGGACGTGGCGACATGCTCTTCCTCGGCGGTGGCGAACCCGTGCGCGTGCAGTGCGCGTTCATCGACACGCCGGAAATAGAGAGCGTCAACGACTTCATTGCAGCTGAGCCTGGTCCGTTGGATGCCATGGAACTTCCCGAGCCCGATGATCCCAACGCCGTCGGCGTGGGCGGAGGCATTGAGGGAGACGCCAAGAACCTCGACCCCTACTTCGACGAGGCTGCCCACGCCATAATAATATCGCAACAAGGCTCAACGAGCATGATCCAGCGTCGCTTCTCCATTGGCTACAACCGTGCTGGCCGACTGATGGACCAGCTGGAGAAAGCCGGCATCGTGGGAACGGCGCAAGGCTCAAAGCCTCGCGAGGTGCTGCTGCAAGATGAGGCAAGCCTCAACGTGCTCTTGGCGAGAATACATGGCGCGTGAAAAAGGAAAGGATAATAGTTTAAACATATAGGATAACTTATTTAAGGTTATGAGGAAAGTATTGTTTATCAACATCCTGCTGATGCTCTGCATGGGCGTGTTTGCCCAAAACAGCTCACAGGCAATGAAAGTATTAGACAAGGCCACCGCCATCGTCGGAAGAAAAGGTGGCGCAGAGGCAGATTTCGCGGTGTCGGGAAAGAAGACCGGCACGCAGTCGGGCACGATTGCCATAAAGGGCAACATGTTCATGGCACGCACGAGCAAGGCCATGGTGTGGTTCAACGGCAAAACGCAGTGGAGCTACCTCAAGATGACCAACGAGGTGAACATCTCCACGCCCAACGAGGCAAAGCGCATGAGCATGAACCCCTACACCTTCATGTCGATGTACAAGAGCGGCTACGACCTGTCAATGACCACGTCGGGTGGCAACTACGTTGTGCACATGACGGCACAAAACAAGCAAAGAAGCGTGCAGGAGGTTTACATCACGATAAGCAAAGGCTCCTACAAGCCTTCTGCCGTGAAGATGAGGCAAGGCAACGATTGGACTACCATCACGATAACCAATTTCAAGGCCACAAACCAACCAAACAGCAAGTTCACTTTCAACCAGAAAGACTTCCCCAAGGCTGATGTCATCGACTTGAGATGACAAGCAGGCATGTAAGGTAGCGTGTGCAAATGGCGACGCTAAGACATTATTGCCGGCAATGGACGCCATTCGGTTAATAA
>CAVHEN010000047.1:0-26223 GCA_963635115.1 Oscillospiraceae bacterium | reverse complement strand
GCACGAAACGACGTTGGATAATTGACTTGAAAAGGGTAAATGGCTGTTTGCGCCACCTTTTTCGGCAAAAAACAAACCTCGGAAGATTCTTTGCTCCGTGTCGGTTCTTGTGGGTGGGGGAATGATGGCAAAAAACGCCAGGTCTGCCTCGACGAAGAGGCTGACTTGCATTCTTGCGGGTGGGGGAACGATGCCCAAAAACGCCAGGTCTGCCTCGACGAAGCTGACGGCTTGCATTCATGCGGGTGGAGGAAAGACACTCTAAAACAGCAGGGCGCAAGCCAAAGGACCAGCAACCTAAAAGCTTGGCTGGTTCACCCATTTGGCGTTGCACCACAACCGCATCCTCTTTGCGCCACAATCGCAATGGCGTTGCGCCGCAACCGCAATGCCTTCGCGCCGCTATCGCGCTGGCATTGCGGCGCAAGCGCGGAGCGGCAGAACCCGTCGAGGTTGTCTTCTTAACCCACATGTGCCAACACGGACGCGGATCTCACGCTCCGATAGTAGAACACTGCCCCGAATGTCCGCAAAGCGTCTGTTTTTGCGCCTGTAATAATCCTTTCAAACCCTTTTCGTATTATTTTCAACCCCTCGTCTTTGGAAATATGCTAATATTGCATTGAAAACACACGACCACGAATCTGAACATAAACCAAAATAAGACAAAGACACACCCTGCATGAAAGACTTTACATACATAGGAATAGACCTCGGGGGCACAAAACTGCTCATTGGCGAGGTCAGCCGCGAGGGCAAGATCCTCAGAGAGAAGCGTTACCCGTCCGACTTGAGCAGCCAGGAAACTGCCGTGGCGTTGATTGTTTCCTCGCTCGACGACTTCCTGGCGAGTGGCGAAGGCGAGTCACAAGCCGTGGCGATAGGCGTGGGCATGCCCGGGCGCGTAGACGCCGGCCAAGGCGTGTGGCTGCAGATAGACCCCGAGCGCACGTCGCCCATCGAGCTGGGCAAGATGCTCGAAGAGCGCTTCGGCTTGCCTTGCTTCATCGACAACGACGTGAAAAGCGCCACTCTCGCGGAACAACGATGGGGCTATGGGCAAGTGTCGAAAGACTTCGTATATATTAATGTAGGCACGGGAGTTGGCGCCGGGATAGTGGTTGACGGGAAGATCGTGTATGGTTATCATTGGGACGCGGGCGAAGTGGGCTACACATCGTCGGGCGTGGGCGCGTGCCCGGCAAGCCCGGGGCAAGACCTCCACGTTGAGGCCGTGGCATCGGGCGCCGGCATGGACGACCGCGCAAGAAAGCTGAAAGGGCAATATGCCACACAGTTGCCCTTCCCCGCGAACGGGAGAATAGACATTGAGGACGTGTTCAAACTGGAGCAGGCAGGCGACGAGCTTTGCCGTGTGCTTGTGGAACAAGCATCGCAAGCCTTGAAGACGCTGATAGGGAACATCGCACGCACGATAGACCCTGAATACATTGTGCTTGGCGGTGGCGTGGTGGCAGACGGCTACCTGCTGAAGAAGTTGCGCCACGATCTTAACGGCAACTCATTCCGCTTCGTCAAGGACAACATCGTCATCACGAGGCTCAACGGGCACGAGACGGGATTGCTCGGGGCGGCGGCCATAGCAATGAAAGGAACAGAAAAATGAGCAGAATCACAATATTCGAGAAAGATGAGAGTTTTTATAAAGGGGCGGCATTGCGGCTTGCCCAATGCATCCTGCGGAAGCCGGACGCCGTCGTAGGTCTGTCCACCGGACGCACTACCAAGCCTATACACAGGGAACTCTCCGCGGCAATAGCCTCGTTGCGACTCGACACGAGCCGCGTGACCTTCCTTGGCGTCGACGAGGTGGTGGGCGTGCCGAAGACCTACTCGGGCGCGTGCTACACCATGCTCCGCACCGAGCTGTTGGACTCTCTGGGCGTAGCCGAAGACCGTTTCCTCATGCTCCCGACAAGCATGGACGCTTACCCGGAGGCTTGCGAGCGGTTCACCGATGCCATAGGGCGCTTGGGCGGGATAGACATCCTAATGCTGGGGCTTGGCGAGAACGGGCATCTGGGCTTCAACCAGCCAGGCACCGCGTTCGAGAGCACCGCGTGGCTCAGCAAGATGGACCGTGAGCTGGACGCGCGCATCCGCAGGGAGACCGCCACGCCAAGCAGTCAACAGCTGGGAGGAGCTACCTTAGGACTGAAAGACATCATGCGGGCGCGCAAGATCGTGCTCGTGGCAAACGGCGAGCGCAAGGCCGCCATAGTGAGGCAGATGCTCCAAGGCCCCGTGACCACCAACGTGCCGGCATCCATACTGCAGTTGCACCCAAACTGTGAATATCTCTTAGACTCGGAAGCAGCCAAGCAATTATGAATAGACAAGACAACGCCACCAGCTATCTGTGGCCATTCGCCACAATGGTATTTCTCTTTTTTGTCGTCGGTTTCCTGACAACGGCAAACATGCAATTTCAGACTCCCCTGAAAGAGGCGTTCCTGTCGGGTGCCGGCAGGCTGAAGAACACGCTCACGCTGCTCATAACCTTCTCGTGGTTTGCGGCCTACCCCGTCTTCGGATGGGTTGGCGGCAGATGGGTGTCGCGCAAGGGTTATCAACGCACCATGACCCGTGGACTCGTGTTGATGACCGCCGGCGTGGCGTTGTTCGTCTTGTCGGCTGCGAGTGCCCGCTTTGGCTCGTTGGCCGTCTTCCAACTGCCCATCGGCTACTTCATCTTCCTCCTTGGCTCTTTCCTGACGGGAGGGGCGGCAACGGTGCTCCAGGTCGTGATCAACCCATATCTTGTGGCTTGCGACATACCGCGCACGCAGGCGGTGCAGCGAATGGCCATTGGCGGCTCGTCCAATGCCATCGGCACCGTGATAGCTCCCTATTTTGTCGCAGCCATCGCCTTCAACAATGTCTCAATACAGAATGTGGACATCGGCCAAGTGCTGATGCCCTATGCGGCATTGGCCATCGTCATCTTGCTGACAACGTTGCTCTTCTCGCGTTTCCGCCTGCCCGACATGGCCGCCACCCATGCCAGCGAGGAGGAACGACTCTGCGCGAGCATATGGTCGTTCAAGCGTTTCCGCCTCGGGGTCTTTGCCATATTCTGTTATGTGGGCTGCGAGGTGTGCGTCGGCGGCAACATCAACCTTTACGTGTTTCAAGACCTGAAAGGCTCCGTCGCCGAAGTGGCAGAAATGGCCACCGCATATTGGGCGTTGATTCTTCTTGGCCGTCTCTTGGGCAGCACCCTGCGCACCATCAGTCCTCGCGTGCAGTTGTCGATAGCCACGGCAGCCGCTTCCATATTGATCATCCTCGGCATCGTCTTGCAAGAGCCTTGGCTGCTCGTGGCCGTGGGATTCTTCCACAGCATCATGTGGGGATGCATCTACACTCTCGCCATATCCGGACTGGGGAAATACACGGCGCCTGCCTCTGGCGCCTTCATGACGGGCGTTTGCGGAGGGGCGGTGTTTCCCTTGGCGCAAGGCGTCATCGCCGACATGAGCGGCGTGTGGAGATGGTCGTGGCTGCTCGTGCTTGCAGGGGAAACGGTGATGCTCGCCTATGCCTTGTGGGGAAGCCGGAAGAAACAAATGGAATGAACATGAAGAGAAACATAATCATGGCATTGGCGTTGACCATCGGCACCATTGCCTCGCAAGCGCAAACGTTCCCTTTGCCACTCGACAGAAGCCTGTCGGCGGAAGCCTTGATGGCGAAAGACCAGGTGCTGAAGTCGTACAAGGTTGGCGGGTTCACGATGGTCGTGCCCATAGAAACAGGACGGCGAGCACAAGGCAGCGCCAGCGACCCCGACTATGCCACATTCGGGACCGTGAGCCACGACATCGACTTGGGCGGAAAAGACCTGAGCCAATACGACAGGCTTGTGGCGGAAGTCCTGCCCACTTGCGAAGGGCAGGGCGTGATGAACCTCAACCTTTACATCGACAACCGTCCGGCATCCGGACTTGGCGCCCACTTAATCACTCTCGACAACAACCGTTGGAACACTATATACTTTGACATCTCCGGCGTGCGAAGGGACAATGTCAGCCGCCTTCACGTCTATACCGACCAAAAGGGCCGCAACCTTTTCCGGGGAGAAAAACTGACTTACGTGGTGAGGAACATCCGCTTCGAGAAGACGTCAGCCTGCCATCCCGACAAGGGATGGGCGACCGCCCCCGGAGCCATTGCCTACTCCATGAGCGGCTACTTGCCCCAGGGAACGAAGACCGCGCTGCTGGGCTTTGCCGCCCCAACGTTCCGCCTCGTCAACACAAGCACGGGAAAGGTGGCGTTCGAGGCAAGCACGCGGACATTGAGCAACGCGCTCGGCACGTTCCGCGTGGCTGACTTCTCGGCGTTACAAACGCCAGGATCTTACCGTCTTGAGTGCGGCACCCATCTCTCGCTGCCTTTCATCATAGGAAACGACGCCTTCAAGTCGTCCCTTTGGAAGGTTCTCAACTTCATTTTTTGCCAAAGATGCGGAGTGAATGTCGAGGGCATACATGGCTGTTGCCATAAGGATGTCTATTCTGTTCACGACGGACGCAAGGTAAGCTACGGAGGGGGATGGCACGACGCCGGCGACCTTTCGCAGCAGACGTTGCAGACAGCCGACGTGGCGTTCGCCCTCACGGAGGCTTACGCCCACGAGCGGAACGCCGACACAGCCCTGGCAAAGCGACTAAAGGCGGAGGCGGAGCACGGATTCAGCTTCGTGCTCCGGCAAAGGCTGGGCGACGGTTGGCACGCGTCAAGCATAGGCTTGCTCCATTGGACCGACGGCAAGCCAGGGACCGCCGACGACATAACGACGGTGAGAACCCAACGCTGCGCCTTCGACAACTTCCTTTACGCCGGCTACGAGGCTTTCGCCGCCAAGCGGCTCGACAGCCCTCTCGCCGACACCCTGCGAGCAGCAGCCATAGAGGACTATGCCGCCGCGCAACGACTCTTCGCGAAACACGGCTACGACAAGTTCCCGCACATGATGGAGCACACCTACAACACGTCGCAGAGCCTTTTCCGTGCAGTCATGTCGTGGTCGGCAAGCCAGATGCTCCGGCTGACGGGCGACACGAAGTATGCCGACGACGCGGCAGCCGCGGCGCGCTACCTGTTACAGTGTCAAGCCACCGGTGCCAAGAGTGCCTTGCTCAACGGCTATTTCTATCGCGACTCCACAAAAGCCACGCCCGTGCACTTCATCCATCAAAGTCGCGACCAGATGTTCGCCATGACGCTCGTGGAGCTTTGCAAGACCCAACCGAGCAATGCCGACTTCCCATCGTGGCGCAAGAGTCTGACGCTTTATGCCGAGCACCTGAAAGCCCTCATGCCATACACGAGTCCCTACAACATGTTGCCCAGCGGCATTTGGCAAAGCCGAGAGTACGACGACAGCGATGGCTTCAGCAGGCTTCACCTCTTCGCCCCAAGCAACGCGCGAGAGCTCTACGACAAGCAGCTAAGCCTCGGAGAGCGTATCGACAGCACCCATTACCTGCGGCGATTCCCCATCTGGTTCAGCGTCTTCAACGGCAACGAGACCATCTTGCTGTCCACCGCGAAGGCTGCGGCGGCATTGGGCAACTATCTCAACGACGAGCAACTCTCGCAGATAGGCCTTGACCAACTCTACTGGACCGTGGGCCACAACCCTTTCGCCCAATCGCTCATCTATGGCGAAGGCCACAGATACCCGTCGATGGACAGCTTCTCTTCCGGAGAGATAACCGGGGCGATGCCAGTGGGTATAAGGGCGCAAGACGATGCCGACGCGCCATATTGGCCAAGCACCAACAACGCCTGCTATAAGGAGGTGTGGGTGACAACGGCTGGCAAATGGCTGTCGCTGCTCGCCGAGTATTAACAACAAGACAAGGTTGCTCTAAGCCAACTGTCACTCTAAACGATAAGAAATGCTACAAACCATTGCGATAATCCTTCTCCTTGTCAGCAACCTGTTGCTGTTGACCTTACTGCTGAGGAAGGACAATAGGACACGAAAGGAGAGCGCGCCGGAATGCGTGGAGCCTCTGGTCATACCGCCTGCCGCGATAAAAGAGGCGGACGAAGGCGAGGGCGCCGTCGACGCACTGGTGCTGGTCGTGGAAGACGATGCCGCCCAACGCGAGTATGTGGTAAGGGCGTTGGCCAACGAATACAAGATAATAACCGCGCAAGACGGCGGCGAGGGCCTCGACATGGCGACCTCGCAATGCCCCGACATCGTGATTACCGACATCAACATGCCCATAATGAACGGCTACGAGCTGTGCCGCCGTCTGCGTGGCAACATGGAGACGAGCCACATAGCCATCGTCATGATTTCGGGCATGAGCGAGCGCGAGAACATCATCTATGGCTTGGAGTCGGGAGCCGACGACTACATCTGCAAGCCTCTCGACATGGAAGTGCTCAAGGCCCGCGTCCGCAACATATGGAAGACGCGGCAACGCTTGCAAGAAGCCTTGTCGAAGATGGACCTCACGGAGCAGATAGACTACAAGAGCAAGCTCGACGAGGAGTTCATGCAGAGGCTGCACGACATTGTATGCGCCCAATTGGACAACAGCGACTTCTCCGTCAACGACCTTTGCCAAGAGATGGCAATGGGCCGCTCTACGCTCTTCAGCAAGCTGAAATCCATCACGGGGCACAGTCCAAACGACATTATCCGAATGATAAGGCTGAAGAAGGCCAAGGAGCTGCTGGCATCCCACGCGTTCACGGTGAGCGAGGTCGCGGCGAGGGTTGGCTTCGGCGACCCAAAATACTTTTCCACTTGTTTCAAGAAAGAATTCGGCACAAGCCCGTCAAAACTTTAATTCCATATCATCATGAACACATTCATAGGAGTAGTTCTTGAAGGAACGAGAATCGTCATAGCCGAGGTGACCCAAGAGGGCAACATCCTTCAGACCAAGACTTGCCAGTCGGCTTTCTTCAACCAGGAAAGTGCCTTGAGCATGATTGTCGGCTCTCTCCACGACTTTGAGTCAAGCCAAGGATGGAAAGGCCGGCCTTGCGCCATAGGCGTAGGACTGATAGGGCGCGTTGACCCCGTCGGTGGCGTCTGGTTTCAGATAGACCCCGACCGCTCCCATGCCATCAACTTCACTGAAGCCATAAGCAAGGAGTTCCGCCTGCCATGCTTCATCGACAACGACGTGAAGTGCGGGGCGAGCGCCGTGAGAAAGTGGGGCTATGGCAAGAACACCGACAACTTCATATACCTGTATGTCGGGACGGGCATCGCGGCAAGCATCGTGCAGGGCGGCGTCATGCTGCGTGGCGCGCACTACAACGCCGGCGAGGTGGGGCATCTGCGCGTGGGGGTGCAAGTGGGCGTGCGCTGCCCTTGCGGCAGAATGGACTGCGTGGAGTCGATAGCCTCGATGATGGGCATCGACCGTTGCGCGCGGTTCCTCAAGCCGTATTACGACACGCAGCTCCACTTTCCCGACAAGGACACGATGATAAACGTCTACGACGTGTTCCGCCTGGCACGCACCGGTGACCCGCTTTGCGCCAAGCTCGCGAGCAACGCGTCGGAGGCTATCGCCAACTTGATAATGAACCTCGTGCGCGTAAGCGACCCCGACACCGTGATTCTCGGTGGCGAGATGGTGGCAGACGGGTTCCTCATAGAGGAGATACGCCGGCATCTCCAACCGGTGACCATGCGCTTCGTCACCAATGGCGTGGTCCTCACGAAGCTAAACCCAAGGCTGATAAACCTACTGGGCGCCGCCTCCATAGCAATGGATGGCATGGCGACCAAATGACGTGACTCTACTTATAAAACCATCGCAAATGAAAAGAAACTTACTGCTCCTTCTGCTTCTGTGCGTCTTTGCCGCCACATATGGCCAGCATGCCGCCACGCCACGAAAGCGCGTCTTGTGCATAGCCGAGCAAGGCACTCCGCACCAAGGCTTCTGCGACGCGGCAAAGACATGGCTCGACAACCACAAAGAGGAACTAAACATTGAGACGACGTGGGTGGCTGACCTCAGCACGCTGCCCAAAGGATTCTTCAAGCAATTCAGTGTGGTCATGATGCTCAACTACCCTCCTTATAGCGCTCCGCAAGCGTGGAGCGAGGATGCGGCGCGCGATTTCGAGCGATACGTAGACGAGGGGCAAGGCAACTTCATTGGCTTTCATCATGCCACGCTCCTTGGCGACATCTTCGGGGCTGGCGAGATGTGGCAATGGTTCAGCGACTTCATGGGCGGCATACGCTGGACTAACTACATCAGCACGCTGACCGACGCCACGGTCGATGTTGAGGACAAGCAGCACCCGGTGATGAAAGACGTGCCCGACACTTTCCTGATAGAGAAAGACGAATGGTACACCTACGACAGGAACCCAAGGCCGAATGTCCACGTCCTTGCACACGTGGATGAGCACAGCTATGCCCCGTCTTCCATGATTCGCATGGGCGATCACCCCGTGGTTTGGACGAATGAGCGCAAGAAGGCCAAGAACGTTTATTTCCAATTCGGGCATAGCGCCTCGCTTTTCGCGAGCCCAGCCTTCGTCAAGATGTTTGAGAACGCGATAAGATGGCAGTTGTAAGGCTTTGGGCTTCGCGCCGCAATCGCGTCGGCTCTGCGCCGTAATCGCAAAGCCTTTGCGCCACAATCGCATAGCCTTTGCGCCGCAATCGCAAAGGCTTGTCAGATACGACTCAAACACGCAAAAAGCGTTTTGCTTGCTTCATATATGACATGGACTAGAACAGATTCAGGGTAACAAGGAAGTAAAAAGAAAGAAGACTCACGACCTTAGTAGGAATACTAACGTCGCGAGTCTTCTTTATCTGTAAGGGCATGTCTTTCAGTCACGCCCTCTTTTCCTGTTTATTCGGCAGCGTCGTCCGCCTTCTTCTTCCTTACGGTGCGCTTGCGCTTTGGCTTCTCCTCCACCTTCGGCTCCACCTTTATGCCGGCGAGCTCTGGATCGATGAGTATACGGCCGCAATATTCGCAGACGATGATTTTCTTGTGCTGCTTGATGCCGATCTGGCGCTGTGGCGGGATCTTGTTGAAGCAACCGCCGCAGGCGTCGCGCTGCACGTAGACGATGCCCAAGCCGTTGCGCGCGCCCTTGCGGATGCGCTTGAAGCTCTGGAGGAGCCTTGGCTCGATGCGGGTCTCAAGCTCCTTGGCCTGCTCCTTGAGGTCGGCCTCGGCCTCGCGAGTCTCCTGCATGATGTCGTCGAGCTCGTCGCGCTTCGACACGAGGTCGGCCTGGCGGTCGTTGATGGTCTCCTCCACCTTCTTGAGGTCTGCCTGGCGCTCGTTGATCTTGTCGACGGCTTCCTTTATCTTCTTGTTGGCAAGCTCAATCTCCAGCTCCTGGAACTCAATCTCCTTGGAGAGGTTGTCGTACTCGCGGTTGTTTCTCACGGTCTCGAGCTGTGCCTTGTAGCGGTCCACGCTCATCTTATACTGCTCTATCTCGTTGCGCTTTTGAGCCACCGCGCTCTGGTAGTCGGCTATCTCGTCCTTGACTTTCTGCATGCGGGTGTTCAGGCCCTCAATCTCGTCTTGGAGGTCCTCCACCTCAAGAGGCAGCTCGCCTCTCAACGCGCGCTTCTCGTCGATTGAGGAGAGCGTCACCTGCAACTGGAAAAGCGTCTTCAGCTTCTCCTCCACCGTCATCTCCGATGGGTCTTTCTTTATTGTTGCCATAGTAGCTATTTGTTTGTTTTGTTGTTGATTTCCTTTCCGTGGGCGCAAGGGGAGTATTATGCAAATTATGCATATGGTGCCTATTTGCGCCCGTGAAGCCTAAATGTAAAGTATGGGGTTGGTGTTTATCTCCGACATCACGCATCTCACCCCGGGGCAGGCAGCCTCGATGATTTGCTTGAATATCTCGTTGGTGAACTGCTCGCTCTGATAGTGCCCGATGGCGGCGATCTGGATTGTCTGCTCCATGCCGAAGAACTGGTGATAGTGCATCTCGCCGGTCACGAAGGCGTCGGCGCCGGCTGCCACGGCATCCTTCAGCAGGAAGTCGCCCGCTCCGCCACAAATCGCCACCGTGCTTATGGGGCGGCGCAAGAGCTCGCCCGACATGACGCACTCAACGTGGAAGACGTCCTTGAGCATCTTCAGGAAATCGTCGGCTGCTAATGGCTCCTTGAGCCTTGCCACGACGCCTTCGCTGCCGCTTATCGTCACACCCTGGTCGTTGGCGGCTTGCTTTTGGCTCCCGATGGTGCCGCAGACCTCCGCGCCCATCTTCTCGGCTATCTTATGGTTCACTCCGCCCGTGGCCGAGTCCATGTTGGTGTGCATCGACACGATGGTAATGCCCTCGCGTATGGCGCGCATCACCACGCGCTGCACGTAGTCGTCGCCCGTGAGCCGTGCCAACTTGTGGAAGATGAGAGGATGGTGGCTCACGATGAGGTTGCAACCCTTCTCGATCGCCTCGCCGATAATGTCCTCGGTAACGTCTAAACACAATAATGCCCCTGATACCTCGGCCTCCGTCAGTCCCACTTGCAAGCCGGCATTATCGAAGTCTTCTTGCAGGGGCAAAGGCGCGAAACGTTCAAGGGCATCTACCACTTCTATTATTTTCACGCTTAAAAACGATTTGGTGCAAAGTTAATAAAAGCGCGACACATTCGCCGTGCCGCGCTTTATATTTTACGGTTTTTTAAGAACCCGAAGGTCGTTATCACTCAGCGGCTTGCTCCTCGCTTGCCGTCTCCTCCTCTTCTTCCACTGAGAGCAGACCCTTGAAGTCGGTGTAGCCATTCTCCACGAGAATGTTGTACCACTGCAGCAACTTCTTGATGTCGCTGTCGTGCACGCGGTCGCGGTCGTAGCTTGGAAGGACCTCGGCGAAATAGTCGCGAAGCTCCTGGGCAGGGCATTTCTTATAGTCGATTGCCGCCTTCTTTGAGCCTTCCTTCTTGCCCACGTTCTCAAGCACCTGCCAGAGGGCCACGTCGTCGGCATCGGTATACATGGCGATGTCGCTGAGGCTTGTCACCTTGTCGGTGGCGAACACTGGTGTGCGGCGGTGGGTTGCGTCGATGGTCTCCACGATAAGGTTCATCTTGCCGCGAGACACGAGCTTGTAAAGTCCGGGCTTGCCCGAAACGGAAAGTATTGTCTCCATGTTTGTTGTTTTGTTATATGGTATGTTGTTTTTAATCTTGTTGTTGTTCTCTTCCGGCCTTCGTCTCGGCGTCTATCATTTGCTTGATTTGGCTGTCGAGGTCTTGCTTGCCGTCGTTCACGATGACGAAGTCGCAGAGGCTCTCCACCTTGTCTTGGCTCCACTGCCTGCCTATCCATTCCATCGCCTTCGCCTGGCTTATGCCATCGCGCCGCATTACTCGCTCCACGCGTGTCTCAAGCGGTGCCGAGACGCATACTTTGAAGTCGAAGTTGACGCGCTTGTAGAATCCGCTGTCGAAGAGTATGGCGCTCTCAAGCCAACCGTGACCGCTTTGCAAGAAGTCGCGGGCGATGACGGGATGGATAAGGTTGTCTATCGTGAGCTTGTTGTCGTCCGACTTCAGCAAGTATTGCGCGAGCACTCGCTTCTGCAACACATTATTAATATATACGTTGTCGCCGACAATCTCCTTCAGCTGTTGCTGCAAGTCGGTATCGGTGGCCCAAAGGCGCTTTGCCGCGCTGTCGCAGTCGTAAACCGATATGCCATGATCTTTCAGCTTCGTGCATACGAAACTCTTGCCACTGCCAATGCCTCCGGTGATAGCTATGTGTCTCATGCTCCTGCTTATTGTTGCTCTATGAGGTAGTCGACCTGCGGGGTGTCAAGGCTCGCCTCGCGAACGAAGCGTGAGTTGCAGACCAAATGAAGCTTGCACTTGTCGGAAGGGTGGTCTGCAATCTCCGCATAGTCGACGTTGACTTGGAAGTCGGAAGGCTTCACGAGCCTATACGTCATCGATCCCACCGTGTACCTCACCTTGACCGTCTTCGGGAACGTCCTTATTATCAGGTTCCTAGGCTTGTTGATAGCCACAATTGGCACATCGACACTTCCCTCAGTCAGCACGTCGGAAAACAGGGTCACCTTTACCTTTGTAGGCACAACCTTTGCCCCCGCGATGGCGCACAGGTCTACCTCGCGCACCACGGTGTCGTTGATATTGGTGAGATTGAGATTCTCTGTGAGCACGGCCTTGATATTCTCAAGTTCGTGCTTATTGGCATAAACGGAGACAAACTCGGGCACTATCTGCACATGAGCCAAGTAATAGTTCTTGGCTGGGATGATCTTTCCCGCGAGCACGACTCTGACTTTCTTGTTCTGTCCATAGTTGAACGTGAAGTCGGGCTTGTCGCATTTCAGCGACGTCAGCAGTGACGAGCCATAGATTTGCTGCCTCATCATCTTCATCATGTCGGCAGTGGGAATGGCTCCATGCCCAGTCTTGTTGTTGGCATAGGTAGAGAACCTCACCGTCAACGGCCTGAGCTGGTTGTAGAGGGAATAGGTCATGATGACGAATCCCTTGTCTTTTATCGTCACCCTCACGGTGTCTGATGGCTCTGAGGTCATGACCACGTTTTTGGGCACGCCCGCAACGGTCAACGGCACCTTGTACTCCACCTCATAGGTCTCGTTGAGCGTCATCATCAGCCAGATGATGCCGCTGAGCGCAAGGAAGAAGAGAAAAACCAAAAACTCCTTGCCCGAGAAGTCGGACAAGAAGCCTTTTATAATATTGTATATGCGCTGAAGCGTGTGCATCAAGCCTTAACCTGTCCCTGGGCCATGTCCTGGAACACGCTGCCTTTGTCGATGGTAACGACCACACCCTTGGCAATCTCCAAGTCGATAGTGCTCTTGGCCTGGTCGATGCGCTTCACCGTGCCGTAGATGCCACCGCTCGTCACCACGCTGGAACCTTCGGTCAACGAGTTCTGAAACTCACGGATTTTCTTCTGTCGCTTCTGCTGTGGGCGAACCATGAAGAAATACATGATCACGAAAATGGCAACGAGCATGAATATCATGCCACCGAATCCGCCACCTTGTTGTGCTGCCTGGGCAGCAAGAACCATTGTTGTCATAGATATAGTCTTATTATTGTTTGTTTATTTTTCAGTCTCGTTGTCAGGGTCGTCGCTTGTTGGCTCCTCACCCTTTGCCTCTGCCGTTTGCTCCTCCTTTGGCCTGTGAACGAACCTTACCGGTTTGCCGTAACCGTTGGGACGAGGCTTGCGTGCCTGTTGGGCTTCGTCTGGCCTTTCGGGCATCTGCTTGAGCAGTTTGCCCGTGTCGATGAGGTGACGCGCTATGGCATCGAGCATGCCGTTGATGTAGCCACCACTTCTCGGCGTGCTATACCGCTTTGCCATGTCAACATACTCGTTGATGGTCACCGATATTGGGATGCTTGGGAAGTTGAGCAACTCGGCTATGGCAATCTGCATGATCACGATGTCCATGTACGCCAACCTTGAGAAGTCCCAGTTGCGCGACGTCTCGCTCATGTAGCGTTGATACTCGTTGGCGTTCAGGATGGTGGCGCGGAAAAGCTTTCTCGCGAAGTCCCTGTCTTCCACATCCTTGTACTCTGGCAGTATGGGCTGGTTGCCCTTCTCCTTTGGGTCGAAACGCTTGATGGTCTTGAGCACGAAGGTGTCCACCACCTCCTTGTCGTCGTTCCAATAGATGCTCTTCGACTCGAGCATGGCGTCGATGTCCTCGTTGTCTTCTATGAGCTGGCGGTAGAGCTTGCGCCACAACTCGCGATCGGTCTCATAGTCGCTCTCTGGCGAGTCCATGTATTCATTATATGTGTCGCACTGCTCAATCTTGTCGCAGAGCTTACGCACCAAGTCGGCGTCGCCATCCCAAGACATATTCTTGTCCTCTTTGAAGCTGTTGAGCGTCTTGTTCTCCTCCAACTGCACCTCAAACTTGTTGAATATGAATTTTGTCGACGGTTCTTCCTTCCCTTCCCTGCGGTTGCGAACGGAAAGCTGCTCAACGCGTTTGCGCTCCTCCTTTGTGACAGCCACGATGAGATCAAGAAGGTAATTGTATAGGTCGTATGCCTTCGAGAGGCTCAAGAGCAACTCTTTCTCGGCATTCTCGATGTTTTTCCTGCCGTTCTGGTAATAAGCATAAGTCAATTGCACTATCTTTGTGCGTATCAGCTCTCTGTTAATCATGATTCTATTCTTTGGCAGTGCCTTTCACACTTTGGGTCTTGTAATACACTGCAAAAGTAGTAATTATTCGACTTCTAAGCAAAAATAAAGCGCAAATATTTGTTTTTTTTCAAATATCATTGGTCAAACTGTGAAAAAGCCGTACCTTTGCACCGCTTTTCAGACTTGGAGAAGTCTTCCAGTGTGATGGCGAATTAATAACCATTTAATTTAGAGTAACACATTTAACGATGAAAGAAATCAGCATTTCAGGCAAGAAGCGCGAGGCCCTTGGCAAAAAAGCTTCTAAGGCCCTCCGTAAGGAAGGTCTCGTTCCTTGCAACCTCTATGGCGAGGCTAAGGACGCAAACGGCAACCCAGTAGCTCTCGCTTTCGCGTCTCCATTCAGCGAGCTCCGCAAGGTGATCTACACTCCTCACATCTATGTCATCAAGGTGACTATCGACGGCGAGGACCACACTGCCATCCTCAAGGAGATCCAGTTCCACCCAGTGACCGACGCTCCTCTGCACGTCGACTTCTACGAGGTCAACGACCAAAAGCCTATCACTATCGGCATTCCTGTTAAGCTCAACGGCTTGGCACAGGGTGTTCGCGACGGTGGCCGCATGAACCTCTCTATCCGCAAGATCAACGTCACTGCTCCTTACCAGACGATTCCTGAGCACCTCGACGTCGACGTCACGAAGCTCCGCATCGGCAAGAGCATCAAGGTTGGCGAGCTCTCATTCGAGGGTCTTGACATTGCTACAAGCAAGGAGGTCGTGGTTTGCTCCATCAAGATGACACGTAACGCCAAGGCAGCCGCTGCTGCAGCTGAGTCAGCAGAGTAAGGCTTAGGCGAAAGAAATAAAGGCGAAAAGGAAAGTCATGGCATCAATGCTTGGCTCTCCTTTTTGCCTTTTATTATATCCGCGCGATTCTGCGCGGCACACGTCTATAAAGAATACTATTTACTATGGACAAATTTCTCATTTGCGGCCTCGGCAACCCCGGCGACGAATATCAAGGCACCCGACACAACACGGGGTGGATGGCGCTCGACGCATGCGCCAAGGCCATGGGCGCCGAGTGGCGCGACCGCCGCTACGGCTTCGTGGCTGAGGCGTCGCTGAAGGGCCGGAAGGTGTTCCTGCTCAAGCCCACCACGTTCATGAACCTTTCCGGCAACGCCGTGCGCTATTGGCTCAACGAGGAGAGGATCGACCAGAAGCGGCTGCTCGTCATCAGCGACGACGTGGCCCTGCCCCTCGGGGAGTTTCGCTTGAAGGCGAGCGGCAGCAACGGCGGACACAACGGCCTCGGCCATATCATGCAGCTCATAGGCGAAGACTATGCCCGACTGCGCATTGGCATCGGCAACGACTACCCACGCGGAGGACAAATAGACTGGGTGCTGGGCCACTACTCAGCCACCGACATGGAGACGCTGCAGCCCACGCTCGACTTGTCTGTCGACATCGTGAAGAGCTTCGTGCTGCAAGGCATCGGCGAGACCATGAACCAGTTCAACAAGTTAGGCAAGCACAAGAAATGACAAACGGCGCCATTCCACACATGCCGAAGTTTGGCGACTCGGCACGAATAGACAAGTGGCTTTGGGCGGCAAGGGTGTACAAGACGCGCTCCGTTGCCGTGGAAGCAATAAAAAACAGCCGTGTCACAATTGGCGGCACGACGGTGAAACCAAGCCACATCATCAAGGCAGGCGACGTGATCAGCGTGCGCAAACCGCCTATCACCTACTCGTTCAAGGTCCTCGCGTGCCTTGAGACGCGCGTGGGCGCAAAGCTCATTCCGCAGGTCTACGAGAACGTGACGCCACAGGAAGAATACGAGAAGCTGGAGATGAGCCGCATCAGCGGCTTCGTGGACAGGCAGCGTGGCACTGGCCGCCCCACGAAGAAGGAGCGCCGCCAGCTCGACGCCTTCAACGAGCCCGTGATGTTTGGCTGGGACGACGACGAATAGCACTTGATGCCTCACAATGACAAGGGCCCCACATTCTCACGAATGCGAGGCCCTTGTAGATTGTGCCCTTGGTCAATTGCCAAAGGCCATCTTTATCATAAAAGTGTATATTATTGTAAGAGAGATTATTTGTTCATTTTAATCGAGCAGCTTCTTGATGTCGCTCAGCGGGCGCTTCTCCTGCGTGCCGTCGGGCAAGGTCACCATGAAGTAGTCGTAGCGCGACTTGCCGTTGTCGAAAGCCACCACTGCCACGCCTCCGTCGCGAAGCTGCAAGGTGAAGTAGCCTTGGCGCTTTCCGTTGACGTATTTTCCGTGCAGCTTTTCCTTACCATTCTGGTAGTAGGTCGTCACCTCGCCGTTGAGCATCGTGTTCTTGTCGTTGCTCAAGTCGATGAAAGTGTAACCACCCTCGGCGCGCAAGTTTCCATTCATGTAGTAGTCCTGGAAGACGTCCTCCTTCTGCATGCCTACTCCTTGCGTCTTCAGTATGCGATAGTATGAGGCTTCTTGTGCGGTCTTCACACTAAGGTTGTTGGCTGCGTAGTAGATGGTGTCGCTCACCACCTTTGCGTTCTCGCTAATACGTGAGTGTGCGAAGCTCACTGCGGTCATCAGCAACATGGCTGACATTAAGATAATCTTTTTCATAAGGCAACTCCTTTCAGTTTGTTGGTCTTTGTTGTTTTCTGATGCAAAGATATACATTTTCCATGTAGGTTGTTCTTTCTCTTAACTTTATTTTATGATTAATTTTCAGCATCAGGAAACTGTTACTTTACCCCACGTTTTATCTTAGGATTCGCAAAAAAGCCTGCCCATTGCTTACACTTTGCAAAGCCTCAACTTTTATTTTAACAGTATACACGCCCGTCTGCTTACTATTTGTCAGATACCGCAGAATTGTTGAAAAATAATCCGCAAAACGCTTGCGGCGTTTCTCCATGATTTTCTGACGACAATGTAAAGGTTTATTACTTCTATCCTAATTGACGTACATCAAGTGTATAACGTTTCAATATGTTAGTCCAATTGGGCTTTTGTTGCCGTTTCGAAAGGATTTTCGGCCTAATATCGGGCAATCAACTTACAATTCGACAACAAAAACGCGTCATCAACGACGCCGAAGCCACGTTGATGACGCATACCATGAAAAATCCTCGTCTTGATTCGCGCGCGCCCGTGCTTGCCTCGCGCCGCTTTGCGATTGCGGCAAGGCGTTTTTGCGATTGCATCACGATGTCTTTGCGATTGCGGCACAAAGGCGTCGCGGTTACGCCGCAAAGCCACTGCGATTGCGGCGCGAGGCCGTTGCCCTTACGGCGCAAACGCGGCGAGTGGTTGCGCCGCGCGGCTTGCTCAAGGCTGGTATGTGATTGGGATATACATCCTCACCATGACGTTCTTGCCATCGTGTTGGCCAGGCGTGAAGTCGGGCATGCCCTTGACCGTGGTAGCGGCATGGCGGTCGATTATGGGGTCCACAGGCTGCAACACGCACACGTCGCGCACCTTGCCGCTCTTGTCGACCACAAAGCTCGTGTAGATCTTCACGGGGCCTGCCAACGGCACGCTTGGCTGGCTCACATGGCTCAGATATTGCTTCAAGGCGTCGGTTCCACCCTTCATCTCGGGTTGCTTCTCCACATTACTATATATAGAGTCGCCATCTATCACGTTTTGCTGCGTGGCTATCTGCGGGGTCAGCGTCTCTGCCTTTTTGGTAAAGAGCTTCTTGCCCTGGCGCGAAAGCGAATAGGCGTAGGCGTCGAGCGGCATGGCAGCAACGTAGGTCTTGCTCGCATCCTCAGCGTTGGCCTTTATGAGGAAGCACAGCTGCCCCTTCGTTGCCCACACGCCGCGAATCTCATATGCGGTCATGGCGTTGAAGAAACTGTCGCCAAGGGGTTGGAAGAGCAGGTCGTAGAAGTCCTGTGGCTCGTTGCGGTTCATTATGTTCGAGCTGACGAGATTGTTGGCGTAGAGTACCTTTCCGTCGGCAAGGTCGCAGACCACCACCCTGTCGTCGGCGTCGGCCTTGAACTCCGACAACTTGCCCGGCTCAACCTTCAAGCTCACGTGGTAGGCAATCCAGTGGTTTGGCTCATAGCCCACGACGCGTGCCGAAGCCGTGACATAGCAGAAGCGGCGGTCGTCGGGAATCTCGCGAAACATCTCCGTCACCGGCGTGCCATAGCGCTGGCGCAGGCTCGCCCGCAGAGAGTCGAAGCCAAGCGTGGCCTTGTCGGCAAGGCTCTCGCTGATAAAGCGCTGCAGGTTGGGCACATGACTGTAGCCAACCACCTCGGGCCACTCTATGTCATAGTCGACGACATTGATGCCAGAGTCTTTCTGCAACAGCAGGTGCTCCTTCTCGTAGCGCACACTGTAGCCCACCGTGCGATTGTCGACCGTTTGCGCCTCAACGTTGGCGATGACCACGCCGAGGACCATCAAGATAAGCCATTTCTTCATTTCGCTGATTCCTTTCTTTTACCTTGCCTACGCCTTTATTCCGCCTCGTTGTCGAGCGTGCGTCCCATCTTGCTTCTCACCCTTACCGTGACGACCCAAGTGGCAACCACGGCCAACAGGGAGAAGATGAAGAACCTGCGATAGCCGAGGGCCTCTTCCAGTCCGCCTGCCACGAGTCCGGGCAACATGAGCGACAGCGTGGTCAACGCCGAGGCTATGGCGTAGTGCGACGTGCGGTACTCGCCACGATTATAATATATGAGGAACATCATGTAGGCAGTGATGCCAAAGCCGATGCCCACCTGCTCGACAAACACCGTCACGGAGACCATGGCGAGGCTCTCGGGAAGCACGTAGGCGAGGAAGATATAGATGAGCGGCGGCAACGAATAGGCCACTGCCATCGGGTAGAGCCAATGGCGCAAGCCGTTGCGGCTCACGGCGATGCCGCCCACGATGGAGCCTATGATTATGCCAATCATGCCCACCGTGCCTTGCACGAGGCCGAATTCCTGCGGCGCGAGGCCCAGGCCGCCATTGTGGGCTGAGTCGATGAGGAAGAGCGGACTGACCTTGGAGAGCAGCGCCTCCGGCAGGCGGAAGAGCATGATGAAACAAAGCGCCAACACGATGTTTGGCTTGCTGAGGAAGGCGCGAAACGTGAGCGTGAAGCCGCTGAGGATGGAGCGCGCGCTCATAATGGGCCGGCTGTGGTCGTCGCGCGCGAAGGGCATTGCCTGCGAATGCCAAAGCCACAGCAGGAGGAAGATGCCGGCAAGGCCATAGAAGGTGAGGCTCCACGAATAACGTATGGAGCCGCGGAAGATCACTTGCAGGTTGCCAGCCACCATCACCAGCACGCCCTGCCCCACTATCGTGGCAAGGCGCTCGCCCACTTGGCGAAGTCCCATGAACCACGCCTGCTGCCGCTCGTCGAGCGCAAGGAGGTAATAGCCGTCGGCTGCCACGCAATGGGAAGCTCCCGTGAAGGCGGCGACCCAGAAAAAGAAGAGCGTGCCTTGGAGCCAAAACGACGTGGGGATGGTGAACGCCACGCCACCGAAGGCGGCGCCAAGCAGCATCTGCGTGGCAAGCACCCACCACCGCTTGGTCTTCACCAAGTCGATGAATGGGCTCCAGATGGGTTTGAGAATCCACGGAAGATACATCCATGAGGTATAGAAGGTTATGGCGGCATTGGAAAGCCCCATCTGCTTATAGAAGATAAGCGACACCGTCATCACCGCCACAAGAGGGAGACCGTCGGCAAAGGACAGCGAGGGAACCCATGACCATGGCCGGCGGTTCTCCTTGCCCCTTGTCTTGTAGTTGTCTTGCGTGTTTACCATGCCTTTTCTATCTCCGCGCCTGGATAATAATGTTTTAAGATTGTGTCATAGTTGTAACCCTGGTCGCCCATCACCGCCGCGCCAATCTGGCATAGGCCGACGCCGTGGCCCCAGCCTGCGCCAATGAGCTCGAAGGTGTCGCCGTGCTTCTCGACGACGAACGCGGAACTGTAGAGATGGCTCTCGCTCAGGGCGCGACGTATCTCAAGCTCCTTGCCCACCACTATGGTCTGCTTGGTTCCGGTGATGCGCAGCTCGTAGATTCTGCCACTCACGCCGCGCTTCAGCGGTTCCATGTCGGTGACGGTGCCGAGGTCCACGCCCAGCTTCTTCTCTATCAGGCGCGACAGCTCTTCCTTGTCGTAGCTCACGCGCCAGCGGTAGAAGTCTGTCGTCTCCTGGTCGTAGTCGTTGAGCACTTGGCTCAGTATGCGCTTGTCGGTGGTGTTGCAGAAGCTCTTAGGGCTGCCGAGTATCCACTGGCGCGCGTTCTCCTCGACGGTGAGGTCGGGGATGGTCTCCTCCGGCGTGTCGCCAATGCCCTTGAGGTATGGCTTCGGCGTGTCGTCCCAGCAATATTGGAACTCCTCCATCGCGCCTCCACAGCACTTGGAGAACCTTGCGTCGCAAATCTCGTCGCCATAGGTCAACAGCTCGCCACGCGTGCGCTTGATGGCCTCAGCCACGTTGGGGCTCGTCTCCTTGGTGATGCCTTGATAGCGCTGGCAGTGGTCGTCGGCGCACACGTCGAAAAGGGTGTGGTCGGTGTGATCATACCAGCGAATGTACGCGTTGCCACGCGAGGCTTGCGTGTTGGGCGTCGCCTTGCCGTCGATCTGGCTCATCAGCCACGAGCGCGAGATGACGGCGTGCGCCATGAGAAGGGGCAGGCTCGACTGGGCGCTCATCTCGCTGGATATGACGCTCTCAAGATAGTCTTCCACCGGAAGGTCGTTGATGGCCCATATCTTTCCGCCATCGACCACGAGGCGGAGCGAGCCGCGGAAGGTCTGCGTCTCAAGGCGCTGCCAATGGAAGTTGACGCCGATGACGACATCCATCAGCGAGAAGCTGTCGGCAGGCGACTGCGGCTCGAAGCGAACCTGCGTATGGGCCTTGCCGTCATATTGGATAAGTCCGTTGCGTATGGTGGCGGTGCGGGTCGAGCCGTCCTCGCCATAGCCATTGAGCGTGAACGTTATGCTCTCGGCGCCTACTATGCCGACGCTCACCAATGGCGTGCCTTCATATGTTTTTATCATGGTCGTATGGGTTTCTTATTTATGCAAAGGTAGCGTTTTTGTGGCAGTTAGCAACACAAAAATTCAATAAACTTTCGTAACTTTGCACGTATATGGAAAAGAAAACACTATTAGGTCTCACTCTTGACGAGCTGAAGGACGTGGCAAAGCAGCTTGGCATGCCTGCCTTCACGGGATCGCAGATTGCCAAATGGATCTACGAGCGCCGCGTAAAGAGCATCGACGAGATGACCAATCTCTCCAAGGGCAACCGCGCCAAGCTGGCGGAGAGCTATGAGATAGGCTGCATGGCGCCGATAGAGTCGCGCCGGTCGAAGGACGGCACCGTGAAGTATCTCTTCCCCGTGAGGACCACCGATGGCGACACTTCGCGCAAGCGTTTCGTGGAGACGGTCTACATTCCCGAGGAGGAAGGTGGCCACGCCACGCTGTGCGTGTCGTGCGAGGTGGGTTGCAAGATGAACTGCCTCTTCTGCCAGACGGGCAAGCAGGGGTTCCATGGCTATCTCACCGTGGCCGACATCCTGAACCAAGCCTACAGCATTCCCGAGGCGGACAAGCTCACAAACATCGTCTACATGGGCCAAGGCGAGCCAATGGACAACCTCGACAACGTGTTGCGCTCAACGCAGATCCTCACCGCCCCTTACGGCTGGGCGTGGAGCCCAAAGCGCATCACCGTGAGCTCGGTGGGCCTGAAGGACAAGCTCCAGCGTTTCCTCAACGAGAGCGACTGCCAAGTGGCGATAAGCCTCCACTCCCCCATCCACGAGCAGCGCGAGCAGCTCATGCCCGCGGAGAAGGGCATGGCGATAAGGGATGTGGTCGAGCTCTTGCGCGACTACGACTTCGCCCACCAGCGGCGCCTCACGTTCGAGTATATTGTCTTCGGCGGACTCAACGACAGTCAGGCCCACGCCCGCGAGATCTGCCGACTGCTGAAGGGGCTTGACTGCCACGTCAACCTTATACGTTTCCACCAGATTCCGAACGTGCCCTTGCGCGGCGCGACCCAGGAGCGCATGGAGTCGTTTCGCGACTACCTTACCGCACATGGATTCTATTGCACCATCAGGGCGAGCCGTGGGCAGGACATCGAGGCGGCGTGCGGCTTGCTGAGCACGAAACGCCGCGAGGCCGAATAAACGTTGCAAGGCGCCATGACGAACAAGGCCTTTCTCTTCGCGCTGTCCCTTGTCGTGCTGTTTTGCTCATGCCACGAGCGCAGGGGCTTGCTCCCGCCTTCGGGTGGCAAGCTGTATGAGGTGTTGCTCGTCGGCGACAGCGCTGGCATAGTGAAAGGCGCGCTGCAGGCCGACATGCCCGGACTGCCGCAAAGCGAGCCACAGTTTGACGTGTCGTCGATAGACTCTGCCGCCTTTGGCGCGTCGCTCAGGTCGACACGCGAGATCGTGGTTGTGAGGACATCGCCGAAGTTATATGCCACAGTAAGGATAAGATACGACCGCAACGTGTGGGCTGAGCCGCAGACGGTGGTCACCGTCACCGCCCCAAGCATGAGGATGGTAAGCGACAGCCTTGGCAGGATTGCGCCCACGCTCCTGCGCCTTCTCAACGCGGCGGAGATGAGAAAGCAGCTTACGATGCTCCGCGGCCACCGCAACGTCAAGGCGGAGCGACTGGTAGACAGCCTGTTCCACGTGAGGATGTGGATTCCGCTCGACATGGTGTCGAGCCGCAAGGGCCGCGACTTCGCTTGGTTCAGCAATGGCTCGCCAAGCGTGATGAGCAACATCGTGGTCTACAAGGCGCCACGCCATGGCGACCCCGTGGCGCAACGAGACAGCGCATTGGCAAGAAACATCAAAGGCGAGACCGACCAGATGCACATGGCGACCGTGGCGGAGACGGTGGGTCAAAACGCCGACGGGACGGTGATGCGCGGCTTGTGGGAGATGACGGGCGACAACATGGGCGGACCTTTCGTGTGCCGCCGCGTGCGAGCGACTGCGGCAGAATCCAATAGCGACATCGTCGTGGAGGGCTTCGTCTTCGCCCCGGGCAAGGGCAAGCGCAACGCCATCAGGCAGTTGGAAGCCGTGCTCCGCTCGATAAACCACGCGCAAGCAACCAAGCCGCAAACCAACAAAGAAACCAAGAGACACAATTGAAACAATACAACGGACACAATTGAAACAATAATAAACACAAACGAAATATGGACAAAAGAAAAATACGCGTGGCACTGACCAACGGTGACACCAATGGCATCGGCTACGAGCTAATCTTCAAGGCTTTCAAGACTCCGGCGATGTTCGACCTTTGCACACCCATCATCTATGGCTCGCCAAAGGTGGCGTCTTACCATTGCGATGCCCTTGGGCTCGACGGCAACACGTTCAGCATTATCTCTGACGCCTCAGAGGCAAAGGACGGCAGGCTCAACCTCCTCACCGCCTACGACGACGACATCAAGGTGGACCTCGGTGTGCCTTCGCAAGAGGCGAGCCGCGCGGCGATAAAGAGCATCGACCGTGCCATAACCGACTTCAAGGACGGTCTCTTCGACGTGCTCGTGATGGCGCCAGTGGACAAGAACAACATGCACGTCGACGGCTACGACTTCCCTTGCAACGAGCGCTTCATCGAGGTTTGCCTCGCCAGCGAGAAGAAGGGGCTCGACGTGCTCATGGGCGAGAACATGCGACTGACGTCGCTGACAGGCGACATCGCCCTGAGAGACGTGCCCGCGGCCATCACCGAAGAGGGAATCATCAACACCGTGGCACAACTCTATGCCACCTTGCGCCGCGACTTCTCCATAGAGAACCCGCGCATCGCTGTGCTGGCGCTCAACCCCAACGACACCGACGCCCATCCCGAGAAGGAAGAGCAGGAAATGGTGATGCCCGCCATACAGAAATTGTCCGACGCCGGCGTTTGCGTCTTTGGCCCATACCAGAGCGAGAAGTTCTTCGGCGAAGGCGGCTTCATGGCTTTCGACGCCGTGGTGTCGATGTATTGGGACCAGGGACTCGCGCCGATGAAGGCCATATGCCCCGACGGCAACGTCCACTACCTCGCCGGCCTGCCAATAGTCAGCACCTCGCCCGACATGTCGCCATGCTACGACATCGCCGGAATGGGCAAGGCAGATGCCACGGCAATGCGCAACGCCATCTATCTTGCCATAGACGGATTCCGTGCGCGCCACAACTTCGACGAGCCTTATGCCAACCCGTTGCAGAAGATATACAAAGAGCGCAAGGACGACAGCGAGAAGGTGCGCTTCGCCATTCCCAAGAAGCATTCCTTCCACAAGGATGGCGAAAAGGAACGCAGGGACGGCGACAGGGAGCGCAAGGAAAACAACCGCTCCAACGCCGACACCACGGCATCGAGCACCACGCCGGCACAAGAATAACCATTGACCCATGACAATGCGGTCGTAACCTTTTTCATGGGTCGGCACAATGCCGGCCCATTGTTGTTATAAACCGTCCCACTGTTGTTATTTGTCCATGTCAATTGGCGTGAGTTAAGGCTTGTCGAAGCAAATCTCATCGTTGCGCGATGACGGCGCAAAGGCAATGCGATTGCGACGCGAAGGCAACGCGGTTACGGCACAAAGGCAATGCCTTCGCGGCGCGAAGGCAAACAAAGGAATCAAGCAAGATGAATAAGAGATACCAAAACGCGTTTTTCATTTTCGGCATCATCGTGCTCGGCGTGATGGTCACGCAGCTCGACTTTGCCCAAGTGTGGCAAGGCCTGAAGCACGCCGGCTATTGGTCTCTTGCCGTCATGCTGCTGTGGGCAGCACTTTACGTGCTCAACACCGCGGCGTGGTATCTCATCATTAAAGGCGTTTGCCAACAATCGGCAACCCCCGTGAGCATTCCGTCAATCCCTGCGAGCCTTCCGGCGGCAAACCACATGAACCCGCCGACAAACCCTACAAGCATTCCGTCAATCCCTGCGAGCCTTCCGGCGGCAAACGCCAAGCGACCCGTCTCCTTTGCGTGGCTTTACAAGATAACGGTGTCGGGCTTCGCCCTCAACTATGCCACGCCAGGCGGGTTGATGGGCGGTGAGCCTTACCGCATCATGGCGCTCTCGCCAAAGATTGGCGTGGAGCGCGCCTCGTCGTCGGTCATACTCTATGTCATGACCCACATCTTCAGCCATTTCTGGTTTTGGCTGCTTTCCCTCATTTTGCTTTTTTGCATCCATCATGTCGGCGTGGCGCTGTGGCCACTCGCCGCCGTCACGGGTGCGTTTTGCGTGCTCGGCATCATGTTTTTCATGTCGGGTTATCGCAAGGGAATGGCAAACAGGCTAATGGCTTTCTTGCGTTTCGTGCCGTTCGTGAAGCGCTGGGCAAAGCCGTTCGTGGAGAAGCACCGCCAACAACTCGACACCATCGACAGCCAAATCGCCGCCCTGCACCGACAAAACAAGGCATTCTTTGTGGCGTCGGTGCTGCTTGAGCTCGGCTGCCGCGTCGCGTCGGCACTGGAGATCTATTTCGTCTTGCTGGTGCTCATGCCGTCGCCAAGCTACCTCGACAGCATTCTTATCCTCGCCTTCACATCGCTTTTCGCCAACATGCTGTTCTTCATTCCGCTGCAACTTGGCGGTCGCGAGGGCGGCTTCCTCATGTCTTCGGCATCGCTCGGCCTGGCGGCGTCAGCTGGCATCTTCGTGGCGCTCATCGTCAGGCTAAGGGAACTGGCATGGGTTGGCATCGGCTTGCTCCTCATCAAGATGGAAAGGAAATAGGGGCTGCAACGGCACGCCTCAAGCATTATTGTGGGGAAAAAGGCGGTAAAAAGAGGGCATTTATCGCAAATCCGCAAGAAAATCGCCCTTCTGAGTAAAAAAAACGTGAAATAGTTTGGCGCTTTCGGTTTTTCGCCGTACCTTTGCACTCGCTTACAAAAATATGGCTCCGTAGCTCAACTGAATAGAGCATCTGACTACGGATCAGAAGGTTCCGGG
>CAVHEN010000046.1:0-26397 GCA_963635115.1 Oscillospiraceae bacterium | reverse complement strand
AAAGGTCATTATTGATAAGGCAAACACGGAATGCGGGAAGTCTTTATTGACAAGGCAAAGACGGAATGCGGAAAGAGCATTTCTTATAAACAAACGGTAAACATTAAAAAGACATACGGACATGAACATCACAGCCATTTTCAACCGTCTCCTCGACCATGAGGAGCTGAAACGTGAGGAAACAAAAGACTTGCTCATCGCCATCACACACGGAGAGCTCAACGACGCGGAGATTGCCGCGCTCCTTACCGCCATCAAGATGCGCGGCATCACGGTGGACGAGCTTCTGGGCTTCCGCGATGGCATATTGGAGACCGGCGTGGCCGTGCCACTCGAATGCGACAGATATATCGACGTGGTGGGCACGGGCGGCGACCGCAAGAACACGTTCAACATATCCACCACCTCGTGCTTCGTGATCGCCGGAGCCGGATATAAGGTGGCTAAGCACGGCAACTTCGCCGCCACGAGCGTGAGCGGAGCCTCAAACGTGATAAAGAACCACGGCGTGACGTTCACCGACGACATCGACAAGCTGAACCGCTCGATCAACGAGTGCGGCATCGTATATCTGCACGCCCAGCTCTTCGCCAAGGCGATGAAGTTTGTGGGCGCCATTCGCAAGGCTTTGCCATTCCCCACCTTCTTCAACCTCCTCGGCCCCATCATCAACCCGTCGAAGCCACAGTGCCAGCTCCTCGGCACCGCCACGCTCGATCAGATGCGGCTCTATCAACAGGTGTACCAGAAGATAGGCATCGATTATGGCATCGTGAACAGCATCGACGGCTACGACGAGATTTCACTGACGAGCGACTTCAAGGTCATCACCAACGACTATGAGCGCATATTCAAGCCCTCCGACCTCGGATTCGAGACTGCCAAGCCAGAGGAGATCGTGGGCGGAGCCACCGAGGAGGAAGCCAAGCAGATATTCGACAATGTGCTGGCTAACACGGCGTTGCCCGCTCAGAAGAACATTGTGTTGGCAAACGCAGCCTTCGCCATCCAGGTGCTTGAGAAAGGCAAGAAGCCAATAAGCGAATGCATAGACATAGCACGCGAGAGCATAGACAGCGGCAAGGCGTTGGCAATCTTCAAGAAGTTTGTTGAGCTGAACAAATAACACTTCCCACACATGGACATATTAGAAGAGATAGTGGCCCACAAGCGCGTGGAGATAGACGAGCGCAAGCAGTTTGTCCCCCTCAGGCAATTCACGGGCGCCATACAGAAGATGATGGACGAAGGCAAGCCCGCTTCCATGAGCGAGGCGTTGACATCCTCCACCACGGGCATCATTGCCGAGTTTAAGCGCAAGAGTCCTTCGAAGGGCTGGATACATCGCGATGTGAAGCCTGAAGAGGTGACACCGCTCTACCAAGCCAACGGAGCCTCAGCGCTCAGCATACTCACCGACACCGAATATTTCGGCGGCTACGACGAGTATATCCAGCAAACGCGACGCGCCGGAGTGACGATACCCATACTCTACAAGAACTTCATCATCGACGAGTACCAACTGTTCCAAGCTCGCTTTTGCGGAGCCTCAGCGGTGCTGCTCATCGCCGCCTGCCTCACGAAAGACGAGTGCAAGCACCTGCAGCACCTCGCACATGAGCTCGGCATGGAGACGCTGCTCGAGATGCACAACGACCACGACTTCGACTACGCCACGCTGGAGCCGGACATGTATGGCATAAACAACCGCAACCTCGGCACGTTTGTCACCGACGTGAACAACAGCTTCCGCCTTGCCGAGCGACTACCGAAAGGCGCCTGTCTCGTGAGCGAGAGCGGCATAAGCAACCCCGAGACCGTGAAGAAGTTGAGAGGCGTGGGATTCAAAGGCTTCCTCATTGGCGAGCGATTCATGAAAGAGGCGGACCCAGGCGCCGCACTGAAACAATTCATCGGAGAGCTATGATAATAAAAGTGTGCGGGATGCGAGATGCCCAAAACATCCGCGACGTGGCCGAGCTCGACATCGACATGATGGGGTTCAACTTCTGGCCAAGGAGCAAACGCTTCGTCAGCATGATAAGCGCGCAAGCTGGCATAGTGCCCGACTATAGCCAAGAGCGACTCGAAAGCATGGCCATGAAGAGCGACTCGCAACGCTACATCTTCCCCAAAAGGATAAAACGCGTGGGCGTGTTTGTCGACGAGATGCCACAGACGATAGTGACGCGCGTGTATAACTACTCGCTCGACTACATCCAGCTACACGGCGAAGAGACGCCCACCGTGATAGACAACCTGCGAAGCACGCTGGTGCCCGACATCGTGGGCGACATAAGATTCATTAAAGCCTTTGGTATATCCACCGCAGACGACTTTGAGCAATGCGAGGCTTTCGAGGGCAAGGTAGACTACATGCTGTTCGACTACAAGACCACCGGACGCGGAGGCAGCGGCAAGCACTTCGACTGGTCGCTTCTCGATGCCTACCATGGGGCGACACCCTTCCTGCTGAGTGGCGGCATTGGGCCAGATGACGCTGAGGAAGTCCAGCGAATAAGCCACCCGATGTTCGCGGGCGTGGACGTGAACAGCCGCTTCGAGACAGCGCCAGCCATGAAGGACGCGGAGAGCCTGAGAGGTTTCGTCAACAAGCTAAGGTCACGCTAAAGCCTATACCATATAATAATGTAAACAAACAAAAGCAATATAGCGATGAATAAAATCAACCAAGTATTTGCCAACCGTGGCGACAGGAAACTGCTCAGCTTGTATTTCTGCGCCGGCTGCCCCACTCTGGACGGCACGGCAGATGTGATCAAGGCCATGGAGCGCCACGGCATCGATTTCGTGGAAGTGGGCATGCCCTTCAGCGACCCACTCGCCGATGGGCCAGTGATACAGTCGGCAGGAGCCATCGCCTTGAAGAACGGCATGACGACACAGGTGCTGCTATCACAGCTCAAGGCCATCAAGGACGAGGTGTCGATACCATTGATATTCATGGGATACCTCAACCCGATAATGCACTACGGCTATGAGAAGTTCTTCGCCGACCTCGCCGACAGTGGCGTGTCGGGCGTCATTATCCCCGACCTTCCCTTTGACGACTACCAGACGATAGTGAAACCCATCGCCGACCGCTACGACATTCGCGTCATCATGATGATAACGCCAGAGACGAGCGATGACCGCATAAGGTTCATCGACGACAACACAGATGGCTTCATCTACATGGTGTCGTCGGCAAGCGTCACGGGTGCCCAAAAGGAATTTGATGCCAAGAAGGTGGCTTACTTCAGTCACATCAACTCCATGAACCTCCGCATACCACGGATGATTGGCTTCGGCATAAGCAACAAGCAGACCTTGGAGAGCGCGCAGCAAAACGCTGCCGGAGCGATAATAGGAAGCAAGTTCGTGAACCTGCTCTGCGAGACCAACGACCCCGACAAGGCTCTCGACAAGCTGATGGAAGCGCTGGGAGAGTGAAGAGGGAAGAGTGACGAAAGAATAAAAGTTAGAACATAAGGAATAAGAGAATGGAACCAGATAAGAATGGCTTTTTCGGCCAATACGGCGGGGCGTACATCCCTGAGATATTATATAAGGTGGTGCACGACCTGCAAGACCAATACAAGGAGATAATTGACTCCAAGGAGTTTCAAGACGAGTATGAACTGCTGCTGAAAGACTACGTAGGCCGCCCTTCCCCACTCTACTATGCGAGCAGGATGAGCGAGCGATACGGTTGCAAGCTCTACCTGAAGCGTGAGGACCTGAACCACACTGGCGCACACAAGATAAACAACACCATCGGCCAGATACTGATGGCTAAGAAGATGGGCAAGACGCGCATCATCGCAGAGACTGGCGCCGGTCAGCACGGCGTAGCCACGGCCACAGTTTGCGCGTTGTTCAATATGGATTGCGAGATCTTCATGGGCAAGACCGACGTGGAGCGACAACACACCAACGTGGAGCGAATGAGAATGCTGGGAGCCAAGGTGCATCCCGTCACCACGGGCAACATGACGCTTAGCGACGCCTGCACCGCCGCCATAAGGGATTGGTGTTGCCACCCTGAGACCACATTCTACATTGTTGGCTCAACGATGGGCCCACACCCCTACCCCGACATCGTGGCAAGGTTGCAAAGCGTCATCTCAAAGGAGCTTAAATGGCAACTTGAAGAGAAAATAGGCAGAGACTATCCCGATTATCTCGTGGCATGCGTGGGAGGCGGAAGCAACGCCGCCGGAACCATTTACCACTACATCGAGGACCGACGCGTGAAGATAGTGTTGGCAGAGGCGGGCGGCCACGGCGTGGACACCGACTACACCGCAGCCACCATCCATTGCGGCACGGAGGGCATTGTGCACGGCTCGCGCACCCTCGTCATGCAAGACGATGACGGCCAGATAAAGGAGGCGTTCACCATATCCGCCGGCCTCGACTACCCAGGCATAGGTCCAATGCACGCACACTTGGCAAAGACCGGACGCGAGGAAGTGGTCGCCATAAACGACGACGAGGCCATACGCGCCGGATACGAGCTGACGCGAATGGAGGGAATAATACCCGCCATAGAGAGCGCACACGCAGTGGCGGCACTGTCGAAGATGAAGTTCAAGCCCGACGACGTGGTCGTGCTGACGGTGTCGGGACGTGGCGACAAGGACATAGAGACCTATCTCAAGAACAAGGACAAGGCAGGAGAATATGGCAACTTTTAATTATCACACCACTACGAAAAGGCTGCTGGGCGACCTCTACACGCCCGTGAGCCTCTATATGCGCCTACGCGACCTCTATCCGCAGTCGATGCTCATGGAGAGCTCCGACTATCATGGCAGCGAAAACGCCAAGAGCTTCATAGGCATAAACCCCATGGCGAGCATACAAGTGGCGCATGGGGTCCTGACAATGACGTTCCCCGACGGCAGCACGGAGAAGAGGGGCATACCGACAGAAAACAGCGACAAGCCCAAGCTGGCCGTGGCAAACGCCATGAACGAGTTCATCGGCCACTTCCACGTTGAAGGCGAAGGCAGCAACTATTACGGCATATTCGGCTTCACGTCGGCCAACGCCGTGCGCTATTTCGAGAACATTCCGGTGAAGGACACCACCATGGAGCGGAACGACGCGCCCGACATTCTCTACATACTTTTCAAGGACATCATCGTGTTCGACCATTTCAACAACATGATCGACATGATGACCTTAGGCACGGAGGACGAGCTGCAAAGCCTGTTGACCTCCGCCAACAAGCCCAACGTGAAGCCTTACGGCTTCCATGCCGTTGGCGAAACCACATCGACGCTGACTGACGAGGAGCACAAGGCCAACGTGAGGCGTTGCGTGCGCCACTGCTTGCGAGGCGACGTCTTCCAGATCGTCATCAGCCGAAGGTTCATACAGAAATACGAGGGCGACGACTTCAAGCTCTACCGCGTGTTGCGCTCCGTCAACCCGAGCCCATACCTGTTCTACTTCGACTTCGGCGGTTATCGCATCTTCGGCTCCTCGCCTGAGACCCACAACCGCATAGTGGGCAACAAGGCGTTCATAGACCCCATAGCCGGCACGACAAAGCGCACGGGCAACACCGAGCAAGACCGCCGCAACGCCGAGTTCCTGCGCAACGACCCGAAGGAGAACGCCGAGCACGTGATGCTCGTGGACCTGGCGCGCAATGACCTTAGCCGCAACTGCCACAACGTGAAAGTGGACTTCTACAAGGACATGCAGTACTACAGCCACGTGATCCACCTTGTGAGCCGAGTCAGCGGCGAGCTCAACGACGGTGCCGACCACATATTGGAGTTTATCGACACCTTCCCTGCCGGCACGCTGAGCGGCGCGCCTAAGGTTAGGGCGCTGCAGCTCATCAACGAGATGGAGCCCCACAACCGCGGCGCCTACGGAGGTTGCATTGGCTCGATAAGCCTCAACGGCGACCTGAATCAAGCCATTGTGATACGCACGTTCATCAGCCGCAACGGCGAACTGTGGTTCCAGGCAGGCTCTGGCGTGACGGCAAAGAGCAACGACGAGTATGAGCTGCAAGAAAGCAACAACAAGCTCGGAGCATTAGTGAAAGCCATAAAGGAAGCAGAAAGACTATGAAAACAGTTATAATAGACAACTACGACTCCTTCACCTTCAACCTTGCGCACCTAATAAAGGAACTTGGCACCGAGGTCGACGTGGTGCGCAACGACCAGTTTGAGTTGCCCGCGCTGGAGCGTTACGACAAGATAGTGCTCTCGCCCGGCCCCGGCATCCCGTCGGAGGCAGGGTTGCTGCTCGACGTGATACGCACATACGCCGGAAAGAAGCCTATGCTCGGCGTGTGCCTTGGCCACCAAGCCATTGGCGAGGTGTTCGGCGCTAAGCTGGAAAACCTGTCGGAGGTTTACCACGGCATATCAACCGACTGCGAGCACTTTTCCAACGACCCAATCTTCGAGGGCGTCCCGACCCACTTCGAGGTGGGACGATACCATAGCTGGGTAGTGAGCAAGCAGGGCTTCCCCAATTGCCTTGAGGTGACGGCGGAAAGTCCCGACGGCAACATCATGGCATTGCGCCACAAGGACTATCCCATCCACGGCATACAGTTCCACCCCGAGAGCGTGCTCACGCCGCTTGGCAAGCAAATAGTGAAGAACTGGTTGGACGAATAAAGCGCAATAAGAACGGGCCTTCGTGTGAACATGACGTCACATGAAGGCCCGCTTTGTTTTATGTCGTCTGTGAAGATGATGGCGGCATCCTCACTGCCAAAGCAGAATGGTCTTACTTCAACTCAAAGTCTGCCACACCGCGCACATCGGTCTCGCTAGCGCAGACATAAGCCTTGAAAGTTCCAGGCTCAGCCATAAATGCGTGGGTCTTGGAAGACCAATATTCAAGGTCAGAAGCGGTGATGTCGAAGCTCACGGTCTTCGTCTCGCCAGGAGCAAGCGACACCTTGGCGAAGTTCTTGAGCTCCTTCGCCGGACGTGGCTCCGATGACTTCACGTCGCCAATGAACAGCTCGACCACTTCCTTGCCAGCCACCTTGCCCGTGTTTGTGACCGGCACGGTGACGGTGATCTTGCCGTCCTTTGTCATGGTCTTTGCCGAGAGAGCCGGCTTGCCATACTTGAACGTGGTGTAGCTCAGGCCAAAGCCAAACGGGAACTGCGGCTGCACCTTCTTGGTGTTGAACCAGCGGTAGCCGACGTAGATGCCCTCGTCGTAGTAGACCTGACCGTCGACGCCTGGATAACCGCGCTTGCCAAACTGGAAGCAACGATAGTCGTCTTGCTTCTTGGCGAACGTCACGGGTAGCTTGCCGCTGGGGTTCACCTTGCCGGAGATGGCCTCGGCGAGGGTCACGCCCGACATTGAGCCGAGATACCAGCAGTGGATCAACGCCTTGACGTTGTCGATCCACGGAGTGGCAAAGGCGTTGCCGCCAAACGTCACGACTACGATGTTCTTCTGAATCTTCGCCAACTCGGCGATGAGCTCGTTCTGACCATAAGAAAGGTCATACGACTCGCGGTCGCCGTTCTCGCAGTCTTGCTTGTGGTTCTTGTTCAATCCGCCGACGTAGATGATGAGGTCGGCCTTCTTTGCCTTCTCCAGCGCCTCTGCCTTGAGGGTTTTCAAGGAGTCGGCAGAGATTGGGTCAACCGCGTCGTAGAGGGCGCGACCGGCATAGTAGCCACGGGCGAAGTCGATCGCGTCGCCATAGACATTCTTCAAGCCCTCAAGCGGCGAGATGTCGAACTTAGTCTTCAGCTCCGACGAGCCGCCGCCCTCGCTCATGTTGCGCACGGCATTGTCGCCCACCACGAGGATGTGCTTATATTGTCCCTTCTGTATTGGGAGCACGGCGCCTTGGTTCTTCAGCAGCACCATGCCTTCCTCGCCAATCTCACGGCAAGCGTCGTAGTGAGCCTCAGAGCACTGCGAGCCTATCACCTTGCCTGCGTTCATCGACGTGCGGAAGATGGTACGGAGCACGCGCTCAGCCTTGTCGTCGAGCACGCTCATTGGAATCTTACCCTCGTTGATGAGCTTCTCGAAGGCGTCGGCAAGGCGGTAGGTATTGTAGCCCTGCGAGCGATCCTCGGTCTTGCCGTTGGTGTCGGTGCCCATCTCGATGTCGAGGCCGTTCATGGCAGCCTGCCACGTGTCGTGGGTTCCGCCCCAGTCGCTTATCACGGCGCCGTCGAAGCCCCATTCCTTTTTCAGTATCTGGTTGAGCAGTTTATTGTTATGGCACATGTGCTCGCCCTCCCAGAGAGGATAAGAGCCCATTATCGTCCACAGCTTGCCTTCCTGCACGCACTTCTTGAACGCCGGCATATAGATCTCGCGGAAGGCGCGCTCGTCCACGTTCACGTTGACGGTAAAGCGGTCTACCTCCTGGTTGTTCAGCGCGAAGTGCTTCAGGCAGCACGCCACGCCGTTCTTTTGCGCTGCCTTGATGTAAGGCACCGCCATCTCGCCAGCCAAGTAAGGGTCCTCGCCCATGTACTCGAAGTTGCGGCCATTGAGCGGCATGCGCGCGATGCTCGTGCCAGGGCCGAGCAGGATGTCCTTGCCACGGAAGGCGAATTCCTCGCTCACGGCATTGCCGTAGATGGCAGAGAGGTCGCGGTTCCACGTTGCGGCGAGACACGTCAGCGACGGGAAGGCGCAGATGGAGTCGTTGGTCCAATTGGCTGTGTTCCACGAGTTCCAGTCGACCTCGGCGCGCACTCCGTGGGGGCCGTCGCTCATGTTGAGCTGGCGTATGCCAAGACGCGGCACGCCCGACGTGGTGAACTTGCTCTGCGCATGCAGCAGGGCGATCTTCTCGTGAACGGTAAGACGCTTCAGGGCATCCTGCACACGAGCTTCAACTGGCGCGTTGGGGTCAAGATAGACCGGACGCGACGACTGGGCATTGGCACTGACCGATACCGACAGGGCTAAAGCCGCGGAAAGTAATGTTTGTTTCATAGTGATTGGAAGGCCTCTCCCCCAACCCCTCCCCCAACCAGGGGAGGGGAGTAGATAGTATAATCCAACGAGGGTTGCGGCGTTTTGTTAATTGGTTATTATTAAAGGCCTCTCCCCCAACCCCTCCCCCAACCAGGGGAGGGGAGTAGATAGTATAATCCAACGAGGGTTGCGGCGTTTTGTTAATTGGTTATTATTAAAGGCCTCTCCCCCAACCCCTCCCCCAACCAGGGGAGGGGAGTAGATAGTATAATCCAACGAGGGTTGCGGCGTTTTGTTAATTGGTTATTATTAAAGGCCTCTCCCCCAACCCCTCCCCCAACCAGGGGAGGGGAGTAGATAGTATAATCCAACGAGGGTTGCGGCGTTTTGTTAATTGGTTATTATTAAAGGCCTCTCCCCCAACCCCTCCCCCAACCAGGGGAGGGGAGTAGATAGTATAATCCAACGAGGGTTGCGGCATTTTGTTAATTGGTTATTATTAGTATCCTTCTTTATTCTTTCTTCTTTATTCTTTCTTCTGTCCTCTGTCTTCTTTATTCCTTATTCTGTCTTCTTTCTTCTCTATCCTTTCCATCGCTTAGCCACATCACTCCCCTCCCCCTGGGTGGGGGAGGGGAAAGACGCTTAGCGGCTGGGGGAGAGGCATGAAAGTTCTATCGATGCCTCACGCAAGTCGACCCCTTTCGCCGTCAGCTTCACGCGTCCGCCCTTCTTGTCGCTACGCAGCACCACGAGGCACTTGCCGTAGAAAGCCTGACGATGGTTGGCCTGGAAGCGCTCGGTCGACGTCTGCGAGCCATTATCCACGCCCGCGATGCGAGCCGCGCCAGTGACGTCGAAGTAGATGTCGTTCATGGCATTGGGGCAGACGGTGCCGTTGCGGTCCACCACCTCCACGGTGACGAAGGCGAGCGATTTGCCATCGGCTGCGATTTGCTTCCGGTCCGTAGTGAGGCGGATGTGGTCGGGAGCGCCAGCGGTGCGGATGGTCTGCTGCGCCACTATCCTGCCCTTGCGACGCGACACCACCCTCACGAATCCAGGCACGTACTTCACGCGCCACATCACATGATACTGGTGCGAGTCTTTCTTGCGCCTTACGCCCGCGCTCTTGCCGTTGACAAACAGCTCCACCTCGTCGGCGTTGTTGTAGTAGCACCAAAGGTCAACGTCCTGCCCCTTTATCCAGTTCCAGTGCGGGAAAAGGTGGAGCACGGTCTTGTCGGACCACTCGCTCTGGTACATATAGTAGGAGTCTTTCGGGAAGCCCGCCAGGTCGATCACGCCGAAATAGCTTGAACGCGCAGGATAGCCGTAGGGAGTGGGCTCGCCTATGTAGTCGAAGCCCGTCCAGACAAACTGTCCCGAGCACCACGGCGTGTGCTTCACCACGTCCCACGTCTGCTCATGCGTGGAGCCCCAAGGCACGTGGCAGTTGTCGTAGGCGCTGCACTTGTAAGTGGGATCGGTGTATGCCACTCGCCAGTCGTTAGGCGCGAGTATCTCCTTGTCGCTCGGCATGACGTAGTAGCCGCGCGTCTGCAATGCCGACACGCTCTCGGTCATGATGAACGGCTTGTTGGGGAAGTTCTTTGGCACGCTCTTTATCCACTGGCTGTGATAGTTGAAACCGATGATGTCGAGGGCGTCGCCCTTGAAGAGGTTGTTGTTTGGGTCAGGTTCGTTGCACCCCGCCGTGATGGGCCTCGTGGGGTCGAGCTTGCGCACTATGGCGGCGAGCTTCATGGCGAGGCGCGAGTTGACCGACAGTTCCTTGTTGCCAGCCTGTGCGGATATGTCGTGGCCGAAGTTGAGTATGAGGTTTGCCTGCTCAAGGGTCAGCGTGTCGGCGTCGGCCTGCTGCCACTGCTCCAGCACCTCGTTGCCTATGCTCCACATCATCACGCTGGGATGATTGCGGTCGCGGCGAATCAGGTCGGTAAGGTCGCGCTCATACCATTTGTCGAAGAACCGCGCGTAGTCGTTGCGCGTCTTCTTCTTGCGCCACATGTCGAACGACTCGTCCATGACGATGAGCCCCATGGTGTCGCACATGTTCAGAAGCTCTGGGGCTGGAGGGTTGTGCGAGCAACGCACGGCGTTGGTTCCCATCTCCTTCAAGATGACGAGCTGGCGGTGGAGCGCATCCTCGTTGAGCGCGGCACCCAGGCAACCGAGGTCGTGGTGCTGGCACATGCCGTTTATCTTCATCGCCTTGCCGTTGAGCGAGAAGCCCTTGTCGTGGTCGAACTTGAACGAGCGCACACCCGTGGTGGTCTCATAAGAATCCACCACATTGCCGTTGACCACAATCTCCGTCTTTACCTTATATATATAGGGGTTCTCAAGCGTCCACAGCGTGGGGTTCTTCAGGGTGAAGGTCTGCGTGTTGGTGATCTTGTCGCCAATGGTCAGCGGCACGGCAGACGATGCCACCTCGCTGCCCTTGGCGTCGAGAAGGGTGTTGCGCACCTCGGCTTGCACATCGTCGCCAGTGGTGTTCTCTATGTCGGCACTGACGGTGAAGTGGGCCTCGCCATTGTCGCCGATGACCGACTTGACGTAAGTGCCCCAATGGGCTATCGCCACGGCAGCGGTCTCGGTGAACCACACGTGGCGGTAGATGCCACAACCGCTATACCAGCGACTGTTGGGCTGGTCGCTGTTGTCCACCTTCACGGCTATCACGTTGTCGCCAGCCTTTGAGAGATAAGGCGTGAGCTCGTAGCGGAAGCTGCTGTAGCCATATGGGCGCGTGCCGAGCTTGCGGCCGTTGATATAGACCGTGGAGTTCATATACACGCCGTCGAAGTCGATGAAATAGCGCTCGCCGGGCACCACGTTCACGCGCAGATGCTTTCGATACCAGCCCACGCCACCAGGCAGCGCGCCTCCGCTTGCCCCAGAGGGGTTGGAGTCGGAGAAGTCGCCCTCGATGGCCCAGTCGTGGGGCAAGTCGAGCAACCGCCACGAGGAGTCGTCGTAGCCCGCTTGCGACATCTGTATGGAGTCGCCAAGGGTAAAACGCCACCCCTCATCGAAGTTCTCTCGCGTGCGGGCAGATGTGGCGAGAGCCATTGCCACCGACAGGAAAGCCATGGCCCCTCGCAACCAAAGGCGGCACTTGCCCGTGCCCTTATGCAATGGAGCGAAATGGAATGTTCTCATTATTAACTCATGATTGTATGCCGATGGCATGATGTTGACTCGCGCAGGACAGTCGCCGCGCCTTTTTCGGGTCGTTGCCTTTGCGGCGTAATCGAGGCGCGATTGCGCCGCGATCGCATTGGCTTTGCGCCGCAATCGCGATGCCATTACGGCGCAACCGCCCGAGGCTGCCGATGCGAGCCTCATCCGCGCGAATCAACAGGATGCCATGTCTTGATTCTTACTACAACTTCACTTTCACCTCATTGCCGTTGTATTCCACCATCTTGCCCTGAGCGTTGAAGTCGAGCTTCTGCTCGCTGGATGGCGTCACGACGACGATGTTGAAACGGCGGTTCTGAAGCATTCCGTCGAACGAGCCCTTGCGCTTGCCGAAGGTCACGGTCTTCGTCTTCTCGTCGTAACGGATGTCTATCGTCGCGCATTGTCCCTTCTCGTAGTCGTAGTCCACGCCGTTGTCCTCGTAGAGCAGGAAGTCGGCGTTCTGTCCGGTGTAGACGTAGAGGTTGATCAGCTCAGCCGGCTTCTCGTCGCTCCACTGTATCTCCGGACCGAAAGGCACGATGGCTCCCTCGCGCACGAACACCGGCATCTTCTCGTAGGGAGCGTCGGCGTCGATGGTCTGACCGCCGTCGAAGTGCTTGCCCGTGTAGAGGTCGTACCAGCCACACTGCTTGGGCAGGTAGACCTTGCGCGAGCGTGCCTCATACTTGTAGACGGGGCAAGCCATGAATGCCGGACCGAACATCCATTGGTCGCCGATGTTCAACACGTTGGCATCGTCTTGGAAGTCCATTGGCAGACCGCGCATCAGCGTGTAGTCTTTCAGGTTGGCCCATGCCGCCATGCTGTAGAGGTAAGGCATGAGGCGATAGCGCAACTTGTCGTAGTAGACTATCGACTTGTAGCAAGGGTGATTCTCTGGCGCTATATTCCACACCTCGCGCAAGGGCCACTGTCCGTGGGTGCGGTAGAGAGGCACGAAGCAGCCAAACTGGTTCCAGCGAGCCTGCAGCTCACGCCACTCCTTCATGTCAGAGTTCTCCTCGCCCGTCTTGTCGTATACGCCCTGCGCTGCCCAGTAGCGGCTCTCAGCGGTGAAGCCGCCTTGGTCCATGCCCCAGAACGGTATGCCCGACATGCAGTAGTTGAGTCCGGCGGTCATCTGCGCGTGCATGTCCTCCCAACGTGTGCCAATGTCGCCACTCCATGAGGCTGTGCTGAAGCGCTGCAGTCCGGCGAAGCCGCTACGCGTGAGCAGGAACACGCGCTTGTTGTTGCCCGTGGCGCGCTGGCCGTTGTAGATGGCGTCGGCGTTCTCTATGCTGTAAGCATTGAAGTATTCGGTGGAAGAGCCGAGCGCCGTGGGTCCGCAGAGGGCCTTGCGATACTCTATCGGCGTGCAGTCGCGCACGTTAGGCTCCGACGCGTCCATCCACCAGGCGTCTATGCCATAGTTGTATTTCTTGTAGAGGTTGTCGTTCATCTGGCGCCAGAACATCTTGCGCGCGCCATCAGAGTAGGCGTCGTAGAAACCTGCCACGTAGCCAGGGCCTACCCAGTCCTTCAGCGAGTCTTTCACGGCAAGGGTGTACATCCAGCCCTTTGACGCAAGCTCCTTGAAGTTGTCCGTGTTGTGATAGAACTTCGGCCAGACGCTGATCATGAACCTTCCGTGCATGTTGTGCACGTCGTCGAGCATCTTCTGCGGGTTCGGATAGCGTGCCTCGTCAAACTGGTGACTGCCCCACTGGTCATCCTTCCAGTAGTTCCAGTCCTGCACGATGTTATCAATAGGAATCTGGCGACGGCGGAACTCGGCGAGCGTGCCCGTCACCTCATCCTCCGTGCGATAGCGCTCACGGCTCTGCCAGAAGCCGAGGCTCCACTTCGGCATAATCTGTGCCTTGCCCGTGAGGGTGCGGTATCCGGAGATGATCTTGTCCATGTTGTCGCCCGCTATCACGTAGTAGTCCATGTCACGGCTCATCTCGCTCCAGATGTTTATCTGGTTCTGCTCCTTGTCGGAGCGCGGTGTGGCGACACGCAGTCCGCAATAAGACACGTCGCCGTCGGGAATCCACTCTATGCGTAGCGGCACGCGCTTGCCCTTCTCAAGGCGAACGGCAAACTTGTAGGAGTTAGGGTTCCACGCCGTGCGCCAACGCTCAGGCACCACCGGCTTGCCGTCGATGAACACCTTTGTGTAGCCGGCATAATAGAGAATAAACTGGTAGTTGCTCGTCTCGTTAGGCTCTATCATGCCCTCGTAGACCACGTTTGCGCCAACCAGGTTGAAGCCTTGCGGAAGGTTCTTCACCGCGAAGCAGTTCTCGAAGTAGATGGAATCCTCGTCGCGCACAAGCTGGTGGCCATCCTTATCGTTATAGGTACCGGTGAGCGAGCCCTTCTTGCACTCGCGGTTGTAGAGCGTGAACACCTTGCCAAGCTGTTGATAGGCATTGGGGTTGCCCCAGCGACAGAGCGAGTAAGAGTCCCAAAGCACGCCATAATGCTTGTTCGACATTATGAACGGCACGGAGATCTTGGTGTTGTATTGGAACAGCTCCTCGTTCTTGCCCTTATAGTTGAATTCCTCTGCCTGGTGCTGACCGAGACCATAGAACGCCTCATCGGCAGGACTGTCGAAGGTGAGGTTCCACGACCATCCGTGGCGCTTCTCCTCGGGAAGTGTCGTGCCGAGGCCAATCTCGTTGGCGGGGACGGTATACGGGCGGAACGTCTTGGCGTCTTTAGTCTCGTTGAGGAGCAGCCTGCCCTTGCCATCGTAGAAGGCGATGTGGCCCGTTGCCTCAGTGACAACAGCCGAGACATTCTTTGCCTTCAGGGTGATGACACCATTCTTCTCTGTCACTTTATACTTGGGTGTCGCTTTCTGCGGCACCACGACAAGGCTTTGCTTCTCGGGGAAAGCCGCCTCCTTTGTGGCGCGCACTCGTATGATGTCGTCGTTCACAACCTCAAGGCGCACAAGGCGGGCTCCGTCGGCAGAGGCGTTCTTCACTTGCAAGGTGATACCCTTGCCATTGTCGGTGTAGCCGGCGGCGAATGCTGCTGACGCACCGAGCATCAACATCGTGGAAAGAAATAATCGTGTCTTATTCATATATGTATATTGGTTTTTATGTTATTTCCTATACTGCGATGGCCCTACCCCATAGTATTCCTTGAAGTAGCGCGAGAAGTTGCGCGGCTGGTTGAACCCCACCTTGTATGCCACCTCGCTCACGTTGAGCCGCCCTTCCTTCAGCAGCCTGGCGGCGTGCTTCAGGCGGATTACGCGGATGAACTCCGAAGGGGTGGAACCCGTGACTGACAACATTCGCTTGTAGAGATACACGCGCGACATTCCAAGGTAGTCGCTCATCATCTCGACCGACAACAGCGTGTTGCCGAGGTTCTGCTCCACATAAGCCGTTGCCTTTTCCACGAGCTGCTGGTCCACTGAGGTGATCTGCTCCTCGTTTATCTTCGGGGCGATCCTCTCCGGCTTGTCGGCAGGAGTCGGCTGCTGCTCGTCAGGCATGCCGGCTTGCGCCGAATGCGAACGTATGAGGTTGTCGATGCGGACGTGGAGCAAGTCGAGATCGAAGGGCTTTGTGATGTAAGCGTCGGCTCCAGACGTGAAGCCCTCTATCTTATGCTCGGTCGAAAGGCGGGCGGTGAGCATCACAAACGGGATCGATGCCGTTGCCTTGTCCCCTTTCACGCGCTTGCAAAGCTCGTTTCCGTCCATCTCAGGCATCATCACGTCGCTCAGGATGATGTCGGGCTTGCGCTCGGCAATCTTGGCGAGGGCGTCCTTGCCGTTCACCGCCGTGCGAACAATGTAGTGCTCGCCAAGTATCTCTGACATGAACGTGAGGAAGTCGTCGCTGTCGTCTACTATCAGCACCTCGCTGCTCACGGCGCTTGCGCCATTACTTATAGCGTTGTCTTTGTTATCCGTTTCGCCTTCATGGGCAAGGGGCTGCTGCCCTTTCGGGGCGGGCGAGGCAACGCCATCGGCTTTGCGAGACGCCGGCGCATCGTCTGCGTCTCTCACGGGCAGGTCGATCGTGAACACCGTGCCTTTGCCGTCATTCTCCATGTTGTCTGTCACGGTGATGCGGCCACCGTGCATCGCCACGTACTCGCTGGCTATGTTCAGCCCGAGGCCACTGCCGCCGAAGGGCGACTCCTTGTGGTGGCGAGTCTGGTAGAAACGGTCGAACACATGGCTCTTTTCGTCGTCGCTTATGCCGCATCCCGTGTCGGCAACCGATATGAGGAGGTGCCTGCCGCCCTGCTTGCTGGCTACAGAATCGGTGTCTACCCAACGCACGCTCACGGTTATCTTGCCGCCCTCTGGCGTGTACTTATAGGCGTTGCTCAACAGGTTTGTGAGCACCTTTTGCATCTTATCCTCGTCGAAAGGCATCACGAGAGAGCCTATCTTCGTGAAGAAACGCAGGCTGATGTTCTGTTGCGACAGCCTTGCGAAATCGTCGGCAATGTCGTGGGTAAACCTTATGATGTCGCCCTGCTTCAAGTCGAGACGCATGGCGTGGGTCTCGATCTTGCGTATGTCGAGCGTCTGGTTGACGAGGTTGAGCAACCGCTTGGCGTTGCGCAGCACGAGCTGGAGGCGCGAGCGTTTCTGCTCATCTTCCTCGCTGTCTATCAGGGTTTTCACGGGGGAGATGACTAGCGAAAGCGGCGTACGCAGCTCATGGCTTATGTCGGTCAGGAACGAGAGCTTCATCTCGTCCATCTTGCGGTTGCGCTCTGCCTCTTGGCGCATCTGCTCAATGCGCATCTTCTCTATCTGGCGGCGGATGGTGAGATGCCACGCGAGCCATATGGCGGCGATAAAGAGCAACACATATATAATGTATGCCCAAGTGGACATGTAGAACGGCGGGGCAATGTGAATCAGGAGTTCGCTTGTCTCCTTGCCTATCGTGCCGTCGCGCTCCACTACGCGCACCTGCAGCGTGTAGTTGCCTGGGTGAAGGTTGGTGTAGGTGACGCTTGGCTGCGACTCAACCGTCGTGAACCATTTGTCGTCGCCGAAACCTTTGAGACGATACATGAAATGGCACTTCTCCGGCACCGATACGTGGTTTGTGGCAAGAAGCACAGTGAAGGCATTCTCGTCGTATTTGAGGTTGAGGCGGCGCGAAGTGTTGACCGACCTGTCGAGAATCAGGCGTCCCATGTAGTCCTCGCCTACCGACAGGGGATGGTCGAACAGCACGATGCCCGAGAAGAGCACGCGCGTGTCGGCAGCGAGATGGTGGCGTGAGCGAGACGGGATGACGTTGATGCCGTCTTGACCTCCAACGATGATGTGTCCACGCTTGTCGTTGAAGATGCTCCGATAATTGTAGCGGCGTTTCTGGAGACCATCGAGGTCGTCAAAACTATTGACGAAGAAGCTCAGCGCGTTGTCCTTGCGGGTCACGACGACATGGACGACCTCGTTGGGGAGTGTTGCCCAAATGCCGCCATCCTTGTCCTCGCACACAGAGCAAGCCATCTGCTGTCCCTTGTAGAGATGGTATATGCGACGGGTCTTTGGGTCGTAGACATCGAGGCCCGACATGTTGGCATTCCACAACAGTCCACGACGGTCCACGCAGATGTCGTTGACAGAAAGGCTTGAGAAATAGCTCCCGTCCACCGTGGGCGGCAATGAGCTAACCGTGTTGCGGCGGTAGTCGACGAGAGAGATTCCCAACGAATGGCCCACCACGGCCCTGCCCTTCTTGTCGATCTCCACCACCGACACGTATCTTGAAGGCAACTTTGAATTTGTAGGGTTAAAGGTGGTGAACTTCCCCGATTGCGAGTTAAGAACCTGCACGCCCCCACCGAGAGTGCCAATGACGATGTTGCCTTGGGCATCCTCGTCAAGCGACCAGACGCTATTGTTGGCAAGGGCGGAGTTCTGCTGATTGTAAGCCTTGAAGGAGCCTTTCACGTAGTGGGTCAGTCCGCCATTGAACGATCCGAACCACAAGCTGCCGTCGCGGGCGGCAAGGCTGCTCACCACGACGTCGGTCATCAATCTGGTTTGCGGCCCGTGGAAGTTGCGCACGGTGCCGGTTGAAGGGTTATAACACAAGAGTCCGTTGTCGTTTGTGCCACACCAATAACTGCCGTCGCGGTCGGCTGCTATCGTGCAGATGTCACCGAGCATGATGGTGGGATAATGTGAGAGCGATGGAGAGTAATAGGCTATTCCGTTTTTGTAAGTGCCAATCCACACCGCATCGTTCCGGTCTATGTATATGCTCTGCAAGGTGTTGTCCTGCAAGGTGTTTGGATTCTTGGCGTCGTAGACCACGTGTTGAATGTCGCGGTTGCGGATGTTGGCGATGAAGAGGCCCTCATGCTCCGTGGCAAGCCAAATGTTGTGACGGCTGTCTTCCTTGATGTCCTTGACGAAGGCGTCGCTCATGCCCTTCATGCCAAGGCTGGCGAAAAACTCTGTGGGCGAGGAGAACCAGCGGCGCTTTACGGAGGAGTAGACCCACGTGTGCGCCTTGGCATGATTGCTCACCCAGTAGTTGTAATGAGAATCGATGTACGTGTTGTAATATTGCGGAAGGTGTTTGTTTGATATTGCCAGGTAGTCGTTTATCCATACGATGCGCTTGCGTTGTCCGTCGAGACGCGCGAGCGTGCCGTCGTCGAACGACAAGACCAACGAGTTGCCGCGCTGCGTTATGCCCGTGACTGCCCCCATGGGGAGACTTCCACGTCGGCGTGACGCCTTGAAGAGGTAATGTTCGTTTGTTGACGGATTGTAATAATAACAGCCTTTGGCAGTGACTGCTATCCATATCAGACCTTTTGAGTCTACAAAGACACGTGTTGGAACGCCTTCCATTCCGTGTTCTTTCATCCAAGAGGCCATGTCGGTAATGAAGTTTTCCTTGTCGGCGTTGTAGATGCAGTAGCCCTCGTTGGTCTGCACCCAAATCTGCCCGTTGTTATCCTCTGTCAGGCTTTCAATCTGATTGCTTAATATTGAAGATTTGTCAGCGGTATTGGAATAGAAGTTTTTGAAGCGGAATCCATCGTAACGGCAAAGCCCTGCAGCCGTGCCTATCCAGAGGAAACCGTCGCGATCTTTAAGAATGCAAGAGACATGACTATCGGCAAGGCCTGCCGACGTGTCGAGGCTGCGAAAGTCGTATGTGGCAGCCGCCAGCCTTTCGGGAAGGACTTGCAACAGGAGGGCAAGGAAGATGACAAGCGACAGCGTCATGGTTCCTGCCTCGAAGTGTCTGTGTTGTTTGTTAGTCTGTCTCATTCTTAGTCTTGGTATTACAATTGTTAGTATTAGATAATCTTATACCACAAAAGTAATTATTTTCCGTCAGTTCATAAGTCTTTCAATAATCTTTTTTCAGTCTCTGTGTCCGATTCTTGTGTGAGAAAATCATCTCGCCGATTTGCTCCGTTTGCCTCTGCGCCGCAACCGCGCCGGCTTTGCGCCGTAATCGCATTGCCTTTGCGCCGCAATCGCGATGGCTTTGCGCCGCAATCGCATCACGATGAAATCAGCTTCGACAATGTTAATCACACGAATCAACACAACCTTCTTTTTCGATGTTAAGTGAAACAAAAAGCCAGGGCGACTCCATGAAAGGATAGTCGAAAAACGGGAGCCGCCCGTGGCACACTAAATGAAACAAATAATATATGACCTGAAAACCTAAGCCGACCTGTGTTTACCAACCGGCATTCTGCTTGTACAGGCCGCCAGAGAGTGAGATCTCCGAGCTTGGTATCTGCCAGAAGCCACGTTTCTCGCGAATGTTGGCCTCCTTGAAGGTGTCGGCAATGGTCGTCTTCTGTGTGTTCTGGTATACCTCTGTGGGCGTGCCAGCAGTGCTGCCATTGTCGTAGGCCTGGCCCATGATGCCCTTGACGAAGGCATCGAGACCCTGGCGGCGCAAGTCGAAGTAGCGAATGCCCTCGCCCATGAACTCGCGACGGCGCTCCTGCCAGATCTGCTCACGCGTAGGAGCCGAAGCCACATCGTGGGCGTTGCTGCCATAGGCGCGATGCATCACGAGGTTGTAGTCTTGCGCGGCGTTGCTGCTGCCAAGCTCGGCTGCCATGAGCAGCACGTCGGAATAGCGGAGCAATATCCAGTCGGCATCCTGCGACGTCATGAAGTTATGACCGGATACATCGCTCTCGTTGTCGACAACAAACGAGCCGTCGGTATAAACGAGCGGAGTGTACTTCTTGATGTTGTAGCCCGTGAGGTCGCAAGCATCCGTCTTGGCCTGAGCCTCATATACCGTAGACTTGCCGTCGTTGTTGGGCAGGTCGCGCGTATTGATGATGGAGGCATCGAAACGCTTGTCGTCTGCAGAGTAGATGTTGCGCGCTGAATTGGTCACGGTGCAAGCTCCCCATCCGAATCCGTAAGGCGCAGCCCACGTGTTGCGTATGCCGATGTTGATGACAAAGCGGTTGCCGTTGGAGTTTCCGCTCCAGGTCTGGTCGTTGTTGAACTTCACCACCCAGAGTATCTCTTGGCTTGCTTCCTTGTAGGTGTCTTTGAGGCCTTGCTCTTTGGCTGAAGGCATGGCTGATGAGGCACGCCACAGGTCGGCATAGTTGTCCTCAAGCTTATACTTGCCCGAGCTAATCACCTCCTCGCAATATTTCAGGGCGTCGGCCTTTGTCAAGTCGCCGGGCATGGTCTTGAATTCGTTGTTGTTGTACACTCCGTCGTAGAACAGGTACACGCGGGCAAGCATGCCAGCGGCGGCATAGCGCGATACGCGTCCGAGGTTGGAACTGTTGTCGGTGAACTTGTCGGCTGGTATGTTATCTGCTGCATACTTCAGGTCTTCCACGATGAGCTTGTAGACCTCGTCGGGGTCAGCCTGTGGCACTTTGTCGGACGTTGGGGTGGTAAGCAGCGGCACATTCTCAAACATCCTCACAAGGTCGAAGTAGGCAAGCGCACGCACGGCGCGGGCCTGGCCCTCTATGGTCTTGCGCTCGGCGTCGGACGACCACTGGATGTTGTCGATCGAACCGATGAGCAGGTTGCAGTTGTATATGCACTTATAGTAGTCGCCCCAGAGTCCGCCCATGAGGTTGGTGGACGCCGAACGCATCGATTGGTCCATGCGGTCGAGCAAACGCAAGTCGACATCGTCAGGGCCGCCACCGCCGAAGCAGTCGTCGGACATCATCTCGGATATCTGATAGAGCGACAGGTTGCCGTTGGACACGGTGTTCTGGTAGCGGTCGTAACAACCAATGACAGCCGACTCAGCCTGTGAGGCTGTCTTGTAGTAGTTGGTCGACGTGAGACTTGTCTTCGATGATGTATCGAGGAAACTGTCGGTGCATGAAGAAAGCGCCAATGCAGCGAGTCCCACAAAAAGTATGTTTGTCTTTATCTTGTTCATAGTCGTTGAGCTTTTAGAATTTCACGTTTACGCCAACAATGAATGTGCGTGCATGAGGATAAGAGCCAGTGTCGACACCCGACATCCAAGCCATCTGACCGAAGCCGACCTCAGGATCCATGCCGTCGTAGGACGTGAAGGTATAGAGGTTCTGCACCTGGAAGTAGAGGCGCGCCTGTGATATCGCCTTGAGATTGATGATCTTTGAGAAGTCGTAGCCCACGGTGATGTTGGCAATGCGAAGGTAATCGCCTTTCTGCAGATATATGTCAGAGAAGTTGGTCCAGTTGTGATCGTCGTTGGTCAGGCGTGGCAACTTGTTTGAAGTGCCCTCTCCATGCCAGCGGTCGAGGAAGGTGGTGGTGTAGTTGGCCTTCATGCTGTTGCCCCAGTTGCGGTAGCCACCGTTGGCGACCTTGAACCCTGCTGCGCCGGAAAGCGTTGCGGAGAAGTCGAGTTGCTTGTAGTTGAAGCCGAGGTTAAGACCGAAGTTGAACTTAGGTATGCCGTTGCCGAGGTCCACCTTATCCTTGTCGTCGATGGTGCCGTTGTGGTCAACGTCCACGATTTTCAGGTCGCCAGGCTCGGTGTTTGGCATGACGCCGTTGCCGGCTGCCTTCCAATCGTCGATCTCTTTCTGGTTCTGGAACACGCCCGCGGTCTTGTAGCCCCAGAAGTAGCCCATCGCATGGCCATTCTCGCAACGGAAGAACTCTGGCTGGTTGTTGAACATGATGTTGGCGTTTGTTGACCCAGCGTAGTAGCCATGTATTATTCCACCCTCGGTCGGAATCTCGCCAACCTCATTCTTATTGTAAGAAACGTTGGCGCCAATGTGGTAGTTGAATCCTGCGCCCACATGGTCATCCCATGTAAGGCCAAGCTCAAAGCCCTTGTTGGTGACGTTGCCACCGTTGATATAAGGCGCGTCAGCGCCAGCTGTTGCAAGCACAGGAGCCTGCACGATCCAGTCTTTTGTCTTCTTGAGATACCAGTCGAAGTTGACGCCAAGGCGTGAGTTGAGGAAGCGGGCGTCGAAGCCGAGGTCGGTCTGTTCTGATGTCTCCCACTTAAGGTCAGAGTTGCCGAGGCGGTCGCTGATGGCGCCATTGGTGTTGAGCGTTGAGCCTTTGCCCGTGCCGAAGTTGTAGCCGACATTGCTCAGCGTGACAGTAGCGGCATAGAGGAACGGGTCTATGTTGTTGTTGCCAACCTGGCCCCAGCTGCCGCGAATCTTCAGGAAGTCGAGCCATGAGTGCACAGGCTCCATGAACTTCTCGCCCGTGACCACCCAGCCGGCGCTCACTGAGGGGAACCATCCCCATCTGTGGCCCTTGGCAAAACGTGATGATCCATCAGCGCGAAGGGTGACATTGACCATGTATTTGTCGTCGTAGTTCCAGCCCACACGACCGAAATATGATATGCGGCGGTAGTCTTCCGTGGGATAACCGCCCACCTGGCCGTTGTTGCCGCTATTGTTGTTCTTCAGGTAAGCGGTGGTCCAGCTGTCGTAGATGGAAAGCAAGGACGCGTCGCCCGAGATGTAATCGCCCTGGGAGCGCTCCACCTCCATACCAAGCATGGAGTTGAACTGGTTGAGCCCCATCTTCCAATCGTACATCGCGGTGTTGGTCCACGTGAGCGTCCAGTTCTTGGTAGCGTTCTGCTTCACGGTAGAAGAGCCCAAGTTGTTGTCGTTGGACGTGGAATAATATGTGGGGTTATACTCACGGTAGGTGTTGCCATTGTGGTTGAAGCCGAGCAGCGACTTGATGCGCAAGTTCTTAATCGGCTGAAGCTCAGCGTAGACGTTGGCGACCCAGTTTTGCGCGTCGTTCAGGTTGTTGTTGCGATAGAGCGCTGCCACAGGGTTGCCGTCATACTGATACCAGTCTGTGGCGGTAGAATAAGAATAGCCGGCATTGCGGTCCTCGCGGCCGTCCTGCTGCAGGTAAACCGGCTGTAGCGGCGACGTGGCATAGGCCCCACGGAGCTTGTTGTTGTACATGTTGCCGGTGATGTCGCCATGGTTCTTGGTGTAAGAGAAAGAGAGGTTCTCGCCCACTTTCAGCAAGTCGCCATAGAGTTTCTGCTCCAAGTTTGTGCGGAAATTGTAGCGCTCGTAGTTGCTTGCCTTGTTGCCACCGACGATGCCATCCTGCGAGAAGTAGCCGAGCGACACGGCGTAAGTGCTGACGTCGTTGCCTCCGGTCACGCCGAGAGTGTAGTTCTGCACGGGGGCAGAGCCCTTAAACATCTCGTTCATCCAGTTGGTGTCGTAGATTTTGCCATTGGCATCGCGAATCGACTTGAACGACGACCAGTCGTAAGCCGTGCCGCCAGAGTTGATGTTCTGCTCGTCCATGAGGTCCATATACTGCTGGGCGTTGAGCATCTTAACCTTCTTTGCCACGGTCTGCCAACCATAATAGCCGTCGAATGTCACCTGGGCGTGACCTTTCTTACCGCTCTTCGTCGTTACGATCACGACGCCGTTGGCAGCCTGTGCACCATAGATGGCGGCAGAGGCAGCATCCTTGAGGACGTCGATAGACTCGATATCCGAGGGGTTCACCGTGGTGATGTCGAGACCTGGAATGCCGTCGATCACATAAAGAGGCTTGTTGTTGGTGTTGGAGCCTTGGCCACGGATGATGACCTTCATGCCCGAACCTGGCTGGCCGCTCTCGGAGATGATGTTGACGCCCGGCGTCTGGCCCTGCATGGCCTGAAGGGCATTGCCCGTGTTTCGCTTGGCGAGGTCCTCACCCTTAATCTGCACGGTGGCTCCGGTGACGAGCTTCTTCTTCTGCACGCCGTAGCCAATGACCACGACATCATTAAGAGAATGTGACTCCTCGCGAAGCTTGATGTCGAGGTTGTCGCCCTTTACCTTAACCTTCTGCTCCACGAAACCGATGTAGCTCACCACGAGAGTCTCACCCTCGTTGGCATCGATGGTGAAGTTGCCGTCCATGTCGGTGATGGCGTTAACCTTGCGGCCAAGCACCTGGATTGAGGCTCCGATAAGAGGCTCATTGTCGGTTGTTGACACGATCTTACCCTTGATGGGACCTGCCAATACAGTTCCCGCCGACAGCACGTTCATTCCGGGGAAGAGCAATGTTGTTGCGAGCGCACACTTGCACAAAGTCGATTTCACACGACTTTTGTTGTATAAGGTATTCCTCATAACTGTACGTTTTTAGTTTATGAATAGTTTAGTTGTTATTTTCTCAGCTTTGATAAAAAGGCATTGAACATCGCTTTTGTGCCTTCATCTCTATTCGGTTGCAAAGCTACGAAGAAAAGAAGTTCGAGCTCAAAAACTGCGACATTTAAAGGTGCACGATATGTTGTCAAAATATGCACGAAATGTTTCCTGCGACATCAAGTCATTATGTATCAACTGTTTACGCACTACGTAACAAACACGCCGGCAAAGGAATGTGACATGAAAAAGCTGATGCGATGTTGGTTCTTGCGTGAGAAATCTCCGCCAGAAATGTCCTCCCATTGCCTTCGCGCCGCAATCGTGACGCGTCCGCGGCGTAATCGCAAAGCCTCCACGACGCAATCGCGATGGCCTTGCGGCGCAATCGCAAAAGCCCTGCGCCGTGACGCACAGAGGCTGTCGGCGACACGATCACACGCCATGCGACATGGAGCCGTAAAAGATCAGTGAAACATTATCTTTAGAAAAACAAAAAGCGTATCTTTGTAACCAAGAAACGGTTTATGAACAAAGACAACACGGAAAACCATGATATACTTCGGCACATGGCTTAGGCAGAAAACGGGATGCAGGGTGCAGAAACTTGCCGTGGACGCAGGCTTCTCTTGCCCCAATCGCGACGGACTGCTGTCCACCGGCGGGTGCACGTTTTGCAACAACGACGCGTTCAACACGTCATATTGCGACAGGCGGAAGAGCATAACCCAGCAACTGGAGGATGGCAAGAGGTTTTTCGGCAGGAAGAAGGCCGGCACAAAATACCTGGCGTATTTCCAGGCTTTCTCCAACACCTATGCACCTCTGCAAGAGCTGAAAGCCATGTATGAGGAGGCGCTAGAAGTGGAAGACGTGATAGGCATCGTCATAGGCACACGACCAGATTGCGTGGACAAGGAGAAGCTCGACTATATCGGGGAATTGTCGCGCCACACATTAATTATAATGGAATATGGAGTGGAGAGCTGCAACGACGCGACCTTGCGACGCGTCAACCGCGGCCATAACTTCGCTTGCAGCAAGCGTGCCATTGAGGAGACCCACAAGCGGGGCATCTACACCTGCGCCCACATCATCCTCGGGCTGCCTGGCGAAGACAAGGAGGATATGCTACGGCAGGCGGACGTCATATCATCGTTGCCCATCGACATCTTGAAGCTTCATCAACTGCAAATCGTCCGTGGCACCGCCATGGCAAAAGAGCATGAGCTACATCCGCTCAGCATGTTCACGCTGGAAGAATATGTCAACCTGCTCACCGAATACCTGCCTCGCCTGCGGCGTGACATCGTGCTTGAGCGTTTTGTCAGCGAGACCCCACCCTCCCTGCTCATTGCGCCGCGGTGGGGAGTAAAGCCGCAAGAGGTCACCCGAATGGTGGACGAGAGGTTGGCAATGCGCCTTGACAGATCTTTGCCACATTAAATAAATAAGGCACAATCCTTTGCCAGGGTTGTGCCTTTCTGATGGTGTGAGGTCTGTCAGCGCACGCCATCCTTGATTCGAAAGCAATAGCGGAGCCGCTATCGCCATCTACAAGAACAATGGCGACGGAACCTTCGACGAGCT
>CAVHEN010000045.1:0-28182 GCA_963635115.1 Oscillospiraceae bacterium | reverse complement strand
CGAAATTTACTGCAAATTTACAATAAATTTCGGATACGCCATGGCATAAGAAAGGTTCTGATGGGTTTTAGCAACGATTTTTCCTTGCTTCGATGCTTTTGGCTATGCTCAATGCGGCATTCACTCTTTCAGGAAAGCCTGCACCTTGCAGAGCGGTATGCCGAAGTTGAGTCAAACGAATGGCGAGCAGAGAGGGGCGAGCCGCTCCAGGGCTTGCTGGTCCACGCTGTCGAAGGCAGCAAGGCTCTCGCTGTCGACGTCGATCACCGCCGCCACCCGTCCGTCCTTGAACACAGGCACCACTATCTCGGAGCGAGATCGCGAGGAGCAGGCTATGTGGCCAGGAAACTGCTCCACGTCGGGCACCACAAGGGTGCGCGCCTGCTCCCATGCCGTGCCGCACACGCCGCGCCCCTTGCCTATGGTGTAGCACGCCACGGGGCCTTGGAACGGGCCGAGAGTCAGGCTGTCGCCCTCAACGAGATAGAAGCCCACCCAGAAGTAGTGGGGCAACGCCTCCTTGAGCAGGGCGCAGAGGTTGGCAAGCGCGCCCACACGGTTGCTGACGCCCTCGACGAGAGCCGCGGCTTGGGTAAGGACGGTGGCATAAGCCTGCTCCTTGTCGGCGGCGGTAAGGATTGTTTTTATTTCGCGAGTCATGTCTTTCAATATGCAATGGTGATTGCGTGCAAAGGTACAACTATAACTTCAGATAACCCCTATGGAACGCAAGAAACATAAAAGCCACGGTTCATGTTGATTCGTGTGGGTAGATTTCTTGCTGATTTCTCGCACGGATTTGAATTATCTTAAAGATGTCGGCTTCGCTGATTACGCATACAATGCTTGGCAGGGGCGGGCCCTGTGCCCGTCCGCGACCCGAATGGCACGATGCCTTGTGATTTGCCGATGCATTCACATTGGTCGCGGACGGGCACAAGGCCCGCCCCTGCATGTCGGTTGTTAATCCACCGCGTAGCCGCTTGCGGCGTAGCTATCTTTCAAATCTTTAAGATCCGTGTGGAAAATGAATTGTGTGAAAGTCTTGATATTAAAAATGGCGGGGCCACGTCTCACGACGCCGCCCCGCTCAAGATTAAACAACCAATAAAAGAAATAGATTGCTAATTATTGTCTTTATTGCCGCTTGCCGAACACTTCGGCACGCGGCCCTGAACATTTATCTGATGAACAAAAGCTCACGATACTTAGGCAGAGTCCAAAGCTCGTCGGCTACCACAAGCTCGAGCTTGTCGATTTGGTAGCGGATCTTGTCGAACCAAGTCTCCACGGTGTCGTGGTAGGCCACGGCCTTCTCGCGCTCGTCGGCGATCTTGTTTGCCACCTTGCGGGCGTTGACCATGTCTTCCACGTCCTTCTCGATGATGGCGGTGCGCTCTGAGATCTGCTCGATGATGTTCATGATGCGCTCAGAGAGCTTCTTGCCCTTCTCGTCGCCGTAGATGGCCATGAGGTTCTGCACGTCCTTTGAGAGCATTGCCTGGTAGTGGGTTGCCACAGGGATGATGTGGTTGAGCGAGAGGTCGCCCAACACGCGAGCCTCGATCTGCAACTTCTTGGTGAAGGTCTCCCATTTCACCTCATTGCGGGCCTTGAGCTCGTTCTCCTTCATCACGGACATCGACTCGAACATCTTGATGCTGTCTGGCGTGAGGTAGCTGTCGAAGATAACCGGTGCCGACTTCTCGGTGTCGAGGCCGCGCTTTCCAGCCTCCTCGACCCACTCGTCGCTATATCCGTTGCCGTCGAAGTGGATCGGAGCGCAGGTCTTGATGTCGTCTCTCACCACTGAGAGGATGGCTGTGAACTTGTCCTCGCCCTTTGCGATGAGGGCGTCGACACGCTCCTTGAAGTTTGTGAGGGCCTCTGCCACGGCGGTGTTGAGCACCATCTGTGCGCTGGCGCAGTTGGCTGAAGAACCCACGGCACGGAACTCGAAGCGGTTGCCGGTAAAGGCGAATGGCGACGTGCGGTTGCGGTCGGTGTTGTCGCGCATGATGTCGGGAATCTCGGGGATGTCGATCTCCACGCCTTCCTTACCCTTGATGAGGAGCGCGTCCTTGTCGGCGCTCATAATGTGCTCGAGCACGCCCGACACAGACTTGCCAAGGAAAGAAGAGATGATGGCTGGAGGTGCCTCGTTGGCGCCCAGGCGATGTGCGTTGCCAGCGTCGATGATGCTGGCCTTGAGCAAGCCGTTGTGCTTGTAAACGCCCATGAGTGTCTCTACGGTGAAGACCACGAAGCGGAGGTTGTCCTCACGCGTCTTGCCTGGACCGTGGAGCAGGATGCCCGTGTCGGTGGAGAGTGACCAGTTGTTGTGCTTGCCCGAGCCGTTGATGCCGTCGAAAGGCTTCTCGTGGAGCAGCACCTCGAAGCCGTGCTTGTGGGCGACGCGCTTCATAAGGCTCATGAGCAACATGTTGTGGTCAACGGCGAGGTTTGTCTCCTCGAATATCGGTGCGCACTCAAACTGGTTTGGCGCAACCTCGTTGTGGCGTGTCTTCACTGGGATGCCGAGCTCGAGGGCCTGAATCTCAAGGTCTTTCATGAAAGCCTGCACGCGCTCTGGGATGGTGCCGAAATAGTGGTCGTCCATCTGCTGGTTCTTGGCGCTCTCGTGGCCCATGAGGGTACGGCCGGTGAGGATGAGGTCGGGACGTGCGGCATAGAGGTCCTCGTCGACGAGGAAGTACTCCTGCTCCCATCCGAGGTTGGAGACAACCTTCTTCACGTCGGGATAGAAATAGTGGCACACGTTTGTGGCAGCCACGTTGACGGCGTGGAGCGCGCGGAGCAACGGTGCCTTGTAGTCGAGAGCCTCACCTGTGTAAGAGATGAAGATGGTGGGTATGCAGAGCGTGTCGTCGATGATGAACACTGGACTCGTTGGATCCCAGGCAGAATAGCCACGTGCCTCGAAAGTGGAACGGATGCCGCCTGAGGGGAAGCTGGACGCGTCGGGCTCCTGCTGCACGAGGAGCTTGCCAGAGAATTCCTCAATCATGCCACCCTTGCCATCGTGCTCGATGAAAGAGTCGTGCTTCTCGGCCGTGCCCTCGGTGAGGGGCTGGAACCAGTGGGTGTAGTGGGTCACGCCATTCTCGTCGGCCCACTGCTTCATGCCCTTAGCCACAGCGTCGGCGATGGAGCGGTCGAGCGTGGCACCGTTGTCGATGACGTCAACCAGCTTCTGGTATACATCAGCGGGCAGATACTTGTACATCTTGGCGCGGTTGAACACCTTCTTGCCAAAATACTCAGAGGGACGCTCCACGGGAGCAATCACCTCGACTGGCTTCTTGTGGGAAGCAGCCATTACGGCATCAAATCTTTCGTTGGTCATACTTGTAATTGTATTTAAACCCCGTCGGGGGTGTTGTTTGTGTTTTCTGTGTTGTTGGATATCTTTGTTTGTAATGCTCGGAGACCGTGGCTTGCCTCTACAGCTTCTTCAGCCTCTCCATAGCCTCTTCCACGTCCTCGCGGTTGCCGAAGCTCGTCAGGCGGAAGTAACCCTCGCCTGAGGGCCCGAAGCCCACGCCTGGCGTGCAGACTACTCCGCAGCCATAGAGCAAAGTGTCGAAGAACTTCCACGAGCTCTCGCCGCCCGGCGTGCGCACCCAGAGGTAGGGGGCGTTCTCGCCGCCATAGACATCGTAGCCAAGGCCGACAAGGGTCTCACGCATGATGCGGGCGTTCTCCATGTAGTAGGCTATCGTCTCGCGTGTCTGGCGGTGTCCCTCCTCGCTGTATGTGGCCTCGGCAGCGCGCTGCGAGATGTAGGACGTGCCATTGAACTTGGTTGACTGGCGACGCTCCCACAAGGCGTTGAGCGAGACATCTTGCCCGTCGAGGGTCTTCACCATCAGGTCTTTCGGTATGACGGTGTAGCCGCAACGCACGCCCGTAAAGCCGGCGGTCTTGGAATAGGAGTGGAACTCTATGGCGCACTTGCGCGCGCCTTTTATCTCATAGATTGAGTGTGGGATGTCGGGGTCTTGGATGTAAGCCTGGTAAGCGGCGTCGTAGAGGATGACGGCCTCGTTGTGGAGCGCGAAGTTGACCCACTTGCGAAGCTCGTCCTTGGTGAGTACCGTGCCCGTGGGGTTGTTGGGGTAGCACAGGTAAATCATGTCGACGCGGTGGTCGGGCAACGCGGGCATGAAGTTGTTCTCGGCGGTGCAAGGCAGGTAGGTGATGTCCGCCCACTTGCCGTCGACATACTTTCCGGCACGGCCGATCATGGCGTTTGAGTCGGCGTAAACTGGATAAACGGGGTCGGTGAGCGCCACGCTGTTGTCCCAACGCAAGAGCTCCTGTATGTTTGCGGTGTCGCTCTTTGCTCCGTCGTTGATGAATATCTCGTCCTTGCTGAGGTGTATGCCTCGTGGCAGGAAGTCGCCCTTCATGATAGCCTCGCGCAGGAAGTCGTAGCCGTGCTCAGGGCCGTAGCCACGGAATGTCTCCATGTGGCCCATCTCCTCGGCGGCCTTCTTCATCGCCTCTACCACGGCTGGCGCCAAGGGGCGTGTCACATCGCCAATGCCAAGGCTGATGACGCGCTGTTTGGGGTGGGAGACCTTGAAAGCCGTGACGCGCTTTGCGACATCGGCGAAGAGGTAACTGCCCGGAAGACGAAGGTAATACTCGTTTACTAATGCCATTGTTCTTTCCTTTTTGATGGTTGGTTTAATCTTCTTGTTATCTTGCAATCTTTTATGGTTCCATCTCGCCGTCGAAGACTATCTCCGCCGGTCCCGTCATCCTGACGTGGTTGTCGGCGCCCCACTCTATGTGCAGCGTGCCGCCGTCCATGACGATGTCGCATTGCCTGCCCGCCTTGCCCTTGACTGCCGCTGCCACCGCCGTGGCGCACGCTCCGGTGCCGCACGCCATGGTGATGCCGGAGCCTCGCTCCCAGACGCGGGTGCGGATGGCTTGCGTGGCGTCGCCTTCGCAAGGAAGGACCTCGGCGAACTCGATGTTGCAACGCTCGGGGAAGCTGCTGGAGAACTCCAGCTCGCGACCTCGAGCGGCAACGTCTATCTCTCTCACTTTATTCACGAAATTCACATAATGGGGATTGCCCATCGAAACGAATACGCCGTCGGTGCCCGCTGGCATCACGCCTGTATACTGTTCGGGAGCCTCAAGGCGAGGCTCGCCCATGTCTACCGTCACGCTGCTCACCTTGCCGCCGTCGACGTGCAACTTGAGCACCTTGATGCCAGAAAGCGTCTCCAGGCGCACGGTGTCGCCATCGAAGAGCCCACGCTCATAGACATACTTGCCTATGCAGCGGCTCGCGTTGCCGCACATCATAGCCTCGGAACCGTCGGCATTGAAGATCCTCATGGAGAAGTCGGCGTCGACGCCTTCCGTCGGCTTGCCAATAAGCACCAAGCCATCGGAACCGATGCCGAAGTGGCGGTCGCTCCACTTTATCGAGGTGGACGACGGGTCGGGAACGCTACACGCCAACGTGTTTACGTAAACATAATCGTTGCCCGCGCCTTGCATCTTGGTGAAAGGTATCTTGCTGGCCTTTCCCGTTGCAATTGCTCCTGACGACTTATCTGAAACTGGTGTGCCTATTGACATTTTGTTAAGCTCTATTTCTTTTAAATTAACGCTTTGTGCTATTCACGCTGCAAAGTTACAACAAAATGACAGTAACAGGAAAATTTTTCTGCAGAAATTATGCAATATTTACCATTTTCTATCAATTTGTTAGCTTTAAGTGCACAAAACCTTACAAATAGCGCAAAACAAGAGTGCCGATAACTGCATATCGTCACACCTCGAAGAACTATCGTAACATATTGCTAACCGTCTGCCCGCAATCCTGATAATATGTCTACCTTTGCATCAGAATTAAGAGCATAAAGAAACATCGCTCCAAGAAAACTATATAACTACCTATAACTGACCTACATTATATATATACACGTGGGCCATCAAGCTCAAAAGAATGCGCGTTGCTGTGAAGCACCGCGCATTTTTTTATGTCTCCCTGCCGATTCGCGCGGCTCCGCCGCATGCCGGCAGCCATTCGCCGTTGCGCCGCGAAGCCCTCGCGATGACGCCGCAAAGCCACCGCGGTCGCGCCGCAATCGCCTCGCGATCGTGGCGCGAAGCCGACGTAGGCAATCTGGCGCGGCTATCTTCCCATGCAAATCACATGGTGCCTTTGTGTTTGCCATGATTCGCCTTATATACAAGGGCGCGTGGCAACCATGCTTACTTTACTATAGTTTCTCGCCCTGCTTCCACAATGGTTATTTAAGCGCAAAGCAAGCTACTGCCAGCAAGGGTGCGTCCTCAACATTTGTCATCAAAAAACGCCATGCCGCGCCAGTAGCTGCTGAGCTATTGGCGCGGCATGGCGCAATGGGCTAAAAGGGTTTGGCGAACTCTCGGATCTAAAGCAGGTTTGGCAACGGTCATAGCTGATGGCTTATCCGTGTTTTGTCGCCAAACGGCAAGGACTTTAGACGGGAACGAGACTTCTTAGAGCCTGATTCAGAAGATATTCTGAGAGAAGAGAGCCTTTCGCACGTCTTCCTCGTGGTCGTAGATGAAACGCGCCACGATGCTGGAGAGAATCGACGAGGTAGTGAGCGAAAGTGGGTATTTCAGGCGGTCAAGGATGTTCTTGAGCGTCGGGTCGATGTATATCGTCGCGGGGCGTCCGCCACCTGTCTTATACTGCTTTGCGAGGTCGAGGAAGAGCTCCCATGAGTCGGCAGAGTCATCTTTCTGTATCTGATATGTCTTCATGGTGTTCTCCTTCTGTGGACGACCGCGACGCTGACCTTCGTCTTCGCTCGCCTCACGCTGACGCTCACCGCCGATAGGCTTATTAACGCGTGGTTCTGCCACGCCTTCATTCACGCTCGTTGCCTCTTGGGCGTCGGCAGCCTGCTTTTCATCAACACTCGATGCCTCGACAGGCGACTGCTCCCCTACCCTATCCTTCGTGTTTTCTTCCTGGGTGTCAGGCATTTGGACTTCAGTTGGGCGCTCGCTTTGTTCCGTTTTCACCTCTGCGCTGTCTTGCGCGTTTCTAACGCTTTGCGCTCCACCGTCTTGAAGATCTCTCACCAAGTCTGCCAAACTTCCTGGCAATGTCACTCTCGTTTTATTTGTTTTTCCAGCCATAACCGTTATATTTATATTCTTATTTATTCGGACAGATATATATTTACTTATTTATTTATATATTTATATGTGTGCAATCAATCCCTCATGCGCCTTATCATAAAGTCAAAGGCGAGCTTGACGGCATCGCGCTGAGAGGCGGAAATCTCCATGGTATTGATGCGCTTGAGCGACGCGCGGGCCGTGATTCGAGGGGTGACAGCGCCAAGCTGCTTGAAGATCGCGTCGGTCTGCTTCCACATTCTGAGCTCGTCTGCAGTTCCAATGCGCACGTCGATGCGGTTGGGCACGAAGAAAAGACGGGCGCTCATGGATGGGGTAGCGGCGCGAAGGGCATTGATGACCTGCACGAAAGTGCCGGTAGAGTCGAGGGTCTTCTCCTCATATTCATAAGGACAAATGATGAAATCGGCATTGGTGAACAGTGGCACCAATCCATCCTCCGAGACATTACCCGGGGAATCGAACAGTACGAAGCCCTCTGTATCGGCAGCGGAATCCATTAGCTGTTGCATCACGTCTGGCGCCTGAACGTCGAAATCTTGCACCTCATAAGGAGGGTCAAGGGTAGGGTAGAGCTCCATATCCTTTTTGCGTTGCATCTTGATTGTCTTCTGCAAGTCGGTGTCAATAACACACACTTGCTGTTTTTTCCAAGCGAGATAGTTGGCAAAGAGAATGCACAGCGTCGACTTGCCCACGCCACCTTTTTGATTTGCGAAAACGATCTTCCTGTTCCTCATATCTATATTTATTTCTTTCTATGTTAATACATAAAGATGTTTATACTCATGTTTAAAGGTGTAGACATATGTGTATATGTAAAGATACGCAAGCATCCGCTCGTTTATATGGATGTACTATTACATTATTATATATGTATGCCTTTGTAGAGTAATACATTCTATGCAGTAAATAATTACAGATGCAAATTTAAGCATAAAAAAATATCCGTGCAAATATATGAAGCGGTTTTTATAGAAAAAGATATGAAAATATAGCTATACATAGTTATTTAAGTTATGATATAGATGTTTTGTTATATCTATATTTCTATTTGTGCGTGTTTAGATATTTGTATATTTTTAGGGTTGTTTATTTGTTTATATTTAAATCCACTCACATCAAGCGGTACGTGTTTATTTGTTTTTATGTTTACGTATATACTTATATAAGCTATTTATATTGCTAAGCATCGGAGATTTAACATATACTTATATGTTTATGTGTTTATATTTGCAAATGGATTTGCGTATTAATCTTATAGTTAGGTGGTTGGAGAAATAATATCAACAAGTCGTGGTTTTACCGATGGGGTGGTGTTGGATCAAGCATTAATTATACATTTATATATTGTTTTATAATGATGACTCTTTATTTATATATAGCTATATACATTAACGTGTGGTATTGTTTATTGGTAAATGTTTTTATATTTGTATTTATTTGTTTATTGTTTCATGGAGGAACATGTTTTTATCCTTATTTACATATAGGTGTGTTTCTGTACTTATATATGTGTTTATATCTATATTACTATACGGTTTTGTTTATAGTTTTATATGCTTATATGCGTAATTTGAGTGTTATATATTTGTGTGTCTTAATGCTTATTTATTTGTATATGTATTTGTATATTTGACTATCCAATAACGATAATAATCGTAGATTAAAATATATATAGATAATTATATATGGCAAAAAAAGCTAAAAACAGGAATAGAAATATAAAAAATGAAACAAAACAATGCTGAAATGGAGACAAAAAAAATAATTGTAGCAAGAAAAGGATCCATATGGTGAGATAGGGTAGGGCAGGTAAAAAGAATAACCTTAAACAAAATTTTTTCCAAGAATAGTTGTCAATAATACAAATCAATAGTATCATAGATTAGTAGGGCCCAGTAACTTATTGGTTTTCAGCGCCTACATACACCCCTCGGCGACAAATAGGGAACATGCCGCGACAAATAGGGAAGGTCGTTGCGACAAAAGGGGAAGATTCCGGCGACAAATAGGGAACTAATAAATGTTAACAGCGACAAATAGGGAATATTTTGGCGACAAATAGGGAGGTTCTTGATGTGTTCTTGATTTTATATTTACAAAAATAAGGCTTTTCTGCAACTTTTTACTGCTCTGTTATCATCTTATACGATATTTTGTGTCAATATTAATGCATTGTAATATTCTTAGAATAAGACTCTTATCACATATGTGCGACAAAAAGGGAAATTCTGTTTTTTGTCGGTATTGCCGTCGCACGACAAATAGGGAGTTTGCTGAATATAGTTTACTTTTTACTGCACAATTTCATATATAATATATGTATTGCTATGCAATACACGCGCGATAATCCCCTGTAAGTCAAGTTACAATGCAGCTCATTCGTTACAGCACTTTTGCCTGTCAAGCGATGCCCCATTACCTTTCCAACGCAATCGCATTGCCATTACTGTGCTGCCGCGTTGCCTCTCCACCGTAACCGCGACGCCTTCCCGCCGCAATCGCGTTGTCTATGCATCATAACCCCATCGCGGTTTCGCCGTTACCGTTTAGTCTTCTCACCGCTATCATATTGCTTTGATTGATCCCTTGAGCAGGGGCGGGCCTTGTGCCCGTCCGCAACCCGAATGGCAAAACGCTTCATCCTAACCTCATTTCGCAAAGCGTGTGGTTCGCATTATGATTGGCTAAAACCATCATCCGCATAGCGTCTTGGTTACGTATGGCTGCTGGCCTGTCCTAATGCTTAATGAATCGCAATTCGGGCTATGGGCGGGCACAAGACCCGCCCCTGCACTGCTTTTGACAGTTGCACTCGCGTACAAAGTCCGTCTCAGCTTTGGCGTTATTGTTTTAATTGGGTATCATGCACTAACACGCACGGGTCTTGATTGTTGAGGAAAGATGTAAGGCCATGCCTTTGCACAATTATATAAACCATTTCGATCAATGATGCGCGTGGATGTTTTTGCCTTGACAAACATCAATAAAATGCCAATTCTTCGTAAATGCGAAAAAAAAACGCCGAAATATTTGCTGGTTTCTAAGAAACTCCTTACCTTTGCAATCGCTTTTCGACCAGAAGCCTATCCGCAAGATAGTTTGGAGAGATGGTAGAGTGGTCGATTACACCGGTCTTGAAAACCGGCGTACCGAGAGGTACCGGGGGTTCGAATCCCTCTCTCTCCGCCAAAATGTAAAAAGGAAGTCTGGAAAGGCTTCCTTTTTTTTGTGTTTATAATCAAGGAGTTACGAAAAAGGCAGCGCGTAAGTTGTTGGTATTGAGAGTAATAAGGGGATAGGGGCGAGGCGTGGAAAGGTTGCACGGATGTACTCTCTTACACCTTCTTTGACACGGATAGTATTTACCTTAGTATTTACCTTCGGCATGGGCAGTATTTACCTTTCGCCACAATCATGGGAAACGTGGGAAAACCATGGGAAAAATATGGGAAAATCAGGGAAAAACAAAAGCGCAAGATAATACCAACTATAAAAACAAGGATACATGGAGAATGATTTTAGGATGCCGGTGGTGAGCTTTGTCTACGACCGGAAAAAGACGGCAAAGAGGAACAAGGAATCGGTGATAGAGATTCGGGTGGCTTATGATTATAGGCAGAAGTACCTCTCGACCGGCGTGAAGGTGTTACCAAAGGAATGGCGCGGCGGCATGGTCACTGGCAGGGTTGACGCCATTGAGCTCAACAAGGCTTTGGCGACGATGCGCAACAAGGTGCTGAAGGCAATCAATGAGATGCTGGAGGAAGGTTGCCTGGACATACGTGAGATACCGGCGCGGATGAAGCGCCAGGAGCGTGACGGCAAGAGCTTCGTGGAGTTCTGCCATGAGCGTGCCGACGTGCGCAAGTACGGCCGCGGGAAGGACACGGGCGAGCGCTATGAGCGTTTTCTTAGGTGGTTCGCCCGCTGGGGCGTTATCAAGTCGTTTGGCGACGTGACAGAGCACAACGTGTTGCTGATGGATGAGGCGTTGAAGAAGAAGGGAATGCGTGATTGCTCGAAATGGAGCAACTACCACCGGATTCTGAACTCGTTCATCCTTGACGCTATAAGCGAGGGTTATTTGCGTCGCAACCCTTACAAGTGGGTCCACATTGAGAAGGACAAGGGCAGCCATGGCCTGCACAAGTACCTGACGCGTGAGGAGCTGGACCGGATAGCGGCGGCGCGGATGGGCACGGAATGCCTCGAAAGGGTTCGCGACTTGTTCGTGTTCCAGTCTTACACGTGCCTGAGCTATGCCGACCTTGCGTCGTTTGACATTGGCAAGGTGAAGGACGTGAACGGGCGCAAGATGTACACGGCACGGCGTGGCAAGACTGGCGTGACGTTCACCTTCCTGCTCTTGCCTCCAGCGCTGGAGGTGCTGAGGAAGTACGGCGGGCGGTTGCCGATATTGAGCAACGTGAAGTATAACCAGTACCTGAAGGTGGTGGCGCAAACGGCCGGCGTGGACAAGCCTCTGACGACGCACTGGGCGCGGCACACTGGTGCGACGCTTCTCCTTAACGCCGGCGTGGACATGGAGACGGTGGCAAAGATACTGGGGCACACGTCGACGAAGATAACGCGAAGCACATACGCCAAACTGCTGGACGACACGGTGGCGCGCGAGATGGAGAAGGTGAGGTAGGACTCGGCGGATGGCGATAGGCACTGATAGGCACTGATAGACATAATAGACGGGATAGATGAAATAGACATGTTTTGGGCGGCTGTTTTCCCCGGAAATTTCCGTATATTTGCAGGGAAATCAAAACTTTTGGGAATGAAACAAGAAAAGGCTGGCAAGGTGGTAGGTATTTTGGCGTTGGCAATCGTGGCGTTGCTGGTGGCGTTGTCGGTGGTCGTGGTTTGGGCATGCGCTTACGTGCATTGGCTCTTGGCTGCTGGCGTGGGTTGTCTTGTGGGCACCGGCTGGCTATTGCTGGCGATGGTGACGGTCGTTGCCCTCTCGAAGCGAGAGGCGGCTGGATAGACCTTGATAGACACCGATAGGCGAAATAGACGGGATAGGTACAGATATACGTATGGCCTTAAACTGGATGGATATGGGCAAGAACAACAACGGCAGGCGCGAGGTGCGCGTGAGTTGCAGGGTGAGCATCGAGGAATGGCGGCTGCTGAGGAAAATCGCCGAGCACGGCAATTTCAAGACGGTGAGCGGCCTCTTGCGTGACGTGCTGGGGAGGTATTCCGAGCACGTCATCCGCAGGGCTAGCGAGATTCGCGCGCATGACATTGGCGCCGAAATAAGTGCCTTGTTCCGTTCTTATGAAGACACCGGCATGGACTGGTGCGACGACGTGAACAAGCGACGGTGAAAGCCGCCTCAAAACAAGGCACACGATGAAGGAGCGCAAGCGTGAGGAATACAAGAGGATAATCCACTCGAAGCGGTGGTCAACGCTGAGCAGGGCCTACAAGGCCGCCCACCCTTTCTGTGAGGAATGCGTAAAGCGCGGCATTTGGGACCAGCCGAGCGAGGAAGTGCACCACGTGAAGCCGATAGGCAGCGGCAAGACGTGGCCGGAGATGTTGAGCCTCGCCTTCGACGTGAACAACCTTGAGGCCCTTTGCCATGACTGCCATACGCTCGTGCACCAGAAGATGAAACGCGAAAGGAGCGGTCGGCGCGGTGCTGACGGCGAAGTAGCGCGGTGGCTGAAGGACAACTTCGGCGTATGAGCAAGAAAGAGAAAACCATCATGAATGTCGCTGGCATGAGCCGCGACGAAATATTTGATTATTTGGTTGTGTGTGTGCGGGACCGTGGCTTGTATGATTCAAGCCTCGACCCCGCCATTATGTCATTGGCTGGGATGCTCTATGCCTTCCAGCGCTATTTCGAGCAAGTGGTGGCAGAGCCGGTGATAGACAGCGAGACGACCGGCGGTGCCCCGAAGCCATTGCTCAACCCCGCCTTCACTGCCATGGCTACCCTTGGCGAGCAGATACGCAAGTACATGCGCGACCTTGGCTTGGTGGTGGCGAAGCCGGCAGGGTTCGTGAGCCAGGAGAAGGAAGTGGCGCCTACCAGCCAGGGCGACCGCCTGAGCACCATGCTGGAGATGGTGACCCGTCCGAGGATGACGGTGTACAAGCGTGCCGCCGCTCAGAAGAAGGGGTAGGTGGTGATAGATGGGAGCAGATAGACAATATAGAGAAGATAGACAGGAAAGGTCTTAATGACGGATGAGGAGAAGCAGCGGGACAGGGCTTGTAAGGCGGCTTGCGTGGCGCGTCTTTCTGGCATAGACTTGCGGTCGTACCACCTTGGCACGATTGACAAGCGCCTGACCATGTACGCCAAGGGGCTGACGCAACATCCTGAGGCGCACAACCTCTACGAGCTTCTCGCCCTTGAACGGTTCTTGCGGATGCTTGGCGAGTACTGTTTTCGCATCGACATGGTGCGGCAGTTCATCGACTTCTACGAGCTGTTGAAATTCAGCGGCGTGCATGGCCGCCAACGCTATTCGATGACTCCGGTGCAGGTGTTCCAGTTCGCCAACATCATCGGCTTCTACAAGGATGAGACGCACAGGCTATTCCACGATGTGCTATTGTTCGTGCCCCGCAAGTTCTCGAAGACTACCGAGGTGGCCTCGCTTGCCGTCTACGACTTGTTGTTTGGAGACTCTAACAGCCAGTGCTACACGACCGCCAACACGTACCAGCAAGCGAAGATTTGCTTCGATGAGATACGCGGCGTGCTCCGTGGCCTTGACCCTGGCCTTAGCCACTTCAAACTGAACAGGGAGTTGGTGAGCTGGAAGGAGAACGCGCAGAAGGAGAGCTTCATCCGTTGCCTTGCGAGCAACGCTGACAAGCTGGACGGCTTGAACGCGAGCGTGGTGATAAACGATGAATACGCTCAAGCCGACTCTGATGAGCTCTACAACGTGCTGACGACCTCAATGGGCATGCGCGAGAACCCGCTTGTGGTGACCATCACCACCGCTTCGAGCAAGACTGACGCGCCATTCGTTGACATGCTGGAACACTGCAAGGCGGTGCTCCGTGGCGAGGTCTCGGACGACATGACCTTTGCCCACTTGTTCATGCCTGACGTTGACGACGCTGAGGATGACCCACGGACGTGGCGCAAGGTGCAGCCGCACATCGGCATCACGGTGAAGGAGGATTTCTACCCTGAGATGTGGAAGCGCGCGCAGATAAGCGTCGGCAATATGAGGGACTTCAGGACGAAGCTGCTTAACGTGTTCGACACGGACACTGGCCAGACGTGGATAAGCGGCCAGACGGTGCGCGACCACATGAGGCACACGGACATGGAGTCGTTGAAATTGCGCAAGGTGCCTTGCGAGGTGGGCGTTGACCTCTCGGTGAAGGATGACTTCTCCGCGGTGAGCTACCTCTTGTGCGACAAGACACGGAAGGAGGCGCACGTGCTGACCCACTACTACCTGCCACGTCAGACACTGGAGAGGCACCCGAACCGCGCCTTGTACCGGAAATGGGTAGACGCCGGCTGGATGCGTGTTTGCGGCGAGGAGACCATCGACGCGAGGCAGATAGCGCACGACATCTGGGAGATGGGCGGCTACTGCATCATCAAGGGCATAGGCTTCGACCCGAACAGGGCGCAGACGTTCCAGAACGAGCTGATGGCCCTTGGCGGGCAGAAGTTCATGAAGGCGTACAAGCAGACCAACTACTACTTCACCCGCGCGGTGGAGGCCACTGAAGAGTTGCTCTTCAACGGCAAACTGACGTTTGACAAGAACCCCATCAACGCCTATTGCTATGACAACGCAGTGCTTGACGTTGACAAGATGGAGAACCGCAAGCCGATGAAGAAGAGCGCGAACCTGAAGATAGACGGTTGCGTGACTGCCACGATGGCCATAGGCTTGGCGATAGAGCAGAAGAACTTGTGGGCAGAATAAGAGATTCCATTTATTTTTCGTTTTTTTTATTGATGAAATCATTATTGCCGTCTGACGCGTGAGCGCCGGGCGGTTTTTCGTTTTTGGCGCCGAAAAGGTGGAAGGGCCGTGGAATAGTAGAGGGGGGGTAGACGCTGATAGACGGTGGTAGACCTTGATAGACCTTGATAGACAAGATAGACATAATAGACGCTAAATGGGAATACTTAAAGCGATAGGACAGGCGGTGCAGGCCGGCATTGGCGGCATCGCAGGCAAGAGGGACGCGGGGCAGGTGACTATGAACCCCGTCGTGGTGCCCTCTGGGATATGGCCGGACAGCGGCGAGGTGGTTGACGTGCTGACTGCGAGCAGCGTTGCTTGCGTGAAGCGTTGCATCGACGTTAAGGCAGGCGCGGTGGCCTCTCTTGGCCTTCACTTGTACAAGAAGAAGGGCGACGGGAAGCACACGTGGTATGAGGATAGCGAGGGGTCAGCGCTTGACCGGATATTGAGCGAGCGTCCCAACACGAGGCAGAACGGCTTCGACTTCCTTTGGGACTTGGTGTATAACCGCGAGATGTACGGCGACGCCTACGTGGTGCCTCGGTATAGCATGGGCGTGTTGTCGGGCCTTGTGAGCATTCCGGGACAGTGCGCGCCAAGCTACGACCGCAGTACCGGCACTTACAGGGTGAGCGACAGCTACGACAACATCTTCGGGGAGTTCACCGACGATGAGATATTGCACGTGAAAGGCTACACGCGTGACGGTTTCGTCGGCGTTGGCGTGCCTGAGCTGGCGCGGATGATACTTGGCATAGCCATGAAGACGTATCGCCAACAGAGCGACATGTTCACGCCTGGCTCCACGCTTCGCGGCTTCATCACCGGCGACGATGGCGGGCAAATAGGTTTCGGCGGCAGCTCTGACGCTCAACTTTCAAGCGTGACGAACCGGATACGGCGTGAGCTGAGGGAAGGCAACAACCTTGGCTACCTGCCAGGCACGATGAAGTTCGTGCCAACGAGCATGACCCCCGCCGACATGCAACTCTTGGAGAGCATGAAGTTCATCAACATGGAGGTTTGCCGCATGATAGGCGTGCCGCCGACGCAAGTGTTCCAGGACTCTAACGTGAACTACAAGAGCACCGAGAGCAGCCAGACGATACTGATGACCTCAACTGTGGTGCCGCTGACGAAACAGATAGAGAGCGAGTTTAACGCAAAGCTCTTGACCCCGACGCAGCGGATGCACATGAAGATTCGCTTCAACCTCGATGACTACTACCAGAGCGACCCGAGCGTGACCGCCACTGCCTTGGGCAGCCTTGTCACCGGTGGTGTGCTGACTCCCAACGACGCGCGCCAACGCCTTGGCATGGCGCCGGTGGAAGGCGGCGACACCGTGAGGATGCAGGGCGCAGCGCCCTCTCCGGCACAGAAGAATGAGGGGGAAGACGACGCGGCGCCGAAAAGCGGCGATAGCGGGGAATAGTAGAGGGGGCAGCCGCCGATAGGCGGTGATAGACCTTGATAGACAAGATAGACGAAATAGACGAAATAGACGAAATAGACAGAACTAACGATGACGATATACAGAAGCTACACGAGGGCGTCGGTTGGTGCCGACAAGGATAGCCGCAAGGTTGGCGGCATGCCTATCGTTTTCGGCAAGCGCAGCGTGCTGATGTACGACTCCGACTATGGCACGTGCTACGAGACGATAGAGCGCGATGCCATATCACCCGACTTGCTGAAGGGCGACATCGTGGCGTGCATCAACCACGACCCCGGACAGATACTGGCAAGGAGCACTGGCGGCGAAGGCTCGTTGCGGCTGGAGCTGACGGATGAGGGCGTGAGGATGGAGTTTGACTCGCCCGCCACTTGCTACGGCGACATCGCCTACGAGGGTTGCGCGCGTGGTGACTTCCAGGGCATGAGCTTTGGCTTCGTGTGCGATCCTGAGAAGGACTGGAGCTATACCAAGGAGACGGGCGACGACGGCAAGCCGGTCTACGTGAGGCACGTGAACAAGATACGTGAGCTGTTCGACGTGAGCATCGTGACCTACCCCGCCTACCCTGACACCGATGTCCAGGCGCGGAACCTGAGGGCCGAGTTTGACAAGGTGAAGGGCGAGAAGCCGGACACGAAGGAAGACGAGAAAAGGAGCGCGGAGATGATGCGCGACTTCGATGAGATAGATGAGTTTTTACGGTTAAAGGATTAATTTTTTATTGCCATGACATTTAAAGAGTACAGAGAGAAAATCGCACGGCGCGAGGAGATCCGCCAGGCGAACGCCGAGCTTCAAGGCAAGCTGGCGAAAGAGAACCGCGGCATGACCGACCAGGAGCGTGAGGCCTTCAAGCAGTCGAAGGCAGAGGACGACGCGTTGGCCCTTGATTGCTCCCTCTACGAGAGTGAGAGAGCGCAGGAGCACGCCAAGCGCCTGGAGCAGGAGCGCACGGCCAACAGCGCGGACGTTAACATCGCGAGGATGTTCCGCTCCATCGTTGCCGGCAAGGGCATTCCCGCCGACCTGAACCACTTGCGCGACGCTGACGGGCATTTCCGTTTCGCCTACAACAAGGCAGACGAGCAGCTCCGTGCGGGGGGAGATGGTACTACTACCGCCTCCATCCAGCAAGCCGCGTCGGCTTCGAGCATCACTCCCATCTACATTCAGGACTATATCAGGGAGCTGACCCCGCAGACCGTCATCGGCCAGCTTGGCGCGCGCATTCAGACCGGCATCAGCGGCCAGTGGAACTACCCGACCGTGAAGGGCCTGAAGGCTACATGGTATGGCGAGAACGACGCGGTGACCGGTCAGACAGTGGAGCTGGGCGTCAAGACCATCGCCCCACACCGTCTGCCTATCCGTGTGGACATCTCGCGCAGAACCATCAACCAAACCGCCGGCGCTATTCGCGACATCGTGGTTGAGACCATGCGCACTAAGCACGCCCTGGCGTTGAACGAGGCATTTGTGGCTACCACTGCCGCCTCTAACGCTCCTACCGGCCCACTCGCCGGCATCAGCACGGACAACACTGTTGCCGTCACTGGAGCGGTGGAGACCATCACCCGCGCCAACCTGCTTGACTTGCGCACTCGCGTGAACGGCAGCGGCAACGTGCCGGTGAACGCTCCCGCCTTCCTGATGGGTTGGAAGGCTTACGCCGCGCTGGCTAACTTGGACGTGTCGCAGAGCAAGAGCACCGGCCGATTTGTGCTCGACCTTGCCACGAACAGCATCGACGGCGTGCCCGTGGTCGCCTCCAGCCTTGTGCCTGACGGCGTGATCTACTACGGAAACTTCGGCTACGCCCTGGTTGGCCAGTTTGGCGCAATGACTATGGACATCGACACCAGCTCCGTGAACGTGCTTTCGACGAACACCATCGCCATCGTGATTAACTCCGAGTGGGACTTCTTCACACCGTATCAGGAGGCATTCGGCAAGATTACCTTCACGGCGAGCAAGTAACGAGGCACCCCTTCCCCTCACCTACCCGGGAGAGGGGAAGGGCAGACTCTTTTAGACTGGATAGACAGTATAGACAAGATAGACGATTGTAAACGAAAACGGTAACGGAAAATGTCGGAATACGTGAGCACAACGATGCTGAAGGAGCACAGCCGGATAGACTATTCGGAATGCTCTGACGAATACCTGGAGCAGCTAATCGACGCCTCGGAGTCGATGCTATGCCGGCGCCTTCAGGTCACCAGCCTTTCCACCGGCTCTGCCCCTGACGGCACGCCGATGGTGGACGACGGTCGGCTTGACCCCGCGCTTGTCCAGGCCATGCTCATGCTTGCGGCAGCCGCCTACGAGAACCGCGAGAGCGTGAACCCCGTGCAGATGTACATGAACCCACATTTCGCCATGTTGGTGGAGCGCTGGGTGAATTACGGGAACGTCTCCGGCTCCTCTAATAGTTAATAATGCTTAAAGTTTGATTGAGGGAAAATGCAGGCAGGATTGATGAACGAGGTGATAAGCGTTGACAAGGCCACTCGGACGCAGGACAACTACGGCGCGTGGCTCACGACGTGGGAGACGGTGGTTGCCAAGGCGCACGCCAAGGTGACCTACGGGCAGGGCCGGACAACGACCAGCGACGGCGACACGGCGGCGGCAGGCAGCGTGACCTTCCAGATGCGCTACACCGACAAGGTGGAATATGGCATGCGGATAGGCTGGCGCGGCCGTCACTACCGGATAAGCGCCGACCCGATGCGCTACCCGCAGAGGGGCCGGCTTGACGTTACCGCGGAACTCATGGACGAATGACGATGGAGATAACGAAGCGGACATGCCTCTCAGCCGGCGAGCCATTGCAGAAGGTGCTCAGCTCCGGCCTCGGCGACGCGGTGACGACGGTGAGTCCCGTCCGCGTGCCGATGGACGTGAAGTTGCCCTACGTGCTCTATGGCGTGAGCGGTGAGACGGACAAGAGTGACAAGCAACGAACCGCCCTGGACACTTGCGAGGTGCAGCTTGACATCTTCGCGGCGAGCTACGGCGAATGCGTTGACATAAGTGAGACGGTCAGGGACTTGTTGAGCTTCACGCGCATAACGCACACGTTTGGCGACGGCAGCACGCTGGTGATAGACTGCTCTCGGATGACGGGCTTTGATGACAGCATGACCGCTGACGGCTTCTATCACAGGGGCATGAGCTTCACGGTGAAATCGGTTTAGGATATTAACAACTTAACAAATACAGACTATGAGTACAACAAAGACAGGTTACGTCAATGGCTCTGACTTGCTATTGTACGTGAACGACAAGGCCGTGGGCCATTGCACGACGCATACCACGACATTTGACACTGAGACCAAGGACAGGTCGGTAAAGCCGGTGGCGAGCGCCTCGATGGCTCAGGCGCTATGGAAGAGCTCGGGCGTCACTGGCCTCAGCATCTCCATCTCGTTTGAGGGCCTTTGCTTCTACGATGAGACGGAGTTCAGCATCAAGGACTTGCTGGGCGTGTGGGCGAAGGGCAAGAGCATCGACGTGAAGTGCATGGAGCGCGAGAGCGAGGAGCCTTACCTTAAAGGCAAGTTCGTGATGACTCAACTTGAGCAGGACGCGCCCGCGCAGGACGACGTGACCTACAAGGGCACATTGAAGAACGACGGCGCGCCGGACACTCTCGACGCGACGAAACTGACGATTAACGCCACTGCATGAGCGGATGACGCGTGAATTGCGATTAAGACCGAGGGGCGGAGCGGCTTGACACCGCCCTGCCCCTTTTAGGTTTTAGGCTGGGTAGGCTGAGATAGACGGGATAGACAAGGTAGACATAATAGACATAATAGACAAAATAGACGATTGACATGAAGACTGTAAAGATTGAGATTGAGGGCAAGACGTACCCGATGCGCGCCACAATGGGCGCTATGGACATATTCAAGAAGGAGACGGGGAAGGACCCGTCGGAGATGGACCAGGGCAGCGCGGTGGAGATGTGCGCCTTCGTGTATGGTTGCGTGAAGAGCGCGTGCCGGAAGGACAAGGTAGCCTTCCCCTACGACCTGGAAACGTTCATGGACTCGGTGGACGTGGTGACGATTGCGTCTTGGAGCGATGAGCTGGGGAAGCTGACCGCTGGTGACTCAAAAAAAAAGGGCGAGTAGCGAGCTATAACGAGCTATTGGGCTATGGCGTTGGCGTGATGGGCTTGTCGGTTGACGACTTCCTCGGCATGGACACTGATGAGTTTGAGGCCGTTTGCAATAGCTTCAGCGAGCATGAGGACTTGCAAGAGCGTGAGCGCTGGGAGCGGATGCGCCTGCTGGGCCTCATGAGCTTGCAACCATGGAGCAAACGAAAGCTGACCGCTGAGCAGCTCTTGCCCCTGCCATGGGACAAGCCGCGCGACGCGCCAAAGCCTGAGCACGTGACGATGAGCAAGGAAGAACGCCGCAAGAGGATGGAAGAGGCAAGGGCGAAGCTGGGGGAGAGGTATTAGACCTTGATAGACGTGATAGACTGGATAGACTGGATAGACGATGAGTGAGACAGTGTATAATGACCCCGGGAGATACAAGGGCAAGGAATGGAACGAGCTGCTGCAAGTGTTTAACAAGCGGGATTTGAAAGCCTCGCTGAAGGGCGCTTACCGCAAGGTGGGTAACGAGATTCTGAAGGTGGCGCGGGACAAGGTGGCACAGAGCGGCATCGCCAACGCCTCGAAGCTGAAGAAGGGCATGAGACTGAGGGTGTATCCTCGCGGCTCTGGCTTCATGATAACGGTGAAGCCTCACGGCAAGCAAGGTTACCACCTCAACCGCTTTGGCTTGCAGAAGCCGGTGCTGATGTGGGCAGAGGAAGGCACGAAGGTGAGATACGCGCGAAAAGGCGGCGGGCAAGTGGTGGATATGGCCGACGGCAAATGGCGGACGCTTGGAAGGCGTCGCGGGCAGATGCCCGCTTATCACTTCCTCGACGGCGTGGAAGGATCAGGCGCGCCCATCATAGAACGCGAGATAGGCGCGCGGCTGGAGGAACAAGTGCTGAAAAGGGCGGAGAAGGCAGGGTACTAAAGTCCGAAATACCACCAAGGAGTACAGCCATAGTCTTTGTCTGGCATGAATTGCACGTACTCGAAATAAGCGAAGAGAGACACACAAATACTCACAAGGAATGCCCCATACCAGGCAAACACGACAGTCACGATGACAGGAATGAGAGAGACAAAGATGATGTTGCGCCAGAGCTTTCTTTCCCTGGCTTTCCGTTTGGGTGACATGTTCTCTATTTTCATAGTTATGGTGCTTGATGGTTTCTCGTTGCAAATATACGTAAAAAACATACAAGAAGGTTGGAGTTATGGCAAAAGAAATAAAGTTTAACATAAGACTGAACATTGACGGCAAGGAACAGATAGGCATGGTCACGACTGACGTTACCAAGTTGCGTCGCGCCATGGAGGAATCGAAGACCTCCGCACAAAAGTTTCGCGACAACATCCTATCTATAAACCAAGCCGTAACGGCCTTGCAAAACGTCTCGGGCGCGATAGGTGGGCTCCGCGACACTATGGCTGGGTTGACCTCGACCTATAACGCGGTGCAGCAAGCCAACACGCAGTTGACCACCGTGATGCGTCAGCGCATGAATGCTACCGATGATGACATCAAGAAGGTGACCGACCTGATAGGCGCTCAGTCCAAGCTGGGCGTAATCGGCGGGACGGTGCAGAAGGCCGGCGCACAACAGATAGCGACCTTCCTGAAGGAAAAGGGCACGCTTGAGCAACTGGTGCCCGCCATGAACGACCTCCTGGCCCAACAGAGAGGCCTTAACGCGAGCCAGGAAGACGCGCGCAGCGTGGCAAACCTTATGGGTAAGGCCATGACGGGCCAGACTTCGGCTTTAAGGCGCGTCGGCATAACCTTTGACGAGGCCCAAGAGAAGGTGATGAAATACGGCACGGAGCAACAGCGCGCCGCCATGCTTGCCGAGATTATCACCAACAACGTGGGGCACATGAACGCCAAGCTGGGCGAGACTGACGCCGGAAAGCTGAAGCAGGCGGAGATGCGCTTCGCCGGCATCAAAGTGCAGTTAGGCGAGTTAGTGTCAAAGGTCCTTCCTTACGTGTCTCTCGCCGCCCAAACGCTGACGATCGCGAGCTCCGTTGTCACCCTTGGCAAGAGCATTCAGGGCGTGATGGTGGTCATGGGGAACTTGAACCTCGCTACCAAGGCAGTGGCCGTTGCCAGTGCGGGCGCGAGAACAGCCATGGCAGGCTTGTCGGCGGTGGTGAGAGTTGCCCAATCCGCCTTCACCGGCGCGACCGTCGGTGCCACGACCTTGAAGATGGCTTTCCGCGGTCTATTGATAAGCACTGGCGTGGGCGCGGCGATAGCGTTGCTGAGCGTTGGCGTGGAGGCGTTGGTGACCCACCTTACTGCCGGCAAGGCGGCAGCGGATGACCTTTCCGCCGCTGAGGCTGAGAGCCAGGCCGCACACCAGCAAGAGGCGCAACAGATAAACAACGCGACCTCGGCAGTGGCTATGCACATATCGAAGCTAAAGGAGTTCAAGGGCAGCAAGGCAGAGGAAAAGAAACTGGTTGAGGAGATGAACAACACCTATGGCTCAGCCATGGGTTACTACTCCACGGTGGCGCAATGGTACACGGCCTTGACTGGCAACTCGAAGGCGTATTGCAACCAGATGATAAACGAGATACGCATCAGGAACCTCGCCACGCAAGCCGCCGACCTTCAGCAACAGCAACACAACATCAGGTACGACGACAACGGCAAGCTACGCAAGTACAGCAAGAAGCGCGAGACCCGACAAGTGGCCACGGGACAGATTGACGCCGGCGACGGCAAGGTCCTGTCAACGTACAGCAACGTGGAGGTGAAGGGCACCAGCGACTTGGAGAAAGCCAACGCCAAACTGTCCAGCCTTCACAAGAAGGAACAGGCCATAACGGGGCAGATGAACGCCCTCACCAGGCAGAACTCCGGCACGGCATACAAGCAGTATGCCGGATACAGCGCGACACAACCGCAAGCCACGCCCTCGCCCGCCAAGACGGGAGGCAAGGCCGCTGGCGGAAAGAGCAGCGGCGCAACGACTGAGAAGGAGGCCTTGGAAGGTTCCCTCGACTGGTACGAGCAGAAGATGCAGGCGTTGCGGAAACAGATGTACGCAAGCAACGACGAGGCGACGGCTGCGGGCCTTCAGGCGCAATACGAGGATTTGGAGGCCAAGAGCAAGGCCATGAAAATCCGCATAGGCCTGGAGGAACCTGAGACGCAAGAGGTGAAAACCTACATGGAGCAGCTGCAAGGGAAGCTGGCGGCGGCACAGAAGGAACTGGACAACGCCACGACGATAGAGGCGAGGGTGGCGGCAAGCGCCAAGGTGGATGAGATACAAGCAGAGATAGACACCGCCACGAAGGGCGAGGTGAGCATCAAGGCGGCGGTGGAGCCGTCCTACATACAGAAGGGCAGTGTCGCCGACAAGCGGCAAAGCTACCAGAACGCGCAAAGCAGCGCGAGCCAGGTGCAGCAAGACTTCGAGATAGGCATCATCGGCGAGGAAGAGGCCAAACGACAGATAGACGAGATAAACGCGAGCATCCAGGCCCTTGGCGACGGCATGAAGCCTATAAAGCTGGACGTGGACACCAAGGACATGAAGGCGCTGAAAAGCCTCTTCAACGTGGACCTCTCGAACTTTGACAGCGTGGCGGGCGCGCTGAGCAACATCAAGGGCATAGCGGACCCGACGACGAAGGGCCTCGCGGGCGTTGGCACCGCTTGCAGCTCTCTTGGCTCGGCGATGCAGCAACTCGGCACGGACTCGGCTGGCGCCAAGGCGGGAATGGTGATGGCCGCCATAGGCCAGATAGCGCTCTCGTTCGCACAGGCGTTGGCATCCTGCCATTCATGGATTGAGTGGCTCGCCTTCGGAATATCCGGCGCGGCGACGATGATAAGCCTCATAAGCACCGTCAACGGCTTTGCCACTGGCGGCATCGTGGGCGGGAACTCCACGACGGGCGACAAGATACCCATCCGCGTGAACAGTGGCGAGATGATACTGACGAAGGCGCAACAGGCACGGCTTTTTGCCATAGCCAACGGCAACTACCTGCCAAAGGCGCAAGAGGTGAAGCCTCGCGTGGGGAGCGTGGAGAGCATAAGCACAGCGGTGCACGTGACCGTCGGCGGCAAGCTGAGGGGCAACGACATGGAGCTGATGGCAAGCAACACGAAGCGGCTTGGCGAGAAGATAGGGAAAAGGTATTAGACTGAGATAGACGGGATAGACAAGATAGACTGGATAGACCTTTATAGACTAAATAGGCAGAAGACATGAAAATAAGCGGTAGCTATGTGAACAAGAAGGGCGACGTGGTGGGCGTGACGATAACGCTGGGCGCCACGGGCGACGACATCGAGATAGAGCCGGACGGCGTGCTGGAGTTTGCCGCCGATGAGACGGTGACGATAGACAGCGGGGTCAACGACTCGCTGGACGTTGCGCAGCAACACGGGTGCACGATTAACCTTCACGCGCGTGCCTACGTTGGCGAGCTGTTCACCAGCGAGTACAAGGACGGTAAGGTGGAGGTGACGGTGGGGGACGTGACGGTGTTCAGCGGATGGCTGGAGCCTCGCGTGCTGAGCATGCCCTATAACGAGTACTACGACGACTTGAGCCTTCAGGCGATAGACAGCCTGTCGGCTTGCCAATACTCGAAATACGGGGACGTGACGAACTCCACGACCTACAATTCGGCGGTGGGCAAGACGACGCTAAGGACGTTCAAGGATCTCTTGAAGGAGAGTCTCGACCACGGCACGGATAGCGATGGCGGCTACACCGTTTGGTGGGACAAGAGCCGCGCGATGGCCGACGGTGAGGGCGACGTGTGGACGGGGTTATCGGTCAGCGACATGGCCTTCCTCGGTGACAGCGCGGACGACACGACAACGTACCTGGAGACGGTGGAGGCGGTGCTGAAGTTCCTCGACCTTCACGTCGTGCAATACGGCACGGACTTCTACGTGTTCTCCTGGGACACGGTGAGGCAGGGCAAGACGCAATGGACTCTGCTGATGGGCAGCGGCACGTCTCCAGCCTTGCCCACATGGAACGGCGTGTCGGTGTTGACGAAATACCTGACGGCTGACAACGTTGAGGATACGGACACGCAACTGGACGTGCTGGAGGTCTACAACCAGCTTGCCCTGACGGTGAGTCCGAAAGGCGACGACACGGTGCTGGAGAGCCCGCTGGACGGTGACGGCACGGTGCCGGCGCTTGGCCCGCGTTTCCACTACATGTCGGAATTTGCGGTGGACCGCTACGGCATAGCGTCGGCGCAGAGTTTCTGGTGGCTTGCCGCGATGCTGAAAGATGACAGTTACAGCATGCAGAAGACATGGAAGGACTACTGGGTGCGGGTGATGCGCAACGTGCACTGGAAGATAGGGAGCGGCAGTGGCGTTGGGAGCGAGGTTACCGACCCCGTGGCAGATGCCGTGGCCAAGGGCGACGGCAGCGTGAGTCAAGCCGCGCTCCTGGACAAGCTGGGCATGGGCCAGATGGCGATGCTGGTGAAGGTGGGCACGGTGGACCACAAGCCGGGGACGGGCGACTCAAGCAAGCAGACGTCGATGAGCATGACGAACTACCTCGTGATAGGCGTTAACGGCAATGGCAGCGACGCCGACCCCTACCCCGCCGACAGTGACGTGCTTGCCTCCATGCCGCTGATGAGCTATGAGGGCGGCGGGAGCACGTCGGTCTTCAGTCCGTCGGGCGAAGGCGAGACGAACTACCTCGTGATAGACGGCACGCTGACCTTATGCCCCATCATGGAGACACCTATCTACCTTAACGAGGTGCGAAGCTACGGGAGCGCCGAGGCGTATGGAAACACGTGGCTTACTGACCTCATGTTCCGCGACCGCACGCCGAGCCGCACGGGAGATAATAAGATTCGTTGGCTGACCTTCGGCTGGTGCGGCAGTACCCTTCAGAGCCTTGCCGGCGACGGCATGAGCTGGACCAAAGAGGAATGGCAACAGAGGAAGGACACGGGCCGCATGCCACACTGGGTGCCCTACACCGAGGATGGCCCTGAGCTCTACGAGTACCAGACCAGCGATGGCAAGGACACGATGGACAAGTTTGACGTGCTTTGGTGCATGCTGACAATAGGCGACAAGGTGCTGGTGGAAGACAAGACGGGCACGGGTGGCGTTGACACAATGACGTGGCAGACCTACAAGACGCTGGAGGAATGCGGCGGTGACACTGATGAGTACCTGAAGCAGACTTTCACGATAGGCGTTGACCCCAAGGTGGGCGACAAGATGATAGGCACGGAGTTTGACATCGCGTCTAACTTTGACTGGCAACAGAACATCAGCGCTGAGAAGGGCATGGCGATACCGCTACCCAATGCCGCCAAGCTGCACGGCAAGCTGACGCTGAAGGTGCTTGGCGTGGACAACGGCCCGTGGGCGAACTACCACAAGATAAGGCACGCCACGATGTTCCGGCACTCGAAATGGGGCACGGACAACATACCGCTGATGGCCCACGTGAGCTCGGTGGTGATCAAGGACTTCTCGGTGAAGTTCTACACGGGCGACGGTGGCGACGGCAGCGACGGCGAGGACATCGTCTACATGAGCAGGGCGAGCCACAAGTTCTACAACAAGAAGGACGACTTGGAGATGATGATCCACAGTGGCTTCACCAGCGATGAGGTGCTGCAATACGGCTTGAGCAACACGATGATGTACACCACCGTTTGCGGCAGCGACGGCCTTGCCGTGACATCCATCAAGAACACGGTGACGGGTGACGTGGCGAAGGCTGAGAAGCTCTACGTGGATGCCTACTACAAGGAGCTGAGCAAGCCTCGCGTGGTGCTGACGCAAAACATCCAGTGCGCGGCGATGGGCGTTAAGCCTTTCACGCTTTGGGGCCATGAGGCCTTGGGCAAGACGCTATACGTGCGCGACATGGGTTGGAACCTGGCGGACGGCAGCGCGCAAGCGAAGCTGGAGGAACAGTGGTAGGCGGTGCCGATTATTGGCTGGCGCTGGTAATTGTAGATAGACCTTTGTAGACGAGATAGATTTGATAGACGGAATAGACGGAATAGACCGGATAGGCACCAATAGACACGATAGATACCGATAGACATGATAGACATAGACATCATACGGAAGAAAAGGACGCAAGGCGGCACGACGACCGTGAGCGTCGGAACTGGCGGCACTACGAGCACGACCAGCTCGGGGGCGCTGACCGTCGCCGGAAGCGTTGACAGGGCGAAGAAGGCGGACGAAGCCGACCACGCCCAAAGGGCGGACAACGCTACGCACGCCGACAGCGCGAAGGAGCTGGACGGCAACAGCAGCGTGTGGCAGAAGCTGAGGGACACCGTGGGTGCGCTGGATGACGTGTACCTATCGAAGACCTCGGACGACACGGCACAAGGGGTGATAACCTTCGTGCAGGGTTTGGTAGCCAAAGCGGTAGCCAAACTGG
>CAVHEN010000044.1:0-30560 GCA_963635115.1 Oscillospiraceae bacterium | reverse complement strand
GCGCCTCGCGGTCTTCCTTGCAAGCGTCGGGATAGACGTCGGAAGTCTGGCGATAAGAGTCGATGAGGGGCGTGGTGTCGAGCAATACCACACGCACGGTGGTGCCTTTGCTGGAGAACACCTTGGTGTAATACTTCGCCGGCATCATCCAGCGGCGGCTCACCTTGCCATAGTCGAGCACCGCCTGCGTGTTGCCGCGATACTCATGGTTGCCGCAGACGGGAAACCAGTCGATCATGAGATCGGGATGCGAGTAAATCAACTCGAAGTTGGTCATCCACAGGGGATCTTGCGTGGAGACAACGCCATTGAAGTGGTGGATGTCGCCCACGGCGAGCACGCACTTGGGGTCTACCACGCCCGCCATCTCGCCCATCAGCTCGGCTATGGGTTTCTGGTCGTAGTAGCCGTTGCGGCCGAGGTCGTTGGCCATGTAGAAGGTGATCTCACCTTTGAGTTTCTTCCAACCGTCAGGATTTTGGGCATGCAAACGCAAGCCACCGAGTAGCATGAGCGCTGCCACTAACATCATGGCAACTCTGTTGCCACACACGCGAAATACATTCTTTTTCATCAGATAGTTTATAAATACCTATTGTTATATTCTGTAAGGCTTTTCCTGAAACAATACCTTTTAAGATTCGGTGCAAAATTAGCAGTGTTTTGTGTCAAAGGCGTTACAAACGGTTGAAGAAAGCGTTAACCCGTGCTACAATCCTGTTACGCGGGCGAGGGCGTGGACGATTCTTTATCCTGCCGAGACCATGGCTGGTGGCAGAGGCTAAAGGCGGCACGGGAAAGTGGGCGTTGCGGAAGCGGTGTGGGCTGTCGGCGACAGCCTCTTGGGGTTGCGCCGCAACGCCATTGCGATTGCGGCGTGGAGGCAATGCGTTTGCGGCGCAAAGGCGGCGCGATTGCGGCGTGAAGGCGAACGAGGGCAATCGGCATGCCGATTGCCCTCCGCGAGAACCTTAGGATATGGGCACAAAAAAAGCACCTCGTGAAAGGTGCTTATTGGTTGTTAGCAAAACGCGCGCCTTGCGGCATTGGCGTTGTTTGGCGTGTCGTGCCAGCCGTTTATTCTGCTCCGGTGTACTGTCCGATGAAGAATATGGCGTTTGAGCTGCGCTCCGTGATGAGGTAGATGAACGGGCGGTTGGCATGGAAGGTGACGTGGCGTGGCTCTTCGGGCTGCAGCACCGACATCGTCATGATGGCGGCGGTCACGGCGGCAGCTTTCGTGCCTTCCTCGCTGACCTCGATCTTTGCCTTCTGCAACATTGTGGACACGAACATGGAGGCGTCGGTCATGTTGCTGAAGTCGGCTTTGCCCGACTGGAACATCGACGTGGCGCCGAGGGCCGCTATGGGCTTGTTGAGCTGCGTCTCCGTGGTGGTGGTGAAGCGTGGGAGCTTTAGGTCGACGACACACTCCGACATGTCGCTCCACGTCTTCTCAAGGGTCTTAGCGCTGAGCGAGTTGATGATGTCGGTCGTAGACTTGCCCTCGGCAGGCAGGATGACGGTCATTGTGTAGGCGCCATTGCCGTAGGGAAGCGTCACGGCGGCGAAGTCGTTGTTGTCGGTGTAAGAGAACTTGCGCTCCTGGTGCATCATGGGCACCTTCTTTATGTCGCGCGTGTAGCCACGGAAATTCTCGGTCTTGGTGTCGGCCTTGTCAAACTTGTCTGCCCACGTGCCATTGAAATAGACGGCGTTCATCAGCACCGCCGTGGCGCTGGCGTCGAGCTGGTCCACTATCTTTGGTATCATGCCGCTGGTTTGCTTGGAGCACCAACCGTTGATTTTCGACAAAGCCTTGGGCGAGGCGAAATCCATGCTCTCCACGTCGGCGTTGTAGAGGTTCAGCATGGTGCTCTTGTAGTTGTCCTTGAGCGTCACCTGCTTGTTCACTGCCACGCAGTTGGCTATGTTGACCTTTGTCTGGCTGTCGAGGCGCGGAGCCGTGTTGATAAGCGCCTTGTAGGTCTCGTTCAATGCCGCCAGCGATGTGCCGTTCATCTTCAGTGCCTTCATGATCTCAGCCTGCGTGCTGCCGTTCGCCCCGTTGGCGAGCAAGCCCATGAGATAAGCCACGCTGACCGGCGACACCACCTTGGAGTCCATGCCAGCTTGGGTGCGGAAGAGGTTGAGCGCGAACTCGTTGGTGTTGCCCACCGCCGTGCGCTCCGCGTCGCTGAGTGTGAGGTATGCGTTGTCGATGTCTTTACCCATCGTTATCAGCATGTTATCGTCCTTCTCTTGTTGGGCCTTCTTCGTGGCACACGAGCCGAGCGTCATGGCTACCATCGCTGTGGCCAAGGCTGCATGGCCCAAGTGAGCAATTGCTTTGTTCATCTTGTCTGTTTGTTGTGAATTAATAATTGTAATGCTTCATTTCGATTACATAAATGCTGGGAAGGGCGAAAGATTGCATGAGCTGAAGCACTTTTTTTCGTTTCTACTTCTCTTTTACTATTCGCTTGGGGTATTGAATGCGCGTGTGGTAGATGGCCTTGAGCCGCTCTATCAGCACTTGCTTTGCCACCGCGATGTCGTAGAACGTGATCCTGCACTCGTTGAACAAGTTGTCCTTGACTTGCTGGTCCACCACTTGGTTGACAAGCTTGGATATTGTCTCCTCGGTGTACTCCTTGAGCGAGTGCGACGCCGCCTCGCAAGCGTCCGCCATCATGAGTATGGCTTGCTCGCGCGTGGAAGGATTTGGGCCTGGATAAGTGAACGGACTCTTGTCCACGACCTCGTTTGGGTGCTCGTTCTGATATTTAATGTAGAAGAACTTCGACATGCCACAGCCGTGGTGGGTGAGTATGAAGTCGCGAATCACCACCGGAAGGTTGTACTCCTCGGCGAGTTTCACGCCGTCTGCCACGTGGGCTATTATTATCCTCGCGCTTTCCTTCTCGGTCAGGTTGTCGTGCGGGTTGCTCACGGCGCCTTGCTGGTTCTCCGTGAAAAACGCGGGGTTCTTTATCTTTCCTATGTCGTGATAGAGCGCGCCGGTGCGTGCGAGCGTCGCCTTCGCCCCGATCTTGTTGGCAATCTCCGAGGCGAGGTTGCCCACGGTGATGGCGTGCTGGAACGTGCCAGGAGCTATCTCCGACAGTTTGCGGAGCAAGCCCTTGTTGGTGTCGGAAAGCTCGATGAGCGTCAGCACGGAGACAAAGCCAAAGGTTTTCTCCACCACGAACATGAGAGGGTAGGCGAGAAGCACCAGCACGCCATTGATGAGGAAGTGGTAGTACATGCTTCGCCCGATTCTCACGTCGCCGTTGCTCTCCATGAGCTTCAAGGCGAAATACATGACGCAGGTTGACACGAAGACCCATAGCGCGGTGCGGAATATTTGCGATCGCGTGGTCACCTCGCGCAGCGAGTAGATGGCTATAAGGCCGGAAATGGTCTGGATGATGATGAAGTCGAACTGATAGCGCAAAGCGCACGCCGATATGAGCACGGTGACAATGTGCGTGATGAACGCCGTGCGCGAGTCCATGAATACGCGCACGAAGATGGGGCCCAGGGCGAAGGGGAGCACGTAGACCGAGAAGTTGAAGTAGTTGTGCTCTATCATAAGCGACACGCATAGCGGGAAAAAGGCTATGAAGGTGTAGAGCATTGCCACGCACCTTGGCTTGGAGAAGTAGTCGCGTCGGAAGAGCGTCAGGTAGAGGGTAAAGAGCAACACGAATGCCACCACGTAGATAACATTGCCTATGAAGTGGCGTGTTATCTGCGACTTGCCGGCTTGCCGGCGGTCGATCTCCTTCTCCATGGAGTTGAGCACGCGGAAGTTGTAGTCGTCCACCATGTCGCCCTGCCCGATGATTTTCTGCCCGGCCATCACCATTCCGCTTGCCGGAGTTATGCCCGATAGCAAGTCGTTGCGGGCGGTTTCCGTGCGGTTCTTGTCGAGGATAAGGTTGGGCATTATGAAGTCGTTCATGTTGAGCCTCTGCATCAGCAGTCGCTCCTTGGCGAGATAGCTGTCGCCTAACAGTTGCTCGTAGGCTATCATGGTGGAGAAGATGTGGCTCACCTTCTTCGACTCGGCGTCCTTCCCGACCACCACCCTTATCTGTGCCGTAGTGTCGTTGTTGAAGGAGTTGTATTGCGGCGTGCTCATGATGCCGGTCTGGTAGAGCTCGTGCAGCCTGTCTATCAAGACGTCCTCGAATCCGGCAGGCAAGGCTTCAATCGTAGCCAGTTCGACGCTGAGCCTCGCCGTCTGCGACGCCTCCACGGTGCTGTCGTAGTTGAAATAAGGCTGGAAAGAATGAAGCAGCGAGTCGCGCTCACGTTGCAAAGTCTCGTCGGTCTTGTAGACGGGGAAGTCGAATTTGGCTATCAGCGTGCCATAATGCCATGGCTCGCCAATCTCGTAGACATATTGCTTCGCCTCGTTGCGCGGAAGGAACCAGATGATGATGAGGGAGGTGAAAAACACGAGTCCGGAGCGGATCGCCAGACTGTGCCATATGTTCTCCTCATGTCCTATAATCTTCTTGAATGTGTTCATGTCGCTGACTTAAATGTGGCTCTCAATAATGAAGCCGATGTGTTTTTGCTGCGAAAATACGAAAAAAATCAGTTAAAGCAGAAAAAAAGTATTAATTTTGCAAAAAATAATTCCATTGGGAACGTCATTGGGTTCCTCAAATATTTAATCTTGGATATGTCAGAAAGAAAAGTCAGGGTGCGTTTTGCCCCAAGTCCCACAGGTCCGCTACACATAGGCGGTGTCCGTACGGCTTTGTACAACTATCTGTTCGCTCGCCAGCACGGTGGCGACCTGGTGTTCCGTATAGAGGATACGGACAGCCATCGCTTCGTGCCAGGAGCTGAAGACTATATCATAGAGTCGTTTAAGTGGCTCGGCATCAAATTTGACGAAGGCGTGTCCTTCGGCGGCGACCATGGCCCCTATCGCCAGAGCGAGCGCCGCAAGATTTACGCCAAGTATGTGAGGCAACTTCTCGACGCCGGCAAGGCTTACATAGCCTTCGATACGCCGGAGGAGCTGGAGAAAAAGCGCGAGGAGGTGAAGAACTTCCAGTATGATGCCCATACCCGCATGTCGATGCGCAACTCGCTCACCTTACCGAAAGACGAGGTGACGAGGCTGCTTGAGTCTGACGCCCAGTACACGGTTCGTTTCAAGGTTGAGCCGGGAGAGGAGATTCATGTCAACGACCTCATCCGTGGCGACGTGTGCGTGAAGAGCGACATCCTTGACGACAAGGTGCTCTACAAGAGTGCCGACGAGCTGCCAACATATCATCTTGCCAACATCGTGGACGACCATTTGATGGAAATAACCCATGTGATACGCGGTGAGGAGTGGTTGCCAAGCGCACCGCTTCACGTCCTGCTCTACAAGGCGTTTGGGTGGGAAGACACCATGCCTCGCTTCGCCCACCTGCCGTTGCTTCTTAAGCCGGAGGGCAAGGGCAAGCTGTCGAAGCGTGACGGCGACCGCCTCGGCTTCCCAGTTTTCCCGCTCGAATGGCACGACCCAAAGACCGGAGAGGTGTCGTCGGGATATCGCGAGAGCGGATACTTCCCGGAGGCGGTGGTCAACTTCCTCGCCCTCTTGGGCTGGAACCCTGGCACCGATCAAGAGATGTTCTCGCTCGACGAGCTTGTTGAGGCGTTTGACATCACCAAGTGCTCGAAGAGTGGCGCCAAGTTCGATTACCAGAAAGGCATCTGGTTCAACCACGAGTATATCCTTCGCAAGAACGACGACGAGATCGCCACGCTCTTCGCGCCCATTGTCGCCAACAACGGCATCGACGAGTCGTTTGACCGCGTGAAGCAGGTGGTGCACCTCATGAAGGACCGCGTCAACTTCGTCAAGGAGTTGTGGCCGTTGTGCTCCTTCTTCTTCATCGCGCCCACGACATACGACGAGAAGACCGCGAAGAAGCGTTGGAAAGAGTTCTCCGCCCAGCAGATGAGGGAGCTCATCGACGTGCTCAACGGCATCGACGACTTTTCTATTGAAGGCCAAGAGCCAGTGGTGGAGAAGTGGATCGCCGACAAAGGCTACAAGATGGGCGACGTGATGAACGCTTGGCGACTGGCGCTTGTGGGCATAGGCAAGGGCCCGGGCATGTTCGACATCTCGGCTTTCCTCGGAAAGGAAGAGACCATCAAGCGAATGGAAAAGGCCATTGAGACACTGGGCTAATGTACGAACCGTTAATTTTCTTATATAATATAGGTGTCTGGATTGCCACGTTCTTCTCCAAGAAGGTGAAAACAATGTGGAAAGGCGAGCACGAGACCTTCCGTGTCTTGCGCGAAAACGTCGATCCGGACGCCAGATATATATGGTTTCACGCTGCATCATTGGGCGAGTTTGAGCAAGGCCGCCCAATAATGGAGCGAATCAAGCAGGAGCATCCCGAGTACAAGATCCTGCTCACGTTCTTCTCGCCCTCAGGCTACGAGGTGCGAAAGAATTACCCTGGCGCCGACATCATAGTGTATCTTCCGATCGACACCATCGGCAACGCCCGCCGTTTCTTGGACTTGGCGCGCCCGGTGATGGCGTTTTTCATCAAGTATGAGTTCTGGTACAACTACTTGTGCCTCCTTAAAAAGCGTCAGGTGCCCACGTTCTCGGTGTCGAGCATCTTCCGTCCGAACCAGATATTCTTCCGTGGCTATGGCAGGAGTTACGCCAAGGTGCTGAGGAGTTTCACCCATTTCTTCGTGCAAAACGAGCGGAGCCGCGAGTTGCTCAAGTCGATAGGCATCGATTGTGTCTCCGTGACCGGCGATACTCGCTTCGACCGCGTGTTGCAGATCAGGGACGCAGGGAAGTCGCTGCCTATCGTGGAGAAGTTTATTGGTTGCACGGCTGAGGAGCACCCCCGTGTTTTCATCGCCGGAAGCAGTTGGCCTCCCGACGAGGACATCTTTATAAAATACTTCAACGAGCACCCTGAGTGGAAGCTCATCATAGCGCCGCACGTCATTGGCGAGGACCATCTGAAGCAAATCCTGTCGAAGTTGAATCGCAAGGCGGTGCGCTACACGGAGGCGACCACGGAGAACGTGGTCGGGGCGGAATGTCTAATCATAGATTGCTTCGGACTGTTGTCGAGCATATACCGCTATGCCGACGTCACTTATGTTGGCGGCGGCTTCGGCGTGGGCATACACAACGTGCTGGAGGCTGCCGTTTGGGGTAAGCCGGTCATCTTCGGGCCTAACAACAAGAACTTCCAGGAAGCGCAAGGACTGCTCCAGGCTGGCGGAGGCTTCGAGATAACAAGCTACGACGACTTCTTGGGCATCATGCAGAAACTTGACGACGACAATGCCCTTGGGCAAAGTTGCAAGAGGGCAGGAGAGTTTGTTGAGAGCCTCGCTGGTGCCACAGAACAAATAATGAGCAAGGTAAAGTTTGATTTCTAAACTTTTTTCGAGTCCTTGGCGCAAGGTTTGCAGGCTTCTTGCATTTACATCTTAGTGGCGTGGCGCAATAGCCGTGACGCATCAACTCGTATCCATAAACACAAACGATAATAACAAAAATGAGAAACATCAAGTTTTTAGGATTCTTCCTTACAGCAATGCTCATGGTCTTCAGCATGTCTTCTTGCTTGAACAGCGCCGACGACAACAGCAGCAAAATCACTCCAGAGCAGAAAAAGCAATGCTATCTTACTGTGGCTGGCCCTCACTCAGGCAAGCTGATTTACATCTCCTTGAAGAACTCGAACGGCAACACCATCACCGACAGTATTCCCGCATCGTGGAATGTCACTTCGGACTCAACGATGGTCCTGAACAATATCTCCGGTAAGGCCGTAGCGTCGATGATCGACTCTACCACCACCGAGCACAAGGAGATTCGCCAAGCCATAGCTGCCCAGAGCCCCAAGTCGATGAGCTGCTACATTGGTTTCGTCAACACGAACCCAATCCAGTGGCTTGTCAACCCTGTGGGCCTCACCTACAATGTCACTTACGGCGGCAAGGCACATGAGATAAAGATCGTGTTCTACACCAACAACACTTATTCATTCGGCCAGTACAGCAGCACTACAAAGCTCCAGAATCTGCAGCTCCTCGCTTATGGCGCTTACATCGACGGCACGCTGGACAGCGACGCCACTCGCTTGGTAGTGCAGGGCGCACCTATATGGTTCGCTGAGAGGTAATAAAGGCTCCGTGCTGATTGGTGTGGCTGTTGCATGGCAGCCGCTGTGGATTACGGCGTAAGGGCGATGCCATTGCGTCGTAAAGCCATTGCCATTGCGCCGCGACGGCAACGCGATTGCGGCGCAATGGCGATTGGGAATTTTGCGCGACGTTTTCCCACGCGAATCGACAGGTTGCCACACTGAAACGATAAGGCACAAAAGAAAGGCGCGCCAAAAACCATGTGGTTTTTGGCGCGCCTTTGCTTTATCCTTTATAAATTGAAATTTACTCAGGAAGGCTGATTGCCTCGTTGGGGCAAACAGAAGCGCAAGTGCCGCACTCTGTGCACTCGTCGGGGTTGATGCTGTAGATGTCGCCCTCAGAGATAGCTCCTACTGGGCACTCGTCGATGCAAGTTCCGCAAGCGACGCAGTTGTCACCAATTACGTATGCCATAATTCTTTTACGTTTATAAATTAATAATGTTTTTGTAAAATTCTCCTCACGAGTGCCTTGCGGCTGTTTAAGCTGGCTTACCTCATTTCGGTATTGCAAAGATAGCAACTTTTGTTCGAATACCTACAATTAGGTATGAGAATTTTCGAGATTTAACATTCATATACCTTATATTGTGTATTTGTGGCAATAAAACCGCCATTCTCTCGTTGTTTATAATATGAAGAATTTAGTTTGCGCAATTCTCTGCCTTTTGGCAGGCGTCAGTGCGGTGGCGCAAGATCGCACGGTGCAGAACCGCCCGTATACCGACCTGCGCCCGTTTCATTTCGGCATCCTCGTGGGCACCCATGCCCAGGATTTGGAGTTTGTCGGCGTAGGGCCGCAAACGGTGACGTTAAGCGATGGCTCTACCCAGACTTACACCATCACCACCGACCAAGACCGCTACGACTACGGTTTCCAGGTTGGCGTGCTTGGTGAGGCTCGTTTGAGCACCTACTTGGCTTTCCGGCTTGCGCCAACATTGTATTTCGGAAGTCGCCACGTCGCGTTCCATAACGTTGGCGCCGAGGTGCCCGACAGCATGGCAAGCCGCACCCAAAACCTCAAGTCGGTGTACATCGCGTGCTCCATGGACATGATTTATGCGGCGAAACGCTGCGGCAACCACCGCCCTTATGTCATGGCAGGCTTAAGCCCCATGGTCAACCTAACCGGCAAGAGTGACGACATAGTAAAGCTCAAGCGCTACGACATCTTCTTTGAAGCGGGCTTGGGATGCGACTTCTACCTCCCGTTTTTCAAGTTGAGGCCAGAGCTGAAGTTCATGTTCGGGCTGATCAACAGTCTCGACACCGGACACGCCGCCCGCCTACAAGACCCCTCGACGCGCGTCTTTGCCAACTCGATAAAAAAGGCGCGCTCCAAGATGATAGCCTTGACTTTCTATTTTGAATGAAACACATTCTATAATGAGATACTCAGTAAAGATGAAAACTTTTCTCCCGATTGTGGCGGTCTTGCTTGCCACGTCTTGTCACACCCCTTATCATGTAGCCAGCGTGGATCGCACGCGCGTGCTCGTGAACAATCGCTACGACGCCAATCCTGACGCTCAAGCCACGACGTTCATAACGCCTTATCAGAGTGAGGTGGACAAGGAAATGTCGCCAGTGGTCGGTTCCACGGCACATCCCATGAGAGCGCTCAAGCCCGAGAGCGACCTCAGCAACCTGCTTGCCGACATACTCGTGTGGGGCGGCAAGTTGTTCAATGAGACGCCAGACTTCGGTGTCTACAACATGGGTGGCATACGCGCCTCGCTGCCTGAGGGGAAGGTGACCTACGGCGACGTGCTCAACGTGGCACCCTTCGAGAACCACATATGTTTCCTGACGCTCACGGGCGAGAAGACCCTTCAGCTCTTCAGGGAGATGGCGTCGCGCCACGGCGAGGGCGTGAGCCATGGCGTGAAGATGACGATCACCCGTAGCGGCGAACTGAAATCGGTGACCCTCAACGGCAAGGAAATTGACCCGCAGAAGAGCTATCGCGTGGCCACGCTCGACTACCTTGCGCAAGGCAACGACGGATTGAAGGCGTTTAAGTCGAAGACCAACGTGGTGTCACCATCCGACGAAGCCAACGACGTTAGGCATATCATAGTGAAGCATTTCAAGGAGCAGCAAGCGCAAGGCAAGGCCGTGGACGCAAAGGTCGAGGGCCGTGTGACCGTTGAATGAGACAAGCAGGCGAAGTAACTAAACAGTAGAAAAACAGAAAAGATGAAAGCGTTAAGACACATATCCATGTCGGTCACGACACACATATCCTTATTAAGACACATCGCCATAGTGTTCTTGCTTTGCGGCAGCGTCAACATGCTCGCGCAGAAGCAGCTCACCATCCTTCATACCAACGACACCCACAGTTGCGTAATGCCATTGTCCTCCCACCTTGCCGACACCTTGCAGGCAGGGCGTGGAGGATTCGTGCGCCGTGTGGCAATGCTCAAGGAAGAGCGCGCCAAGGACCCCTCGCTCCTGCTCTTCGACAGTGGCGACTTCTCACAAGGCTCGCCTTACTACACGTTGTTCAAGGGCGACGTGGAGACCGGACTGATGAACATGATGCATTACGACGCGGGAACAATAGGCAACCACGAGTTCGACTACGGGTTGGAGAACCTGGCGCGGCTCTTCAAGCAGCTCAATTTCCCGATTGTATGCGCCAACTACCGCTTCCACGAGTACGACCTCGACAAGCTTGTCAAGCCCTATGTCATAATAAAGCGCAACGGTTTGAAGATAGGAGTCTTCGGGCTTTCGCCGCAGCTCGACGGATTGGTTGACCACAACAACTACCGCTCGACCGAATATCTTGACCCCGTGTCGACGGCGCAGGAGATGGTCGACATCTTGAAGAAGAAGCATTGCGACCTCGTGATTTGCATCTCACACCTGGGCTGGGAGGAAAAAGGCATGGGCGACCAGGAACTGATCAGCCATACACGCGGCATCGACCTCGTGCTTGGAGGCCACAGCCACACCTATTTCAAGGAGCTGCACTATGTGGACAACGCCGACGGCAAGCCCGTTCCCGTAGACCAGAATGGCAAGAGCGGCATCTACATTGGCAAGCTGAGGCTTACGCTCGCCAAATAGGAGCGTAGGTTTGGCCCAAAGCCTGACGCCCAAGGTCCAAGCGCCATTTAAAAAGAGATAAAGTGTTAAAAATAAATAGAAAACGCGGCAAAGCTTTTCTATTACACTAAAAGTCAGTACCTTTGCACCGCTTTTCGGCTCGACCGCTGGTTGGGAGACGTGTTCCCAGGCTATGTCGGGTTGGAGCGACGACAACATTTAATCATTACAATTTACAATGGATTTAATTAAAGTTGCTGAGGAAGCATTTGCAACCGGCAAGCAGATTCCTGCATTCAGGGCAGGTGACACTATCACTGTCGCTTACAAAATCGTCGAGGGTTCAAAGGAGCGTATCCAGCTCTACCGTGGCGTCGTAATCAAGATTTGCGGTCACGGAGACAAGAAGCGCTTCACCGTGCGCAAGATGTCTGGCACCGTGGGTGTGGAGCGTATCTTCCCCGCTGAGTCTCCAGCCATCGACCACATCGAGGTCAACAAGCACGGTAAGGTGCGTCGCGCCAAGTTGTACTACCTGCGTAAGCTCACAGGTAAGGCAGCACGCATCCAGGAGAGGCGTGTCGTCACTGGCGAATAATATTGCGCTTGACAAAGCTAAAAAAAGAGCCGCTCTTCCTTCTCGGAGGAGCGGCTCTTTCCTTTTCCCTGCCCGTTACTTGTAGTTGACGCTTGCGTCGGCGTCGCCGTGGATGGCATCCTCCAGGTCGCTCCAGCTCTGGAAACCAGCGAAGAGGGCGAGGCGGTTGCGTGCGGCCACCGACAGCTTGCGCTTGCCGGTCACGAGCTCAAAGAGTTTCTTCAATGACGACACGCTCAAGTTGATGTGATGTCTCATCAGCTTTTGGGAGAGGCTGTCGAGGTCGTGCTCAAGCTCATGCTTGCCTTCCTTTGCCTTCTTGCCTGTCGTCTCAATAAGAAGTTTCAAGTCTCTTTTCATTTTCTCACATACTTTTTCTGTAATGCGCGGCAAAGATACGACTTTTTTTCTTACCTTTGCCACAACATTCATTAAATCTCAATTAATAATGAAGGAATACGCACTAAAGTACGGGTGCAACCCAAACCAGAAACCCGCACGCATCTTCATGGAGCAAGGTGAGCTTCCTGTGGAAATCCTCAATGGCCGTGCCGGCTATATCAACTTTCTCGACGCCCTCAACTCTTGGCAGCTTGTCAAGGAGCTGAAGGCAGCTACGGGTCTGCCCGCCGCGGCGTCGTTCAAGCATGTTAGCCCTGCTGGCGCTGCTGTCGGCCTCCCTTTAAGCGACACGCTGAAGAAAATCTATTTCGTTGACGATGTCGACTTCGAACTGACTCCCCTTGCCAATGCCTACGCTCGTGCGCGTGGTGCCGACCGCATGTGCTCTTATGGCGACTTCTGCGCCTTGAGCGACACGTGCGACGAGGCTACCGCTAAACTCATAAAGAGAGAGGTCAGCGATGGAGTGATTGCCCCCGACTACACTCCGGAGGCCCTTGAGATATTGAAGGCCAAGCGTAAGGGTACTTATTGCGTAATAAAGGTAGACCCCGACTACGTGCCCGAGCCAGTGGAGCGCAAGCAGGTGTTTGGCGTCACCTTCGAGCAGGGACGCAACAATGTGGACCTCTCAGACTCAGCGCTCTTCGAGGACATGCCCACAAAGAACAAGACGTTCACGCCGGAGGCAATCCGCGACTTGAAGATTGCGTTAATCACGCTGAAATACACTCAGTCCAACTCTGTGTGCTACACCAAGGACGGACAGGCTATCGGCATTGGCGCGGGTCAGCAGAGCCGTATCCACTGCACGCGCTTGGCTGGCAGCAAGGCAGACGAGTGGTGGATGAGGCAAAGCCCGAAGGTGCTCGGCTTACCGTTCAAGGAGCACATCCGCCGCGCCGACCGTGACAACTGCATCAACGTGTACCTTTCAGAGGAATATGAGGACGTGCTGCGCGATGGCGCATGGCAGCAGTGGTTCACTGAGCAGCCCGAGCCGTTCTTGCGCCCTGAGCAGAAAGAGTGGATCGCGCAGAACAAGGGCGTTTGCCTTGGCTCGGATGCGTTCTTCCCCTTCGGCGACAACATTGAGCGTGCCCACAAGAGTGGAGTGGAGTTCGTGGCCCAGGCAGGCGGCTCCATTCGCGACGACAATGTCATCGACACCTGCGACAAGTACGGCATCGCCATGGCAATGACTCATGTGCGCCTGTTCCACCACTAAACCTTTGCTACATGGACGACTTCGAGGATATTCTCGTCAATGGCATCAGCTTCAAGAAGGCGTCGGGCCCGAAGAAGGATGATGATAAGGTGAGGACCAAAGCCAAGAAAAAGAAATATGTGACTGGGGCGCACGGCTCTGGTTCGGCAAGGCAAAAAGCTAAATATCGCGAACAGAGAGCCAACCGCAAGTCGCAGCGGAAAAAGTAGACAAGCGGTGGCGTGGCTTCTCATGTCTTATAATATTTGTGGGCAGTCGGATTGACTGCCCACAATTGTTATATAGCAATCCGACAAACAATTGTTGCTTAACAACCTGGCAAACGGTTGTTACTTAACGATCTTGCAAACAGTAGTTGCTTAACAATTCGACAATCTATATACTCAATGAAAAAACTATTATCTTTGGCAGTCGTGCTTTTCATGGCAACGAGCCTTGCCTTTGCCGACAACACGGTGAAGGCCAATGACCCTAACATCAGTTTTACAGGACGCGTGCAACGTATGGACAATGGTGCCGTGAGCTACGATTGGGGTGGCACATATGTGCAGACCGATTTCACGGGCTCTTCCATCACGGTGAGGATGAGCGAGGAGGGCGAAAGCTACCATCAAGTGTTCATAGATGGCAAGCTCGTTGGCAAGGTACAATTCACGGGCAAGGAACCTCACGATATGCTGCTCGCCAAGAACCTTGGCAAGGGCCAGCATCGCCTTCGCCTGCAAAAGGTGACGGAAGGCGAGCACGGGCGCACCACGATCTATTCGTTCACGGCAGGTGGCAAGGGCTCGTTCAAAGCTGTGCAGCCTAAGGGCCGTCTCATAGAAGTGATAGGCGACAGTTATACCTGCGGCTATGGCTCTGAGGGCACCGAAGACAGCCATTTCGAGGTGAAGACCGAGAACTGCGACAAGGGCTACGCGTGCGCCATAGCTCGCTATTTCGACGCCGACTACGTGCTCGTGGCACATTCGGGCATGGGCGTGACGCGCAACTATGCTGGAAAGAAGCGGCGCACCATGAGCGAGCGTTACCCGTTGCTTTTCGATGATCACGACTCCGTGGCCTACGACTTCAATCAGTATCGTCCCGACCTTGTGATGATAAACCTCGGCACAAACGACTTCTCCACAAGCGCCGCCCCTGCCGACTACGTGAGCAAATACGTGAAACTCATCAACGTGGTCAAGAGCCATTATGGCGAGGCCATGCCGGTGCTTTGCGTCACTCCGCACTCAGCCAACATCTTTCTCCTTGCCGCTCTCAAGGAGCTTGGCGCGAAAGTGGCGGGCCTGAAGAACGTGCGCGTGGCAGAGCCCATGCCTAACATCGTGGTCAAGGGTCACGACATTGGCTCCGACTGGCACCCCAACTGGAAAGGCCACCAGAAGATAGCGTCTACGCTCATTCCCGTGGTGTCTACAATGACAGGTTGGGAGATGAAAAACGACATATAGAAATTATTTTAGTCCCAAGACATTAATCTTTGTCTTTCAAGCAACGCTTTTGGCACCTTTTTTGTACTTTTGCAGCAAATACCGGCCGCTTGGCCATGAATGCAAAACACAATGGAAAGACAGGAAACACCCGTTTTGCTGCTCACGGGTTACTTGGGCAGCGGAAAAACTACCCTTCTCAATCGCATCTTAAGGAATGAGAAGGGTATAAAATTTGCCGTTATCGTAAATGACATTGGTGAGGTCAACATCGATGCGTCGCTCATAGAGAACGGCGGCGTGGTAGGTCAGAAAGACGACTCGCTTGTGGCTCTGCAGAACGGCTGCATCTGTTGCACGCTCAAGATGGACCTCGTGCAACAGCTCAACGACATCATCAACCAAAAGAAGTTCGACTATATTGTCATCGAGGCATCAGGCATTTGTGAGCCCGCGCCCATAGCCCAGACCATATCCACTTACCCACGCATGATTCCCGCTGAAATCATGAAGAATGGAGTGGCACGCCTCGACTCCATCGTGACAGTGGTGGATGCGCTCCGCATGCGCGACGAGTTCGGCCTTGGCGATGCCTTGCAGAAGCCAGATATGGGGGAGGACGACCTTGAGAGCCTCGTCATTCAGCAAATAGAGTTCTGCAACATCATCTTGCTCAACAAGGCGTCTGAGATCTCGCCTGAGGAGCTTAACCATCTGCGTGCCGTCATCAAGGCGATACAGCCCAAGGCCGAGATCTACGAGTGCAACTATGGCGACGTGGATCTCGACAAGGTTCTCAACACCCATCTCTTCGACTTTGAAAAGGTTGCCACATCGGCGCGCTGGATCGAGGCCATGGAGGATGACGATGACGACGAGCTTGAGAACGAGGAGAGCGGCGAGGCGTTGGAGTATGGCATTGAGACCTTCGTTTGGAAGCGTCGCGCCCCGATGAGCCTTGGCGACTTCGATGAGTTCGTGTCCACCAAGTGGCCCAAGGGCGTGGTGCGAGCCAAGGGCTTGTGCTATTTTGCCGACGAGAAGGACACGTGCTACCTCTTCGAGCAGTCGGGCAAGCAGTTCAATATCACCAACGCCGGCCAATGGTATGCCACGATGCCTGCCGATGAGCTCAAAGAGTTCATTGCCAAGAACCCCCAGGTCAAGAAAGATTGGGACTCCGAGGTTGGCGACCGCATGCAGAAGATAGTGTTCATTGGTCAGCGTCTCGACCGCAAGGCGATAGAGGCGGAGCTCGACAAGTGCTTGACGGAGTAACCGCTCCAAGCGCAATGGCGTGCTGGCACTTCAGCACGCCGCCACTATTAATAGGATAACTTAAAGGGAATGATAATGGAAGACAAGCCTTTTCTTTTTACTCGCGAGGAACTTGACAAGGTATGGCAATTGCGCCGCTATATCTTCGACAAGGTCGGCGAGGCAATGCCGCGCGACAACATGGCCCAGCTCAAGGCGAGCCTGCGCAAGGCCATTGCCGATGGCCGTGTAAGTCGCGACGTGTTCGGTCTGAACCCGATAGTCACCGCCATGGAGACGGCGCGCATCTGTGTGGACGAGATTGGCTTGCGCGGCGAGTCGGTGATAGCCACCCTCTTGTGGGCGTGCCATGTAGACAACTTCGCGGAAGTGGCCAAGGAATATGGCGACACCGTGGAGCACATCGTCCACGGACTCTACAAGATTCAGCATCTCTACGACAAGAATCCCGTGATCGGCAGCGACAACTTCCGCAACCTCTTGCTGTCTTTCGCCGAGGACATGCGCGTCATCCTCATCATGATTGCTGACCGCGTGTGCGTGATGCGCCTCATACGCGACACAAGCAATGAGGACGCACGGCGTGAGGTGTCGGAAGAGGCTTCGTATCTCTACGCCCCCCTTGCCCATAAGCTTGGCTTGTACACGCTCAAGTCGGAGCTGGAGGATCTCTCGCTCAAGTACATGGAGCACGATGCCTACTACATGATAAAAGAGAAGCTCAACGCCACCAAGGCGAGCCGCGACGCTTATATCGACCGCTTCATCGGCCCTATTCGCGACAAGCTGGAGAAGGCGGGACTGAACTTCCACATGAAAGGGCGCACCAAGTCCATCCACTCCATTTGGCAGAAGATGAAGAAGCAGCAGTGTGGCTTTGAGGGCATCTACGACCTCTTCGCCATACGCATCATCCTCGACTCGCCTTACGAGCTGGAGAAGCAGCAGTGCTGGCAGGTCTACTCCATCATCACCGACATGTATCAGCCCAACCCCAAGCGCCTGCGCGACTGGCTCTCGGTGCCTAAGTCGAATGGCTATGAGAGCTTGCACATCACCGTGCTTGGACCCGAGAACAAATGGGTGGAGGTGCAAATCCGTACCGAGCGCATGGACGACATCGCCGAGCACGGACTCGCCGCCCACTGGCGCTATAAGGGCATAAAGAGCGGAGGGCAGATGGACGACTGGCTTGCCAACATACGTGCCGCGTTGGAGGCGGGCGACAACCTGCAGGTGATGGATCAGTTCAAGATGTCGCTGCAGCCCGACGACATCTACGTGTTCACGCCGCGGGGCGACCTCTTCAAGTTCCCCGCGCGGTCCACGGTGCTCGACTTCGCCTACCGCATCCACTCCAACATCGGCAACACCTGTGTCGGTGGAAAGGTGAACGGCAAGGCGGTGCCCATCAGGCAGGAGCTGCATTCCGGCGACACCGTGGAGGTGATCACGCAAAGCAACCAGAAGCCAAAGCGCGACTGGCTCTCGATAGTGGTCACGCCAAAGGCAAAGTCGAAGATAAGGCTTGCCATAAAGGAGACGCAGCAAAAAGACGGGCTCTATGCCAAGGAGCTCCTTGAACGGCGCTTCAAGAACAAGCACATCGAGACCGACGAAAGCACTATGGCGCACCTCGTGAAGAAGATGGGCTTCAAGGAGGTGTCCGACTTCTACAAGCAGATAGCCGACGGCAAGCTTGACCCCAACGACGTCATTGCCAAATACGTGGAGGTGCGCGACCACGCGGAGAACAAGGACAAGGGGACGGTGTCGGCAGACCAGTTCAACTTTGAGAGCCCCAACGAGGATTTGGCACACGAGAGCGACGACGTGCTCACGATAGACCAAGACCTCAAGGGCATCGACTACCAACTCGCGCCGTGCTGCCATCCCATCTACGGCGACTCCATCTTTGGCTTTGTCACGGCGGGCGGCGGCATAAAGGTGCACAGGGAAGACTGCCCCAACGCGCCGGAGATGCGTCGCCGGTTCGGCTATCGCGTAGTCAGGGCACGCTGGGCGGGCAAAGGCTCGTCGAAGTATGCCATCACCTTGCGCGTGGTGGGCCACGACGACATTGGCATCGTCTCCAACATAACCAATATCATATCGAAAGACGAGAAGATCGTGATGAGATCCATCAACATCGATTCCCACGACGGACTCTTCTCCGGCAACCTCACCATCCAAGTGGAGGACACCGCACGTCTCAACCAGCTCGTCAAGAAGCTCAAGGCGGTGAAAGGCGTGAAGCAAGTGGAGCGAGTGTAAGGCGAAGCGGAAAACGATGCTGCGCTGAGAAATAAATGAGCCCCGAAAGCTATGCGAATGGCTTTCGGGGCTCATCGTATTTATGAAGCAGGGCACGGCTTTTCGCTGCCCAGTTTAGCCCTGTCGGCTTTGCGGCGTAAAGCCATTGCCTTTGCGCCGCAAAGCCGGTCCCATTTCAGCGTAACGCCGACGCCTTTGCGCCGCAACGCCGAAGGCGGGGTTGTGCGCTTGAGTTTTCGTTGCAAACTTGGCGCGCAATCCGTGGGATGGTTTGTCGCCAGGTTGCGCCAAGTGTTGGGAGCGCCAACAAGCGTTGCCCCTCTTTCAGCAGGCGGGAAAGATATTTGACATTCCGTGCGCGAACACCAGCGATAGCACGGAGGCATCTTTATGCGCTTTGCTTGCATTATGGCAGTATTTGCCATAAAAACCAGCCTCTGTGGTGGTTTTTTAAATTAAAGTTTGTTTGCGAAATAAAGATTTTCGTATTAATATCTTCACTTTTCTTTGCGATTATAGAATAATTGTTTACATTTGCAACCGAAATACTTGTCACAATGCTACGAGTCTATACTGTTACATAATTATCCATTTCTAACAACAAGAGGTATGAAGAAACTGTTAAGTCTATTGTTACTGTTGATGGCCACTACCGTCATGTGGGCGCAACAGCTCGTAAAAGGAACAGTTGTCGACGGTTCGGGAGAACCGCTGATAGGAGTAAGTGTTCAGGAGGTGGGCAACACCACCAACGGCGACATCACCGACATGAATGGCGCGTTCTCTATCAAGGTGAAGAGCGGCAGCGCCACCCTGCGCTTCTCCTACGTGGGATTCACCGCGCAGGAGGTGAAGGTCGGCAACCGGCAGCAGATAAAGGTTGTCATGGCCGACGAGAGCCACACCACCGACGAGGTCGTGGTCGTGGCTTTCGGTAAGATGAAGCGCGAGGCATTCACCGGCTCGGCTGGCGTGATGAACAGCGACGCCCTGGAGCAGGTGCAGGTCACGAACCCGGCACAGGCATTGGCAGGCCGCGTGGCTGGCGTGCAGCTGAACAACAGTTCGTCGCAGATTGGCGAGTCGCCGCAGATCACCATTCGCGGTGTGGGCTCCATATCCTCAGACACTCAGCCTCTCATCATCCTCGACGGCATGCCCTACGACGGCAACCTCAACACCTTGAACAGTGCCGACATCGAGTCGATGACCGTGCTGAAGGATGCCGCGTCCAACGCCCTGTATGGCGCGCGCGGTGCCAACGGCGTGATCATGATCACCACAAAGAGCGGAAAGGTGGGCGGACAGGCCAAGATTAAGGTAGACGCCAAGTGGGGATGGAACACCAACGGACTGAAGGACTACGACAAGCTCGACACCCGTGGTTTCTACGAGACCTACTACAAGATGCTCTACAACTCCTACGTGAGCGCCGACAACGAGGGCGGAGCGCTCTCTGCCAACGACGCTTGGCTCAAGGCGAACAGCGACCTCATGAACTCGGCTTCGGGCAAGGGTCCGGGCTACATGGTCTACACCGTGCCGCAGGGCGAGCAGTTCATACAGCAGAATGGGCAGATGAACCCCAACGCCACGCTTGGCGCGCTCTACAAGTATGGCAACCAGGAACTGTGGCTTCAGCCCGACGACTGGGCAAAGGAGGGCCTGCGCACCGGATTGCGTCAGGAATACAACGCATCTGCCACGGGCGCCACAGACAAGGTCAACTATTATACGTCCATCGGCTATCTCAACCAAGATGGCATACAACTCGGATCCAACGAGAACCGACTCACGGCACGCGCCAAGCTCAACTACCAGGCAAAGAAGTGGCTGCGCCTTGGAGCAAACGTGAGCTACACACATTATAAATATGCGCAGACGTCGGAAGGCACCATCGGCACCGGCACCATCTGGAGCACCATCAAGACCATGGCGCCCATCTATCCCGTATACTACCGCGGCGCCGACAAGCAAATAATGATAGACGAGTATGGCGAGCCTATGTACGACTTCGCCCGACTCTACAACCTCAGTCGCGCAGGCGGAGTGGGCGGCAACTGCATCTTCGACAACAAGTACACCAGCACAAGGTACAACGTCACCGACTTCACCGTGAACGGAATGGCGGAGTTCATCATCACGCCTGACCTCACGCTGACGCTCAACGCCAACACCTACAACAACGACAAGCGCTACGATTACACAAGCTCGCCGTTTGTCGACCACTACACCGACTCGTCCAACAACGGTTACCTCTCGAAGGGAAACTACAAGATTTACTCATACAACCTGCAGCAACTCTTGAACTATAGCCACGACTTCGGCAAGCACACCGTGAGCGGACTTCTCGGCCACGAGTACTACAACTACAAGTATTCCGACATGAGCATGTCGGGTAAGAACTATGGCATCGACGGCGCCTCGGAGATAGACCAGTTGCTGCAAAAGAACTACCCGTCGTCTTACTCGACACGATACAACAACGAGGGTTACTTCTTCCGCGGAATGTACGACTACAACGACACTTACTACGCCTCGGTGTCGTTCCGCCGCGACGCCTCATCTCGATTTGCCAAGGACCACCGCTGGGGCAACTTCTGGTCGGCTGGCCTGTCGTGGGTCATCTCAAAGGAGAAGTGGTTCGATGTGAGCTGGATAGACAACTTGCGCCTCAAGGCGTCTGTAGGCTCGCAGGGCAACGACAACATTGGTGAGTTCCTCTACACCGACACATACAACATCAAGGACAATGCCGGCGAGCCGGGCTACCAGTGGCGACAGAAAGGAACCGACGACATAACTTGGGAGACCAACACCAACTGGAACGTGGGCGTTGAGTTCGACTTGTTCAAGAACCGCCTTAGCGGCTCCATCGACTTCTTCTACCGCAAGACGTCCGACATGCTGTTTGCCCTTACCACCACGCCGTCAATCGGCTACACAAGCCAGTACGTAAACATGGGCGACATGCGCAACCAAGGCGTGGAGCTCGTACTCAACGCTACGCCTGTCATCAACAAGACCGTGCGCTGGGACGTCAACCTCAACCTTACTTACGTCAGCAACAAGGTGCTGTCGTTGCCAGCAGGCGTGAAGACCAACAGCATCGACGGACACGCCGGATATATCCGTCACGACAACTCGTTCGCCGAGAAGTATTGGTATTTCGTCGGCGAGGGCCTGCCTCTCTACACGTGGCACATGCCTAAGTATGCCGGCACAGACAAGGAGACCGGTGAGGCCATGTTCTACAAGGATGTGACCGGCGACGATGGCAAGACGACGCGCACCACCACAAAGAACTGGAACGAGGCCACAGAGTATCTGTGCGGCGACGCCATGGCGCCAGTGAACGGAGGCTTTGGCACGTCGGTCGCAGCCTTCGGCTTCGACTTCAACGTCAACTTCTGCTTCCAGATTGGCGGCCTTGCCTACGACTACACATACCAGACGCTCATGCACTCGGGCGGCGAGACCGCAACGGCATGGCACAAGGACATCCTGAACTCGTGGAGCGCCGACAACACCAGCAGCGACATACCACGCCTGCGCTTCAAGGAGCAGTATTCGCAAAACGCACGCTCGGACCGCTTCCTCACCAACGCCTCTTACCTGAGCTGCCAGAGCCTCAACCTTGGCTACACTGTGCCCAAGAAGCTCACAATGAAGGCAGGCATCGAGAACCTGCGCGTCTACTTCTCAGCTGAGAACCTCTTCTACGTGTCGGCACGTCAGGGATTCGATCCACGCTACAACATCGGCGGATACACTAACCCCGAACTGTACTCGCCAATGCGCACATGCTCATTTGGCATTCAACTTACATTCTAACCAAAACGGAGGACACAAATCATGAGACTATACAATAAGTTCATTGCGCTCGCGCTGGCCGCGACAAGCCTGTCGAGCTGCATCGATGAGGTTACGCCCACACAGTTCGTCACCAAAGACCAGATACAAAACTCACAATCGGCCATCAAGGGCATGGTCAACTCAATCTACACCACTATGGTGGGCTATGAGAACGACGATGGCGGCATAGAGTGCATATCCTACGGTTCACTGCTGGCAATGCTTGAGGCGGGAACAACACCGATGTCGTTCAATGGCATTGGCGGTTACAACACTCTCGGCGCATGGGCCTACGGCTCCATATCCGCCACAGGCTCAAACCGCGGCATCTACCCGTCGTATGTCTACTATGGCTACATCAAGGCCGTGAACGACATCATAGGCATGGTAGACAAGGATACGCAGGACGCCAACCTGCGTGCCTATTTAGGCATAGCCTACGCCTACCGCGCGCTTTACTACTTGGAGCTGACGCAGGTCATGGAGTACAAGAAGCCAACCGACTCGCGCTTCACGTTCACGCAGCCCGAGAATGACCTCACCAACCTTGGTGTGCCTATCGTGACCGAGGAGACGACGGAGACGACAAACAACCCGCGCGCCACGGTCGACGAGGACTTCAAGCTTGTGCTTGCCGACCTTGAGAAGGCAGAGAAATACCTTGCCGGCTACACGCGCACCGACAAGGTGCAGCCCGACCTGAGCGTGGTCTACGGTCTCTACGCCCGTGCCTACCAGTTCTTGGCGTCGCACACGAAGATCTCAACCGAGTTTAAGGACGCAAGCACGCTTTGGACCAAGGCGGAGGATTATGCCCAAAAGGCCATCGCGGCTTCGGGATGCCAGCCGCTGAGCGAGGCTGAGTGGACCGACCCGACCAACGGTTTCAACAACCGCACGTCGCAAAACTCGTGGATGCTCGCCACGTCAATATCCGAAAGCAACACTTATGCCGCACATGGCGGCGAGTGGGGCTCGTTTGGTTTCGCGATGCTTTTCGGCACCGAGACCGACTTCTCGCCTTACGGTTGGCGCGTGGGACGCTCGCTCGACCGCAAGATGTATGAGCGCCTGCCCGATACCGACTTCCGCAAGAAGTCGTGGCTGGGGCCGGACTTCTTCTACAAGTCGACCAAGCAGGTTGAGGGCCAGAAGTATCTCGTGGAGAAAGACGCAGACGGCAACTTCATCAACAACAAGTATAACACCACGGGCGACAACTTCGCTACCGACGAGGCAGCGTGGAGCAAGGACTACGACGGCCGCGTGAGCGACGGCGCAAAGTATCAGCTCACGAGCAACCCTGCATGGATTCGCTCGCGCATCAACAAGTCGCTCGGATTCAAGGCATGGCCTTACCTTTACGTCAATATCAAGTTCCGTCCGCACAACGGCAACTACACCAACGAGGACATAGGCGGAGCCATCGACTTCCCGATGATGCGCGTCGAGGAGATGCACTTCATCAAGGCTGAGGCAGAGATGCACACCAAGGGCGTGGCGACGGCAAAGGCAACACTCGAAAGCCTCATCAAGACACGTAACCCGCAGTACACATGCAAGGCGACGTCGGAGGCCGACTTCATCGAGGAGCTCGCATACCAGAAGGCCATCGAGTTCTGGGGCGAGGGCCGCAACTACTTCGACGCCAAGCGTCTTGAGCTTGGCATACACCGTGGCTACAAGGGCACGAGCGTGGAACGCTACAACAACGCGCAAGACATGAACGGTGTCTATTGCGGCTGGACACCGGGATGGAACACCGGCGAGCTCAACACCAACAAGGCGCTCGTGGGCTACAACAACCCCTACACCAATCCCACGACGTTCCGCACCGCCGTGTTTGCCGACAATGCCGAGCTGTCGCAGTATTACGGTTGCGACCTCGACAACCCCGATGGCAAATAACAGCGAGGGCTGATGCTCCTTAAACCCGGGAGGAAGGGCGCTCTCGCCCCCGAGAGAGAACGACAAGAAACGTCGTTGCGCTGGGGGGCGAGGCCGCCTCTCCCTTGTTTCTGAGGAACATGTTTTTTTAAGAACAACAAACTTAACCAGCATTATATGAAAAAACTACTTGCGTCATTTGTCCTGCTTTGCGTGGTGCTCGCTACATACGGCGCCGACAGCAACGTGGACGTGGCACGTGGACTGGTGCACCGCATCGCGCCACAGTATGAGAACCTTATCGAGTTCCGCCAAATGAAGTCTGCCACCGACGTGTTCCGCCTTGAGTCGAAAGGCGGCAAGACCATCATCAGCGGCAACGACGCCAACTCCATGGCCGTGGGACTGAACCACTTCCTGAAGTACTATTGCCATGCCGATGTGGGATGGCTCAAGGCCGACACCTACACCCTGCCAACGCAGATGCCAAAGGTGCCGAAGGCCGTCACGATAAAGGCGCGCGTGAAAAACCGCTTCTTCCTAAACTACTGCACCTTCGGATACACCATGCCGTGGTGGAAGTGGGATGAGTGGGAGCACTTCATCGACTGGATGGCGCTGAACGGCGTCAACCTGCCGCTCGCCATTACCGGACAAGAGTCGATATGGTATAAGGTGTGGACAGAGCTGGGGCTTACCGACAAGGAGGTGCGTTCCTATTTCACCGGTCCGTCGCACCTGCCGTGGCACCGCATGCTCAACATCGACTATTGGGGCGGTCCGTTGCCGATGTCGTGGCTTGACGGACAACTCGAACTGCAACAGAAGATCACCGCACGCGAACGGATGTTCAACATGCGTCCCGTGCTGCCCGCATTCGCCGGACACGTGCCACGCGAGCTGGCACGCATCTTCCCCAAGGCCAAGATCACGCGCCTGGAGGCTTGGTCGGGCTATCCCGACCAGTATGCCTGCTCGTTCCTCGACCCGATGGACTCGCTGTTCACCGTGGTACAGAAGAAATTCATCGAGACGGAGACAAAGCTCTACGGCACCGACCATGTGTATGGCATCGACCTGTTCAACGAGCTGATGCCGCCAAGCTGGGAGCCCGATTACCTCGGACGCGTTAGCCGGCAGGTGTACGAGGCGCTTGAGAAGGCCGACAAGGACGCAATCTGGTTGCAGATGACGTGGCTCTTCTGGAACGAGCGCAAGTATTGGACCAACGACCGCGTGAAGCCATACATCACGTCAGTGCCCGCCGACCGACAGCTGCTGCTCGACTACTACTGCGACCGCCAAGAGGTGTGGCAGCGCACCGACAAGTACTTTGGTGTGCCATATATTTGGTGCTATCTTGGCAACTTCGGCGGCAACACAATGCTTGTGGGCAACCTGAAGGAAGTGAACAAACGGCTTGAGAACACGTTCAAGAACGGCGGCAAGAACTTCGAGGGCATAGGCTCCACACTGGAGGGATTCGACTGCAACCCCTACATGTACGAGTATGTGTTTGAGAAGGCGTGGGACTTCAAGACCCACCGCGACATACCTACGTGGACGCGCGCCATGGCAGACCAGCGCGTGGGCAAGGCGGATGACAACGCGCGCCAGGCATGGCAACTCATGGTCGACAGCATCTACGTCGCACCGTCGACACCTGGTCAGTGCCCGCTGATAAACATTCGCCCAACCTTCGGCAAGTATCGCACTTACTACGCCAACCCGCGCATAAAGTACAGCAACCGGATACTGCTGCAAGCCACAGAGCTCATGCTCAAGGCCGACTCGAAGGAGCATGCCTACGAGTTTGACCTGACCAACATGACGCGCCAGTTGCTGAGCAACCACTTCCTGACGGTGTTCAAGAAGTATGAGAAGGCATACAACGACCGCGACCGCGCCACCATGACCCGCCTGCAGAAGGAGCTGATGGGCATAATAAACGACGTGGACCGCATGGTGAAGACGCAGGAGTACTTCCTCGTGGGCAAGTGGATCAAGGACGCGCGCTCATGGGGTGGCGACTCGCTGGCAGCTCAACGCTACTTCGAGCAGAACGCCCGAAACCTCATCACCACATGGAGCGACAAGGACCAACTGCTCAACGACTACGCCAGCCGCACGTGGGCAGGACTGACCAAGACCTTCTATGGCAAGCGTTGGGCGATGTTCTTCGACCACGTGAACAAGGCTCTCGACGAGGGCAAGGCGTTCGATGAGGACCACTATAGCGTGTATCGCGACGTCGTGACCACCTTCGAACGCTACTGGTGGCAGCAGTGCCTCGGCAAGTTCACCGACAAGCCCGAGGGCGACAGCAAGCAGATAGCAAAGGAGCTCGTCGAGAAATATCGCGACGAGATCATGGCAGAATAACAAGCAGGAATCCCCCGTTGGTTCGTGTGGGTTTAGCTTTGCCTACACAACCACCGGGGGATTGCGGCGTAATGGCAACGCGATTACGCCGCAAAGGCGCCGCGGTTGCGGCGCGGAGGCAATGCCATTGCGCCGCAATCGCAAACTAACGATTGCGGCGCGATTATAATATTGTGGCAGGCGTCTCAGTCTTGCCGGTCATTTCTTCGATACGGTTGATAGCCACTGCTTGAACTCGTTGCGGTAGCCATTAAACACGTTTATGTCGGTGTGTCCGGCAATGCCCCTCACCTTGCCGTCGGGCGCGAGTTGCCAAATCCACAACTTGACGTCGGGCTTGTAGTCGCCATAGCGCGCAATCCAAACGGGATACTTGTGCTTTATGTCGGGCGCCGCGTCGAGCCAGCGGTTCACGAAGGTCTGGCTGACATAGAGGATGGGTCGCATGCCCGTCTTCTTCTCCACTATTTGCAACCAACTCCTCACGCGGCTCCACATGTGCCTTGCGCCGCCCATCTTCTTCACTTGCGATGGCAGGGGCTCAAGGTCGAGCACGGGAGGCAAGTCGCCTTTCTTGAAGTGGCTGTGTGACAGGAAGTACCATGCTTGCTGAGAGCCAGAAGAGAGATGGGAGAAATAGTGGTATGTGCCGACAGGATAGCCACGCTTGCGTGCGGCGGCATAGTCGGCGTTGTAGTAAGGGTTCATCAGCGTCTTGCCCTCGGTCGACTTTATGAAGATGAACGACACCTTGAAGTCGATGTTCTTGCTCACGTTCTTCTTCGACAGAGACCCGAGGTGCGTGATGCGCAGCCTGTCCCAGTCGATGGTGTGAACCTTCTTTCGGTGTATGTGTTGGTATTTGGACAAGTCGATGCCGTAGACGCGCTCGGATGTGTAGTTGAGCCGTTCGCCCTTGTAGACGTCGTGCGCCCATTCGCCGACGCGGAAACGTTTGCGTTGCGATGAGAACCCGAAGCCCGTGCGCTCGCCGGCCTTCCATTGTCCTTCATAATAGGTGTTCAGGCTGTCGGTGAACTTGCCATAGCCATGGGCGCGGAAGAGGCTGTCCATCTCGCCCGTATAGGTGCCCGTGGAGTCGCGGCGCGTTGCCGTGACGAGCGTGTCGTGGTCCCAAACGCCATCAATGAGCCTCCCGTCGCGGTCTCTCACGGAGCCGCGTCCTTGCCTCATGCCGTTGTGCCACCTGCCGCTGTAAACCACGCTGTCGCCTTGGTAGAGCACGCCAAGCCCCTCGCGTTTGCCATTGCTGGTTTGCCCACGGTAGACGGTGTTGCCGTCGTTGATGGTCTTTATCTCATTGGTCTTGATGGTGCAAGAGGCAAGCAGGATCATTGCCAACACGTTTAGCAAACCGCGCGTTAAGCTCCACGTTCCATGCTTTTGACTTCGCTTTCTCATTGAGCCACCTCCTTCCCATTTATGATGCCGATGAAGCGTCCGTGCTGCGTGAACACGGGCGCGCCTTCGGTGGCGAACAGTTCCGGAATGTCGTGGTCGTGGCCTTGCCAATAGTTGCCCGTTACGATGATGGAGTGGTAAGGCGCCTTGCTCTCGGTGCCGCTTATCCTTACGGTCACTATCTTGCGGTGCTGAGCCGCTCCCCATGGCACGTTGCGCACGGCATAGACGCCCCACGGCTTCAAGAACCTTTGCGTGTGGAGGATGATGGGAGCCGCCTCGTCGGTAAGCTGAGTCACCACAGGGTCGCACGCCACGCTGGTCAGCTCGTTGTTGCCATCATACCAGCTCACCCGATAGTTGCTCCTCAACACGAAGTGGGTTTTCTTTGCCTTGCTCGGTTCCTTTCCGGTGCTGTCTATCGCGCCTATCTTCTGCAGCACGGTGAGGTGCCGCCTCAAGGAGTCGGTCATCTTGCCTTGCAGGGTCGCGTAGGCCGCTATTTGGGTGTAGCCCTCATCTATGACGCCGTGGGAGCGTAAGTAGTATGTCAGCTCCTTCTGTTCGGCCTCCTTGCGGTGGAGCAGGCTGGAAAGGGAATCGCATATGGTGGAGAGGTCCACGGGTTTCACTCTCGATGTCGGTCCCATGGTGAGCACCCTGCCGTCACAACTCGGCCACCACCAGTGGCGGTTTATCCACACGCCTTCCTGGTGCACGGAGTCGGCAAGCAGCTCTGCCGTGTCTTTCCCGCTGACGAGGCAAACGCAGACGCGGCCGTCGACAAGGCATGCCGAGCGGCGAATCTTGACCTCAGAGGCAGGGAAGGCGCGCACCACGAGCCAAACCAACCCCGCGAGAGGCAGGAGGGCGACAACGGCAACGACTGTGAGTTTTGAAAACCTGAAGCGCATTATATATTGTAATGATTTCGCTGCAAAATTACAAATTCTTTGCTTACCTTTGTCTCGTGGAAACAACTTTTTTACGACTATGAAGCCCCTCGATAAAGACATTCTCCGTCTCGCCCTCCCGTCCATCGTGAGCAACATCACGGTGCCACTGCTTGGCTTGGTAGACCTCGCCATAGCCGGACACATAGGTCCGGCGCGCTACATTGCCGCCATATCCGTGGGTTCAATGATTTTCAACGTCATCTATTGGCTCATGGGCTTCCTCCGCATGGGCACGAGCGGCATGACCGGCCAAGCCTTTGGCGCGCGCGACGTGCTGGGCGTCCGTTTGCTTTTGCGCCGCTCGCTGAAGTTGTCGCTTCTTATAGCCGTGGCTTTCCTGGTCTTGCAGTGGCCCCTTCGCGAGGTTTCGCTTGCCCTGATCCATCCGTCGGCCGACGTGTGGTCGCTTGCCACCGCTTATTTCAACATCGTCATCTGGGGCGCTCCTGCCATGCTGTCGCTTTATAGCCTCAACGGTTGGTACATTGGCATGCAAGACACGCGCGTGCCGATGTTTGTCGCCATATTCCAAAACGTGGTCAACATCGTCGCGTCGCTGCTCTTTGTCTTCGCCTTCGGCATGAGGATTGAGGGCATTGCCCTCGGCACGCTCGTTGCCCAGTGGAGTGGGGCGCTGCTCTCCCTTGTGCTCTTGCGCGGGAAGTTGCGAGGCTTGGCGCCCGACGTCGCCGCCGCGCCTGCCGCACCGAAGGGCAACTATTCGTGGCGCGTGTTTTTCCACACGGACCGCGACATCTTCCTCCGCACGTTGTGTCTCGTGGCGGTCAACTTCGCCTTCACGTCGATTGGGGCACGCCAAGGCGACTTGATGCTTGCCGTCAACACCCTGCTCATGACCTTCTACACGTTGTTCTCCTATGTCATGGACGGCTTTGCCTTTGCCGGCGAGGCGCTCAGCGGCAAGTTCTACGGAGCGCGCGACAGCCGTGCGCTGGGCGATGTGGTCAAGCGGCTCCTCTCGTGTTGGGGCGTGTCGCTGGCGGCAGTCTTCACCCTTGCCTATGTGTTTGGTGGCGGCGTTATAGTGGGCTTGCTCACCGACGACGCTGCCGTGAGGTCGGCGGTTGTCGGCTATGAGATGTGGATATGGCTTCTGCCGTTGGCTGGTTTTGCCGCGTTCGTCTACGATGGCATATTCATCGGCCTCACCGCCACGCGTGGCATGCTGCTGTCGAGCTTCGCGTCTTCCGTGGCGTTTTTCCTCATCTTGGGCGTCACTTACGTCAGCAAGTTGCCAGTGAGCCATCCAGTCGTTGTCAACCACTTGCTTTGGTTCGCCTTCATCGTCTACCTGATGATGCGAGGCTTCTTGCAGCACCGCATCATCCGCAAGATGGGCGTTTTGGGCGGCAAAACAGGGGCAAAGAAGCCATAAAACGCAGATATTTGAAAAAAAACATTACTTTTCCTTGGTGGAACGAGAGAAAAGCAGTAACTTTGCAACCGCTAAAAAGAAATAGCACGGCGGGATAGCTCAGCTGGTTAGAGCGTCGGATTCATAATCCGGAGGTCGTGGGTTCGGGTCCCACCCCCGCTACA
>CAVHEN010000043.1:0-30622 GCA_963635115.1 Oscillospiraceae bacterium | reverse complement strand
GATGCCGAAGTGGTAGAGAGTGGCGGAGGGGATGAGGAACACAAGGTCGCTGGCGAACGTTCCCTTCGGGATGAAGCCCATCGGCACATACTTGCGCTTTTCGGAGGATACCTTTGGCACGATGATGGAGTCGCCGTCGGGCATGTTTTCCACATGGAATCGAGTTGGTGTATCGGCAAGCTTCAGAGTCGCCTTGCGCTTGCTTTCCAAGCGTAAAGCCCTCACGTTTTCCACTCGCTCGTAGCAGAGCGGCATGTCCTTGATTTCCTTGGGCGAGCAGTCGCCCAACCACAGGCAGTAGCGAGGCTTGCGGTGGATGAACTCCACGGAGCCATACCAAGGGTGGAACAGGGAAGCCGACTTGGGCTCCCGCTTCACAAACTCCTCCATCTCCTCTTTCTCGAAGAGATAGTTGCCGCCGTCTATCGGTTGATTTCCGATACCGATGGAAGGCACGTCGCTCAAAGGCTTGCTTCTACCATATATAAAGGTATTGGGAGCATCATAGAGATAAGCATTGATGTTGACAACCTCCTTCGCTTGTCCGTTCTCGAAGAGATACTTTTTCTTGCTTTCCACATACGAGAAGCCCACCACTACCACATGGACGTGGGCTTTGAGCGAAGCTTCGCTGTCCCAGCGGAACGTGCGATGGGCAAAGTTGATGTGGATGCCCTCGGCAAAGAGCGGTTGCCAAAGGTTTGCCACTTGCTCGCCCTGCGAGATGGAGTTGGTGGAGACGAGGGCGGCTTTCACTTGCGTGCCCCTCATGTAGTCGGCGGCACGCTTGTACCAGGCACCCACATAGTCGATGTTGCCCACGTTCTTCCATTTCTCGCCGAAGATGGCTATCATGTCCGACTTCTGGCTCTCGCTCATCAGGCGTGCCCCCACAAACGGCGGATTGCCGATGATGTAGTCCAGCTTCTCCTTCGGGCAGACCCTCTCCCACTCTATCCGCAGCGAGTTGCCCTCGGTGATGTTGGCGTAGCTCTTCAGGGGCAGGAAGTCGATGTCGTGCTTGATGATGCTCTCCGTCTCCGCCATCATCTGCGCCTCGCTGATCCATAGGGCGGTGGTGGCCACGGTGACGGCGAAGTCGTTGATCTCAATGCCGTAGAACTGGTGGATGCTCACCTTGATGGGGTTGGTGAAGGCGTCGAGTGGCACTATGCTGTATATCTGCTTTATGATCTCGTTTTCCAGGCGGCGCAGCGAGAGGTAGGTCTCGGTGAGGAAGTTGCCCGAGCCGCAGGCAGGGTCAAGAAAGCGGAGCGCCGCCATCCGGTCTTGCAGGGCATGGAGGCGCTGCACGCGCTTCTTGATGTTGGTCTCGTCTGAGCATCGCTCAAACTCCGCTTGAAGGTCGTTGAAAAACAAGGGGTCGATGACCTTGTGGATGTTCTCTATCGAGGTGTAGTGCATGCCGCCGGAGCGTCGCGTCTCGGGGTTGAGCGTGCTCTCGAACACGCCGCCAAAGATGGTTGGCGATATCTCGCTCCAGTCGAAGTCGAGCGAGGCGTGCTGCAGGAGCGTCTCCCGCAGCTCGTCGGTAAACTGCGGAATGTCTATCTCCTCGGCGAAGAGGCCGCCGTTGGTATAGGGGAAGGCGGCGAGGGTGGGGTTCAAGTATTTGCTGCGCTTGTCGGCTGGCGTGTTGAGCACCTCGAAGAGCTGCACCAGTGCCATGCGCATGAAGGACGTGTCAAACTGGGCGAGGTAGTCGTGAAACTGGTCGCGCTTGCCGAAGATGCCCGCGTCCTCGGCATAGAGGCAGAACACCAGCCTGACACACAGGATGTTGAGGTAGCGCAGCGACTGCGGGTCGCGCTCGTCGTATTGGCCAATGAGGGCGTCGTAGAGCTTGCCCACTATCTCGCCCGCCTTCATGGAGACCTCCATCTCCTTCTTCAGGTGCTCCGACTTCACGTCTACGAGAAAGCGCAAGCGGTAGTATTCCTTCTCCAGGTCGCTGAGCAGTATGCGCGACGGCTCGCCCTTAGGGTTCTCCATGTCGTAGACGTCGAACTCGGCAAAGTTGCACGTCACGATCCATCGTGGTCGCTCCGAGTAGGGCAGCACGGCAGAGTAGCGTTGCGCCTGCTGGAAAGGCGTGAGCAGCGTGCCGTCGCTCTGGCGTATGGCTTGCCGCAGGTCCTTGCCCAGCGACTTCTGTTCTATCATCACGTGCGTGGCTGAGATCATGCCGTCGATGAAAGACGTGTGGTCGAGCTGCGCCTGCTGCTCGAAGGTGATGAAGGCGGAAGGCTCTTCCACGCCAAACACGTCGGTCAAGAGCTCTATCCAGAAGGTCTGGCTCTCCCCTTTCTCGTATCCCCTACCCTGCCATCGCTTGGCGAATGCCGCGGCAGCCATGCTTTGTTGTTTCTCCGTTTTCATAAGCTACACGATGAATGGTTTTAAATGATATTCTCCATTTGGCTTCAAATATACAAAAAACGGTCCTTAGAGCCAAATCTATAAGCAAGCAAGTGGCTCTAAGTGGTATTTTTAACACACTTAGAGCCACTTTGCGGGTATTTGTTTGCTCTTATTTGGGTATAATGTTGTCATGATACAGTAGCTGACGGGGCACAGGGCCCTCCCCTACCCGACTGAAACGACATGAGGGATTTCAGGGGCCATGATGATTCGTGCGGGTCGAGGCTTGTCGAAGCTGTTTTCACCGTGTCGCGATCGCGGCGTGGAGGCAACGCGATTGCGGCGCAAGGGCGATGCGGTTGCGGCGCGAAGGCAACGCGGTTGTGGCGCAACCGCAAACGAAGGAAATCAGGCACGATGATTCCCTCCCACAAGTATCGTTATAGGGCGTGGTCTTACTTCTCGCTGAAGATCACTTGTATCATGGTTTGACCCACGGCCTTCAGCACGTTCTTGTCGATGTTGTCCATGTTGTCGGCAACTGTGTGCCATGTTGGTCCGAACGAACTCTGCTGACAGTCAGGGTAATAGGCGATGACATCTATGCATGGTATCTTTGCCGTTTGGTTCACGGGCAGGTGGTCGTCGGTTATCATTCCGCCCTCGCTGTTGGGGAAGAACGAGCCGTAGCCGGCTTGCCTTGCCGCGCGCCACACCTTCTTCACTATGCTTGAGGCGTATTGCATGGACATGCCCTCGCGATAGAATTGCGCGCCTCGACCGCCAACCATGTCGACGAGGATGCCGTAGCGCGGGGCGTAGCCGTGGGGAATGTTCTCAGCCCAATAATGCGCGCCGAGGGCGAACGATGAGCCGTCGTCTTGCGTGTCGCTCCACTGTGGCACGCCGTAATCCTCAGCGTCGAAGCACACGAAGTCGATGCCGATGGCGGGCTTCTGGCCAGAGGTCTTGAGCACCCTTGCCAGCTCCAGCATCACCGCCACGCCGCTTGCCGCGTCGTTGGCAGCAATGATGGGCTTATGCCAGTTGAGCGAGTCGGGGTCGTTGTCAGCCCAGGGGCGTGAGTCCCAGTGGGCGCAGAGCAGGATGCGTGTGCTTACTTGCGGGTTGTATCTCGCTATGACGTTGGTGCAGTGGAGGTTAGTGCCGTCCCAGCCCTTGATGTCCGCCTTTTGCAGCGTCACCTCGCAGCCATATTCCTTAAACTTCCGTTCTATCCACTTTAGGCACTTCTCATGAGCGTCGCTGTTCATTGGCCGCGGCCCGAAGTCGCATTGCGCCTTGGTGAAGGCATAGGCAGAGTCGGCGTTGAACGCCGGTCCCACGGGTTGTATCTTCTCTATCTCCTCGGTCTCCTCAATGTTCTCCACGTCCTTATGGGCGAGTGGGCCGCAGGTGAAGAGCCATGCGGCAACGGCACATATGATAGCTATCACGACGATTATTGACGTTTTCTTTTTCATGATTGTTTCTTGTTTGATTGCACTTGCGCCATGACCCTCAACCAGTTGCCGCCCCAGATCTTGGCTATGTCGCGCTCAGAGTAGCGACGTCGGAGCAGTTGCAGCGTGAAGTTGATAAGCTCGGAGGCGTCGGCGCAGCCGCGCACGGTGCCGTCTCCGTCGAAGTCGGTGCCCACGCCCACGTGGTCGATGCCCATGATGTCGATGGCGTGCTCAAGGTGGTTTACCGCGTCGATGATGCTTGCCTCGCTCGTGTCTTTCTGCAAGAACCCGTGGTAGAACGTGGTATGCGCCACGCCACCCTTGGCGGCGAGTGCGCGGAGCTGGTCGTCGGTGAGGTTGCGCGGCACGTCGCAGAGCGCGCGGCAGTTGCTGTGGGAGCACACTATCGGCGTGCGGCTGATGTCGAGCGCGTCGTAGAACGACTTCTCCGAGGCGTGGCTGAGGTCAACCATTATGCCCTCGTCGTTCATCTTCGCAATGACCTTTGCGCCGAATTCCGACACGCCGTTGTGCATTGCCGCCCCTCGGTTTGAGTCGCAAATGTCGTTGTCGCCATTGTGGCAGAGCGTGATGTAGACCACGCCCCGTTGCGCGAAATGGCGCACGTTTGCCAGGTCATGGTTCAGCGCGAGACCGTTCTCGATGCCGAACACTATCGACTTGCGGTTCTTTCGCTTGTCCTCGTAGAGGTCGGCGGGAGTGCGCGCAATGCTGATGTAGTCGCTGTTCTCGGCGACAATCTGCTCCAGCTTGTCGAAAATGAGGTCGGCGTATTGGGTAGGGGAGAGCTGCGTCGAGAGGCCCTGCAGCTGCGGGTTGTGCTTTATGATTCCGGCAATGTCTACCTTTTGCGAGAACTGCTCGCCGAGCTGGGGCTGTGGCAGGTAGGCTACCATTATGACCGCGTCTTGTCGGCCTTCGGTCATCTTGTGCAAATCGTAGAGGATGCGTGGGTCGCGCTGGTCGAAGCGCACGCCCTGCGGGAAGAACATCGGGGTGTCGCAGTGGGTGTCTAGAGTCAATATGCGGTCGTGGAGCTCCTTTGCCTTGCTGAACTCCGCGGCCCTTGCCACCAGCCATGAGAAGAGGGGCAGACCTTCGTCGCCAAGCCACTCAGGGTGCCATTGCACGCCGATGATCGACTTGTATTCGTTGCTCTCCATGGCCTCCACGATGCCATCGGGCGACATCGCCGACACGCTGAAGCGAGGTCCTGTATTGGCCACGGCCTGGTGGTGGAACGAGTTGACCAGCGCCTTCTCGCCATATAGCTCATGGAGCGTGGTGCCAGGCTTTATGCTGACCGTGTGGGTCGGCTCTTGCCGGTCGGCGTCTTGCGAGTGCTTGATGCGCGACGTCACGGTGGCACCAGCTGATAGGGTAGGGGAGCTGTCGATGTCTTGGCACACCTTTCCGCCCAGTGCCACGGCAATGGTCTGTATGCCACGGCATATGCCGAGCATTGGTATCTGCCTGTCGTAAGCCAGGCGCACGGTGAGGAGCTCAGCCTCGTCGCGCGTGGCGTTGATAGAGTGGAGCTGTGGCGAAGGCTCTTCTCCAGACCACAAGGGGTTGAGATCGCCGCCACCAGTGAGCAACAATCCGTCGACGTGTTCAAGGGTGTTGATGATGGCGTTCTTGTCGGCTATTGGCGGAATGATGACAGGCGTTCCGCCGGCGCGCGCCACTTGCTCGTAGTATTTGTCGCGCAAGGCGGCATCTCCGTTAACATAATTAGCGGTAATGCCAATCACCGGTTGGTGGTTGGCTGCGGGAAAGGCGGCATGGATGTCGTTGAGATGCCCGCCTAAGTCGAATGATTTCATGTTAAGTGTACGTCTACGTTTTTCGTTTCGTCTACGGTCTTCTTGTCTGCAATCTCTTTATTGGCCTGCGTCTCTTATTCGTCTACGTGTACGGGAATCTCTCGCTTGATGCTTTGCTCAAGTGAGATGAGCGTCTCGGTCGACACGACGCCAGGAATGGTTTGCAGCTTGTTGTTGAGCAGATCCATGAGCGCTTCGTTGTCCTTTGCGTAGCATTTTATGAGCATGGTGTATGAGCCCGTGGTGAAATGGCATTCCACAATCTCCGGAATGTCGGTAAGCCTCTTTACGACGTCTTTATACATGGATCCCTTCTCAAGGTTTATGCCAACGTATGTGCAAGTGTGGTAGCCGAGGCTCAGCGGGTTGATATCGAATCCGCTGCCGGTGATGACACCATCTTCAATGAGGTGCTGCACACGCTGGTGGATGGCGGCGCGCGATACGCCACACTCTGCTGCTACGTCCTTGAACGGTATGCGTGCATTTTTGGAAAGGATGGAGAGAATCTTCTTGTCAAGCTTGTCTATTTTTTCCATATTATATTATTCGTCTAAGTTTCTAATTACTATGTATGTATATAATATGGTAGCAAAAGTAGGCAATTAAAATGATATAAACAACAAAATGCACGGATATTTTATTCTATCCGTGCATTTAGTTAAGTTATTTCTTCTTGGAAGATGTTTTCTTCTTTGCTGCAGGTTTCTTTTTGTTTGAACTTGTGCTTGAAGCCTGCTTGGTGTCTGTGGTCGTCTTTGTCTCGGTGTCGGCCTTTACCTCAGGAGCCTTGATGCTGACGAGCTCAACGGTGAAGATGAGGGTGGAGTAGGGCTTGATCTCTCCTGCCTCACGTGATCCGTAGGCGAGATCTTGCGGGATGTAGATTTCCCACTTGCTGCCGACGCTCATGGATGTGAGGGCCTCGGTCCATCCTTTTATCACTTGGTTGCAGCGGAATGAGTCGGTCTTCTTGCCGCCGTGGTTCTTAGTGGCGTCGAAGGTCTTGCCGTTGATGGTCTTGCCCTCGTAGATAACCTCAACCTCGTCGGTGCTTGTCGGCTTTGGTCCGTTGCCTTCCTTTATGACCTTGTATTGCAAGCCAGAGGGCAATGTCACCACTCCGGGCTTGGTCTTGTTGCTTGCGAGCCACTCCTCGTTCTCCTTCTTGTAGATGCGGTTGCGTGTCTCGCGCGCCTGAGTGTTCTTCAGCTGGAAGCGCTCGCGCGCCTTGCCGGCCTTAAACACCGTGGTGTCTTGCTTCACGCCGGCGATGAATCCCTCGAAGAAAGGCTGGGCTGCAATGCTGTCGTCGGTGCCCACCAACTCGCGGCTCACGTTGGGCAGGATCTGCTTTGAAGCCTGCGAGGCGATGTTGTTGCCTGCGACGTAGGCAGAGAAAGCAGGGTCGTCGACCTTCGACAGGGCGTCGCGGAAACCGCTGATGAACGCGTCGATGTGGGCGGTGTCAACGTTGAGACGCTGGGTGAGATACTGGATCAAGCCTTCCGTGGCGGCATAGCCGGCGGCATAGCTTGTGGAATCGGATGACGTGAGCAGCTTTACCGGCTGCTCTGTGCAGTTGTCGCACTTCTTTGCGACCTTCTTCTTGCCGCCGGCAGCCATTGAGCTGACTGCCACGACAAGAGACAAGGCCACGAACAAAATTGTTTTCTTCATTGTTTATTTACCAACCTTAACCAACTCAATCTTGAAGATCAGAGTAGAGAATGGCTTGATGTTGCCAGCCTGACGCTCCTTGTAGGCGAGCTCTTGTGGGATGTAAACCTCCCATACAGAACCCTCGGGCATGCGTGTGAGAGCCTGTGTCCATCCTGGGATCATCTGCGCGGGCACCATTGAGATAGGTCCGTTGCCGTTCTTGTAGCTGCTCTCGAAGACCTTGCCGTCGATGGTGCGGCCCTCGTATTGCACCTGAACAGAAGTAGTGTCGGCAGGGATAGCGCCCTTGCCCTCCTTGATGACCTTATACTGCAGGCCTGAAGGCAGAGTCACCACTCCGGGCTTCTTCTTGTTCTCAGCGAGGAACTTCTCGCCGGCAGCCTTGTTGGCACCATACTGCTTGCTCATTGTGGCGCTCTTGATTTGCTCCATCTTGGTCTGAGCCACTTGGTTGGCGTTCTCAGGAGTCATGAGGCCAGTCTTGCCCGTTGCGCCAGTGATGAATCCGGCGAGCAGGTTCTTCAGCGAGATGGTCTTTGTTGAGTCGTCGCCAAACACCTGCTGGTTTACGCCCTTCACGAGTTGTGTAGAGAGCTGCTGACCAACCTGCAGGCCCATGATGTAAGCGGCTTTCTTCTTGTCGTCGCCGGCGTTGACACCCTCGTTGATACCCTTCACGAAGTCGTCGATGTAGGTGGTGTCGATCACTTGACCCTGCTGGATGGCCTGACGGACATACTGCGACTGCAGCAAGCCGATGGCGTAGCTCATTGAGTCGATGTCTGTCTTGAGGTCAGCCCTGGGTGCTGACGAGTTGCCGCAAGCTGAGAAAGCCAAGGCGGCGGTGGCCATAACGGCCAAAGTCTTCAATGTTTTCATTTGTGTTTATTGTTGTTTTGTGTTTTCTTGTTTAATAACCTTTAACCCATCGTTTGCCATTGGGGGTATGCATCCACAGAAGCAGAATTATTCCGCTTATTAAGCCAATCGTAAAAATAAGTAGCAATCCCATGTCATTTCAATTTAAGAAAATTATTTCCTATCATGCCAAAAGTGGCAGTCATTGCACAACCTATCAATATTGATATAACCTCAATCCATGAATTATGGTGGAATATGGTTGCGATACCTCCCAAAACGACAGCTCCGAACGTGAGTTTAGACATATCGAGAAAGTACCCGCCAAGTTTCTCCTTTCGGATTTTTTGGTTTTCCTTTTCTTCTTCTGTTATTACTCGATTGTCCATGTTGATGAGATGTTATTTCACCTTTACCAGCTCGACATCGAAGATGAGGGCGGCATAGGGAGGGATGGATTGTCCGGCTCCATGCTCACCGTAGGCGAGGTCGTAAGGAATGAAGAAGCGGTATTTCGCTCCCTCTTGCATGAGCTGCAAGCCCTCTGTCCAACCCTTGATCACCTGGTTCAGGCCGAACGTGGCAGTCTCGCCGCGGCGGTAGCTTGAGTCGAACACCTGACCGTTGATGAGCGTACCCTCGTAGTGGCACTCCACTTGGTCGGTGGCAGCCGGCTTGCGGCCGTTGCCCTCGCGCAATACCTTATATTGCAGTCCTGACGGCAGGGTCTTCACGCCTTCCTTCTTGGCGTTCTCAGCAAGGAAATTCTCACCCTCAGCCTTGGCAGCCTTTGCCTGCTCCTCCGCCTTGCGGCTGAAGAACTCTTGAACGGCGACTTGCGCGTCGGCGTCGGTCAACTGTGCGCTTCCGTTGAAGACATCGGTGATGGCTTGCGCGAAATCGTTGATGTTGAGGTCGGTGGCGTTCATCTGTTGCAATTGGTGCCCGATGCTCATGCCAAGGGCGTAGCTTACTTTGTCCATTATTTTCTGTTTATGATTTATGTCGGATAAATATTATCGCACAAAGTTACGCTTTTTTGATAGCATAATCATATTATTTTAGTATTTTTGTGCAAATTATTGGATATAAGCGAAAAATATTTGAGATATGAAAAAGAAAGTAGTGTTTTTGACGGGAGCCGGCATGTCGGTGGAGAGTGGATTCAAGACGTTCCGCGGTAACGACGGGTTGTGGGAGAACTATCCAGTGGAAAAGGTGGCGAGCCACGAGGGGTGGGAGAGTGACCCTAGCTTTGTGACCGAGTTTTACAACAAGCTGCGCCGAAAGCTATGGGACGCCCAGCCGTGCGAGGGCCACAAGCTGATAGCCGAGATGGAGAACGACTACGACGTGACAGTGCTCACACAAAACGTGGACAACCTTCACGAGAAGGCTGGCTCAACGAAGGTCATCCACCTGCATGGGGAACTGACCAAGGTGTGCTCCAGCAATGACCCTTACGACCCACGTTACATAAAGGAGATGACACCCGACAACAACGACGTGGAGCCTGGCACGAAGGCTGGCGACGGGTCGTTGCTCCGTCCGTTCATCGTGTTTTTCGGCGAGAGCGTGCCCATGCTTGAGCCTGCCGCCAAGGCGGCGTCGGAGGCCGACATCTTCGTGATCATCGGCACGTCGCTCGTGGTTTATCCGGCGGCAGGGCTGGTGCAGTTTGTCCCGAGAAACGCGCCCGTCTATCTCATAGACCCCAACCCCGTGGGCGTGGACAGCAGCGTGAGGCAGATACAGAAAGGCGCGTCGGAAGGCATGCGCGAGCTGCTGAAGATGATATAAACGCAGGCCTCGCGCCACCTCTTATAAGTGCCGTCGGCTTCACGCCGTGAAGCCGACGCGATTGCGTCGTAATGCCATTGCCTTTCCAGCGTGAAGGCAATGGCATTACGGCGTGAAGGCGACGGCCTTTTTCGCGCGTCCCCTTGCGGCGCGATGCCGTGGGCATGGACATCAGGAAGAGAGCATTTGGCGATTGGATTCGCGCAGTGTTAAAAAATATAAGTAACGTTAAAAACAAAGCGGCATATAGCCTAAACAATAGAATTTTAATTATATTTGCAATTGCAACACGATTTTGCAACGATAAAATATCTTTAAACCTACTATAAAACAGTTTACTTATGAACAAAAAAGTCAAGACTGCCGGTATGATTATGGCATTGTTGGCTGCTGCTCCGTTGAGCGGTGGACAGATGGCATACGCAGCTGGCTCGAACAACGCGACCCCTCTTAATTCTGTACAACAGAAAGATGGCGCATGCAAGGGCGTTGTGAAAGACGCCACTGGTGAGGGAGTGATTGGTGCTTCGGTAGTGGTCGAAGGGACAAACCTCGGCACGGTGACCGACATCGACGGAAACTTCTCGCTGAGCGGGGTGAAACCTGGAGCCACGATCAAGATTTCCTACATTGGCTACGTGACTAAGGTCGTGAAGTGGAACGGCACTTCGCTCGACGTGCTGCTTGAGGACGACAAGAAGACCTTGGACGAGGTCGTGGTCGTGGGTTTCGGCACACAGAAGAAGGTGAACCTCACCGGCGCCGTGTCTACCGTCGACTCCAAGGTGCTCTCGGCGCGCCCGGTCAACTCCGTGGTTGACGCCTTGCAGGGTGCCGTGGCAGGCATGAACTTCTCCACGTCAAGCAACGGTGGTACGCTCAACTCCACCAAGTCGTTCAACATTCGTGGCACTGGCACCATCGGCGCAGGCTCTTCCGTGACGCCACTCGTGCTCATCGACGGCATGGAGGGCGACATGAACGCCCTCAACCCACAAGACATCGACAACATCTCCGTGTTGAAAGACGCGTCGGCCTCTTCTATCTATGGTTCGCGCGCGGCAGGCGGCGTGATCCTCATCACGACCAAGAGCGGAAAGAAGGGCAAGGCATCCATCAACTACAACAACTCGTTCCGCTTCGACTCCCCACTCAACATGCCGGAGATGATGGACTCCTACACGTGGGCAAAATATATGAACGACGCATCTTCCAACAGCAACAACGGCGTGTGGTTCACACCTGAAAGGCTGGAGCTGATAAAGAAGGCGCAGACCGACAACTCGATGCAGAAGATGTTCAAGAACAGCAACAACCGCTGGGAGGTCTGGGACGACACGTCAATCCTGCCCCTTGGCAATACCGACTGGCTCAAGGAGCAGTTTGGCAACTCCTTCTCGCAAGAGCACACCCTCAGCATCAATGGTGGCGACGATCGCATACAATATTATGTGTCTGCCAACTACCTCAACCGTGGCGGTCTGCTCCGTCATGGCGACGACAGCCAGCAGCGCTATGCCTTGACGGGCAAGGTCTCGGCACAGCTCACCAACTGGTTGCGCATGACCTACAACACGCGCTTCTCGCGCATCGACTTCGACTCGCCAACCGAACTCAGCAGTGGCACCAACGTGTTCTACCACAACATGTGCCGCTATTGGCCTATAGTGCCCGTGACCGACCCGAACGGCAACTACGTGCCCGAGTCGAACATAGCACAGCTGCAAAACGGTGGCCGCGCCAAGAACCAGACCGACCGCATAGCGCAGCAGCTCTCCTTCGTGGCAACACCGGTGAAGGGCCTCACCCTCAACGCCGAGCTCAACTACCGCATCATCACGCAGTTCAACCACAGCGACTGGCAGACCGTCTACGGCTACGACTGCGACAACAACTCGTATGTGATAGCCAACTCCACGTCGAGCGTGTATGAGTATACCTTCAAGTCGAACTATTTCAACCCGAACCTCTTTGCCGAGTACGCACACTCATTCGGCGACCACAACATGAAGATCATGGGCGGTTTCCAGAGCGAGTGGTACCGCCAGCGCAATGTCACCGCGCAGAAAGAAGGCATCATGTCGGGTGTGGCAACACTCAACACCACCACTACCAACCCGAAGGCCTCGGGCGCCTACAACGCATGGACGACGGCAGGCTTCTTCGGCCGCTTGAACTACGACTACGCGGGCCGCTACCTCTTCGAGGCCAACATCCGCTACGACGGCTCGTCACGCTTCCTCCGCGCCAACCGCTGGAACGTGTTCCCATCGTTCTCGGCAGGTTGGAACATCGCCCAGGAGAAGTTCTGGGAACCACTGACCGACTATGTGAACACCTTGAAGCTCCGCGCCTCTTGGGGACAGCTCGGCAACCAGAACACCGACAACTGGTATCCTTTCTATCCCACGATCGGCTTCACCTCGCAGGGTGGCAACTGGCTCATCAACAACGAGAAGCCAAACATCTCGTCACAGCCTTCGCTCGTGTCGTCTTCGCTCACATGGGAGAAGAGCCGCACATGGGAAGTGGGTCTCGACTGGGGAGCATTCAACAACCGCCTGACAGGATCGTTCGGCTACTTCCAGCGCAAGACATTCGACATGGTGGGTCCGGCTCCTGAGCTCCCCGACATCCTCGGTGCAGCAGCTCCTAAGGTGAACAACCTCGACATGACATCAAAGGGCTGGGACTTGCAGATCAGCTGGCGCGACATCATCAAGGACTTCAGCTATGGCGTATCGCTCGTGTTGAGCGACAACCAGGTGACCATCGACAAGTATCCTAACCCGTCGAAGAACCTCGGCAGCTACTATGCCGGCACAAAGCTCGGCGACATCTGGGGCTACACCACGTTGGGCATCGCCAACAGCCAGGAAGAGATGGACAACCACCTCAAGAAGGCCGACCAAAGCTCGCTCGGCAACAGTTGGACAGCAGGTGATATAATGTATGCCGACCTCAACGGCGACGGCAAGGTGAACCGCGGACAGTACACGCTCGAAGACCACGGCGACCTGCGCATCATCGGCAACGAGACACCGCGCTACAACTTCGGTCTCAACCTCGACGCCGCATGGAAAGGCTTCGACATCAAGGTGTTCTTCCAAGGCACGCTCAAGCGCGACTACGCCGCCAGCGGTGCCGTGTTCTGGGGCGCTATCGGCACGGGCAAGTGGCAGGCTACAGGCTTCAAGTTCCATGAGGACTACTGGCGTGAGGACAACAAAAACGCCTACTATCCACGCGCCGACTGGAGCGGTAGCCGTAACACACACACACAGACACGCTATCTGCAGAACGCAGCCTACTGCCGCCTGAAGAACCTCACCATCGGCTACACCCTGCCGAAGGCCATCACCCGCAAGGCTTACATCGAGAACGTCCGCTTCTTCGTATCTGGAGAGAACCTCTTTACCATCACCAACTTCACGAAGGCTGGCGACCCAGAGCTCATCGGAGCTGGCTATGGCGGACAGATAGGCAAGACTTACCCATTGTCGAAGACCTTCTCGTTTGGTCTTAGCGTGACATTCTAACGCATCATTAATCTTACAGATTATAAGAATAGATTATAGAAGAAAGGAAACAAGATATGAAGCTCAAATATATTTCAATGCTCGTATTGGGCGCATCGCTCGGCCTGACAAGCTGCAACGACTACCTTGACAAGGAGCCAGAGAGCAGCGTCACGCCGGCGGCCTATTTCACAGGCGAGGCCGACTTGGCTGCCTACACAGTGAATCTCTACGGATTCTTCACAGCATTCTCGCCAGGCAGCTACGGCATAAGCACGTTCGGCTACGACAATGCCACCGACAACCAAGCCGCCGTGGAATATTCAACACGTTGGGTCCCTGGCGAGTGGCAGGTGGGTTCATCAACATCAGCCAGCTCGCGCAGCGATGCCTGGAACTTCTACCAGATTCGCGATTGCAACTACTTCCTCGCGCAGGTTCTGCCGAAGTATGAGGCAAAGCAGATTTCTGGTACTGACGCCACCATACGCCACTACATCGGCGAGGGCTACTTCCTCCGCGCTTACGCCTACTTCGACAAGCTGCAGAGCATAGGCGACTGCCCGATATTCGAGGGAGTGCTCGACGACAACTACGAGGAGCTGCTCGCCGCCTCAAAGCGCGAGCCGCGCAACAAGGTGGCACAGTTTATCATCGACGACCTCGACAAGGCGCTCTCGTATCTCTCTGAGTCGCCATCTGGCGGCAAGAACCGCATCTCTCGCGATGCCGCCCTCTTGCTCCGCTCGCGCGTGGCTCTCTACGAGGCCACATGGGAGAAGTATCACAAGGGAACGGCCTTCGTGCCAGGCGGTCCGGGTTGGCCAGGCAAGGCAGAGGACGCTCAGGGCTTCGACATCGACTCGTCTATCAACAAGTTCCTGGAGGAGGCCATGAAGTCGGCAAAGGAGCTCGGCGACAAGCTCGTGGGCAATCTCGTGCAGAACACCGATGCCGCAGAGGGTCAGGACGCCAGCCTGAACAGCTTGAACCCATACTATACCATGTTCTGCGACAAGGACATGAGCGGCTATAGCGAGGTGATAATGTATCGTGCTTTCGACAAGTCGAAGGCCAACGTGACGCACAACATCCAAATGCAGCTCCAGCGCAATGGCGGCGGCACAGGTTGGACACGCGGCCTCGTGAACTCGTTCCTCATGCGCAACGGCTTGCCTATCTACGCCGCAGGCTCTGGCTATGACCCAGCATGGGAGAACGAGGGCGTAAAGGCCACTCTGCAGAACCGCGACTCACGCATTCAGATCTTCACCAAGCAGGATGGCTCGATAGAGAACTACACCAGCCAGGGTGCCGTGGAGACCGACCTCGCCTGGACCGTGAAGGGCAACAGCGAGTCGCGCATGGTGACAGGCTTCGCCCTGAAGAAGGGTAAGAACTATGACGCAAACCAAGGCTTGGAACACAGCTACGGCGAGAGCGGAAGCATTGTCTTCCGTGGCACGGAGGCCTTGCTCAACTACATGGAGGCTTCTTGGCTTCGCAACAACACCATCGATGCCACTGCCGACAAGTATTGGCGCGCATTGCGCACACGCGCAAAGGTTGATCCTGACTACACCAAGACCATCGCCGCCACAAACATGAGCGAGGAGGCTAAGTGGGACTTCGGCGCCTACTCTCACGGACAACTTGTAGACGCCACAACCTACAACATCCGCCGCGAGCGCCGCAACGAGTTCATCGGCGAGGGCATGCGCTGGGCCGACTTGAAGCGCTGGCGTGCTTGCGACCAGGTGGACGGCTACCAGATTGAGGGCATGAAGTACTGGGGCACCGTATACGAAGGCGCTTGGAAACAAGGCCAAACAAACCTCGTGGTGGTGAGCGTTGCCGACGGTAAGGGCAACATGAGCGACAAGAGCATCAGTGGCGACTACATCCGCCCGTACCAGATCTCCAGCGTGAACAACTCGGTGTTCAATGGTTACCACTTCACTCCGGCTCACTATCTGTCTCCATTGCCGCAGAGCACGTTCCGTCAGACCGCCTCAGGCGACCAGACCGACCTCTCCACCTCTAACGTTTACCAGAACCCAGGTTGGCCAATGATAGCAGGCCAGGGCGCGACAGACGTCAAGTAATCATCAACGACATTATAACAAGAAGGCTGGCTTCCGTATTGGGAACCAGCCTTTTTACAGCTACGCTCTATGATAATTTGCTCGCCCTGGCAACTTTTTAGGGAAAGTCTAAGTTGCGCAAATCATATATCTTTTGCACAGTTTTATTGCATTTTTTCAGCATAAACTTGGCGTCTACGGACAAAAAGTTGTACTTTTGCAGAAGTATTCACTACAAAAATGAAACGTATGAACAACAAGTTTTTTTCATTACTCATTGCCATGTTCATGAGCGTGGCATGTGTCTCCCTAACGTCTTGTGGCAGCAACGACGACAACGAGATCAAGAAGCCAACGGCTACGACTGCCAACGCACAGCCAGTGCTTTGTGTATTTAGCGAGATGTTCGACTATTTCGACATCACTTGCACTATTGACGGCGAGACGGTTAAACTTACAAAAGACAACACCTATGACGAGACTATTACTAAGGCTGAATATGGTAAGACTTATCAAGTGCGCAAGTATAAGGTCGACAAAAAGCAGTTCACCAAGTTCCCAGCAACAATGACGGTGACCGCCCAGTGCAAGGTTAAAGATGGCGTAGACCTCAGGAAGGTCGAGAAACTGTCATATGTCCTTTATCTTGACATGGTCGTAGGCAACAACAACAATGATACTTTCTCAACATACAAGCCTGCTAAATATGTTTTCCAGCCACATCAAAATGCTAATTTCAGCAAGATGAGCGAAGAAACATTTAAGAAGTTTGAGAATGCCTCGAAAACTATAACCGCCAGCTTCGACAGTGCTGACTGTGTTGTGGTACAGTAATTAAATTATCAGCAACTAAAGCTTAAAACGGCGTTATTGAACAAGCATGTTCAATGACGCCGTTTTAAGTTATTTGCTTTTTCGCCTAAGGTTCTCCTTGGTTTGGTTGAACGGGTCTTTCATGGCCCACTATTCCCTCTATATTTCAGGCACTATGCCGATTAATGTAGGAGAATCTTCGCGCCACATTCCTTCGTTTTCCATTGCGCCGCGATCGCATTGCCCTTGCGGCGCAATCGCGGCGCCATTACGCCACAATCGCATTGCCTTTGCGCCGCAACCCCGTCTTAGTGCGCTTCGAGCCAGTTGGTGCCCCAACCCGAATCTGCGGTCAAGGGCACGCTGAGGTTGGCGGCGTTTTGCATTTCCTCTATCACGATTTCCTCCACTTTCTTTTCCTCGTCGGGATAGACGGAGAAGTTGAGCTCGTCGTGCACCTGGAGGATCATCTTCGAGCGGAGTCCCTCGTCCTTGAAGCGTCGCCATATGCGTATCATGGCAATCTTGATGATGTCAGCCTCTGAGCCTTGTATGGGCGCGTTGATGGCGTTGCGCTCGGCGAAGCCACGCACCGTGTTGTTGCCCGATGTTATGTCGGGCAGATAGCGGCGCCTGCCAAACATAGTCTCGGCGTAGCCTTTCTCCCTCGTGCTCTCCTTGGCTTGCTCCATGTATTGATGCACCTTGGGGAACGTCACGAAGTAGTCGTCGATGAGCTGCTTTGCCTCCTTGTTGCCGATGTCCATCCGCTGTGCCAGTCCGAATGCCGTGATGCCGTATATGATGCCGAAGTTGGCTTGTTTAGCCTTCTTTCGCTGTGCGTCGCTGACGTCTTCCATTGGCTCTTTCCATATCTTAGCAGCCGTGGCGCGGTGGATGTCGAAACCCTCGCGAAACGCCTCGATCATGTTCTCGTCGCCCGACAGGTGCGCCATTATGCGAAGCTCAATCTGCGAATAGTCGGCAGAGAACCATTTGCAGCCCTCGTCGGGTATGAAGCATTTCCTTATCTCCTTGCCGTCATCGTCGCGCACGGGTATGTTCTGCAGGTTCGGGTCGCTGCTCGACAGTCGGCCCGTGGCAGTGATGGCTTGGTTGAACGAAGTGTGGATGTGCTGGTCTTTGGCGCTGATAAGCTTTGGCAGCGCTTCCACATAGGTGCCGAGGAGCTTCTTCATGCCACGATAGTTGAGTATGTCGTCTACTATTGCCGCCTTGCCGCTCAACTGCTGAAGCACTTCCTCTGAGGTGACATACTGCCCCGTCTTGGTCTTCTTCGGCTTATCCACAAGTTGCATCTTGCCGAAGAGAATGTCGCCAACCTGCCTTGGCGACGATATGTTGAACTCTTGTCCAGCCTCCTCGAAGGCGTGTCTCTCGTATTGGTTCATCCTCTCGGTGAACACCTTTTGGGTCTCCTTCAGCTGGTCGGTGTCGAGCCTCACGCCGTTTATTTCCATGTCGGCAAGAACCTTCACCAATGGCATCTCGATTTCCTCGAAAAGCCGTCGGGCGTTCACCTCGTCGAGCTTCTTTTCCAACACGTTTCTGAGCTGCAACGTGATGTCGGCATCCTCGGCAGCATATTCGTAAACCTCTTCGGGGGCAAGGTCGCGCATGTTCTTTTGGCTCTTGCCTTTCTGCCCTATAAGTTCCTCGATGTGCACGGTCTGATAGCCAAGCAATGTCTCCGCCATATAGTCCATGTTGTGCCTCAATTCAGGATGCCAAACATAGTGGGCGAGCATGGTGTCGAACATCTTGCCTTGGATATCTATGCCATAGTTACGCAGCACCTCATAGTCGTACTTGATGTTCTGGCCAATCTTCAGGCTGTCGTTGTTCTCGTAGAGAGGCTTGAATATGTTTACCATCTCTTGCGCCTCTTCCCTAATGGGTGAAATTGCAACGTAGAAAGCTTCGTGCTCCTTGACGGAAAAACTCAAGCCAACGAGCTCCGCGTCGATGGCGTTTGTAGAGTTTGTCTCCGTGTCAAGGCTGACAAATGGGCTTTGGATAAGCTTCTCGCACAGTAGCCGAGCCTCTTCTTTGTCTTTGATTAGCTGGTAGTTATGCTCCACGGTGTGGATGCTCGCAAGCTTCAACGTCACATTCTCGCTTTCACCATTGCCTTCTTGATTCGTTGCGCCACTGCTTGTTTGCGTATTTGCGTCTTTGCGCGCAATCGTGTAATTGCCGAAAAGGTCTGGCTGCTGTGGCACCTTGGCTTCTTGCTTGCCAAGAAATCGCTCGGTGAAGCGCTTGAACTCAAGGTTGTCGAAGATGGCGCGCAGCTCGTTGGCGTTAGGCTCCGTCACTTTCAGCTTGTCGAGATCGAGCTCTATTGGCACGTCGGTTCTTATGGTCGCGAGGAATTTCGACATCTCAATGTCTGCCTTTGCGTTCTCCACCTTTTCCCTGATCTTGCCCTTTATTTCATCGGTATGGGCAAGCAAGTTCTCTGTGGTGCCAAACTGGTTTATCAGCTTTGCCGCTGTCTTTTCACCCACGCCCGGGCATCCTGGGTAGTTGTCGGCAGAGTCGCCCATCAGTGCGAGCAGGTCAATCACGTTGGCTGCGTTTGGTATTCCGTACTTTTCCTCAATGTCCTGTTCGCCAATCTTGTCGTATCCGCCGCCGTGCCTTGGGCGGAACATGAACACGTTTTTCTGTATTAGTTGGCCGTAGTCCTTGTCGGGCGTGAGCATGTATGTCTCCACTCCCGCTTCAGCGGCTTTCGTTGCCAGCGTGCCAATCACGTCGTCAGCCTCAAAGCCCTCGGCTATGAGGATAGGGATGTTCATGGCTTTCAAGATGTCTTGGATGATTGGCACCGACAGTTTTATGTCCTCCGGCGTCTCCTGTCGCTGAGCCTTGTAGGCTGGAAACGCCTCATGCCGAAAGGTCTTGCCCTTGTCGAAAGCCACGCCAAGGTATTCCGGTTTCTCCTTGTCGAGTATTTCCTTCAAGGTGTTGCAAAATCCCAGCACCGGCGATGTGTTAAGACCCTTTGAGTTGATGGTGGGACGTTTCAGAAAAGCATAATAAGACCGGAATATGATGGCGTATGCGTCAAGCAAAAAGAGTTTGCTCATGATAGTGTTGTTGTCAAATTGTAAGTGAACTTCTATTTTTGTGTAAAATTACGAAAAAGTTGCCACAGCGTCTCCACTATATCATTTAAAATAACTAATTTTGTAGTAAATATCACTATCTGATGGATTATATCTCACTAATACGGCAACCGATCGCCTCGGAGTTGAACGATTTTAAAGACCTGTTCGACCGTTCCCTGTCTCATTCTGATGGATTATTGTCTCAGGCATTATTTCATATCCGTCAGCGCGCGGGCAAGCGCATGCGTCCCATGCTCATACTCCTGATGGCCAAATGTCACGGTGGCATCACAGATGTCACTCAGCACGCCGCGGTTGGCCTTGAGCTGCTGCACACAGCCTCGCTGGTTCACGACGATGTGGTTGACGAAAGCGGTGAGAGGCGCGGTCAGGCAAGCGTTAATGAGGTGTATGGCAACAAGGTGGCAGTGCTCGTGGGCGATTATATCCTGTCTACGGCGTTGCTCCACATCAGCTACACGCACAACGAGGTCATCGTGCGCTATCTCGCCGAGTTGGGCAGGATATTGTCAAATGGCGAGATATTGCAACTTCAAAACATCCATTCGAAAGACTTCTCTGAGGAGGCTTACTACTCCGTGATAAAGCAGAAGACAGCCGCACTTTTCGAGGCTTGTGCTGCCATGGGAGCATTGAGTGCTGGCGCTAAGGAGGAGGACATTGAAAATGCCAAGCAGTTTGGCAGAAACCTTGGCGTGATATTCCAGATTCGTGATGATATTTTCGACTATTACGACCAGTCGGAGATAGGAAAGCCCACGGGTAACGACATGGCTGAGGGCAAGCTCACCTTGCCAGCCCTTTACGCGCTGAATAGCACTCACGACGCTGAGATGACAGAAATAGCCTATAAGGTTAAGGACGGCACGGTGTCGAAGGATGAGATTGCTCGCCTCGTGAACTTCACAAAGATAAACGGTGGCATAGATTATGCGGAGAAGAGGATGTGGGAGCTTCATGCCGCATCGCTGGCTTTGCTCGATGAGGAAGTGGAAGATGGACCGGTGAAAGACAGCCTGAAGGCGTATCTCGACTTCGTGATTGAACGCAGAAAGTAACGCCTTTTCTGCACTGAATAATAAAAATTAGGGGTGGTAAACTGTTGACTCCCGCGTTGTTTTGGAAACATGTGGTTTCCTTGTTCGCGGAGGTCAACAGTTGACCGCCCCTAATCATTGTGGTTGGATTTTAGAACCACTTCGTTTCCTTCTCCAGTATTTCGCTGAGCAGAAGGTTTGTCAATCGGCTTGTGCCCAAACGGAAAAGCTCGTTTGTGAGCCACTTTTCGCCGAGAACTTCCTTCACGATCGTGTAATAAGTGACGGCATCGTTAACCGTGTTTATACCACCGGCTGGCTTCAAGCCTATCACGATTCCAGTCTCATCGTAGTATTCCTTTATGGCTTTGCACATCACGTAGACGCCCTCTGGAGTGGCACCAGCCTTCTCTTTTCCCGTAGACGTCTTCACGTAGTCGGCGCCGCTGTACATCGCGAGAATGGCGGCTTTCTTCACGTCTGATAGGGTAGGGAGGTCGCAAGTCTCAAGGATGACCTTCATTGGCACGCTGCCGCAGGTCTGTTTCAGCTCGCTGATGTCGTCAGCAACGCCTTCGTAGTCTTCAGAAAGGTACTTACCCACCGGCAGTACGATGTCCACGTTAGTCGCGCCATCTTTTATGGCGAGGGCGGTCTCTGCCACCTTTACCTCAATGAACGTTTGTGATGAGGGGAAGGAACCGGAGACGACGGCAATCTCAACGCCGTCCACTTCGAGGCTGTTGCGCACCAGATTGGCGAAGTTGGGGTATGTGCAGATCGTTGCAACGTGCGGTAGATCAGGGTATGCAGCCTCAAACTTGTTCACCTTTTCCACCATGGCGAGAATGCTCTCCAAGGTGTCGGTCGTGTGAAGAGATGTCAGCTCGACGGAGCCTAACAAGAACTTCTTCACCTCAAGTGTGTCGTTCTCAGGCACCTTGTCTGCAATGATCTTGCTTACCTTTTCTTTCACTTCCTCCTCGTTCACGTTGAAGTCATATTTGGCAAAGGCCTGGTCAATCTTGCTGCTGCTGACCAAACCCTTGCTGCGCTGCGGTTGGATTTCGCTTGTTATTTTCTCTTTTATCACTCCCATGATTCTATTTTAATTTAAGATTGTTTATATGTCTTTCCTTGTCTCGCTTGGTTTTCTTGTCGATGCTTTTCTTCAACTCTTCCGTTATGTCGATGCCTGTTTGGTTGGCGATGCAGCAGAGCACCCAAAAGATGTCGGCTATTTCCTCACCAATGTTGTCTTTCTCGCCTTCCTTAAAGCTTTGGTCGCCGTACTTTCGGGCCATGACTCGCGCCAGTTCCCCGACTTCCTCCGTCAAGACAGCCATGTTGGTCAGTTCTGAAAAGTATCTCACGCCGTATTGCTTTATCCAATCGTCTACGGCGGTTTGTGCTTCTTTTATTGTCATCTTGTCTCAGTCATTTGTGTAGACAGTTCGAACCTCACCGTTGCGTAAAGCTTGCCTCGCATGTTTGCTCACGCCCTGTTTATCATTTGGTCTTGCACCGTCTGCTATTTGCTCTTGTACTGTTTGCCATTTGCTCTTGTACTGTCTACCTTTTGCAAAGATAAGCATTTAATTTGTCTTACTTGTCTACTTCGCTTGGCTTTTTTACCGATAGTGGCACAAACGCTTTTTCCTTTTCATGTTTGCTTCTTTTCTCCATTGCGTAATTGCTGCGTGTCCTCATTGCGTAATCGCATTCTTTTACGTTTGCATTATTGCTCGTTGGCGCCAATGTCTCATTGCTCAATTGCGCGCAACGTGATTGCGTGCAATTGCGCAAACACACGTATGTCGGCGGTTCGCTTCTTGTTTTACGTCTCTTTGCGAATGTTGTGTTGTAATAAAATAATCACAAAAGTTTAGCGCAACGTGCTGAGATTTAACTTGTTAGCCATTGGCTTATTGCTTTTATCCTCTCTGAGAATCGGTTTTTTAGCCTCGTCTTACCACTTGGTCGATTTCAATGCCATGTTTTTTGCGCCCAATTTTAGCTATTTTGAGGCAAATCGTTTCCGTTGCTGAGATTAGCATGCAATACCGTGGTGATAAGTCTATTGTTGCCTTTGAGTTATTACTCTTTGTTCTTTGTGTCCATGCATATCGTCACGGGGCCATCGTTTAGGAGCTCGACCTCCATCATGGCACCAAACTCGCCGGTGCCTATTTCTTTGCCCAAGGCGGTTGTCAGCAACTCGCAGAAACGATTGTAGAGGGGGATGGAGATGGAGTGGGGCGCCGCCTTGATCCAGCTCGGCCGGTTGCCTTTTTTATAGCTTGCCATGAGCGTGAATTGGGAAACAACAAGGATGTCGCCACCAACATCGCCAATGCTAAGGTTCATCACGCCGTTCTCGTCGTCGAAAACCCGCAATCCGATGATTTTCTTTACAAGCCAAGCCGCGTCCTCCTCAGTGTCCTCGGAGCACACTCCAACGAGGATGAGATAACCTTTGCCTATTTTTGACTTGACCTTGCCGTCGATCGTCACTGACGCTTTTGTGACGCGCTGTATAACTACTCTCATTATTCTGTTCGCTTGTTAAATTACTCTTGTTACTTTATTGAACCGCATTGCTCAGGCGGTTTCAGTCAGTTCTATTACCCTTGCTGCCCTAATCACTCAACCCTACCTATGTTTCCTGTCGATTTAGCGCATCAAAAACCTTTCGCGCCTTGTCCTTTCCGATGACGGTCGCAAGTTCTTCCGCGCTTGCACCCTTTATGTATTTCATTGACTTAAAGGCTTTTAGCAGAGCCTCCTTGCTCTTGGGGCCTATCCCCTTGACGTCGTCCAAGGCGGAATGTAGCGCGTGTTTGGAGCGCTTATCGCGGTGGAAAGTGATGGCGAAACGGTGCACCTCGTCTTGTATTTGCGTGAGAACGTGGAACAGTTCGCTGTCGGTTTTCAAGCCTATCACTTGTGCGGGAAAGCCAAATAGCAACTCGTTTGTGCGGTGGCGGTCGTCCTTGGCGAGGCCTGCAATGGGGATGTTGAGGTGCAGTTCGTCTTCCACGACTTCCCTGACGATGTCCATTTGGCCCTTGCCGCCGTCCGTGATGATGAGGTCGGGTAGGGCGGCTTTCTCGCTTATCATGCGCGAATATCTCCTTCTCACGACCTCTTTCATGGAGGCGTAATCGTCTGGACCAACAACGGTCTTGATGTTGTATTTTCTGTAATCCTTCCTTGAGGGCTTCATGCCTTTATAGACTATGCAGCCCGCAACAGCGTCGGTGCCGGAGATGTTTGAGTTGTCGAAACACTCTATGTGATAGGGAAGTTTGTCGAGATGAAGCTTCTCCTGCAACTCTTTCATCAGGCGCGTCTGCTTTTGCTCAGGGTTGAGCTTCTCGGTTTGCTTCAGGCGGTCAAACTTATACTGCTTGCCATTCATCTCAGAGAGCTCCAAGAGGTGCTTCTTGTCGCCGCGTTGGGGAATGAAAAACTCCGCGTCGCGCAGTTTCCACTCCATCTGAAACGGGACGATAATCTCCTTCGACGTGCTTCCGAAGCGCTCTCTTATCTCCGGAATTGCCTGTAACAGCAAGTCCTCGTCGCTCTCGTCGAGCTTGCGTTTATACTCGTAGGTGAAGCTCTGGTTGATGGTACCGTTCTTCACGTGTATATAATTAATGTAGGCATTCTTCTTGTTGTCGTCATCCGTGATGGTGAACACGTCCACGTCGTTGATCGTATGGCTCACCACCTCGCTCTTCGACACGAAGTCCTGCAAGAGCATATAACGTTCCTTCAGCCTCTCTGCCTCCTCAAACTTCAAGAGCTCGGCATTCGCCATCATGCGCTTGTAGACCCATTCCGACAGTTCGCGGGTGTTGCCCTTCAGTACCTCCTTAGCTTGCCTGATGTTCTCAAGGTAATCCTCTCTCGACTGCTTGCTGACGCAACAGCCCTCGCAGTTGTGAATGTGATACTCCAAGCACGGACGGTATTTGCCCATGTTGATGCCCTCCTGCGTCAACTGCTGGTGACACCTTCTTGGCTTGAATGCCTTCTGGATCAACGCCAAGACATTATACATTGAGGAAATGTGTGGGTATGGCCCAAAGTAAGTGCCGAGCCTCTTGTTTATGTGTCGCGTCTTGAATACACGCGGAAAAAGCTCGTTGGTCACTATAATCGAAGGGTAAGTCTTGCCGTCTTTCAGCAAGACATTGTACTTTGGGTTATACTTCTTAATGAGAGCGTTTTCGAGAAGCAAGGCATCCTCTTCGGTCTTCACGACCGTATATGAAATGTCCATTATCTTCGAGACGAGCACTTTTGTCTTGAATCGGTCTACCTCCTTGTGGAAATAGCTCGATACGCGCCGCTTCAGATTCTTGGCTTTCCCCACATATATTATCTGCCCCCCGTTTTCACGCAGGTCGTCATAATATTGGTAGCTGCCAGGCTTTTCGGGCATATTGAGCACGATGTTTTTCAGGTACTCAAGCCTTTTCTCATTCTTTTCCTTAACCATACCCATTAACTTGCTGTTCTCAGGCAACTGTTTTCCTCGTTTTGTTTCACGTGGAACTAAAACTGGAGCAGGCTTGTTACCTCGACGTCCTTGTCAAAGATCTCGCGCGTGTGAGGGAACTCGGAGATGAGCTCCATGATGAAATTGCAGTAGATCTTCTTTGGATTGAACTTCCTCACAAGGTCGCAGGCTGCCTTCATAGTGCCACCTGTCGCCAGCAAATCGTCGTGGAGAAGCACCACGTCATCGGAGGTGATGGCGTCCTTGTGTATCTCTATCGTGTCTATTCCGTACTCCTTTGCGTAACTCTGCTGTATGGTGTTGCAAGGCAGTTTGCCTGGTTTGCGGCAAAGCACGATGCCTGCGTTCAATCGGATGGCGGCGGCAGAACTCATCACGAAGCCACGACTCTCTATGCCCACGATCTTTGTCACGCCCTTGTCCTTATAAAGGTCGTACATCATGTCGCTAATAATCTTGACGCATTCCGCGCTTTTGAAAAGGGTGGTAACGTCGCGGAAATTGACGCCTTTTATCGGCCAATCCTTGATTGTACGCAGGTTCTCTACCAATGTTTGGTTGTTCATGTTTTACGTTTTACTTTAAGTGTTATCTTGTTTGTTTTCAAATGTTTATGTTCTGATTTGTTTCACGTGAAACAATAGCGATCGCCGCGCGTTTGCGGCGCGGCTTGATGGTCTCACCTGCCGAGCAGAACGAGTAGAACGTTGATGTCTGACGGTGATACGCCAGGGATGCGACTTGCCTCCGCCAATGTGTCGGGGTCGATGCGTTGGAGCTTTTGGCGACCTTCCGTGCTTATCTCTGAGATCTCATCGTAGCGGAAGTGTCCCTTGATCTTGATATCCTCCAAACGGTGCATTTTCTCGGCAACGATCTTCTCTCGCTCTATATATCCTTTATACTTTATCTTGACCTCGGCTGCCTCTATCGTCTCTTCCTTTCGGTCGTTCAACTTGTCGAGTTTCTCTTTAAGCTCAGGAACGACAGTTGCCAACTGGTTGATGGTGATTTGAGGACGGCTGATTAAATCGGCGATTTTGCAACCGAAGTGGAGTGGGGTGGTGCCTATCGACTCAAGGGCAGGGTTGATGTCTTTTGGGTGTACGGTCGTTGACTCGCAGAAGTTGATAATGTTACCGATCATCTCTTTCTTGCTCATCCATCGGTCGTATCGGTCTTTTTTGGCGAGCCCGATGTTGTAAGCCTTTTCCGTGAGCCTCGCGTCGGCATCGTCTTGCCTTAACAATATGCGATATTCCGCCCTCGATGTGAACATACGGTACGGTTCATCCACGCCCTTTGTGCATAAGTCGTCGATGAGCACGCCAATATAAGCCTCGTCGCGTTTCAGCACGAAAGGTTCCGACGCGGCGCATCTGAGCGCGGCGTTGATGCCTGCCATCAATCCTTGTCCCGCTGCTTCCTCGTATCCCGTGGTTCCATTAACCTGTCCCGCGAAGAACAGGCGCGCGATTACTTTCGATTCGAGCGAATGGCTGAGCTGTGTCGGGTCGAAGTAGTCGTACTCTATGGCGTAGCCTGGTCGATACGCCTTTGCGTCCCTCAAAGCTGGTATTTGGTGGATTGCCTCCAGTTGCGTCTCCATTGGCATGGAAGAGGAGAAGCCATTGAGATACATCTCGTTGGTGTTTTCTCCCTCAGGCTCGATAAACAACGGATGGTGGTCGCGGTCTGGAAACACCACGAGTTTGGTCTCTATAGACGGGCAATAGCGTGGTCCCGTGCTTTGGATTTGACCGTTGAAAAGGGGCGAATTTGCTATGTCGTCCTTCAGTATGCGGTGAACCTCGGCGTTGGTGTTGCACGTCCAGCATGGTAGCTGCTTTAGAGCATGCTGCACCCCACTGAAGGAGAATTGGTGCCAATCGGTGTCGCCGGGTTGCTCCTCGGTATCCTCGAAATGGATGGATCGTTTGTCGAGCCTCACCGGTGTGCCTGTCTTCATTCGCCCAGACCTCACGCCCCATCTTGTTATCGACTCCGTGAGATGGTAGGCAGCAGGTTCCGCTATTCTGCCACCAGCCACTTGCTTGCGGCCTATGTGCATCAGTCCGTTGAGGAAGGTGCCGGCGGTTATCACCACGGCTCCAGCCCTGAACTCCACGCCCCAAACGGTGTTTACGCCAACGGCCACTCCGTTTTCCACTATCAGCTCGTCCACTTGGTCTTGCCAGATGTCGAGGTTGTCGGTGTTGTCGAGCCTGTTTCGCCACTCCCAGATGAAGCGTCCCCTGTCGCATTGTGCCCTTGGCGACCACACGGCAGGACCCTTGCCCTTGTTGAGCATTCTGAACTGGATGGCGGTGAGGTCGGTGACGATACCCGTCTGTCCGCCCAACGCGTCAATCTCGCGCACGATTTGTCCTTTAGCGATACCACCAATGGCAGGGTTGCAGCTCATCTGCGCGATCTTGTTCATGTCCATCGTTATGAGACATGTCTTCGCGCCCATGTTGGCCGATGCACACGCCGCTTCGCAACCAGCGTGTCCTCCGCCAATGACGATGACGTCGTACTTAAAAATCATAGTGAATAATGTGTTTTGGCGCAAAAGTAAGAAAAAGAATCGAATAACTCGAAAAATCACATTCCTTTTTAGGTTTTGCCATGGCCTTGCGTTCTCCTTGCGCTGGCGTAGCGTGATTACGATGCTATTTTTACGTCTATTGGTAGCCATATTTTACGCATTCGGCTTTGCGCCGTAATGCCGTTGCGATTGCGGCGTAAACGCATTGCCTCTGCGGCGCAATGACGATGCCCTTGCGCCGCAAAGCCGAAACCATGGAAATTGGGCGGCGTCGCGAGCCTTTTGGCGCTGTGTTGGCATAGTGATGCCGCGGCTGGGACTTCCTTGCGTCTTGCCCGTGTGGTTTTTACGGTATGGGTGCAACTTTATTTGAAATGCGACCTTGATGGAAAGCGTAAAATTAAAGGTTGTACACCTTAATTGTCTGAACTAAGAAATGGTTGAATCTCTGCATGTTAGTAAATGTTGTGCTGACCTTTCAGGCCAGCCGACACCTGTGCATGTCTAAACCCAGGGTTACGTCCGTCGCTTCTCTCCGTCCTCACCCTGGGCTGTGTTGTTTCGCCCTTTCAGGGCTTTACGCATTAAATGCCAAAACAGGAACACGGATCAGTGCAATGTTCGCGCTGGGAAATCGGAATGCCTGCGGGTTGATTTTGTTTAACCACGAATCGAGTGAATCGAACGAATAAAACCGCCACGGCTGTGGGTCGCTTTTTATTTAACCACGAATTGAACGAATCTAACGAATATAGCATGAGGTTTTTTATTTAACCACGAATTGAGCGAATCGAACGAATAAAACCGCCACGGCTGTGGGTCGCTTTTTATTTAACCACGAATTGAACGAATCTAACGAATATAGCATGAGGTTTTTTATTTAACCACGAATTGAGCGAATCGAACGAATAAAACCGCCACGGCTGTGGGTCGCTTTTTATTTAACCACGAATTGAACGAATCTAACGAATATAGCATGAGGTTTTTTATTTAACCACGAATTGAGCGAATCGAACGAATAAAACCGCCACGGCTGTGGGTCGCTTTTTATTTAACCACGAATTGAACGAATCTAACGAATATAGCATGAGGTTATTTTATAGAACCACGAATAAGACGAATTTAACGAATAGAGCAACGGGGCGATTTAATAGAACCACGAAGAGGACGAATCGCATGGATGGGGTAAAAGTCGCTTTTGTTGAACCACGAGTTAGACGAATCTCACGGATGGGACGGACGGCGGTTATCAATTATTGGTTTCAGAATGTGCGGTTTTAAAAACATTTTGCTACTTTTGCATCGTGTTGCCGTAGCATCCGTGCGGAATAACGGTTGCCGCGTAACAGTTTTTACGTAATACAGAGTTTTTATGAGCAATTTGCAATCTCCCCCCCCCTTGTCAGCTTACAATTCTTAGCTATGTAGGCTTTTTTCTTTTCTCTTTCTTCCTGCTGATGTGGCTCTCGCCCGACTCATTTTTGACCAATTTGTGCACCTTACGTGAGGACTCGGCTTGGTTTTTCACCTGCGGCAAGGCTTGGATGGAGGGAATGACGCCCTATGTTGACTTTGCCGACTCTAAGGGACCGTTGCTTTGGCTCATCTATGGCATGGGTTATCTTCTTTCTCCCACATCTTATATAGGTGTGTTTTGGCTCAGCGTGCTTGCCTACACCGTGACCTTCGCAGCCCTGTGGCGCACGGCGCGGCTTTTTGTCGGGCGGCGCGAGTCGCTGCTGGTGCTTGTCGTGATGCCAATGCTGATATTCTACCGCATAATACGCGAAGAAGTGCGAGCCGAGGACTTTTGCATGCCGTGGATATGCATCGGCATCTATTGTACCTGCCGTGCATTGATGTCCCCGCCGTGCGCGTCAGTAAGGAAGTATGCCTTTTGGTTGGGCGTGGGCATGGCTGGGTGCCTGCTCATCAAGTGGAACCTGTTTGTGCTGATGGGCGGCATGGCGCTTGTCGTGTTAGGCGTGTCGTTCGGCAGGAAACGGGCCGACGGCCTGCTTTTCGGTCTGCTTGGCATAGGCGCGCTGACGCTGCCCTTTGTCGTGTACTTCCTGTGGAAGGGCAACCTTGTGGCAATGGTGCAGGAATATTTTGTCAATACGTTTCTAACTACAGGGCAGCGCAATTCCTCTCAACTCTGGCGCACAGTATTCTATAATGTGTTGATCGACCGCATGGCTTTCTATCAGACGGTGATGCTTGTCGGTGCCATTGTGGGTATTGTCCTCTTTTGCCGCCGATTCCGTATGTCGTATTGGTTGTTGTTGGCGTACCTGCCATTCTTTCTTAGCCTTGGATTGCAGCCGTCGTGGTATTACTACTTTTCGATAGTCACGCCCTTCTATGTGTTCTTCTTGCTTTTTCTCGTAGGGTGTTGTTCCCGTTTCATTTGCGCGCTGCCCAAGACGGTGATTGCTGCCGTTGCGGTTGTCGTTTGTCTGGGTGGCACGGCATACAACACGCACTGGCGGAATCTCGTCTTCTTCCCGTCGGCAGACCAAGAACGGTGGGATGAAATACAGCAGGTGGTACAACGCAAGCAGCGCCCGAGAATACTCGTCATCAGCGGCGATTATGGTTATGGGCTCCTTGCGCGCGCCCTGCCGGCATGCAAATATTGGGCGTTGCAGTACAATCCGAGCGAGAAAATCAAGGAGGAGCGTTATGATGCCCTGCGGAAGCACAAACCGGATTTCGTTACGGTTTTCGATAGGTTTGGAAATGAGAAGACAGCAAAATACGCCAAGTTCTTCTCTGTCCTCCGCGAGAGCGGTTACCGCCAATGCCACATCACGGTCGTGGAGAACGACAAAGTGGTAAGGAAGGCGGTGCCCGTGTATGCAAGAGAGTAGGGTAAGGGGGGGCGAAGGGCTTTG
>CAVHEN010000042.1:0-30782 GCA_963635115.1 Oscillospiraceae bacterium | reverse complement strand
GATTTCAACGGGAGGCCGACAACTTTTAATTCAAGCGTTTCGGTATGTGGCTGGAAAATGGTAATTTTGCAGACATTATCTTTTATATATGATATAGAGAAGATTCAAGACATAATAATGGAGAAGACCCAAGATATAGCAACAAAGAAGACCAAAATATAACAATGAAGAGAATTCAAGATATAGCAAAGAAGAATCAATATATAGCAACAAAGAATACCAAAATATATCAATGAAGAGGATTCAATAGCAATGAAGAGGATTCAAGATATAGCAAAGAAGACCAAGATATAGCAATGAAGGGGATACAAGATATAGTAAGAGAGAAGATCATGATACTGGACGGCGCCTTGGGCACGGTCATCCAAAAGCGCGGACTGACCGAGGAGGACTTCCGTGGCGAGAGGTTCAAGGACGCCGAGGGACAAACCAAGGGCAACAACGACATGCTCAACTTGACATGCCCCGACGTGATTCTCGACATCCACCGCAATTACCTTAGCGCTGGCGCCGACATAATAGAGACGAACACGTTCTCGTCGCAACGCATATCGCAAGCCGACTATCATCTTGAGGATTCCGCCCGCGACATGGCCCTTGCCGGCGCACGCCTTGCAAGGCAAGCCGCCGACGAGTTCTCCACTGACGACTGGCCGCGCTTCGTGGCAGGATCGGTGGGGCCGACAAACAAGACGCTATCGATGTCGGCAGACGTGACCGACCCCGCCTCGCGCGAGTTGACCTACGATGAGCTTTGGGCAGACTACTCCGAGCAGATAGACGGCCTTGTGGAGGGCGGCGTGGACGCCATACTGATAGAGACCATCTTCGACACGCTCAACGCCAAGTGCGCCGTGGACGCCGCCATGAACGTGATGCGGGAACGTGGCGTCGACTTGCCCATAATGATGAGCGTGTCGGTGAGCGACCTCGCCGGACGCACGCTCAGCGGACAGACCATGGACGCATTCCTGGGCAGCATAAGTTCCTACCCCATCTTCTCCGTGGGCCTGAACTGCTCGTTTGGCGCACGGGAGATGAAGCCATTTCTTGAGGACCTGGCGCGCAAGGCACCTTATTATATATCGGCCTACCCCAATGCCGGCATGCCCAATGCCATGGGCGGCTACGACGAGACGGCAGAGAGCATGTCGCCACTCATCGGCGAGTGGATGGACGAGGGGCTGGTGAACATTGTTGGTGGATGCTGTGGCACCGACTACTCGTTCATAGAGAGATACCACGCGCTGGCGCAAGGCAAACGCCCACACGTGCCACAGCCCAAGCCATCGACGCTGTGGCTCTCCGGACTGGAGTTGCTCGACGTGAACAGCGAGGTGCGCTTCGTCAACGTCGGCGAGCGATGCAACGTGGCAGGCAGCCGCAAGTTTCTGAGGCTGATAAAGGAGAAGAACTTCGAGGAGGCCCTATCCATAGCACGCAAGCAGGTGGAGGACGGCGCGCTCGTGATAGACGTGAACATGGACGACGCGTTGCTCGACGCAAAGGAGGAGATGGTCAACTTCCTGAACCTCATAGCCTCGGAGCCCGACATATCAAAGGTTCCGGTGATGATAGACTCGTCTAAATGGGACGTGGTGACCGCCGGACTGAAATGCCTGCAAGGCAAGTGCATCGTGAACTCGATATCGCTCAAGGAAGGCGAGGAGGTGTTTCTCTCGCACGCCCGCGACGTGAGGCGCTTTGGCGCGGCAGTGGTGGTGATGTGCTTCGACGAGATAGGACAAGCCACGACATATGACCGAAGGATAGAGATAGCCAGCCGCGCCTACAAACTCTTGACCGAGAAGGTGGGCATGAACCCTCTCGACATAATCTTCGACCCCAACATTCTGTCGATAGCCACCGGCATTGAGGAGCACGACGTTTATGCCTTGGAGTTTATTCGCGCCACGCAGTGGATCCGCGAGAACCTCAAGGGCGCGCACGTGAGTGGCGGTGTGAGCAACCTCAGCTTCTCATTCCGCGGCAACAACTACATTCGCGAAGCCATGCACTCGGCATTCCTTTATCACGCCACAAACGTGGGAATGGACTTTGGCATCGTGAACCCGTCGACCAAGGTGACCTACTCGGACATTCCAGCAGATGAGCTGAAGATAATAGAAGACGCGATACTTGACCGCTACCACGGAGCAGCCGACAAGTTGACGGAACTTGCCGAGCGAAAGCTCGCCGAGAAGGAGGCCCAGAAAGCCGCAAACGGCGGAGTGGCACCCAAGGCGACCACGACCGACGAGTGGAGGAAAGAGCCGCTTCACGACCGACTCGTGTACGCCCTTCGCAAAGGCATCGGCGACTACCTGAAAGAAGACCTCGAAGAGGCGATAAAAGAGTTTCCGCGCACCGTGGACATCATCGAGGGTCCGCTCATGGACGGCATGAACGTGGTGGGCAAGCTCTTCGGCGACGGCAAGATGTTCTTGCCGCAAGTGGTGAAGACGGCAAGGACCATGAAACAAGCCGTGGCGGTGCTCCAGCCCTACATCGAGGCGGAGAAGACCGGCGGAGCCTCAACGTCCGGCACGGTGGTGATGGCGACCGTGAAGGGCGACGTGCACGACATCGGCAAGAACATCGTGAGCGTGGTGGTGGCGTGCAACAACTACGAGGTGATAGACATGGGCGTGATGGTGCCAGCCGACCAAATAGTTAAGAAGGCGATAAGCACCCACGCCGACGTGGTGGGCCTGAGCGGACTGATAACGCCCTCGCTCGATGAGATGGTGAACACCGTGAAGGAGATGGACAAGGCTGGGCTGACGATACCCGTGCTCATCGGTGGCGCGACGACATCGGAGCTACACACGGCACTGAAGATCGCGCCAGCCTATAAGGGTCCGGTGATTTGGCAGAAAGACGCATCGCAAAGCGCAGCCATTCTCGCCAAGCTGATGAACGAGAAAGAGCGCAAGCCCTTCCTGGACGAGCTGTATGCCCACTATGCCAAGCTACGCGAGGAGTATCACCAAGAGCAAGTCAAGCTAAAGCCACTGGACGAGGCTAGGAAAAACAAGCTCGAACTGTTCTGATATCCTTTTTTAACCTATCGTTCTTGCGGATTTCAATTGTTTTGTCTAACTTTGTTATCAAGAAACCAACAACTAAAGACAAAGACAATTGAAATATCTGCTGATACCCGAGATAGAGGATAGCCGAAAGACCCCCGCCTTTTACTTCGCCGTGGAAGAATACGTTGCCACGCACTTCGACGACGATGAGTATTTCTTCATCTGGAACGTGCGTCCCTGCCTCATGGTAGGCCGCAACCAACTCATAGAAAACGAGGTGAACGAGGCCTACTGCCGCGAGCACGGCGTGGGCATATTCCGCCGGAAGAGCGGAGGCGGATGCGTGTATGCCGACAAGGGTTGCTACCAGTTCTCATATGTAGTGAACAGGCAAGACGTGGAGGAGACTTTCAAGAAGTGCATGGGCATCACGGCGTCGGTGCTGAAAGCCGTCGGCATAGCAGCCGAGGTGACCGGCCGCAACGACATCATGATAGACGGGAAGAAAGTGGCAGGCGCTGCTTTCTATACATCGCCCACGAGAAACGTGATGCACAACACATTATTATATAAGACAGACCTGAGCGTCCTTCAACACTGCATCACGACCAACAAGGAGCGACTGCCCACGAAAGGCGTCGCTTCGGTGGGCGCAAAGGTAGCCAACGTGGGCGACTACACCAAGATGCCGATGGAAGACATCATCGAAGCGGCGCGGCAGCAGGTGTGCCATGAGGCATGCAGGAAGTTGACCGCCACCGACATGGCGCAGATAGCCGAGCTGGAGAGCAACTGGAAGTCGGAAGCCTTCATCCGAGGCAAGAACCCACCCTACACGCTGTCGTGCAAGCATCGATTCCCCGAGGTGGGCGCGATTGAGGCGTTTGTCAGCGTGAAGAACTTCAAGATAGAGAGCCTTAGGCTTGGCGGCGACTTCTTCGCCCTTCGACCATTGGAAGAGCTTGTCAACGCGTTAACACACGTGGAGTTCACGCGCACGGCAGTCGCCACGGCATTGGAAAAGACTGACGTGGGGGCGTTCATACGTGGCATGAGCAACGGCCAGTTGGCCAGGCTATTGTTCGGGCGCGAGCCCCACGTGGCAAAACCAGAATGGCTCCGCACCAGCATGCTGACAAACCAGCACTTTGGCGACACGCAATCCATAATACACCAGAACCGCCTCCACACCATTTGCGAGAGCGGACTATGTCCCAACCGCAACGAGTGCTGGCGCAACGGCACGGCAACATTCATGATTGGCGGCGAGACATGCACTCGGCATTGCCGATTCTGCAACACTATGTCGGGTCATCCCAAGCCGCTCGATGGCGACGAGCCTACCAAGGTGGCACAATCTATCCAGCAAATGCGCCTGCGCTACGCCGTGATAACATCAGTGGACCGCGACGACCTGCCCGACTATGGGGCAAGCCATTGGGTAAAGACAGTGACGGAATGCAAGCTACTCAATCCGGGCACGGGCATAGAACTTCTTATACCCGACTTCAAGGGCAGGACCGACTTGATAGAGATGGTGCTTGCCACACGACCCGACGTGGTGGGTCACAACATGGAGACCGTGAGAAGGCTGACGCCCTCGGTGCGCTCGGTGGCGACCTACGACACGAGCCTCGCCGTGTTGAGGACCATAGCCAAAGCCGGCATAAGATGCAAGACTGGCATAATGCTCGGCTTGGGAGAGACCCACGAGGAAGTGTTGGAGACCATGGACGACATACTTGCCACAGGCTGCAGCATCCTGACCATTGGCCAATACCTGCAACCCACGGCGCGGCACTTGCCCGTGAAAGCATACATCACGCCACGGCAGTTTGACGAATATCGCCGCATTGCCCTCGACAAAGGCTTCAAGGCCGTGGAAAGCGCGCCTTTGGTGCGTTCATCGTATCACGCCGAGCAAGCAATAAGGCGAAAAGAGGCTGACAGCATATAAAAAATCGGGCAACTTATCCTTTTAAGACTGCAAAAATGCTTATCTTTGCGACATGAAAATGAAATTACGCCTCAATTGGCAAAAGATAATAGTCTTTCTGCTCATCTGCACCGGACTCGTTTTCCTGACCCATTCCTTTTGGATGTCGTTGGGCATAATGTTGTTGCTCTTTGTAGTCGATGCCCTTATCGCTAATTATGAATACCGCCGCAAGACCAAGAAGTTTTTCGATGACTTGAGGCAAGAACACGAACAGGATGCAACAACTCATTGACTTATACAGGCAGTGGTCGGGATCGGAGCCAGCCAACATTGACAAGATGCAAGGTGCCGGCAGCAACCGCCAATATTTCCGTCTGACAGGCACCGACGGTAGCACCGTGATAGGCGTAATAGGAACCAGCAAGGAAGAAGACCACGCGTTCATAAGCATAGCCAAACAGTTTAGCGAGCAAAAGCTGCCCGTGCCGCAGGTGCTTGCCGTGAGCGATGACGAGATGCGCTATTTGCAGACCGACCTCGGCTTCACGTCGCTCTTCGACGCCATACGTGGCGGGCGTGAGGCAGGTGGGCGCTACAACCTCGCCGAACAAGAGCTACTGAAGAAGACCATACGCGCCCTGCCCAACATACAGATAAGGGGAGCGCGTGGCATGGACTGGAGCGTATGTTATCCGCAACCGGAGTTTAATGAAGAAAGCGTGCTGTTCGACCTCAACTACTTCAAGTATTGCTTCTTGAAGCCCACTGAGCTCGACTTCAACGAGGTTTACCTTGAGGCAAACTTCCGCCGCATGGCAAAAGACCTGACCGCGGAGCCAGGCGAAAGCTTCCTCTACCGCGACTTCCAGGCCCGCAACGTGATGCTCGACAAGGACGGCACCCCCTACTTCATCGACTTCCAGGGCGGAAGGAAAGGACCTTTCTATTACGACCTCGCCTCTTTCCTTTGGCAAGCCTCAGCCAAGTATCCTTTCAAGCTTCGCCGTGAGCTCATAGCTGAATATTACAACGCGTTGAAGCAATACACCGAGGTACCAACCAGCAGGCATTTCGCCGAGCGGCTCACGCTGTTTGTGCTCTTCCGCACCATGCAAGTGCTTGGTGCCTACGGCTTCCGCGGATATTTCGAGCATAAGCAACACTTCATCGACAGCATTCCACCAGCCATGGACAACCTGCGCGACTTGCTCAAGATTCGCGAGGACATACTGCCCTACCCCTACTTGCGCGACGTGCTGACAAGGCTGACGCAGATGCCACAGTTCGCCCACAAGGAGCCAACAGTACAACCGCGAAAAGACGGCTACAAGACCACGGCAATCAACATATACCCGCAACATCCGCAAGACGGCTTGCCCACCTTCTCAAAATACGACGGCAAGGGACCGCTCGTGGTTGACGTGTACAGTTTCTCTTACAAGAAAGGCATACCTGAGGATCCGTCCGGAAACGGTGGCGGCTACGTGTTCGACTGCCGTTCCACGCATAACCCTGGGCGATACGAGCCGTACAAGAAGCTGACGGGACTCGACGAGCCCGTGATCCGCTTCCTTGAGGACGACGGCGAGATACTCGATTTCCTTGACCACATCTACGCCCTAGCTGACAAGCACGTAGGCCGATACATCCAGCGTGGCTTCACCCACTTGATGTTCTGCTTCGGTTGCACGGGAGGCCAGCACCGCTCAGTTTACAGCGCGCAACACCTTGCCGAGCACATACACGAGAAGTTCGGCATTGAGGTCCATGTGTGCCACAGGGAGCAAGGCATAGAGCAGACGCTTGAGGCTAAGCAGGGTTCTTTCTCATCTCCGACGGCGTAACGCCATACTCTTCCTTGAAGCAACGCGAGAAATAGCGTACCGACGAGAAGCCACAAGCGTCGGCAACCTCGGTGAGGCTTACCTCAGGCGACTCGTTTATCATCCTCAACGACTTCTTCATTCGCATTGAGCGTAGAAATTCCACGGGCGACATGTCGGTGAGACTCTTTATCTTGCGATAGAGGGTCGACTTCGACATGCAGACGGCATCGGCGAGTTGGCCAATGTCGTAGTCTTCGTCAGACAAATGCGTCTCCACTTCCCTTGTCGCCTTCTCCATGAACATTTTGTCGATGACAGACATTTGCAGCTTGCCCGTGTCGGCCGTGTCGGCCGTCCGGTAAGCCTGTTGCCGCTCATGGCGTTGACGCAGGAAGCCTTCTATCCTTGCTTTCAACACGTCAAGTTCAAAAGGCTTTGCAATGTATCCATCAGCGCCAGCCTCATAACACTCTATACGGTCTGCGGCCGTCGAGCGCGCCGTGAGAAGAATTATCGGGATATGGCTCGTCTCCGCGTCGACTTTCATCCTACGGCACATTTCCAATCCATCCATTACGGGCATCATAACGTCGGAGACAATGATGTCGGGCTGGTCAGAGGCAACGACGCCCATCGCTTCCTCACCATTCCGCGCCGTAAGCACATTGTGGTAGCGCGAGAACACTCGCCGCATTATCTCCAACAACTCGTCGTTATCCTCAACAATGAGCATCTTACGGTCGTCGGCAGTCGTCGGCACGTCGGCTGGTTTGGCATTGCCACGTAGCTCAAGCAAGTCGGCTGCCACGTTCTTGTCCGCCATTTCCGTAGGCAAATAGCTTGCGGCGTCGAGCGGCAGGGCAATCGTGAATGTAGAGCCCTTGCCTACCTTGCTTCTCACGTCGATACTGGCATGGTGCAGCGTCGCAATGTCCTTCACAAGCGAGAGCCCCACCCCGTTGGAGTCGGAACGAGACGACTTGGCAGTATAGAACCTGTCGAAGATGTGCTTCATGTCTTCCGGCGCGATGCCGACGCCCGTGTCTGCCACTTCAATCATGGCAAGGTGCTTTCCCTCATTTTCCTCCTCGCTCAACACGACGCTTATAGAGCCACGCTCAGTGTATTTAAAGGCATTCGACAAGATGTTGGTCAGCATCTTTTCCACCTTGCCAGCATCAAAGTATCCGCGGATGTCACGGTCCGATGGCAAGCTCACATTAAAACGCAAGTTTTCCTTCGTGGCAAGAGGCTCGAAATGGTCATGACATATATCACCAACGAGCTTGGTAAGGCTTGCCTCGCTCACGGCAAGCGCCATCTTGCCATTCTCCACCTTTCGGAAATCAAGCACCTGCTGTATAAGCCTTCGCAAGCGATTAAGATTGGAACGTATTTGCTCTATTTGTGCGTGATAGTCGTCCGACGTGGCGCGCATCTCGTCAATTATGCACGTTATGACCGTTATAGGCGTAAGAAAGTCGTGAGATATGTTGGTGAAATAGCGCAGCTTAGTCTGCACAAGTTCCTTTTCTTTCTGCCTCTCAATACGGTCTATCTGGCGATGCTGGCGCTCCCTTATGCGCTGGCGCGTCTTGGTAAACACGAGATATGCGATGGCAATGGCTGCCACAATATAAATAACATATGCCCACCACATCTCCCAAAGATGCGGCTCTTTATATAATGTGTAGGCGGTGACGCCGCTTGTCCACGAGCCATTCTCATCCGTGGAGCGTATGAGAAGCCGGTGCTTGCCCGCGGGAATGTCGGTGTAATAGGCTGAAGCCCGCCGTTCCCCACAGTAATTCCACGACTTGTCCACGCCATCGAGCTTATAGGCAAACACACGGCGCTGTTGTCCGTAGTCGCAAGCGGTGAAGTTAATCTCTATGTTGCGCGCGTCGCTGCCAAGGCGTAACTCTCGGCCGTGGTTGTCGAGAGCGTAGGAGTCATCGTTGAGGCCATTGCGTATCGACTCGCCCCCAACTTTCATGTCAGACACTATTAAGGTGTGCGGATTCCTATTGGGCACGTTGCCATGCCATTCAAGTCCCAGACATACAGCGCCGCCACGCCCTGCGAAATGCAGGCAGCCTTTGGCACGCGACAAGGCAAACGCGTTTTTGGCAAAGTCCACGACTCCCATGTCGGCAGAAGTATAAACGTTCAGGCTTCCCCGTGACGGGTTATATCTCGCTATGTCCATAGCAGAGACTATCCATATCTGTCCTCGCATGTCGGGAACAATGTTCACAATATCGCCACGCATGCATCCTTCCATTATCTTGGAATGGTTCTCAAGCTTGTTTCTTTTGGTGTCGTAAGCATACACGCCTCCTTCTGCCAAGCCTATCCATACCCTGTGGTGCAGGTTGTCGTAGGCGAGAGCTTCCACGTGGTCAGTGGCGAGCTGGCTATTGCGTGACGTGAACGCATGCTTTTGATATAGGCGCAGGATGCCGCCATTGCCATCAGCAACTTTGACACGAACGACGCCATGGCTTTGGCTTGCCATCCATAACCATCCTTTGTCGTCTTCGGTTATGGAGATGAAATCGTCGTAAGGCAACTCCTTGACCATCCTGAACCTTGAGTCGCCACGCCTTTTCACGGTCATGCCAATGTTTGTGGCAAGCCATAGATTATGTTTGGAGTCCTCGAAAAGAGTGCGAGGCAAGCCCGGTGTGTCGGTGCTTATGACCCTTACCAAACGCAACTCGCCATTAGCGTGTTCCAACTCCAGAATCTTGTTTTGGAATTGTGACAATATCCACGCATGGTTCTTTGGCAGAAACGACGGGCGCGCTATGAAAGACACGTTTTGGAACGACGACATGCTGCTATGGTCGGGCATTGGAGCGATACACGTCTTTGAGCCATTGTAAGCATCATACCCTATGCCAATGCCGTTCAAGGCATACCAAAGGCCTTGTCCATCATCATAAATGGCAGTGACGTATGGACGGGCGTTAACGTTGGGCATGGCACTGCCTAAAGGGACAAAGGCGTAGGCCCCGCGGTTGGCAACCACGCGTATGAAGCCGTCGTCCTTGGTGCAAAGCCATATATCCCCGTCGCGATCCTTGCAGATGGAGTTGAATTGCCGCTTTGCCACGTCGCCGAGCTCCTCCTTGTGGACTATGGCCAGGCTGTTGCCGTTGAGCCGCGCAGTGATGAGATTGCCGTTCTCCACCATCCAAAGCATCCCGTCCCTGCTGTCTCTGACAATGCCAAAAACACATGAAAGCAGCTCGTCATACGACTTGTCATTGCGTATCTTGCTGATACGTCCCTTGCCGTCCATGGCAAAGAGGCCGTTGCCCCATGTGGAGATGACATAACTGCCATCGCTATTCTGCAGTATGCGGAACGGGTTGTTTCGCGAGCCTATTGTCGCCATGGACGAGAAGCGATTTGTAGCGGGATTGTATTTGCTTAGGCCATATTCCCACAACATGACCCACACATTGCCTTGGCGGTCCACATACACCTGATTGACGCTCGTGCGGCGCACGCCCCTCTTCGACATGTCATCGCAATGACGAAGGTCGGGCGACAAGCGAAGAAGCGTGCGGTACGTCCCCACCCACACGTTCCCCTTGTGGTCAATGGCCAAGGAGCGTATCTCCACATTGTTCACGTCGGCGAAGGGCAGGCTGCTCACCTTGAAAGTGCGCTTGTCGAGAATGGCAAGCCCCTTCGCCGTGCCAATCATATAGCAACGCGAGTTCTCCGCCATTGCCAACACGTTGTTGCTTGGCAACATCTTTGGCGCGGCGAGATTCGAGCGAAACGTCTGCACGTTGTAGCCATCGTAACGGCTCACGCCACCTTTCGTGCCGAGCCACATGATGCCTTCCTCGTCTTGATACACAAAGTTGGCGACGTTCGACGGCAGTTGGGCGGAGAGTTCAAAGTGCCTCACCTGCATGTCGCCGGTGGCCTGTCCCTTTGACGTCAGGAAGAACAGGCAGGCTAACAATAAGGTTAGAAGTGTTCGTGCAGGTTTGTAATATATATATGTAGACATACGGTTCATGGTTTTAGATAATGCAAAATTATGGTTTTTTGAACTAAATGTGCACCTACAATGCCGTAAAAGTAGGGAAAAACACGATTTGTGCACATCTTTGAATGATTTTTCCCCTTCTTTTAGCGAAAAAAAGAAGAACTTTGCAAAAGAAGCATAAAACCTATATACGTTTATCATACTTATTGCAGAATGAAGAGAATCATGTTGCTTATAGCCATGATGGCAACCTTATTGCCTCTGGCTGCGCAGTCGCCCATGGACGGAGGCGTGTGGAAGGACAATACTGGCAAGCACATCAATGCCCATGGAGGAAGCGTGTTCAACTACAAGGGCACCTATTATTGGTATGGCGAAAGCCGGACGGACGATGGCAAACCTTACAGCTCGCTCGGCGTGAGCTGCTTCACCTCGAAGAACCTCAAGGACTGGACCAACCATGGTCTTGTGCTCAGCGTGACCCAGGAGGCAGGCAGCGACATCGAGGGCGGTTGCATCATAGAGCGGCCCAAGGTGCTTTATAATGCCAAGACGGGGAAGTTTGTCATGTGGTTCCACCTTGAGCTGAAAGGTCGTGGCTACGAGGCGGCACGCGCGGCAGTGGCGGTGAGCGACACTCCGTTTGGCCCATTCCGCTTCGTGCGCTCCGGTCGAGTGAACACGGGCCTTTATCCGATAGGTTTCTGCAAGCCCGACACCACCGACCTTCGCCACCAGTTGCTCTTCCCCGAGATGAAGACATGGTGGACTCCCGAATGGCGCACGCAGATAGAACGCGGAATGTTCTTCATGCGCGACCTCGACGGTGGGCAAATGGCACGCGACATGACCTTGTTCGTGGATGACGACGGCAAGGCATACCACATATTCTCATCGGAAGACAACCTGACGATACACATCGCCCAGCTCACCGACGACTACATGCAACACAACGGCTCCTTCGTGCGTGTGGCGCCATGCGGGCAGAACGAGGCCCCGACGATATTCAAGAAAGACGGCACCTACTGGATGATAACGAGCGGATGCACTGGCTGGGCGCCAAATGCCGCAAGGATGTTCCGCGCGAAGAATATCTTCGGCCCTTGGGAGCAGTTGCCCAACCCATGCCGTGGCGAGGGAGCCGACAAGACATTCGGCGCGCAAGGCACATATATATATAAGGTGGAAACAGCGGCTCAGAGAAAGATGTTCGGCGGAGCCGACTACGTGTTCATGGCCGACATCTGGAACCCGAAACACCTTAGCGACAGTCGCCACCTATGGATTCCTATCAGTTTTGAGGATGGCATGCCCGTCCTGCGCAAATGATAGACCTGAGAATCTCATCGAACACAACTGAAAACAATAACAAGACACATAAAAACTAACATTAACTCTAAAAGACAAACGTTATGAACAGTAAAGCAAATCTGTTTTTTGCGGCACTTATCGGCGCAATGTCGCCATTAACTAATGTCTCAGCAACAGACCTTCCCGACAATCTATCAGTTGTCACGTCAGCACAACAGCAAAGCTCCACTTGTGTAGGCAAGGTGAAGGACGCTACCGGAGAGCCCATCGTGGGCGCTTCAGTGCGTGTCGTTGGAGGCAAAGGCGGCGCCGTAACCGACATCGATGGCAACTTCTCGATCACGGGAGTTGCCAAGGGCTCAAAGATCACCGTCACGTATGTTGGCTACAAGCCATACACGTTCACTTGGAATGGCAGCCAGGTGAATGTCACCATCCAGGAAGACGCCAACGTGCTTCAAGAGGCCGTGGTCATAGGCTACGGCGTGCAGAAGAAGGCCAACCTCACTGGTTCTGTTTCCGCCATCACGTCGAAAGACATTGAGGGCGTGCCCGTTGCCAACACCGCCACCTTGCTGCAAGGCCGCATGACGGGCGTGCAGATCACATCCAACGGCGCGCAAGCCGGCGACGACAATCCCGAGATTCGCGTCCGTGGTGTAGGAACGTTCGGCAACAGCAACCCAATGGTGTTGATCGATGGCGTGGAAGGCTCGTTGTCGCAGATTTCCGACATCGCCCCTTCCGACATCGACAACATCTCCGTGTTGAAGGATGCCGCATCGGCTGCCATCTACGGTGTGCGTGCCGCCAATGGCGTCATCTTGATTACCACCAAGCGTGGCCAGGCTGGCTCGGTGAAGGTGAACTATGGCGGCAGCTACTCCATCCAGTCTGCCACCGTGACGCCCGACTACCTCAACAGCTACCAATGGGCACAGGCTTGGAACGAGATTCACCCCACCCAGGCTTATTCGGCTGACGCCCTCAAGAAGCTGCAAGACGGCTCCGACCCCGACCACTATGCCAACACCAACTGGCTCGACGCCATCTTGCGCACGGGCCACATGCAGCAGCATCACGTCACGGTGTCGGGCGGCTCGGAGAACACCCACTTCATGACCTCTGTCAACTTCTCCGACCAGAAGGGCATCATGCTTGGCACAGGCTTGCGCCGCGTGGGCTTCCGCTCTAACGTCGACTCAAAATACAAGCGCTTCACGTTTGGCCTGAACGTTTCTGGCAACTACAACGACAAGCAGTCGCCGGGCCGCTCGGTTGGCGGCGAGGGCGGCATCATGCGCTGGATATCTTGGTTCGCACGCCCGACGGTCCCCACACGCTATTCCACCAACGGCGAGTTCGGATACGTGGATGGCACCAATACCGACGCAGAGCAGTTCAAGAACCCGCTTGAGGGCATCGAGATGGGCTACAACCGCAACGACGCTTGGCGCTTCAACGGCAAGGCCACCATTGGCATCGACATCTTCGACGGCCTGAAGTTCCAGACGAGCTACGCCTACACTTATTACCACAACAAGACCAAGAGCTTCTCGCCGACAGGATACGCGCGCTACGACGCTGAGGGCAACATCAAGAAAGTGGGCTCGGAGAACAACCAGCTCTACGACTACACTTACCTTGAGACCATGTGGACCAACGAGAACCTCCTCACCTACAACAAGAAGTTTGGCTTGCACAGCATTAGCGCATTGGTGGGCCACTCATTGATCGGCTACGACAACGACGCCTTGACTGCCTCGAAGATGGGATTCCCCACCAACAACATTTACGAGCAGGATGGCGGCACGAAGAATCCAAACACCAGCGGCTCGGCAGCAGCCTACCGCCTGCAGTCTTTCTTCGGTCGCTTGCAGTACAACTACGACGACAAGTACCTCTTTGAGTTCAACGTGCGCCGCGACGGTTCTTCGCGCATGCCCAAGGCTCACCGCTACGCCACGTTCCCCTCAGTGTCTGTGGGTTGGGTGTTCACCAGCGAGAAGTTCATGGAGCAGCAGAGCAAGTGGCTCTTCGGTAAGCTGCGCTTCTCGTGGGGTAAGCTGGGCAACCAGGAGATAGGCAACTATCCCTACACCGCCACCTATGCCGCAAGTGGCAACTACTATTTCGACCAGAGCGGCACGCCGCAGGCCGGACTCGTGCAGACCTCCGTGCCAAACGAGAACATCAAGTGGGAGACCACGCGCAACGTCAACGTCGGCATAGACCTCGGATTCCTCAACAACAAGATTACCACATCCTTCGAGTGGTTCGACCGCAAGACCTCCGACATCCTCATGCAGCTCTCCATGCCTGGCATCTTCCTCGGCTCACTGTCGGCACCATACCAGAACGTAGGCGAGGTTCGCAACCGCGGTTGGGAATGGAGCGCCAACTACAACGACCGCAAGGGCGACTTCACATGGTACGCGGGCTTCAACGTGACTCATGTCAAGAACGAGGTGCTCTACATGGGCGGACTCGACGAGCGCATCAGCGGATCCACCATCAACCGCATTGGCGAGCCCATCAGCTCCTACTACGCCCTGAAGGCCATCGGCATCTACCGCACGGAGGCTGACCTCAAGCGCACCAACTCAAAGGGCGAGGTGATAAAGCAGAACGGAGCCGAGCCTAAGCTTGGCGACATAATGTATGCCGACATCAACGACGACGGCAACATCGACAACAACGACCGCGAGATCATTGGCAACCCATTCCCGAAATACTCATACGGCATCAACATGGGTGGCACGTGGAAGAACTTCGACATCTCGATGCTGTGGCAGGGCGTGACCGGAATATACCGCTACAACTGGGAGTCGACAAGCGACTGGAAGGGCAACCGCACCACACGCTTCCTCGACCGATGGTCGGAGAGCAACCCCAACGGCTCGATGCCCGCGCTCGGACGTGAGATCAACAACACCTACTCTTCGTTCTGGCTCTCCAAGTCGGACTACTTGCGACTGAAGAACCTTGAGGTGGGCTACACCTTCGACCAACTCGCCAGGTGGGGCGTGTCAAAGATCCGCGTTTACTTCGCGGCTACCAACCTCCTGACATTCACACCTCTCGACAACTACGACCCAGAGAAGTCGTCAGGCGACGCGCGCAACGACGTGCACCCCAACATGAAGAGTTTCTCATTCGGTGTAAACATTAACTTCTAAAACAGGAGGACAAACAACTATGAAACACAATACATTATCACGCTATATCAAGACCCTGCCGTTGTGTGGCATGCTGTTGCTCACCGCCACGTCGTGTGGCGACGACTTCTTCAACATCAGCAACCCCAACGAGATTTCGGAGAGCAACTTCTGGAAGACTGAAGACGATGCCCTCATGGCTCTCACGGGCTGCTACGACGCCATGCAGAACGGCGACTTGTTCAACGACTATATCGACGGTTGGAAGTTCGGCTTCCTCTGCCGCGAGACTTGCACCGACAACGGCGACCACTCGTGGGGCGACTGGATGCTCGGCTCAACGATAGCCAAGGGCACGTCGAGCGCCAACGATGAGTGCTTCTCAAAGTACTGGAACGCCAACTACGAGCTCATTAAGCGCTGCAACACGCTCATAAAGAACTCCGATGCCATGACCATCGACGAGAAGAAGAAGGCTGCCTTCAAGGCGGAAGCCATTGCCTTGCGTGCCTTGGGCTACTGCGACCTCGTGTCGGTGTTCCGCGACGTGCCCTACCTTGAGGAACCGCTGACGCTTGCCGAATGTGAGCCGGCACGCACGAGCAAGGAGGAGATTGCCACGAAGGTGCTTGCCGACCTCAAGGCCAACCTGCCCAACCTGCCCGCCAAAGGCGCCGCCTCGAAGGGCCGACTGACGCAGGAGGCTGGCTACGCCATCATGGGACGCCTCGCGCTCTTCACCAAGCACTACGACGACGCCATCGAGGCTTACCAGCACGTCATAGGCAAGTACTCGCTCTTCAAGTCGGGCGACGGCTCCGACGGCTACAAGAACTTCTCTGAGCTCTTCACCGAGAAGAACGAGGAGTGCGACGAGGTGATTCTCGGCGTACACTACGCAGGACCCGGACTCTCAGAGGGTCAGACGTTCTCCATCAGCTGGGGCGGGCCGATGGGTGCCATCGAGGCGACACGCAACCTCTGCGACGACTACTATTGCACCGACGGCCTGCCTATCGACAAGTCGCCACTCTTCAAGGGCAAGACCGGCAAGGCGGCATACGACGCCGACCACCCCGACTTCGCTCGCTTCGAGAACCGCGACCCACGCCTGAAGGGCACGCTCTTCGTGCCAGGAATGAAGTGGCTCAACGATGTCTACGACTACGAAAAGGACTCCAACCCTGGCGGCAAGCGAATATCGTCGAAGTCGCAGGTGGCGATAATGAAGTGGTTCGTGCCCGAGAACATGGCAAACGAGTATGACGGCAGCCTCGACTACTATGTCATTCGCTACGCCGAGGTGCTGCTCTCCCTCTCCGAGGCGATGATAGAGAAGGGCGGCTACAGCCAGGCAGAGATCACGAAGTATATCAACGAGGTGCGCGACCGTGTGCACATGCCTAAGGTTGAGGACGTTGAGGGCACCGGCCTCTCGCAGGAGGAGCTTCGCCAGATCGTGCGCCACGAGCGCCGCGTGGAGCTTGCCTTCGAGGACCTTCGCTTTGCCGACCTCTATCGCTGGGGCGAGTGGAAGAACTCCATCGACCGCATGCACCAAGAATATGCCACCTACGGCGATGGCTGCTACGAGCGCCAGTATCGCGGTGCGCAAGACGACGTTTGGCCGATTCCGCAAAACGAGGTCGACACCGACAAGAACCTCAAGCAGCACAAGGAATGGGGCGGAGAATAACCCTTTGCCGCTCCAAGTCAATATAAGGTTTAAGATTTAGGATGACAGGGCAGAGGAAACGATTGACCAACGTTGTTTCATCTGCCCTTTTTTCTTATCACGACACAACGACTCAGCTTATGAAATATGTTATATTATGCGCGATGGCGATACTCGCCTCGTGTCAATGCATGGCACAAGAGGCCGATGGCTACCACCTCGTGTGGAGCGAGGAGTTCAACGAGCCAGGCAAGCCCGACACGACGAAGTGGAACTATGAGAAGGGCTTCGTGCGCAACCACGAATGGCAATACTATCAAGAGGACAACACCTGCGTGCACGATGGCATGCTGACGATAACCGCGCGCGAGGAGAAAGGACGCGAGGGCATAGAGTGCACGTCGTCGAGCATCAACACCCGCGGCAAGTTCGAGTTCCTCTATGGCAGGTTGGAGGTGCGCGCCCGCATACCCTATGCCAAGGGCGCGTGGCCCGCTATATGGACGCTGGGCAGCACATGGCCATGGCCATCGGGCGGCGAGATAGACATCATGGAGTTTTACCACATCGACGGCGTGCCGACCATCCTCGCCAATTTCGCCCACGGCAGCGACGAGCAATACAAGGCGGTGTGGAACTCCTCCACCACTCCATACGCCCACTTCCTTGAGCGCGACCCATACTTCAGCGACAAGTTCCACGTGTGGCGCATGGACTGGGACGCCGACTCCATCGCCCTATTTCTCGATGGCGAACTGCTCAACCGCATCGACATCAACAAGACCATCAACGGCAAGCTTGGCGACCACAAGAGCCCGTTCCGCACGCCACAATACATCCTGCTGAACCTCGCCATGGGCGGCGACCACGGCGGCGAGGTGGACAAGGCGGCAATGCCCGTGTGCTACGATGTAGACTGGGTGAGGGTGTATCAGAAATAGCAGCGGCGTCGCGCCGCAACCGCATCGGCTTCACGCCGCAATCGCACCGGCATTGCGCCACAATCGCGTTGCCCTTGCGCCGCTATCGCGAAAGCCTCGCAATGCGTTGGAGAGAGCGTCGCGATGGCGGCGGCATGTCGGCGAAACCTGCAGTGGCTGCCGGCAAACCGCGACCCGCGCAAATCGACATTGAGGAGAAATAACACGCCCTTACAGAAAATCCCATTAAAAAGTCAATGCAATGTTGACTTTTTAATGGGATTTTCCGTAACTTTGCATAGCATATACCGATATACACATTTTCATTATCTATGATGCAAGCAATGATCTTCGCGGCTGGTATGGGCACACGCCTTAAACCACTCACCGATACCATGCCCAAGGCGCTGGTAAGGGTTGGAGGCGAACCGCTCATCAAGCGTGTCATCATGAACCTTGCCGCGGCTGGTGTTGACCACATTGTTGTCAACGTCCACCACTTCTCACAGCAGATAATAGACTATTTGAAGGACAACGCCAACTTCGGCATCGACATAAAGATAAGCGACGAGACCGAGGCGCTGCTCGACACGGGAGGCGGATTGCGCAAGGCTGCACAGCTCTTCCACAAGAACTACCCGATCCTCATACACAACGTCGACATCCTGAGCAACGTGGACCTGCACAAGTTCTACACACTCGACCCCAAGGTCGTGTGCCCAGACTGTGGCATACCGCACCAGAAGGCGGGAGCCCAACTGCTCGTGAGCTGGCGCAAGACGAAACGATATCTCGTGTTCAACGACACGATGCGGCTCGTGGGATGGGTCAACATCGAGACCGGCGAGGTGAAGTCGCCCTACGAGGAGGTGAAGACCATATTGCGCCAGGCGTGCTACCCCATCAAGCCCACCGACGAGCCCTTGACGATAAACGGCTTGAGGCTATTTGCCTTCAGCGGCATACACCTCGTCTATCCCGAGCTGTTCACCTACATGGTGGGCGAGCCAGACAAGTTCCCCATATTGGATTTCTACCTCTCCGTCTGCCACAACGTGCCAATAAAAGGCTATCTCAAGACCGACCTCAAGCTGATGGACGTGGGCAAGCTCGACACCATACAGGAAGCGGAGACGTTCTTGGAGGACCTACGCCATTAGGGAAAGACACCATCAGAACACCACACAGTCAATCACATTATTAACAATATATGCAACAGAAAATCATCATCCTCGACTTCGGTTCGCAGACAACCCAGCTCATTGGGCGACGCGTGCGCGAGTTGGATACGTTTTGTGAGATTCTGCCCTACAACAAGTTTCCCAAGGACGACCCGTCAGTGATCGGTGTCATCCTCAGCGGCAGCCCATACTCCGTCCATGACCCGGAAGCTTTCAAGGTGGATTTGAGCCAGTTCATTGGTCGCATTCCCGTGCTCGGCATCTGCTACGGTGCCCAGTACCTTTCTTATGCCCAGGGTGGCAAGGTGGAGGCAGCCGACAGCCGCGAGTACGGTCGTGCCAACCTGCAGCAGTTTGACAAGGAGAACCCCTTGTTCAAGGGCTTCATCGACAACTCTCAGGTGTGGATGAGCCATGGCGACACCATCACAGCCATCCCCGAGGACTACAAGTGCATCGCATCTACTGCCAACGTGAAGTTTGCCGCCTATGCGTCAACCAAGCAGCCTGTATGGGCCGTGCAGTTTCACCCGGAGGTGTTCCACTCTTTGCAGGGAACCCAGTTGTTGAAAAACTTCGTTGTCGACATCTGCGGCAGCAAGCAGAATTGGAGCGCCGACTCATTCGTCGAGACTACCGTTGCCGAGTTGAAGGCTCAGTTGGGCGACGACAAGGTGATCTTAGGTCTTTCCGGCGGTGTTGATTCCAGCGTCGCAGCCATGCTCTTGCACAAGGCCATCGGCAAGAACCTCACCTGCATCTTCGTAGATCACGGCATGCTCAGAAAGAACGAGTTCCGCGACGTGATGGAAGACTACAAGTGCTTGGGCTTGAACGTGATTGGCGTGGACGCATCAGAAAAGTTCTTCACCGACCTGGCTGGCGTCACCGACCCAGAGCAAAAGCGCAAAATCATCGGCCGCGACTTCGTGGAGGTGTTCAATGCCGAGGCAAAGAAGCAGACTGGCGCAAAGTGGCTCGCCCAAGGCACCATCTATCCTGACCGCATAGAGAGCCTGAACATCACGGGCAAGGTCATCAAGAGCCACCACAACGTGGGCGGTCTGCCCAAGGAGATGAACCTCCAGCTTTGCGAGCCACTGAAGTGGCTCTTCAAGGACGAGGTGCGTCGCGTGGGCCGCTCCATGGGCATGCCTGAGCACTTGATAACGCGCCATCCGTTCCCTGGTCCAGGTTTGGCAGTACGTATCTTGGGCGACATCACTCCCGAGAAGGTCCGCATCCTCCAGGATGCCGACGACATCTATATCCGTGGCTTGCGTGAGTATAAGGTGAGGTTGAGTGGCGAGGACGCCCGCCGAGTATTGGCAGCAGGTGTTCCTGCCGATATGCAGAACGGCGAGATTGAGGTGTCTCTCTACGACCAAATCTGGCAGGCAGGCACCATCCTCCTCTCTACCGTTCGTTCAGTAGGCGTGATGGGCGACGAGCGCACCTACGAGCATCCCGTAGCTCTCCGTGCCGTGACCAGCACCGATGCCATGACTGCCGACTGGGCACATCTGCCTTACGACTTCATGGCGAAGGTGAGCAACGAGATAATAAACAAGGTGAAGGGTGTCAACCGCGTATGCTACGACATCTCATCAAAACCGCCTTCAACAATCGAGTGGGAATAACACTTTTTTCGAGATTAAAGGCGGGTCCTAATAAGAACACGCCTAAAACATAAGAATCCCCTCAATGAGGGAGCCTATTAGACTCTCGGCATTGAGGGGATTTTTTAAAAAAACTGACGGGAAACCAACTATCTTTTTTAATGATGAGAATAAGACGAATGTTTCTTGCCATGCTGTTCATCTTGACAGTGACAGGCATAAAAGCACAGGAGGGCACGTGGAAAGGCGAGCTCAACGTGCAGAATATCAAGTTGCCTTTGGTCTTTCATTTTGAGGCAGACGGCTGTACAATGGATTCCCCTTCGCAGGGAGCCAATGGCATCAAGGCCGAGAAAAGCACACCCAAAGAGAACGAAGTGAAAGTAAGCATTGCGGCCATTGGTGCTGTCTATGAAGGCAAGATCTGCGGCGACAGCATCTGCGGCACGTATCGCCAAAACGGGATAAGCCTGCCTTTGACACTCGTACCAGGGGCGATAGAGGTGAAACGGCCTCAGACACCGAAGGCTCCTTTCCCATACCAAGAGGAGAACGTGACATTCGCCAACGGCAAGTTTACATTCAACGGGACACTCGTCTTGCCCGAGAACTATACGAAGAAAACGCCCGTAGTGCTCATGGTGACTGGCAGTGGTCAGCAAAATCGCGACGAGGAGCTCTTTGGCCACAAGCCTTTTGCCGTCATCGCCGATGCCTTGGCACGTCAGGGTATCGCTTCCTTGCGCTATGACGACAGAGGATTTGGCGACAAGTCGGTCAACTTCACCGACTTCACTACGGATGATTTCAAACAAGACGCAGAAGCTGGCATCAAGTTCTTGCGCACCCGATTCGGCAAGGTTGGCGTGCTTGGACACAGCGAGGGAGGCACCATTGCCCTCATGCTTGCCGCCGAGCACAAGGTGGATTTTGCCGTATCGCTTGCCGGAATGGCGATTTCGGGCAAGGAGACCTTGCTCCATCAGAACCGGCAAGCGTTGGCATCCATGGGACTGCCTGCAGAGATGGTCAACAACTACTGCTCTGTCGTGGACAAAATCTTCACTTCATTGCAGGAAGGCAAAAAGTGGGAGGAAATCAACAAGGATGACATTCCCGCAACTTTCCAGCCTCTGATAGAAAAGGCGAAGGAGCAGTTGAACACACCTTATATGCTGCACTTCATGCGAGTGGATGTGAGCAAACAACTGAAGCAAATCAGATGCCCCGTCTTGGCATTGAACGGAAAGAAGGACATGCAGGTAGACTGCGAGTCGAACATCAAGGCATTGGAAACTGGACTGGTTTGCCGCAAGCATGACATTCATGCGATAGACGACCTAAACCACCTCTTCCAGCATTGCCAGACAGGCTCCATCGTGGAGTATCAGCAGATAGAGGAAACGTTCTCTCCTGACGTGTTGAAGATGATTACAACATGGTTGCAGAGTATGCGTTAACCACCTGACTCCTTTTATTCCTTCAGGGCATCATCTATAAACTTGATGATGTTCTCATCCGATGGACGAGGGGCATCCAGGGAGATAATCTTGCCGTCCTTGTCGAAGAAAAGGAAGCGGGGAATGGCATCGATGTCATAGTTTTGGCAGAGTTGCGACTTGAAATTGTCGGGACAGATAAACTGGCGCCACTGCGGCTTGTCGGCCTTCAACTTATTGATCCATTTTTGCTTGTTGGTGTCGAGGGAGATGCTGATTAGCTCGATGTTCTTGTTGCCCTTGTAGTGCTGATAGAGCTTCTCCATATATGGAATCTCCTGGCAGCAAGGACCGCACCACGTTGCCCAGCAGTCGATGTACACAGCCTTGCCCCGCAGGTCGGCGAGCGAGAACTGCTTGCCGTTCTTGTCGGTCATCGTGAAGTCGGCAGCCTGACTTCCCTTCTTCAACTTTGAGTAGTGGGCATACACCTTGTCGGCCTCAGCCCAGCCCTTCTTGTTTGTGGACACTCGCTTGTAGGCAGCCATCTGGTCGTCCATGTCCTCGGGGGCTTCGCGCAAGAACTGCACAATCTGGTCGTCTGCCATGCGGTTGATGATGTCTTGGTTGGCGAAAGCCTTGGTCAGGATGGTGAAGCTGCCGCCCTTTTCTTTCAAAGGATGGGCCAACGAATACCAGCGCAGGTAGTTGCCGCAGAAGTCGAAGTTCTTTGGATCGTTGTGGTCGAAAGACTCCACCCAGCGCGTGAAGTCGGGGTCTGAGAGATGAGCCTTGTTATCCGCCCACACCCAGCGGAAGAGTTCGGCGGATACGAAATAGTCGAGTTGCTCGTTCATCATCCTACGGAATTCGAGGCTCTTCACTTGGTTGGCTTCCACCTTGTAAGCCTCCACCTCGGCAGTCCACAGTTGGCGATAAGCGTTGAAACTGATGGTGTCAAGACGCTCGAAAGGCCAATTCTCCAAGAGATTGAAGGTGTCGTGGCTCCTCAGATAGTCGTAACAGTCCTGGTTGTCGCCTTGATATTCGAAGGTGACAGGTTGTGCATCGGCATTTTCCTTTTTACCTATCTTGTTCTCCGTCATGTTGATATTGAAGCGAATGTCATCCTCTACGAATACTTGGCAAAACGCCTTCTTATCTTCCAGTCCGAAATAGGCGATGCCTGGGCTCACCACCTTGATATCCTTGGCAAAGCTTCCGTCTTTGGCCAGTTGCATGGTGTCGGTCACCTGTGAGGAGTCGGTCATCTGGATGAGGAGCACGTTGCCCCCCGAATAGTTGTTTATCTTGCCCGTGATGTGGGCGGTGGCTACTGCGCTGAGCGAGATGCCGGAGAGCAGCGCCATGGTTATCATTTTGAGTTTCATTGTTGTCTCTTAATTATTTGCAGACTATCTTCTTAAAGTATTCATTAAAGCCCTCATCTGACGGGCGCATGGCGTCGGCACAGACGAGATTGCCCTGTTTGTCGATGATGATGAAGCGGGGAATGCCCTCGCAGAAATATACATCGTCGAGCACCTTGTTGCCTTGTTCGGTGACAAGATACTGGTGCCAAGTGGTAGGATGCTTGGCGAGATAAGCCTTCCATCGTTCTGCCTTCTTGTCGCAAGCGATGCTCATGATGCGCACGTCCGTGCGGTTGCCATATTCCTTTTGCAAGGCTTTCAGATAGGGCATCTCAGCTATACAAGGAGCGCACCAGGTGCCCCAAATGTCAACCAAGAGGGTCTGGCCGCGGAAGGAGGCCAAACTCAATTGCTTGCCCGCCTTGTCGGTAAAGGTGATATTGGGCGCAGGCTTGCCCGCGAAGAGGTGACCATACTTTTGAATCATCGCCTCATAATGGGTATTCACCTTGTTCTTCAAACTGTCGGCTGCATTAGCCGACTCCTTCAGATAGAGGTCGTAGAGCTCGTGCTGGTCGCTCACGGAGAAGTTGTCAAACATTCGCGACACGACATCGGCCTTCAGTCTATCAGCCCATTCCTTTGGTGTCACCACCTTGTCGATGGTTGCGAAATAGGCCTTGAACACGGTCTGCTCGTCCCTCAAGTCAAGTTGAGGCATCAAGCTGTCTACCATCATTTCGAGCGAATCTGCCCGATACTCCCGAACCTCTGTCTGAGCCTTAAGAGATGATGCTGGCATGGCGACGCAAAACATCGCCATGCACAAGCACCATCCGAGAGAGAGTCTTCCTAAGATTTTCATCCTTATACCTTAATAAAATTACTCATCCCAATCTTCTTCATCATCATAGCCACCTTCGTCGTCGCCTTCACCATCTTCATCACCGCCAGATATCTCCAGCTGGGTGATTTGCACGCTATTGGCATCGTAGGCATTCTGCTTTATTTGCCCGTTGCTACGGGTCACTTCCAGGTTGATGATAGGCTGAGCGTATCGCTTGGAACCTACTGGCAGCACATAGTGGTCCACCTCGGAATCGTCCACCGCATTGTCGCTCACGCGATAGAAGGTGCGCTCCAGGGTGACGTCATCGTAGCTAACCTCGTTGCAAGACAGGCGGCGCACATCCCACCAGCGCATCACGAAAGGCATTTCCCGATGGCGTTCCTCCAAGATGGCCTTGACAGCCTCTTCTTGATTGCTTGCAGAGAGTTCGATATCGTCGGCATTCTTGTCGATGCGAGCCTGGCGCAACTGGTTGACGATAGGCAAGGCCTCCTGCCACTTGCCCTGGCGAGCCAAGGCCTCGGCCTCGGTAAGGAGCATCTCTGGCACGGTAGGGCCAGCCTGTATCTTGTCCTTGAACTTATGATAGAGGATGTCGTCGCCGAAGCCTCCAATGCCTTGCTCCCAGAGGGCGTACTTGTTGAAGAATTGCTTGAAACGCAGGTCGTTGTCCTGGTCGTAGATCGAAATCAGATCCTCCGAAGGAATGAGCGCAAACTCGCCGGTGAAATATTCCGACAGGTAGTTTTCCTTGTAATTGGCCACCTGGTTGTCGCCATAGCGGTAAAGTTCGGAATAGTTCACGTCTTGCATCTCTCCGTCAAGAGAAACCTGGGCCACACGGTAGCGCAACTGGTTGTAGTCGTCGAGCTGGGCGTCGCTGCACTTCAAAGCCTCGGCGGCATGGGTGGCAGCCTTGTCATACGCTTGCATGAAGAGATAGACACGGGCCTTCATGGCCTCCACGGCAGGACGGCTCACCCACCAACGCTTGTTGGCGACGATGCCGGTGTTGGCCGTGTTGGCGGCAGCGTCAAGGTCGGCCAGGATGAAGTCGTAGGTCTGCTGGAGGGTGGTTCTTGGCGTGTCTTCCTCATAACTGGTGGTCTGCTTCAGAGGCAAACCGAGCGAACTGGCATTTTGCTCGGAGTAAGGCAGACAGTAGGTGTTGACCAAGCTCCACATCGCCATCGCCCTGAGCATGTGGGCCTGTGCGAGATACTCCGTTTTCTCGCCGTCGGTGGCATCGGTTATCTCGTCGATGCTGTTGATGACGAGGTTGGCGTTGAATATCTTTTGGTATTCTCCGCTCCAGGCTTCGTCGCCATAGGGATTGCTGATCACGTCGTCGATGTTCCACGACATGCCGTTGATGATGTTCTCGTCCACATAGCCCAAGGCGTCATAATGGTCGGTGGTGAGTCCATAGTCGTCAGAGGCAAACACATTGTATATTGCCTTGGTGTTGAACATCTCGCTGTTGGCGAAGAGTGCCTCAATCTGTTTGCCGGAGGTAAGCACCTCGTCGTTGCCCTTGCTCTGCACGGTGTCGAGATAGTCGTTGCACGAGGTAAGCATGCCGCTCGCCAAGACAAGGGCCGTCATATAGTATATGATTTTCTTCATTGTTGTTTCTCCTAATTTTATTATATCCTACATTAGAACTTCACGTTGGCACCGATGGTGAATGTGAGCTGTGGCTCCCAACTGCCCGGTAAGTACTCTGGGTTGTAGTGCTTGGAGTTGGCTGTCCAGATGAGCCCCACGTTCTCCAACTTGCCATACACATCCACGCTCTTCACCCAAGAACTGCCCTTGAACAAACTCTTGGGCAGACTGTAGTTGAGGTCTATCTCGCTCAGATAGATGTAGTCGGAGCTCTCCACCGAAGTGTTGAGTGCGTTGTAGTAGAACGACCAATAGGCATAGTCGTACACGCCCAGCGGATTGCCTTCTCCATCCACGGTAGGCAGAGGCATGCTGCGGCTTGGAGTGGCTATCACATTCCCCGCACCATCCATCAAGTCGCCAACCATGGCACTGAGATTCGTGCGCATACCATAATAGTCGAGGGTTGTGTAGTTGAACTTAGGCATGCGCATCTTGCCGCCGAAGCGACCGTTGAGGAATGCGGAAAGCGTAAGATTCTTCCAACTCACGTCGAGGTTGAGCGCAGCCGTATGAGGAGCCACCGTCGTACCTTGGTAGCGCATCCATTTGCCAGGCTCGTCCATGTACACCGACATGTCGCTGATAGGTGTCTTGTTGCCCTCGTTGTCCACGATGGTGGGCATTCCGTCCTCCATGCCACCGTATTCGAAGGTGAAGATGCTGCCGATGGGATAGTCGGGGATGTAGGTATTGTTCATGAAGTCGCTCACGTTGCTGGCCTCGATATAGAGCTTGGTCACCTTGTTCTTGTTGTAAGCCCAGCTCAAGTTGGCTCCCCATCCGAAGTCGCCTGCGCTGCCCTGTGTGCCGAGGCTCACCTCGATACCATTGTTGCGGATGGCGGCATTGTTGAACGTGGCATAACTGGTGCCGTTGACGCTGGCGATGCTCACCTCGCCCAGCACATCGGTGGATTTCTTGTTGTAGTAGTCTACCGAACCGAAGAGATGGTTGTTGAAAAGCGAGAAATCAAGGCCTAGGTTCAGGATGGCCGTCTTCTCCCATCTCAACGTAGGATTGCCATAGTCGGAAATGGAGCCCGGGTAAAGTCCTGTGAAATTATCCAAGTTGCCATCCTGCGTATTGATGGTGGTACGGGCTGACGAAATGGTGGGCGCATTACCGTTCTTACCGTAGGTGGCGCGAAGGGTGAGGCGGTTGACGGTCTTGTTGTCCTTGAGCCAAGACTCGTTGTTGATGTTCCACATGGCGCCGACAGACCACAACGGACTCCAACGATACTTGGCTTCCGATGTCACCATGTTGCTGGCGTCGCTTCGGGCACTCACGCTCAAGCCATATCGATCGTCATACATATAGGAGGCGTTGCCATAGAAGGAGACATAACGGTTGTGGTTCCAAGTGTCCGTGAGATGTTCCTTGCCCTCTGCTGCCACTCCGTCAATGGCGCTGGTGCTTTGGTCGTAGGTGTCGAAATAGCCCGTTTGTCCCTGCACTCCTGCCGAGGTGGCTGTGATGCCATAGAGGGTGGGCAATGTCCATGACGTATAATAATAGTTGCTGATTTCGTTGCCGATGACGGCCGAAACGGCATGTTTCTCCCCAAACACCTTGTCCAGGGAAAGGTCGTTGCGGAAGAGCGCACTATGGTTCTTGCCTTTTCCTTCGGACGAGATGGCCCCCATGGGGATGGCCGATAATCCGGCAGCCGAAAGGTTGTCGTCTACGGGAGTGTAATAGTTCACGCGATTGCGCACATAGAACGACTCCTCGCTGTTGAAGTTGGTGCTAGTATAGCGGCTCGTCTCATACTGGAACTTGCTGTTGAACTGCAGGCCGTCGATGATGTTCACCTGTAGACCTATCTGGGTGCGCATCTGCGTGTTGTTGATGCGGTTGCGACGGTTGCGGGCTTCCTGCAAAAGATTGTAGCTCATGTCGTGATAGCTGAAGCCGCTCCAGTCGTAGAGCGTGCCAAGGACATGCGAGTTGAAAGAGGGCGACCAGTTGGTGGCATACGAACCGTCCTCGTTGACCAACATCTCGTAGGGGGCGAGATTGGCGAGGGCGCTGTAAGTGATCTGCGAGGAGTGGCGGTTGCTGTTCACTAAGTTCAAGCCTACGTTCACGGTAAACATCTTGTTGAACTGGTAACTGTTCTGCCAATCGGCCTTCCATGTGTTGTCGTGGCGACCGATGAAGTCGCCCTCCTCATGCTCATATTGCAAGGAGGCACGGGTGTTCCATCCACCCACGTTGGCGTTTACCGAAGCATGGGTCTTGGAGACTACGGGAGTCTTGAGCATGTACTTGGAAATCTGCTTGCGATTGTCCAACTGGGCCAACTTGTCGAGTTGCGCGTTCATCTCGTCCTCGCTCATCGTTCCCCACAGCAATCCCTGGTAGAGAAGCACTTCCGAGGGCGACATACAGTTGTTGATATTATCCAAGATCGGCGTATATTCGTCACCGAGGTAATTGTTTTGGAATATCCACTTCTGATAGTTGATAGTCTGTCGGCTTGTGGCAAGGTTGGTGAGATGCTGCACGTCCTGCTTGGCACCGATGGAGAACTGTGTTCCGGCCTCCACCTCCACTGCGTTTTTCTTCTTGCTCTTCTTGGTCGTGATGACGATGACACCGTTGGCCGACCGGGCACCCCAAATGCTGGCAGCCGCAGCATCCTTCAACACGGTGATGCTTTCCACATCGTCTGGGTTGATACGCTCCAAGGCCGTGAGGTTGGGATTGGAAGAGAGCTTGTAGTCCACATCGTTGTTGTCCATGATAGGATAACCGTCCACTACTACCAAGGGAGTCTTGTTGGCATTCATCGTGCTCGTACCACGGATTGTAAACTTCTTGCCGCCCCTGCCGTCGTCCTGGCTCTGCATACCAGGTACAAGTCCGTCGAGGGCATCGGCGAGATTTGTGGAATGACGCTTCGCCAGATCTTCCTTGCTGATGATGGAATAGGCACCTGTGGCACGCTCGCGGGAGATGGTTTGATAACCAGTCACCACCACGTCCTTCAGCTCATTGTTGGAGGTCATCACGACATGATGGGTGGCATTGCCTTCGCCAGCAGCCAAATGATAAGAAGATGTGTCCATGCCCAAATAGACATAAGTCACCTGACACCGGTCGGCAGGCACCCTCACCTGATAGTAACCATTGGCATCGGTCACCGTCTGGATGTCGGTGCCAGCCACCTTGACGAAGGCACCGACGACAGCTTCTCCATCCTCATCCTTGACCGTTCCCTTGAGGAGTCGGTAGCCAGTGAGTTTCTTCGTCACTTGCTGGGTCACCATCACGATGTAGCCCTTGCGAGTCCACTCACAGTTTTGGGCGCCCAACACATCACTGAGCACCTGGCTCATGTCGGCATTCTTCACATTCAAGGTTATGGGGCGCATGCGCTTAGCCAAGTCGGCGGAACACATGAAGTCGAGTCCCGTCTGGCGTTTCATCTCGCTGAAAAATGTCTTGACACTGGCATTCTTTAAGCTGAGCGTCACCTTGCTCTTCACTACGGTTTGTTGTTGGGTTTGCGCCCTCAGCATTGAGGACGAAAACCAGCAAGGCGCGACACTCAGGACGAGTGCCATACCCATGGTAGAAATGTACGTTCTTTTCATGCTCTCTCTTACATTTTTGAAATTATTATCCTTGTATCTTGTTGTTCCACCTTTACATTGGCTATGGCACCAATTACCTCCAGCGTGTTCTCGATGCTCTCATAGCGGCTCAAGCTGCCCGTGAAACGCACCATGCGAAGCTGGTCGGAGGTGAATACGACATTCAGTCCATACCATCTTGCCACAACCTGCATCAGCTCGTCGAGCCTACAGTCCTCGAAACTGAAGTGGCCTGTGTTCCATGCCACGTATGGCGCCACGTCTACCCTACTCATCGTCACCCCTTGCATGGCGAGCTCAGCCTTGTCGCCAGGGGTCATCATCTGTTCCTTGCCTCCCTCGGCACGCACGCTGATGCTTCCCTTTACCAGTACGACACAGGTCTTGTCGCCTTGCGTGTTGACATTGAACTCGGTACCATATTCCTTGACATCGCCCTTGGCGGTATGCACGATGAAAGGGTGTTCCTTGTCCTTGGCCACAATGAAATAGGCCTCACCCACAAGCGCCACCTCTCGTTGGTCGCCCGTGAAAGCCAAAGGATAGGAAAGCCTGGAGTTGCCATTGAGATGCACTCGCGTACCATCGGGCAAGCTCATCCAGAACTCCTTGCCGTTGCGGGTGATGAGGGTGCCCAGCAGCTCTTCGTCTACATCTTGCCGAGCCATCATCTTGAGCAGGGCGCTGAGCGACCTTACCTGCTGAGGTTTCTCATCGCCTACCTGCAACGTTGCCTCGTTGGAGGAACTTTGCTCAGCCTGCTGCATGGCCACCACCATCTCTTGACTTACTGGCACTGGCGCTTTCTGCGCTGGCAGTCTGTGATGGAACCAATAGGCGCCTGCCACAAGCAACACGCCAACAATGGCGGCTGCCGCCCTACCCATATATCGCCTGGGAATATGATAGAAACGATGACGGCAAGGCGCGCCATCATCTTCCGTCTGTTCGATGAGCGAAGCCTGCTTTTGCCAAGCTTTCTCGCCGTCCAGACTCATGTATGCGTGATATTGCTCGGTTAGGTCGTCCTTGGCCAAGAGTGCCCGATAGAGCCTTTGGTGCTCCTCGCTCTCGGCTAACCATTGGTCAAGCTGTCGTTGCTCTCCAGCATCCAAATCGCACATCAAGGAACGACTGATGATGTCAAATATATCCATGCGTTTACCTTTGTCTT
>CAVHEN010000041.1:0-30813 GCA_963635115.1 Oscillospiraceae bacterium | reverse complement strand
AAAGATTTAAAAGATGTCGGCTTCGCCGATTACGCATACCATGCTTCATCCACATTGGACGCGGACGGGCACAGGGCCCGCCCCTGCAAGTTGAACCACCGCCCCTGCACGTTGAACCACCGCGGATGCCTTGCAGGGGCGGGCCTTGTGCCCGTCCGCGTCCTGCACGTTGAACCATCATGATGCCTTGCAGGGGCGGGTCTTGTGCCCGCCCGCGTCCCGCATGGCGTAATACCACGTTTCTTCACATTGGTTGTGAGCATCACCGCGTAGCGAATAGCGTAGCAATCTTTTAAATCTTTAAAATCCGTGTGGGGAAAAAGTCACCCGTACGGAAAAAACGTGTGCTGGGACGGGTACGAGACCCGCCCCAGCACAACGTTTGAAAATCACCCTGTGGTCGCTTGCGGTGAACCTTTATCTTATCTTGAACACGGCAGCCGAGACGGGTGAAAGCTCAATGGCGTCGGTGGCTTTGCCGCTCTTGTATTTTGCCTTGCCCGTGAGCGATACGCTCTCCGCCTTGCCCAAATGCCCTATTTCTGCAGCCACTCGCCCGCTGGATGGATTGAGGGCTACCACATAAGTCTCGCCGTTCATGGAGCGGGTGTAAACCATCGGGTAGGGCTTGGCTGGATTGCTGACGAGTTGCCAAGCGCCGTCGTTGTTGAGCGCCGGTGATGAGTGGCGCAGCTTGATGAGGCCGCGCACGAAGTTGAGCAGCGAGCGAGGGTCGTTTTCCTCTGCCTCCACCGTCGTCTTGCCGTTATCCGTGTCCACGGGGAAATAGAGCTTGTCGGGGCTGCAGGTTGAGAAGCCCGCCGTTTCGCCAGCCGACCATTGCATCGGCGTGCGCGTGCCCGAACGCTTGCGGCTGCCCTCCTTGGGCTGAAGGCCAGGGAGATATTTCATGCCGATCTCGTCGCCATAGTAGATGAACGGCACGCCAGGCATGGTGAGGAAGAAGGTCATGGCGACCTTCAGCTGCTGCAAGTCGTCGCGCCGACCGGTACGGAGGCGCTGGAAGTCGTGGTTGGCGGTTGGGAAAGCCACGTAGCCCTTGTCGTGGGTGGCGTTGTAGATGTCGGAGTATTTGGAGTGGAAGTATTCTATGCTGCCACGGCCACGCTTGTCGAAATAGCATTCCTTGCCGTTTGCGCCCCATGGATCGTCAGACGCGAAGAAGAGCGTGTTGTAGATCTTGTCGGCAAGGTGTATCTCGAAATCGATGTTGAAGCCTGCCGGAATAGACTTCTTCGGGTCGCTCCATTCCGACACGAGCACGCACTCGGGATAGTGCTTGTCCATCCACGCCCGCATCTCTTGCCACAGTGCCATGACCGCCTTCTTGTCGGTGTCGCCCTTCACGAGCGACGCCGCCATGTCAACGCGGAAGCCATCCACGCCCTTGTCGAACCAGAAAGCCATGATGTTGCGCAGCTCGCGGCGCACGGCTTGCGGACCGGGCGCGTCCACGCTCTGCTCCCATGGGTTGGCAGGGTTGGGGTTGGCGTAGCCATAGTTGAGGGCAGGCTGGCACACGTAGTAGTTCTTCTGGTAGTATTTGCCCCTTTTCGCGTCGAGCTCCACCCATTTGCCGCGCGTGCTGGCTTGCGGGTTGGCCTCCTTGTTGCGCTGGGCAATCTGCTCCATGTCTTTCTTTGAGATGGAGTCGCTCCAGATATAGTAGTCGGCATACCGGTTGTTGCGGTCGCCGCTCACGCACTCCTTGAACCATGGGCTCTTGTCGCTCGTGTGGCCCGCCACCAAGTCGAGACACACCTTTATGCCGCGCTTGTGGGCCTCGGCAAGGAGGTTCACTATGTCGGTGTTGGTGCCAAAGCGTGGGTCTATCTTGTAGAAGTCGATGACATCGTAGCCACCGTCGAACCACCCCGACTCAAACACGGGGTTGAGCCAAATGGTGTTCACGCCAATCGACTTTATGTAATCGAGCTTCGACGTAATGCCTGGCAGGTCGCCTATGCCATTACCGTCAGAGTCCATGTACGACGATGGGTAAATTTGGTAAAACACGGCGTTGGAGAGCCATGCCGGGCCCTTGGAGCCCTGTGCCAGCGCTCCAAGGCTCGTCGTGATGGCAAGCGCCAAGACGGAGAATAGCTTTCTGTAGTTCATGCTGAGCAAGTGGTTTCGTATTGGGTGAAACCTGTTATTGGGCAAGTTTCAGTGCCTCCACGGGCGCGTTCGTGGTGATGAAGTCGACGCCCGCCTTTATAAACTCGTTGATGGTGTTGAGGTCGTTCACCGTCCACACGTTGACCACGAGTCCGAGGTCGTGGCATTCCTTGATCCACTCGGGGTGCAAGGCCATCACCTTCTGCTCGTAGTCGATGCCGGAGAGCCCCTTTGCTTTCACGGTCTTGGGGTCCCAGTCGCCGTTGAGATACTGGATGTGGGCATCGGGCAGAAGTTGGTGGAGCAGTTCGCATGCCTTGCCGCTGAACGAGATCCATACCGTCCGGTCGAGCAAGCCCTTCGACTTGACCATCTGCACCGACTGGCGCACGAGGCTGTCTTCATGGCTTTGCACCTTTTGCGCCTTAATCTCAAGCACGAGCTTGCAACCAAGCTTCTTGCCGGCATCGAGATATTGCTCCAGCGTCGGAACCTTCTCACCGTTCTTCAGCCTTGCCTTGCTCAAGGCCTTGTAGTCGGAGGTCTGGATGTCTATCTTGCCAACGTTGGGGTCGTGGTGAACCACGATGACGTTGTCTTTAGTGAGGTGAACGTCAAACTCTGCGCCGTAGCAGCCAATCTTGTCGGCAAGCATCAAAGACGTGATAGAGTTTTGCGCGCTTCCGGCGCAGTCCCAGTAGCCACGGTGGGCAACGATTTTGGTCTGTGCGGCGGCTGCCAGCGTCATGAGGCAAGCGGCTGCCATAACAATCAGTTTTCTCATTTTGCTTTGGTATTAAAAAAACTATCCAAAACCTAATCGCCTTCAAGCGATTGGGTTTTGGATATGGTTATTGTCTACTGTTTGAGTCTTACCACTTCAAGGCTCTTCAAGAACACGCGGTTCTTGCCCTTGAGATAGTTCCAGGAGTCGCCGCCAACGAAGATGATTCTCGTCTCCGAGGTCGCGCCGGTTATGGTGAACGTGTGGTAGGTGTCAGGCTCTGCCCATGGGTCGTAGTCATCGCCGTGCTCATTGTTTTGAGAGTTGGGGAAGACCGTGTTGACGAAGCGGACGCAGCGATATGTGGCACCATTGATGCTGATGCTCTTCACCTCGTCGCCGTTGACCTCGCCAGGGCCTACTACGCAAACCTTGACGATGGAGTTGTCTTTGACTCCCGTAGCGGAGATATAGCCCATCGACTGGAATGTTACCTTTACGTTGGTCGGCTTCTTGAGTTTGGTGAGCGCAGGCGACACGATGTCACCATTGTAGTTGGTCTTGCCCAGCTTCACGTAGCCATGACCGCCATACGCCCAGTTGGAATACGATTCCCATCCGACGGCTTTCTCGGCATCGTTCCACAAGTCTATCCTGACCTCAGGCGTCTCGTAGGTCGGCTTCTCCTCGCCTTCCTGCAACCAGCTGAAGCTGTCGTTGAAAATCAGCGACTCGTCTTTCTGCGTGATGAGGGTCGTGGCGCTGATGTTGCTGTGCTCGCCCTCGCCCACGAGCGATAGGCTCATGGCGCGCTCGTCTTCCTCGTTCTTGTCGACGGTAATGAAGATGGAGTCTTCTGTCGTCTTGGTGATGCGTGCCCATTCCACCTCGGGAGTCAGCGTGGCTTTCCAAGTGATGTTGGCATCGATGGCGAACTTTATCTCTCCGCCTTCTGGTGTCATTGTGATGCCAGACGAGCCATCTTTGATGGTGATGGTAGGCACGTCGGCCTCTTGCACGATGTCCAACGAGTTGAGCACCTTGCCGTTACCCGTCAGGTTTATCTTGCCCTCGCGCTTGGTGAACGTGGCGTTCTTGTCCACCCAATAATAGATTAGGCCGTCGTCCTCGCCCTCGTCGATGAAGAAGTGGAGCCACGAGGCGTCGTCAGGGTTCTCCAACGACACTTTCCATTGGCTGTTTGAGCGCACGGTGACCGCCTTGCGCTTGGCTTGGGTTATTCCGGCCTTGCTCACGTTGATGGTGCCTTCGATGTTCTCAAAGGTCAAGTATGGATCGCCAACTGGGTCGCCATTGTCTTTGCAGGCAGAGAGACTCAAAAGGCAGATGAGTGTCAATGCTGACAAGAATATATTCTTTATTTTCATGGTGTTTGTCTATATGATAACGTTAAGTGGCAACGGTTATTTTCCCTCGGAGGCTTGCTTGCTCCACCACACGGGCAGTTTCATGTTGTTCTCTCCGCCCATTCGCTTCAACGCTTCCTCCACGTGATCGGCATTGGTGGCGACGGTGGTGTTGGGGTAGCCCATGCGAGTCGGGAGAATGTAGTCGTTGGGGTCTGTGCCGGCGCCGATGGTCAGCTCGGGATAACCAGTGCGGCGATAGTCGTTCCAGCTCTCCATGCCCACCCAGAACGTGGCTAAGTATTTCTGGTCGAGAATGAGCTTGAGGTGATCCTCGTTGATGTCCCACGAGGCGAGTTGCGACTGCAGGAACTCGTTGACTTGGTCTTCCGTGACATCATACTCGGCGGGAATTGTCCCCGACGTGACGCTCGACTTGGCGAATGCCGACCATTTGTCCATGCTTGCTTTCACGGCTGCCTCGTAATACTCGCGAGCCTTCTCCTCGCCGCCTTTTATCATGCCGCGTTGAGCCGCCTCGGCGAGAACGAACATGGCTTCATCGTAGCTCATGAGGAACTCATCGGAGTTGTCGCGACGCAACGTTTGGAGGTTGAGCAGGGCAGCGCCCTTGTCGTCGTTGGATTGGTTCTCGATAAGTCCACCGGAGACGGTGCCTTTCCAGTAGGTGTAGCTGCCGCGCTTCGTGGCTATGATGGGCAGGCGCGGGTCAACATAGGTGTCAATCTTGTCGTCTTTGGCATCCTTGACAACCATCATCTTTATCATCTGCTCCGTGATGTGCAAGCACTGGAAGCTATTGTCCTGGTACTCGTTGGGGTCAAATTCCGAGTAATATGGCGCTATGGCGCTATAGTGAACCGTGGCGTTGTCGTCGTTGCTCTCAAAGATTGGGTAAGACGAGGGGTTGTCCACAATCTGCTGCATCTTTTGCGCGACGTTGAGGTTGGCGGTGCTGTCCACAATCGTGCTGGTGCGGTTGGAGAGCCTGCCAAGCACGCGGAGATAGAGGGTGTTGTTGAACTTACGCCATTTCTCCATGCTGAACTGGTACATGGCATCCAAGGCCGGGTAGCTCTTGTCCACGTAAGGGCTTTGGGCGTATGTGCTATTGGCTTTCTCCAGATACGAGCAGAGCTGGGCGTACACCTTTTCCTGTGAGTCGAACACGGGCTTCATGTTGCCTTCAGAGGCCTTGAAAGCCTCGGAGCAGGGAATGTCGCCGAACATGTCGGTGAGGTTCTGCATGTACAACACATACAACGTCTTCGACACGGCTGATATGGCTGGGTCATCCTGTATTCCGGCAAGGCGGCCCATCTCGTTGCAGTCGCTTGCGTACCTGGCGATGGAATTCCACAACGATGACCAGTTGCTGTCGCCTATGCCGTAGCGGTGCTGCGTCGTAGTGGTGTAGGCGGTGCCGGCGGTGTGCTGTATGAGCTCGTTGTTCCAGTTGTAGCTTATGTAAGTCAAATAGTTGGTACCTCCATAGAGAATTGGCTCAAACAAAGCCGAGGCGCTGAGTTTGCCGCTTTCCACCGTGATCTTGTTGGGGTTGGAATTGGTCGACTCGAAATTCTGCGTGCATCCGGCGAGAAGCAATGCTGACGCGGCGACGGGAAGCATATATTTAGTGAATCTTGTTTTCATGGCTTTAGAAAGAAAGTTTGAGATTGAATCCATACTGACGTGTCATAGGATAAGCAAGCGTCTCTATACCTGAATATATTTCGGCTCCAGACACCATGGCCGTCTCTGGGTCATACTGTGGGAACGGCGTGATGCAGAAGATGTTGGTGGCGTAAACACCGAAGCTTGCGCTCTCAAGGAAGTGGGTCTTCTTGCATATGGCCCTTGGGAGGCTATAATCTACACGCATCTGCTTGAACTTGATGAAGTTTGTGGAGAACGTGTTTTCCTCGGCGTTGTCGCGCACCCATACATAAGTGTTGTAATAGTTCTGCACGGATGTCATCACTGTGGTGTTCTTCGTGTAGGTAATGGTGCCATCAGCGGCCTTGTGCTCCTGCACGCCGTCGAGCACCAAGCCGTCGTAGCGGCCCTTGAGCGAGTTCTTCAAGCGGCCTTGGTAAGACAGCATGAAGTTCGTGGTGGAATAAGCGTGTCCGCCCACTTGCGCTGAGAAGTCCATGGAAACCGTTACGTCCTTAATGCGGAAGTTCATGTTAAGACCACCCGTCCATGTCGGGTTGACACGGCCGAGGTCCATGAGCGGCGACGACTTGGGGCTTACGGGCAAACCGTTGCTGGTTATGATTTTAGCGCCGCTGCAGTCGACCTTGTTGCCGTTCTCGTCGAGATAGAACGCGCCTTCCGGAGCGCGCGTGTAGCCTCTGCCGTAGAGGTGGTACATCTCACGACCTACGAACGAATAGACATAGACGCGGCCTCCGATGGTCGTGCCATTGCTGAGCTGGAACGGTTGTCTTGGGTCCCAATCGTCTTGCAAGGCCTCAAGCGTGTTCCAGTTTCTGCTGGCGTTGGCAGAGATGTTCCACTCGAAGTTGCGAGTCTTCACGGGCGTGCCGCTAAGCGAGATCTCGACGCCTTTGCTGCTTATCTTGCCCGCGTTGATAGTGTAGCCTGTCGCTCCGGTGATTTGGTCGGCTGCGACGCTCACGATCTGGTTGGTCGTGTTTGTGGTGTATACTGTGAAGTCGAAGCCAAGTCTGCCTCCGAACATCTTTCCTTCAATGCCGCCTTCCCAGCTCTCCTCGTTCTCAGGCTTGATCTTCGAGTTAGGAATGGTGCGCGAGATTCTGTAACCTCCGTAGTATGACGTGGTGTCATAATAGCGGTCAAGGGAATAAGGCGACGTGTCGTTACCGACGTTTGCCCACGATGCTTTCAGCTTGAGCATGTCTACCCAAGGTGCTTTCTCCCTGAAGTTGAGCACTTGGTCAAGAAGAATCGTGGCAGACACGGAAGGATAGTTGTAGGAGTTGTGACCCAAGGCGAGGGTCGACGACCAGTCGTTGCGGTCGGTGAACTCAAGATAATAGGTGTTGTCCCACGAGAGGCTCGCTATGCCATAGAAGGAGTTAACCTTCTTCTTTGAGTGATAGCTGAACACGTCGGGGCTGTATCCTGACGGCACGTTGTAGACGTTGTAAACGCCGTCCACCTGCAACTTGTTGAGGGTTATGCGGTCGTTATAATAACGATAGTCGTAGCTGTTGCCACCAAAAGAGATATTGAATCCGAGACGGTCGCCAACGAACTTGTTGTTGGTGTAAGTGAGCAGGAAGTCGTTGTTGAAACGGTACACGTTGGTGGTTTGCTCACGATACATACCTTCTTGGAAACCATTGGTATAGAATGGGCGCTGCTGCGTTCTCCACGTGTGGGTCATGTCCACGGCGGAGCGCAACTTGAGATTGAGGCCCTTGAGCAGCGAGATTGTGGCTTGCAAGTTACCGTATACGCGGGTTTTGTTCATGGAGTTGAGCTCTTCGTAAGCTGTGCGGTAGGGGTTAAACGAGTCGGTGCCTTTGTATACCGTCATGCCCTTGTCCATGTTCTCCTTGGTGAACCTGCCATTGAAATACTCATCCTTCCACTCGTTGATGGAGTTGGTGTTGTAGCCAAAGCCGAGTTGATACATGGGGCTGGCTGATGAGTAACCGCTCGCGGGAAGGTTTCCGCTTCGGCGATTGGTGAAGTTGACGCGTGAGCTTATCTTGATGCGCTTGCTTACGGGCGTGTCGAATCCAAGAGACACGGCGTCGTCCACGTAGCCCGTGTTTGGCGTAATCCAGTTGTTGCGTGTGTCGGTGAAGCTTATGCGCCCGGAAGTGCCCTTGCCGTTGCCACCAGTGATGGAGACGTTGTTGCGCCATGTCGAGCCAGTCTGGAAGAATCCCTTGTACCAGTCGTCCTTATACTCCCAAGGAGTTGGAGTCCACATGCCGGTCTCCCAGTCGTATGAGTTGTATTGATAGCGCAGTTTGCCCTCGCCAAACTTCTCGCCGAAGTTATAGCGTGAGTAGTTTGAACTGTAAGCCTTGCCGTCTGCCGACTTGTCGGCATCCACGTTGTTGAAGACGTATGGGTTGAGGCCCATGTCGGCGCCAGCGCCATATTCTGTTTGGAAGTCTGGCCAATAGCTTGCCTTCTCGAAAACGAGCGAGGAGCTAACCGTTACGCCCCATTTCTTTGCGTTGCCGCCGCCCTTGGTGGTTATGACGATAGCGCCGTTTCCTGCCGCCGAGCCATAGAGCGCGGTTGCAGCAGCGCCCTTTAGCACCGTCACCGATTCCACGTCGTCGGGGTTGATGTCGGCAGCTCCGTTACCGAAGTCCACGGGTGCGTCGTTGTTGCTATAGGTTGCTCCGCTACCCGTTGCCACTGTTCCCGAATGTATTGGCACACCGTCTACCACGAAGAGCGCGCCGTTGTTGCCGTAGTTCAACGAGTGGTCGCCACGAAGCGTGACGCGCATCGTTGACATAGGTCCAGTGCCTGCTTGCGACATGGACAGTCCGGCGACTTTGCCGTTCATCTGCTCCAGCCAGTTGCCAGAGACACCTTTTGTGAGTTCCTTGTTGTCGAGCTTTGTCACGGAATAACCAAGCGACTTCTCCTCACGCTTGATGCCAAGAGCCGTCACGACGACCTCGTTCAGGTTCTTTGCCTCAGGCTTCATCACGATTTTGATGTTGCTTTTGCTGCCCACGGAAAGGGTCGTGGTCTGGTAACCAAGATACGAAACTGTCAATTGTGGGTTTGCCCCATTTACAGTTAGCGTGAAGCGTCCGTCCAAATCGGTAACGGTTCCTGTCTTGGATCCTTTCTGCTGCACCGTCACGCCAACCATGGGGGTTGAACCATCGGAGTCGAGCACACGGCCGGTCAGTTTTACGCTCTGTCCGAAAGCCGTCACCGAAGTGAGCATCGACAGAGCCGTCACGGCAACTTTCACGTGATGCTGTTTCATCTTCATAATCAAATGTTAATGTTAATTATTTAGGTACAAAGTTATCTATAATAAATTACAAAGGCTTTTCGCTGGCGTTACAAAGTTGCTTCAGTAGTTTATTTATGTCAGTTAATCAATTCCTCAATGCCTGTGGGCCTCCTCAAGCAGCTCGCCAAGCTCCTTGATGCTCGCCGCCGTGAGGTCTGGCTGCCGCTCATAGGTTTGCGACACCTCAAGCGTTGTCTCGCCCGAAAGCACAAGCACGCCGAACGAGCCTGCGTTTTGCGCCGTCGCCACATCGGTATAGATGCGGTCACCCACCATGGCTATCTCGTCGTCGCGAAGGCTATACTTGTCGCGTATGCACCAAAGCATATTGGGATTGGGCTTACCTATCACCACGTCGGGTTGCCTCTTCGTGGCGCCTTCTATCGCCTTGCACAATGAGCCACAATCCACGAGTATTGTCTGCTCGTCGGTTGGGCACACCCAGTCGGGATTGGTGGCGATGTATGGAATGTCCTTGTGCGATGCCCACCATGCCGCGCGGCACAGTCGGCTGTAGGTCAGAGTCATGTCGAAGGCTGCTACGAGCACGTCGGGGCGATCCTCGGGTGAGTCCTCGCAAAGCTCAAAGCCGCCCTTCCTGAACTCCTCCTGCATGCTTGGCGTGCCAAGGGCGAATATGCGCTTGGCTTGCGGATGGTTTTGGTGTATGTAGTCGATGGTGGCTATCGACGACGTGTACATCTGTTCCGCCGTGGCTTCTATGCCGAGCTTGCGCAATTTCTTGAGATAATCGCCAGAGTTCTTTGTCGGGTTGTTGGTCAAGAATGAATAGCTGATGCCCAGTCGCCTCAGTGTTTCGAGAAACTCCTGGGTATAAGGGAAGAGCGTGTCGCCGAGGTAAATGGTGCCGTCCATGTCGAGGGCCACGTGGCTAATCTTCGCCAACGATCTCATCAGGTTGTCGTGGTCCAATGGAGATAAGAACTTGTTGAATTCCATAGTTTGCCTTATTTCATATACACAGTTATACCTATTACTTCTTAATTCTCATAATTAATCTTTGAGGCGCGCTCATATCCGTCGCGTGGTGCTTTCCACATGGATATTAATATCAGCATGCCAATTATAGCCACCACGATGATGGTCTCAAACACGCTCGTCCACCCGTAGATGTCTGCCACATAGCCCACGAGCAGTCCGGAGAGTCCGGAGCCGATGTATCCGAGAATGCCGGCGATGCCGTTAGCCCTTGCCGAAGCCTCTTTGGTGGCTTGCTTGCCGAGTTCTATGCCAATGAGCGCCTGTGGGCCATACACGCAGAATCCCGCGCCTACGAGCACCGCCGCCGTGAGCGACAGGCTTGCGCTATTGGGCAAGCAGCGGAAGATGAACATGAACAGCGCCGCGCCAGCCATGCAAGCCACGCACATGTGGTGTCCCTTGCCCTTGAAAATGTGGTCGGTGGCCCAACCGGCGAAGAGCGTGCCGACGATGCCGGCTATCTCAAACGCGGCGACGGTCCAGCCTGCCTCGGAGATGTCGAGGCCGCGGCTCTCGGTGAGGAACTTGGGGCCCCAATCGAGGATTCCCATTCTCACTACATATACGAAGAGGTTGGCAACGCAGAAAGTCCACACCCAGCGGTTCTTCCAAACCATCTCCATCTCAAACTTCTTGCGGTCTTTCTTGTTCTGCACGTCGATCTTTCCGAGCGAGGTGCCGGGCAGGTCGGGCAGGCCGGCGTCCTTTGGCTCGTCGCGCAAGCCCATCAGCACGAACACTGAGCCGCAGAGGGCGATGATGGCCGGAATCCAGAAGCACCATTTCCATGCGCCGATATGCGCGGCGTAGTTGAGAGCTTGTGCCGATGCGTCAGCCACGCTGTTGTTAGTCAGGTTCTCGGTTATCCGCGCCACTACGTCTGAGTTGGCGCTCATGTCGGAGCCGAGCGAGCCCATGATGGTGCCGCACACTATCACGGCGAGGGCGGCGCCCACGGAGTGCGACGTGTTCCATATCGACATCTTCGTGGCGAGCTCCGAGGGATGAATCCAGTGGGGCAGGATGCGCGCGCAAGGAGGATATCCCATGCCTTGGCAATACTGGTTCAGGATGATGACGATGCCCATGAAGAGGATGAGCATCGAGGTGAAGTCGGGACCGCTGTCGGTTCCCGTGATGAGCGCGCTGATATTGACGCTGAAGCCGAAGGCGAAGTTGGCGATGGCGCAAAGAAGCAAGCCAAGGGCCATCACGATATGGCTCTTCACGCGGTCCACGACATAGCCATTGACAAAGCGCGACGTTCCGTACACGAGGGAGCCGAAAAACAATATCCAGCCAAAGCTCTTGTTGGAGATGCCATACTCGCCGGTCAGTCCTGGCATGGCGAGCGAGAAGTTCTTTCTCACGAAATAAAACATGGCGTAGCCGATCATCGACACCAAGATGGTGCGCGTCTGCCAATTGATGAATTTCTTGCGTTTCGGGCCGAGGTTGCCGTAGACGTCTTGTTGCGTGCTCATATTGATCTTAGTTTTTTGTTGTGTCTTAAATAGTATGCTATCAAAACATTAAACAAAACGCACTTGTTAATCAGTTTGCGCTTTTGGAAGTTTTGTTACCAATATGAAACAAAATTAGTAAACATTTTTTGAATAAACAAAATTATTTAATGATAAAGTCATGATTATTTTATTTGCTTAACCTAAAAAAGGTTGCCTGCCTTAATATTTGTTGCGCCAAACGGGCACTATTCCTATATATTTTGCTAACTTTGCAACAGATTAGTATATAGGTAATATAATTAGACAATATAATTTCATGAATATTGAAAAAGAGATAAGCTCGTCGGTGATTTCCGCCGTCAAGGAGCTTTATGGGCAAGAGGTTTCCGACAAGATGGTGCAACTTCAGAAGACGAAACCCGGGTTCGAGGGCAACCTCACGCTTGTGGTTTTCCCGTTCTTGAAGATGTCGCGCAAGAAGCCTCAAGACACCGCGCAAGAGATAGGCGAGAAGCTCGTTGCCAATTGCAAGGCCGTGGCGGCATTCAACGCCGTCGGCGGTTTCCTCAACCTTGTGATCGCGCCCGAGGCGTGGACGGAGCTGCTCGACACTATCGACGCAGACCCGCACTATGGCGAGAAGGCGGTCACACCGGAGTCTCCTCTTGTCATGGTGGAATATTCCTCGCCCAACACCAACAAGCCTTTGCACCTCGGCCACGTGCGCAACAACCTCCTCGGTTGGAGCTTGGCAAAGATTCTTGAGGCCAATGGCAACCACGTGGTAAAGACCAACATCGTGAACGACCGTGGCATACACATCATGAAGTCGATGCTCGCGTGGATGAAGTGGGGCAACGGCTGCACGCCTGAGTCTACGGGTAAGAAGGGCGATCACCTCATTGGCGACTTCTACGTGCTTTTCGACAAGCACTACCGTGAGGAGTGCGCTGAGCTCGTGAAGAAATATGTGGCAGAGGGCATGAGCGAGGACGATGCCAAGAAGAAGGCCGAGCAAGAAGCCCCGCTCATTCAGGAAGCTCACCGCATGCTCGTGAAGTGGGAGGCAGGCGACAAGGACATCCGCGACCTCTGGGAGAAGATGAACTCGTGGGTTTATGTCGGTTTTGACCAGACCTACAAGGCGCTTGGCGTCAGCTTCGACAAGATATATTATGAGAGCAACACGTTCCTCGTGGGCAAGCGCAAGGTGATGGAGGGTCTCGACAAGGGCCTCTTCTACAAGAAAGAGGATGGCAGCATCTGGGCCGACCTCACCAACGATGGCCTTGACCAGAAGCTCCTTATCCGTGCCGACGGCACCACGGTCTACATGACCCAAGATATAGGCACGGCGGAGATGCGCTTCAGCGATTACCCCATCGACAAGATGATCTACGTGGTGGGCAACGAGCAGAACTACCACTTCCAGGTGCTCTCGCTCCTTCTCGACCGCCTCGGCTTCAAGTGGGGCAAGGACCTCGTGCACTTCTCTTATGGCATGGTGGAGCTCCCCAACGGCAAGATGAAGAGCCGTGAGGGTACGGTGGTTGATGCCGACGACCTCGTGGCGGAGATGATAGAAGACGCTCGCAAGACCAGCGAGGAGCATGGACAGTCGAAAGATTTCTCCGAGGAGGAGAAGCGCGAGATAGCCCGCATCGTGGGCATGGGCGCCTTGAAATACTTCATCCTGAAGGTCGATGCGCGCAAGAACATGCTGTTCAACCCAGCCGAGTCTATCGACTTCAACGGCAACACTGGTCCTTTCATCCAGTATACCTACGCTCGCATACGCTCGATCCTCAGGAAGAGCGGCGACGTGGCAGCCACGACAGACGCAGCTTACGCGCCCAACGCCAAGGAGGTGGAGCTGATACAGAAGCTCGACGCCTTCAAGGTGGCGGTGGCTGACGCAGGGCAGAACTACAACCCCGCCGGCATAGCCAACTACACCTACGAGCTGACAAAGCTCTTCAACCAGTTCTACCACGACTACAGCATCCTCTCAGCCGACACGGAAGCCGAGAAGATGTTCCGCCTCAAGCTCGCGCGCAACGTGAGCAAGACCATCAAGAACGCCATGGAGCTTCTTGGCATCGAGGTGCCAGAGAGAATGTAACAATAAAGGTCCCTCGGCCCCTCCCAAGCCCTCCCCCACCCAGGGGAGGGAGTGATATGTGGAAGCCCTACCAAGGGTCGTGCCTATGGTACCTCTCTTGGTTTTATGGTACCTTTTTTGGCCTCTCATCAATAAGGGAAGGTGATATATGCCATGTTAATATTAATTGTGGTGTAAACTATAAATGAATATTGGTGTAAACTATAAATGAGTAGTGGTGTAAACTATAACAACGTCGGAAACAACGACACATCACCTTCTACTATGGCTAATACTCGTGGAGATATGGCTAATGTTTCTGGAGATGTGGCTAATACTTGTGGAAATATGGGTAGTGCTTGTGGAGAGGCTTCCCCATATCACACCCTCCCCTGGGTGGGGGAGGGCCAGGGAGGGGCCAGAGGACGAGATGTAGTTCAGGTCGCGGCCTGGGCCGTAGACGCTGGTTGCTCCGGCAACCCCGGGCCGATGGAGTATCAAGGGGTGGATCTCGCCACGGGCGAACAGGTCTTCCACTTCGGGCCTTACTATGCCGATGGCTCCACGGTCTATGGCACAAACAACATCGGGGAGTTTCTCGCGATAGTGCACGGTTTGGCGCTGATGGACCAGAAGGGCATAACCGACAAGGCCATCTACTCCGACTCCTACAACGCCATACTTTGGGTCAAGAAGAAGCAATGCAAGACGAAGCTCGAGCGCAACGAGCGCACCGAACCTCTCTACGCGCTCATAAGCAGGGCAGAGAAGTGGCTCCGCACGCATAACGTCACAACGCCCATAATACAGTGGCAGACAAGGCAATGGGGAGACATCCCTGCCGACTTCGGAAGAAAATAAACCATACAATACTGAAAGGCTCTCTTTGATCGGACGAAAACGATTAAAGAGAGCCTTTTTCGCATTCTTTCAACATTGCCCGCCCTATTGCTTCCGCAAGACGGCGGCTTTTTGTAATTTTGCATTAATTTAAATAATTATACAATGAAAGCGTTATTGGACAGAATCCGTAAGGATGGTAAGTGTTACCCTGGGGGTATCTTGAAGGTCGACAAGTTTATCAATCACCAGATGGACCCCAACCTGATGAAGCAAATAGCGGTGGAGATGATTCGCCGCTATGCCCACACGGAGATCAACAAGATACTTACCATCGAGGCGAGCGGCATCGCGCCTGCCATCATGATGGGTTTCTTGCTCGACTTGCCCGTGGTGTTCGCGAAGAAGAAAAAGCCCTCAACCATGGGCGACATGCTGTCCACCAAGGTGTTCTCGTTCACCAAGCAACGTGAGTATCACGTCGTGATATCCAAGGAGTATCTCACGCCCGACGACAAGGTGCTTTTCGTGGACGACTTCTTGGCCTATGGCAACGCCGCCAAGGGCATCATCGACCTTTGCCAGCAGGCGGGCGCGCAGCTGGTGGGCATGGCGTTCATCATAGAGAAGGCGTTCCAGCATGGCAGGAAGGCGATAGAGGATGCCGGAATACGCTGCGAGAGCATGGCGATCATCGAGTCGCTCGACAATTGTGAAATCAAAATGCGCGAGGAATAATGGCGGCGCAAAAAGACTTGATCTATGGGCTAAACGACCGTCCGCCTCTCCGCGAGACCCTTTTTGCCGCCATGCAGCACCTCTTGGCCATATTCGTGGCCATCATCACTCCACCGCTTATCATAGCCTCCGCCTTGCGCTTCGACGTCGAGACCACTGGCTATCTCGTGTCGATGTCGCTCTTCGTCTCCGGCATCGCCACTTTCATCCAGAGCCGCCGCGTCGGACCCATCGGCACGGGGCTGCTTTGCGTTCAAGGCACGTCGTTCTCGTTTATCAGTCCGATCATCAGCGCCGGCATGTTGGGCATGGTCAATGGCAAGATGGACGTGGCGTTGGGGTTGAGCTATGTCTTTGGCGGGTGCCTCGTGGCATCCACGGTTGAGATGATCGTGAGTCGCGTCTTGCCCTACACGCGCAAGGTCATCACGCCGCTTGTGGCTGGCATCGTGGTCACGCTCATAGGCTTGTGTCTCATCAAGGCGGGCATAACCTCGTGTGGAGGCGGCCAGGCGGCAATGGACGATGGCACCTTCGGCTCCCTGCAAAACCTGGGCTTGGCGGTGCTGGTGCTCGTCACCATAATCTTCTTCAACAGGTCGGGCAACAAGTTCCTGCGCATGGGGTCGATAGTGTTGGGCCTGCTCATTGGCTGCGTGGCGGCTTATAGCCTGGGCATGATCAATTTCTCCGACATCAGTACAAAAAGCGCGCTCAACATTCCAGTCCCCTTCAAGTATGGCTTGCGATTCGACGTAGGCACCATCATTGGGTTGGGCCTTATCTATCTCGTCACCGCTGTTGAGGCTTTCGGCGACATCACCGCCAACTCCCTCATCTCCGGCGAGCCTGTGGAAGGTCCCGTGTTCATGCGACGTGCGCAGGGCGGCATCTTGGCAGACGGCTTCAACTCCATGCTGGCAGCCGTCTTCAACAGTTTCCCCAACTCGATATTTGCCCAAAACAATGGCATGATACAGCTCACGGGCGTGGCAAGCCGCTATGTGGGCTACTTCATCGCCGCCGCCTTGTTCCTCTTGGGGCTCTTCCCCATCGTGGGCGAGTTTTTCTCCCTTATCCCCGATTGCGTGCTTGGCGGGGCGACGCTTTTGATGTTTGGCACCGTGGCTGCGGCGGGCGTGCGCATCATCGCCTCCACCAAGCTCGACCGCAAGGCGGTGCTCGTGCTTGCCATCAGCTTCTCCATGGGGATGAGCGTGGAGCTCGTGCCCGACATCCTCTCGCAAACGCCGAGCGTGGTCAGGAGCATCTTCTCAAGTGGCATCACCACCGGCGGCATCACGGCAATGATAGCCAACGCCTGCATCCGCGTGAAGGCGGACGCGTAGCCCCCGTTGGGCATGGTTCGGCTTTGCGCCGCAAGGCCATCGCGATCGCGCCGCAACGCCGATGCCATTACGCCGTAACGCCGACGTGATTACGCCGCAACGCCGAAAGGGTTATGGCTGACCTCCAATGTGGTTAAATTTCAGCTACATTTCGATTTGGGAAGCCTTGAATTTGGATAATTGCTTGAAATCGCACTAAACTCAGTGCGATTTTTGATAAAAAGTGCACTGGGTTCAGTGCACTTTTAGTTTTAAGGGTGTCCAGTTCCACTTACAGAGACATAAGTAGTCTATACATGCGTAGCAATGAATCTCTTCAAATAGTATAAATATCTTGCCAAGAATAAAGATTCCTAATGATTTATTCTTTCGTCTGAATAATATTGCCTATCTTTGAAATCAACAATTGACAATTCTATAAAGAAAAAGTCTATTGGTTTAATCTGACCTTTGAGCGATAAACATTGGAAGATAACGCCAAGCAGCCAATAATGGCTGATGCTTCATTGTATAATGGGCAGCCTAACGACACAGGTCCAACGTGTCCAAGTGCAAGACTTACCTCTTGTACGCCCTCCACCTTAAAGGACAAAGGTGGGGTGTCGGTAGAGAAAGTGCTTGCCGTAAACAGGCAGTGGTTTGTGCTGCGAGTTTCGTATGGCCGCGTTATCAAGGCCAAAGCGTTTGTAGAAGCTAAAGGACTCGACTGTTATGTTCCTATGCGATACAAGAAAATAAATAAGCAAGGAAGAAGTCGAATGGCCACTGAATCTCTTTTATCCTCATTTATCTTTGTTCACGCCACAGCAGAACAAGTAGCCTCCCTTTTGCAAGACAAGAGCGTCAATGTTACAGAAAGCAGTGCCTTGTTGAGTTATTATTACGACCACACTTCACATTGTGAAAATGCGCCAACCAAGAATCCTCCTCTTGTCATTTCAGATGCAACTATGGATAATTTCATCCGCTTGACTTCCATACATAACCCTCACATTATCCCTGTTACTTCGGAGAACATCAAATATAAGTTAGGGGATGAAGTCGTGATTACATGTGGTGAGTTCGAGGGCATTCATGGCAGAGTCGCGAGGCTGGCTGGGCAACAGAGAGTTGTAGTAGAACTCTTTGATGGGTGCTTGGTGGCTACTGCGTATGTGCCGAAGGAGGCGATGAAGAAAACAGAAACAAATCAAAATATAGAGTATGGATGCTAAATATAAAATACTATCACTAAATAAAGATGCAGAGTTAGTACTCTACAATGATGGCACTTATACCTTGCGATATACAAATACACCCAAAGAAAATTTTGGTATATGTTCTCTCTTTTTGATCCAGTGTTATTCTAATGGATATATCAATAAAGTTCCTATAGAGAACATTGTTGCTTTGAGATTTAATTATAAATACTCCCATGGCCTTTATCCATTAGCACCCCAGTTAGCAACAAGCATAGTTTCAATGGATGATTACATATGTGTGAAGTATACGAGAAACGGAATAGAACACGAGGTAAACATAGATATACAAAAAATAAGATCTCATAGCATGCTCGGTTTAAAGGGCGTAAAAATAATACAAACGTCTTTTGACAAAGTTACAGGGTACTATTTGAATGGAAATTTGATTAGTGAACTTTCAGAAAGCACCAATACAACAAAAAACAATGAGCATACAATATCAGAAAACTTAGAATCTGATACATTAAATGGACTTTTCAATGTATCAGATGTCAAGAAGAAATGTGATTTAGAAGAAATATTCAGCGAGTTCTTAAAGAAAGGCAGAAATATACCTTTAGGTCAAAAATACGCAAAGGAAGTTCTTGCACATTGCCAAACAAGAGAAGACTTTTGGCATGTAATAAATACTCTGTTCAAGTGCGATACACGGGTATACCGTTCTCCAGTTATTGACTATCTAAATGAGAATGATATTTCCAATTTCATGCCAAATGAGGAAACCTTATTATCCATTTGCAAGCAATTGTTTTCCATAGCAGATAAACCAGAAAAAAATATAGAGCTTCTATACCATTTTAAAGATATCCTGACAGATGAAATAAAAGAAATGATAGAAAGGAACTGCAATATTCTTTCTCAACCTAATGCGTATTACAAACTATGTAGTATGCTTGGAATGAATACAAATGAACTAATCGGGTATTGTATCCAACGATTTAATGCAGCATCATACTATTGTGTGTATGAAACGCTACTCGATGTTTATAAAAAAGAAGGCTATTCTGCGGTTGATAAACTGATTACTATTTATATTAATGATTTGAATGATTCCTTCATACAAAGGAAACTAATCAAACGTCTGGTTTATTCTGAATTTAAGCCGAAAAAAAACAAACCAAGCGAAGACATCGTAAAGATAAAAGCAGGTGGCTTTAATGAATATATTCGTATATGCAATTCACATGAAGGGAAGCAAAAAGCACAAACTATTCAAAGTTCAATTACATCAAATGTAGGGAAAAAGTTGGAAGGAAAGTATGTTGCAACATATTCAAATCATTATTTTTTAATGGCAAATAATGGAATAAGGATATTGCTTCCAAAAAGTATGGCAACCAAAGTATTACATAAAGGAGATTCTGCAAATGTTTATATTGCATATGCGGACAGGACGTATAATACGTTATATGCAACCCAAATGACATCCTTCGATTATGACAAAATCATGCAGATGCCTCTATTGAACAATGGTGATATTATTGAAATTTCGTTTGAATCAAATGGGAAAGCTGTGCCGCACAAATGCTATAAAGAAATTAATGTATATTTAGTATCCTATCCCAAAAAGATAGATAATAAGGTACGATACAAAGCAAAAGTAATTCGTCAAACATCAAATAGATACAACTACTTGGTAAAAACAGTAAAGTAAACTATGACATTAATACAATTATATAGCAAATTCTGCCATTTTATAGATGCACAGATCTTTTCAGAAGATAATGTGGGAACGCCTGTGTCATTTGTTGTGGACAAAGCCCTCATTACAGAGTTCTGTAAAAAGAATGGTGTTTCAGAAAATATGCTTATGAATGCAGTTAGAGCAAATCTGTATTCTTATTCACATGACATAATGCATATAAAAGGTGTACTTGCTATTCAGCTCTATGCAGCCTCAAAAAGAGCAAACAGCGGTGGCGTTACAGTTAAAAATTACAGAGACCGACTTTCCCAGGTATTAAATTGGGACATCAATGAACTTCAAAGGTGGATGGAAGAGCATCAAGAACAATATTGGGAATCATTCTATACTTGGTGTGATACACATTATTTTTTTGTATCTAAATGCAAGAGGAAAACAGGTGCTGGGCGATATGTCCAATATCCGCTTATGCAGTCACTTTGTATATTTACAGAAGAAGACATGAAGTATATAGCTTGTGCTTTTGTTGATTCCGACCTATACCCTGGCGAAGATATTTCAGAACAAGATTTTTGGCGTAATATCAGCCGTGACAGAATATACATATACTTTCGCACAAGCCATTCCTGGGATGTTCGTTACAACTCAAGAATGGAAGATGACTATTTGCGACAAATATTCAATTATTACCTTAGATGGAATGGTGAATACAAAAGAGAACTTGATAATAAAATAAAGAAACAGAATGGAATAGATAAAGACGAGTATTTATATATGAATGAGGATTTCTCTCAAATAGAGATACGTAATTCTAAATTGTCTTTACTTAAAAAAATGAAGCTTGATAAGTTGAAAATCACGGACATAAAGCATGTTTTCAGTTTTAAGCATAAGGGGTTGATACTGTTTAAGAAAGATGATGTATATGAGGGATATTGGCAAGAAACTCGCTATATAGAAACAGGAGAAGAAGGTGTAGCAATTGTATTCAATGGCTATTGTAAGCATAGAATTACGTCAAAGACAGCTTTTTTGGCGAAAAAGTATGCTAACATATCAATATACATAATAACAGATTTACATGTTACACGTGATTTGTATACTGAAAAGCGTTTCTATTCATTGCAAAGTGGCTTAAAGGTTGGACGATTAACCTATCTGTATGGTGCCGGACCTAAACTAATCCTTACTCAAAAAAGTAAATTTTGGATAGACGGGGAGATGATGGAGAATCCTTCTGCTAATACAAGTATAGATTTGTACAACCTTGAAATAGGAAAGCATACAGTTCGCTTTCCGAATTTCAAAAAGATAGAATTTGAGATTGTTATGCCAAAAAATGGCTCCACGAAATGGCTGGAACAATATAACAAATGGAAAATAGTCAAAAAAGACAATCTATGGGATTCAGAAAGAAAATCGGAAGGGATTGTTGGACTTGATTTCACGTTTATACCACAATTTAATGAAGAAGTAAAAGAATCTGTATTCGAACGATGGAGCAAAATGCACATATTTGGTTCAAAACAGATTAACGAGAATAATATTGCAATAAAAGTTTTATCAAATATAAGACAGACTTATGAGTAATTTTGATTTTGAAAACTATAATCTAATTGGTTGTGTAGATATCTTACCAAATGGAAATGCCAATATTAAAGCTTTAGGCTATGTAAATTATAGCAATGATTTACATATCCTTACATCAAGAGAAAGCTTGGAAATGTTTCCACCCAAAGGGCGGGTGTTTGCTCATAATTTCAATCAACATTATAATATGCTGGATAAACTATTGGTCTGTTTGGCAGTGGTGCCTAATGAAAAGAAAGGGGACAATCTTGATGCTTATGTTTGGGACAAATCAAGCGTTGTATATGAGTTTGGCAGTCATGTTTATCCAATTAATGCTTCGGTCAACGATGATGGTGAGAATAACTTCACCATTTTCCAAGAAAATGATTTGATAGAAACAGACGATGATAAGTATGTTCTTTCTGGCGATAAAATCTTATACATAAAAGCAAATAGTAAGGAGCGACTTATTCCATATTGGGAGACATCGAATGTAAATATTATCGAAACACAATTTGGGAGAAAATACCTTTATTCAGCTCAACTGCCTGAAAGGGATGGCGTTATAGATATCACTAATGATGATCAATTGATCAATTGGTTTATAACGAAAATATTGAAGAAACACTGGACTGAGATTAAGGCAGCAGATTCTTATAAGTCTGTTGAACAATATCTCTTTACTGCATTCAACGATATGAAACATCTTACTCCAAATGTTTATAAAAACAGATTGGATAGATTGAAAAGGTTGAATGCAAACTTTGCAATGACATTGGATGAATTGTCTAACATAGCCGAAATTCCTTGGGTGAAAAAGGTAATAGAGAAAACTGTTGATGAGTACAAAACAACTCTAATCAATGACACTTCAGCTGAATACAAACGTCAACTCGATAAAGTAAAGGATGATTATAACGAGCTGCTCAAAAAGGAAAAAGATAGATATGATGGTGCTGTAAAACAGCAAAGAGAACATTATAATCATACGCTACAATCCATTGCTGATAATGAGGCAAAGATTTCTGCAACTCTTGATGAAAAGAAACTCGAATTAGAGATATTGGACGAGTCTATCGTTTCGAAGAATGACAAAATCGCTAAAATAAATGAATTGCTCAATAGGGCTAATATAAGAAAAGATGATTTACTGTCTGACTTTGCAATTATTAAAGACGTATTAGAATTCGGTCCTCGGACAGGAACTGCACAATCTAAAAAAGCAGAAACGAAGACGTATGCCAATCTTAATATTCAATTTATTAATATGGCGGATTCTGAATGTATGATGTTTGAGGCATATGGAAAGTCACTTGAAGAAATGCTAAAGTTTAATAAGTTGCCATATCAGAATGCGACTACAATAGCTGAAACTCTTGCAGCTTATAAAACATTAATAGTGCCAGATGTTGCTTATGCGATATCTATTATCCATGCAACTCAAAAGTGTTATTATGCAGTAGAATATGTAAATGTCACTTGGAAATCTTTTGAAGATTTATGGAAAGAAGGACTCTATGATATGGTAGATCATTGTAAGCAGGAATCGGATGTTATGCACTATCTTGTATTGCAGAACATCAATCTAACATATCTTCCAAATTTCATGCAACCACTCATCGATATTCAGATGGGGATAGTTAATTGTTTTCCTTTTGGTGAGCAATTTCCTGATAATTTGAGAATACTTTGTACCATTGCTAATGAAGAAGTGATACCAATGAGTGAGCAATGCGTCAAGTATATGGGATGTATAGAAAAACCTTCAAAAGATATATATGTAGGTAGATTCAATGTACAATATGATGCCCGTTATGGATATTTGACACCTTCTAAGCTTTCAGAAAAAGCATTAGCTAATCCTGCAAATTTCTACAAAATGTACATAAATGAATAAGGTAATCATAGAACAAATCCAGCAGTTACTATATGTGTGGATCAGTAACTTCGACAAAAGAAGTTTGGGAAGCATCAAACAAAATTGTGATTATCTTAATGAGATATATCATTTGGAATTACAAAATCCCATATGGGGCATTTTCTGGCCATTAGTGTTTAATGGTGTGATTGATCATGCCGGAAATGGTTTTTATGCATTAACAGAGCCAATAGTTCTCAACTATGGTACACATTTTTATTATATAAATGTATTACCTCAAAAAGTAAAGACCGAACGTGTATCCATCGGAATCTCTTTATCAAAAACGTTTGAGGATGTTGGGTGTAAAACTATGCGTCCTTCTGCAATTGCCATATTAAGGTCATACCCATGCATAAAAGATGTGGTAGATTCATTTCCTTTATCTCTTGAAGATGAAAGTAATTTAAAGTATGTAAATAGAAGATTCAAACGAGGACTTGCAGAACTTGATAAAGAAGGATTAACACGCTATTTTGCACTACCAGAACAATTGTATCTTAGGCAGTTACCATCAAGGGAGATTAATCCAGAGGCGTATGCGCTTTCGTACAGTCTTACAAGGGTAGTAAATAGTGAATTAAATGGTAAGTATAATTATTCTACTCATCAACTGACGATGCCTGCCTTTGCAATGCCCTTCATGGTTTACCGGGTACTTTTATTGGAATGCATGGCATCAAAGCAACTTCCCCGTAAAGAAGCTAATGACTATGTCTTTGAAAATATCCCAACAGGAATTGTAAATCAATTAAATAGAATTTTCTGTAACTCAATACAATATGAATAACCCTATAAAGATTTTCAATGAGATATTTGATGCTTATATCAAATATATAAATAGCTGTTTACCTTTCAATCGCGAAGAGTATAACCAAGAACGAAATGCATTAATAAAAGAGGTCGGCACCATTTGTCAGCCGCCTATTATAGAAATTGTACCGAAGTATCATGAAAAGGCTACATTAGCTGAGTTTTGTGATAAAGAATGTATTTCTAAGGAATTAAATGATTTTGTAAATACTGGTCTGTTCGTTAACAACAGCCAACAAGCTCGACGTCTCTACGATCATCAATATGAAGCTCTTAAAGAAGCACATATAAACCGAAAAAACATAGTCGTCACAACAGGTACGGGTTCTGGTAAAACAGAATGTTTTCTTTTGCCTGTCATTGCAGATTTGATTGCAGAGTCTAAAAACTGGGGGAAAACGAGAACAAGAGCTATGCGTACAATGATTCTCTATCCCCTTAATGCACTTGCAGAAGACCAGATGATTCGTTTGAGAAAAGCTTTGAATAGTCGTAAAGATGACAAAACTGGATCCTTGGATTGGCTGGACGAACACCGTGGCGGACATCGCTTTTACTTTGGTCGTTATACAGGTGCCACCCCCGTCAGTGGAATTAAGGAGAAAGTACAAGGGAAACTACGTGAAGAAAAAAAACAATTGCAAGATGATTGGAAGGCTGCGCAAGAAGCGGCAAAAGAGAACAACAACACAGAATTGCTTTATCATGTGCCTTGTATGGAAAAAGATTCTGCAGAAATGTGGGACCGTTTTTCTATGCAGGAAAACGCACCAGATATCATGATTACGAACTATAGCATGTTGAATATTATGCTGATGCGTAAGCATGAAGCCGATATTTTTTCTGATACGAAAAAATGGCTTGAGGAAAATCCGTCACACATTTTCCATCTTGTAATAGATGAACTACACACCTATAGAGGAACCGCAGGAACAGAAGTCGCTTACCTACTGAGAATCCTACTTGATAGGTTGGGATTACATCCAAGTTCGCCACAGGTGCAATTTCTTGCATCCAGTGCGTCTTTAGAAGGAAATCAGCAATCAATAGATTTTCTATCTGAGTTTTTTGGTGTTGAAAAGAATGAATTTAGGAAGAAGTTTAAAATCATATCAAACCCATCTCAACCACTCGTAGACAAACCGAATATCTTATTGCCGACAGATGAACTTAATAAATATGGAACTGCTTATGAAGAAGACCCAAATGCAGACAATAATTTGCTTAAAACTCTTAGATGCGACAACTTTTATGAAGTGTCTGTAAAGTATCAGTTATTGCAATGGCTTAAATATGCATTAAGTTCGAACAAGGGGATTATAGCCAAGGATATACAGAAAATATCTAACAAGTTAGGACTTACCGGCAAAGAAAGACTGGGCGTAGTTACAGGACTATTGAAAGTTTTATGTAATAGCGAGCATAAAGAGCAATACCTTGCACCACTAAGAGCACACTTTTTCTTCCGTAATGTAAGCGGTTTGTGGGGATGCTCTGACCCTAATTGTCCACATGTTCATGAAGAATACAAATTTGCAGGAAGAACTATAGGCAAAATATACAAACGTCCACGAACTGTTTGCAGTTGCGGTATGAAGGTATTGGAAATTCTCGTATGTGAGAACTGCGGTGAGATATATCTTGGCGGTTACCGTGTTTCTGTGAATAATCACACATACCTTAGTACCGAGAAACCTATAAACGACAAAGACTGTATATATTGCATACTTTGGAATGGCAGTGCAAGCTCTAAAGATGGTTGGAAACGTGTATCGTTTAATCCAAGTACAGGCGAATATTATCATGATATAGACGGAACATATAGCTTGTATGAACAACGTTCAGATTCAGAAACGAAATTTCCCCATAAGTGTCCTCAATGCGAGGTTGCCTATTATATAAAAGGCAAGAATAGCTTAACACCTATACGTTACCATGGTACTGGTTTGCAGAAAGTGAACCAGATTCTTGCAGACGCATTGATTCGTTCAATGAAAAATGCAAAAGAGAAAAATACAAAAGTGGTATTGTTCTCTGACAGCCGTCAATCCGCGGCAAAACTGTCAGCAGGAATAGAACTTGACCATTTTAGAGATGTTCTCCGTTGGGCAATTCTACATGCACTGAATGGTAGCAATGAGGTAGTTGGCTTTTTAAAGATGCTGTATGATGATCAGAATTGGACACAACAAGATGGTCAATACCTTAGTAAGATGACAAATGATCAAACTTATGGCGAAGTTGCACGTGTCGTAATGGCAAATCATATGGGATTTGCTACAGAAGAGCAATTGGCTATGCTGAGCACCTATTTCAAATGTTGTAATGGCCAAAGCCTTGGTAACATTGAGGATGATGTATTTAAAACATTATTGTCGCTTGGCATGAACCCAGCTGGTCCTAAACCAACCTGTTTTCAAAACCTTATGGGTGGTTTGTGGTATGACCTCTTCGATTTTGAAAAGAAAAAAAATAAATCCAATTTGAGCCAAAATCAGTTGGAATTTAGTGACAGGATTCGCAGATTTAATAAAATAGAACAATTAACAAGTATCTTTAGTAACCGTAATCGTTCATTTGAGGAATTAAAACTTGGTTATCTTTCTCCTACCAGAGAGATAGCAGATTCAACAATAAGAGAACTTGCTTGTTCTGTTATTCGAATACTTGGAGAGAAAAAACGCATCAAGGAACTTCCTTCAAAATATCCTCTTACAGACGGTTTTCCAATGGCTGTAAGGAAACTTGTACAGCATGTTTATCATGTACATAGTAGGACAGAAACCAATGAAAGGTTAGATACATTGCGTAACCTTCTAAGAGATTGTGGTATTATAGATAGGCAAGTAACCGTCCTAACCGGAGAGGGACTCTCATTTATAAAATCAAACATAGGTTCTAAATATTGGGTTTGTCCTCGATGCAAGACTATTCATATGCATCACGCAAATGGCATTTGCATTAATTGCTATCACAAACTTGATGAAGAATATATTCTTACTAAGGAAGATATCACCAATCCTGACGACTTTTATCTTTCTTTACTCAATTCTACCGATAATGTCTATCGTCTTCATTGCGAAGAAATGACGGGGCAAACTTCAAAGGCTGATTCAAAGAAAAGACAGCGACTGTTTCAAGATATATTCTTAAAAACAGAGAATCCATTAGTTGAAGGTATTGACCTTCTTAGTGTAACAACAACAATGGAGGCTGGTGTAGATATTGGATCTTTATCGGCCGTAATGATGGGCAATGTTCCTCCTCAACGTTTTAATTATCAACAGCGTGTTGGTCGTGCTGGCCGCCGTGGCAATCCTTTGTCTATTGCGCTTACTGTTGCTCGGTCTACAAGTCATGATTTGACAAACTTCCAAGAATATGAGCGTATGGTTTCTGATACACCAAAAGACCCATATTTGGAAACAAGAACAAAAGAAATTGCTGAACGTATTATTTATAAAGAGATATTGTATGCTGCCTTAAAGGACAATAATTTTAGTAAAGATAGTGTACATGGTTGCTTCGGTACTGTAGAACAGTGGGAAAATTACAAAGAAGGAGTTGCTAATTGGCTATACGCTAACCGTGAAGAAGTGTTGCGGATTATTCAAGTTGTGACTTCGGGTACCGATATTTCAGATTCTCAAAAGCAAGAAATAAAAGATTTCATCTATAACCAATTTATTGATAAGATAAGCCAAATTGCTACAAGTGATGAGTTCTCACAAGAATTCCTAAGCGAACGACTTGCTAATGCGGGACTTCTCCCAATGTTTGGTTTCCCTACTCGCATAAGGAATTTGTATCTAAGTATGCCAAAGAAATTACCGGCAGAAGATGTCGTTTCTCGTGATATAGATATGGCTTTGAACTCTTTTGCACCTGGGCATGAAATCGTGAAAGACAAAAAAGTATATAGGGCAGTAGGAATTGTTGACTACGAATATAACAACTCGCATGTAATAAAACCAAAGTATAATTCCTTGAATATATATCGCTATCCTCTTGTTCGCTGTATGGTATGTGGTTATTCATCTATAATCCATGATGAGGAATCATGCAATTGTCCTGTATGTGGCAAAGAGATGCAGAAAGTTAAGATTTGCTCTCCTTTAGGTTTTTGTGTTGATTACAATGTGCCTGTAGAGGATTTCAATGGAAGTTACGATTGGTATTCACCTAATAGCGATATAAAGTTAGATTGCGAGGATTCTCTGCAAGAATGTCAGCAAGTTGACAATATGACAATAAGGAACAATACTGTACCTTCACAAGGACTCGTACATCTTGTTAATGATAATAATGGAGACTTATATAAATTAGGTAAGAACAATGATGGTATTTATGTGTCAAGAGACGCTTATCCTGAAGAAATAGGAAATACATTACACCTGTCATTTGAAACAAAATATGCATTTGTTTCGTCAAAAACTACAGGTGTTCTAACGCTTTCTATTGCAGAAATTCCAGAAGACTTAAATCTTTCGCCGCTCAATGATGAGAATGCCAACAGCTATGCTGTAAGAGCCGCCTTTTTATCATGGGGCTATCTCGTAAGAAAAACAATATCTCATTATCTTGATATAGATTCTTCTGAATTGACCGTGGGATTTTATATAATACCTCAAACAAAGAAAGCGGAGATTTTCTTTGTTGAGCAATTGGAAAATGGCGCAGGCTACAGTAATTACCTCAGCGGTCGTAGATATAAAGACGTTCCAAAGAAAGCGATCATTCTACCACTTATAGAAGGAGGTGAGATTTATGAAGAACTCACTTCTCAAGACCACGAAAATGGTTGCACATCATCTTGTTATGATTGCATAAGAGACTATTCAAATCAAAGTTTGCATCATTTACTTGATTGGAGATTAGGACTCGACTTAGCAAGACTTTCACATAACTCCAAAGCAAAGATTGATTTTACCATAGGGTATTGGGTAGATTATATTAATGTAACTGTCAATAACGTTTTGTTAAAACATGGATATACTGTGGAACGTTGTAAAGGAACACTAATTGGTACAGACCCTTATGGCGAAAATTATTGCTTGGTACATCCATTGTGGTCATCAGGAAGGATAAGTAAACTCACAGGTTCTTTGCCTAATGTATATAAAGCATTATCTGTTTTTGATATTTCTAAAATGAAAGACTGATTAAGTGTATAGAAACATTCTTTAAAGAACCCAAAACAATGGTTCCAATAATTCAAGTTGATTAAAAATATATGGCACTGGCAATAAATATAAACGACCTGCTTAATAAGCAGAAGATAGAATCCAATCGCATTGAGTTTAAGAAAGGTTGGAATCCTGGAAGCATATATCATAGTATATGTGCTTTCGCTAACGACTTTGACGACCTTGGCGGTGGATATATAATTGTTGGCGTAAATACAGACGATAAAACGGGTATGGCAATTCGCCCTGTGGAAGGTGTACCAATGGAAAAGATAGATGGAATCTTACAGGAAATGGTTGGGTACAACAATAAAATAGCTCCATACTATTTGCCCCGCACGTCTGTTGAGGAGGTAGATGATAAACAGTTGATAGTGATATGGTGTCCTGCCGGTAGTTATCGTCCATATTCAGTACCAGTAAACGTGACTGCCAAAGGCACAAAAGAATATTTCTATATACGCAGTGGCACAAGTAGTATTGAGGCAAGAGGAGAAGCTCTCGTTGAATTGCGAGAACTGGCTAATCGTGTGCCTTTTGACGAACGAGGTAATAGTGATATTCAGCTGGAAGACATTTCTTTGGTGCTCCTTCGTGATTATCTTGTCAAGGTGGGCAGCAAATTGGCCGATGATGTGATAAAATCGCCGCTTCCTACTATACTTGACCAAATGGAACTATACACCGGTCCTAAAGAAAAACGTTTGCTTCGTAATGTTGCAGCCATGATGTTCTGCGAGAATCCAAGTAAGTTTTTCCCATATACTCAGATAGATGTGGTATCATTCCCTAACGGAAAGAAGAAAGACCCTAACAATTTCACAGAGGTTACATTCAAAGGCAGTGTTCCACAGATGATAAAACAGGCAATGGATTACATCAAGAGTAATGTGCTCAAAGAGCATGTGCGTAAGGTTTCAGGCAGACAGGAGGCTATGCGTTTTTGGAACTATCCATACGATGCCATCGAGGAGGCAGTTGTAAACTCGGTATACCATAGAGATTTCTTGCAGCATGAACCAATAGAGGTAACCGTTGAACCTAGCGGAATCTCTATACTCAACTGCCCTGGGCCTGACAGAAGCATCTCCAAGGAGGATATAGAAAAAGGAGACATGCTGAAAAGCCGCCGCTATCGCAACCGTCGCTTGGGCGATTTCTTGAAAGAGCTTGACCTTACAGAAGGGCGTTCTACTGGTGTACCAACAATCCAGGCAAAATTGGCAGAGAACGGTTCCCTACGTGCCAAATTTGAAACGACTGATGACCGCTTGACTTTCTTGGTTACTATTCCTATCCATGAAGAATGTGGTGAAGGTTCGGAAACTTCAGAGAACAGTTCGGAGACAAATACGGTAAACAAGGCAGAAAGTTCGGAGAGAAATAAAATTAGTTCGGAGAGAAAAAGAAAGAGTTCGGAGAGGATTCTTGATTTAATCAAGGCCAAGCCCACAATATCAGCGGCGGAAATTGCAATGAAAATAGAGATGTCATCCCGAGGAGTTGAGAAACAAATCAAAAAACTTCGAGAGGCGGGAATCATCAAACGTAACGGTGCCGCCTTTGGTGGTACGTGGGAAGTCGTGAATTTGGATAACGACTAAATTTTGCACTAAACTCAGTGCGATTTCGCAAAATATATATAAAATCGTAAGCTATGGATTTAAAAGGAAATTACACGGCCGACGCACATCGCTACGA
>CAVHEN010000040.1:0-31039 GCA_963635115.1 Oscillospiraceae bacterium | reverse complement strand
GCGGCAAGCCCGACTTGTTGGACGCCGCCGACACCGTGGTGATGAGAGAGAAGACAGGGTTTGACGAGGTGATGTACAGCGATGGTGCAATCAAGAATGACCGTGCCGAAGAACTCAATAAAGTAAATGAGCAGTTCAATGAGCAGCTTGGCACACTGACGGAGAAAAATGCGGATAGCGTAGTGTTATCGTTGGGGCGCCCATCTGTTGTGTTGCAATCAGCCGGTGTAATGAATAAGCCAATGAAACTGTATGGCAACAAGGTGATGAAGAAAATGCGCAAGCACGGCTTCGCCTTGGAGGAACTGCGTGACCTTCCGCGTGCGGTGGCTGCCCCCATTGCCGTGTTCAACAACTATGGTGAGGACGGCAACCGCTCCATACTTACTGAGTTGCACACCGCAAACGGCAATTTCCTTGTGACAATAAGTTTGGGCAAAGGCAAAGATGACATTGACTTCAATATTGTGTCTTCTGTGTTCGGCAAAGGCGAAGACAACATCGTAGATTGGTTGAACAGAGGCTTGGCTACCTACATAAACAAAGAGAAAGCCTTGAACTATCTGCATCACTCCGCACTACGCGCGGTAACCTCAGACAGTACAAGACTTTCTTCTGCTGCAAAGGTAGTTGAAAACTTTGAAAATCCAACAACTTCTGCCGAAAAAGTTGAGGATGAGGGCATAATGTTCCGTGACGGTGACAGCGAGGAGTACGAGAAGGCATTGGCGCGGGACATATATGAGCAGCGTGTGAGCCGCGGGATGTACCAGACGCGGGAGGCTTTGCAGGACAGCATGCTGGGGCTGAAGGAGGCCATGGACGCGGTGCTGAAAGCCGAGGGCAAGGGCAAGACGTACATCGAGGAGGTGGCGGGATATGAGAACGCCTACCTTGGCGAGAACCGCCTTTCGTCGAAGAGCCAAGAGGACTGTGGGGCGTTTGCCCGTGACTTGTTCAAGCCGATGCTTGAGGAGGTTGCCAATCTGGCTAAGACCGCCGATGAGCGCGCGGAGTTGACGGACTACATGATGGCCAAGCATGGCCTGGAGCGCAACGAGGTGATGGCTCGCCGCGCGGCGTCGAGGCAAGCCAATGATGAGTTTGGCGCTGAGCTTCGCAAGGCGGAGCGCGCTGCAGCCAAGGACCCGCAGAACCAAGACGCGGCAGATGCGCTTGACGACGTGCGGAAGAAGAGAGACGCCCGCGAGCAAGACCTGTACATGGAGAACCGCAGCAGGGACTACTCGGGCCTTACGGCGTTGACGGGCACGGACAACGTGGCTGATGCCGAGGACGAGGCCCTGCGTATGGTGTCGGACTACGAGAGCGGTCACGCGACGGATGCCCTGTGGGACAGGGTGAGGGCCGTGAACGGCGCCACGCTGCAGAAGACGTACGAGTGCGGCTTGATAAACAAGGCGACATACGACGACATAAGGGGCATGTACACGAACTACATACCTCTGCGTGGCTTTGACGAGAAGACGAGTGACGAGACCTACGCTTACTTGGCCGACAAGCACAGCGCGTTCAACTCCCCGATAAAGACGGCGAAGGGCCGCAAGAGCAAGGCCGACGACCCGTTTGCAAACATGGAGGCGATGGCTGAGAGTGCAATCATGCAGGGCAACAGGAACGTGCTGGTGAAGCAGAAGTTCCTGAACTTCGCGCTGAACCACCCGAGCGACCTTGTGAGCGTGAGCGACCTGTGGCTGAGGTATGACGACGTGAAGGGCGAGTGGATATGTAGCCGTTCATAATCCCGCCTAACGTGCTCAACGCGCCACTGACATTCGTGTAGATTTGTGCGGTCTGGTTAAACCTTATCAAGGTCGTATTTAACCGTTGGCTGCTTGTTTTGGCCGCCATGAGGTTGCGCTGAAGCTCCTTAACACTCTCCGAGGCCTGCACGACAACGTTTTTGCCGTCGATGTTCAACCGTATGTTAAATTTGATGTCTTTTGCCATGCTTTTCTTATTTTATTACAACAGAATCGCGTTTAATGATTATCTTTGCGGAAGGGAACCAAAAACAAATCACACCATGGGGAAAAAAGCGGAAGAAAGGGAAAGAAGGAAGGAGAGAAATAAGAGAATCATCAAAGGCATGCCGTGCGCGTTGGGCCTCATCCTTGTCACAGACTTATTTGTGTACCTTGTCGCATCGCTAATAGGCGATACAGACGTGGCGGCTTACGCTTTCCTGGCCATTTTCCTGATTGTGCCACCAATGACTTGGGCCGTGTGCGAAAATCTTAGCTACTCACCCAGTTCGCTTGAAGAAAGGGAACTTTTCGGTGATTGACCGCCTTTAATACCCTATCTTCTCTGCCCTTTTCAGCACCTGTTCCTCCAGCCGCGCGCCTATCTCGCGTTCTATGACGGGTGCGCCTGATGCTTCCACGCCGTCGAGGAAGTGGTAAGCGGGCATCTGCCCGCGACGCCTTCCAAGCGTCCGCCATTTGCCGTCGACCATATCCACCACTTGCCCGCCGCCTTTTCGCGCGTATCTCACCTTCGTGCCTTCCTCTGCCCACATCAGCACCGGCTTCTGCAAGCCAAAGCGGTTGAGGTGGTAACCTTGCTTGCCGTGAGGCTTCACCGTTATCATGAAGCCAGCGCCGCGAGCCGTGTCCAGCATCGCCTCTGAGAGGCGTGCGAGTTAGTTGCCGTCGATTTCATCGGCAAACTCTATCATGTTGTTGTAGGGGAAATCCAGTTGCTCGCGCTTGCATGCCGACTCACAACACGCGTAAACCCAAATCGGTCATTAGAAAAAAGGACGTGAAATTTTCTAATGACCGATTTGGGTTCAAACTATATTTGGCTTGCAAAGAACTGGGGTAAAATGTAGAACTATTAGTAGTTTCCTTCGTCAACGATGGGGTAGAGCTCTATGAACTCACCATTGTGGTTCTTTCCATCGTTAATTATTGCCGCAACCTTTTCTCCTATTGTTGAAGGCATGTGTGAGCCTGGGCCGGAATAATGGCCGTTCAAATCGGTTGAAGTGGCACCAGGATGGATGTCGAATATCTCCATTGGAATTTTGTAATGCTCAAATTCCCAAGCCATTGTGCTTACCATGGTGTTTTGGCCAGCCTTGCTTGCCACGTAAGCCATGGGATGCCAATAAGGGCTGAAAGAAGAAGGAACCGTTATGTTGCAGATGCGACCATTGTTTCTTTCCAATGTGGGCAGAAGAAGTTTGGTCAACAAGAAAGTGCCTATGTAGTTCACTTGTACGGTGGCTATGACATCCTGCAACGATTGCTCATAACTCCTTACTGCCATGTCGCCTGGTATGCCGGCGTTGTTCACCAACATGGATAGGGTAGGGTAAGCCGCAGCGATGACCTTAGCAGAATTCTCTATTTCCTTGTTGTCGGAAAGGTTAACATATTGCCAACCGATGATGTCGGCGCCATCATTTCTCAAAGATTCCATAGCCGCTTTTGCGCGACTCTCATTCCTGGCACCGACAATCACTTGCCAACCCGACTTGCCGAGGTGGCGTGCTATCTCGTAGCCAATGCCCTTGTTAGCTCCTGTAACCAATACTTGTCTCATATCTTAATCTCCTTATTATATACCTGTTAGAATGCTAATCCATTCGGTACTTATAGTCCTCAAAAGCGAATTCCTTGAGCACGTGGAGCTCTCCGTCCTCCTTTGCCAACATTATAGATGGATGGGAAATGCCGTTGAACATATTGCTTTTCACTGTCGTATAATGCAGCATGTCCTCAAAAATGACATTCTCGCCGATTGTCAGGTCGTGGTCAAATTGCCAATAGCCCATGAAATCACCGCTAAGGCAAGAGTTGCCGCCTAATCTGTAGACGTGCTCGCCGACATTCTCATCAAGCGTCTTGGCAAACCTTATGGCTGGCTTGTAAGGCATCTCCAAGCAGTCGGGCATGTGACAGGTGAAACTGACATTGAGAATAGCGGTCTTGATGCCCTTGTTCTCCACTATGTCAACAACTTGACTGACAAGAGGTCCGGTTTGCCACCCGAAAGCGCTCCCTGGCTCAAGGATCACTTTAAGCCAAGGATAACGACGATGAAAGTCGTTTAGCGTATCGATGAGGAGCTGCACGTCATAGTCTTTTCGTGTCATGAGATGTCCTCCTCCAAAGTTAATCCATTTCAGTTGCTTAAACCATGCAGAGAAACGCTCTTCTATATGGCAAAGCGTGCGGACGAAGACATCGGAGCCGCTCTCACAATGACAGTGGCAATGGAAACCTTCTATGCAATCGGGTAGTTTTGCTGGCAGTTTGTCGGAGCAAACTCCAAACCTTGTTCCAGGCGCGCATGGGTTATAAATGTCGGTCCCCACTTCGCTGTATTCTGGGTTTATGCGCAGCCCAAGGCTCAACGTGCTATTGGCCTTCAACGCCCGATCGGCAAAGCGTTCCATTTGTGTTAACGAGTTGAACGTCAAATGGCTGGAGCATTTGGCTATGTCGTCAATCTCGTATTCGGTGTAGGCCGGTGAAAATGTATGGGTGGCACTGCCGAATTCTTCTTTCCCCAATCTTGCCTCGTAAAGGGAGCTGGCTGTGGTGGTGGAAATATATTCCCTGAAAATAGGAAATGTTTTCCACAACGCATAAGCCTTAAAGGCAAGTATGATTTCGACATCGGCCGACTTGGCGACATGTGAAATCAATTGGAGGTTTCGCCTTAAACGTGGCTCCTCAAGGATGTAAGCGGGGCGTTTTAGACCATCAAAAGTGGTAAGATTAATGTGCATAAATCAATATTTTGTGCAAAGATAATTTTTATTTTCCTATTTTATTGCTGATATGCGGGAAAATTCATACTTTTGCAACACACTTCTATTATAAAATCACAACAATGAGTGAAGAAAAAAACTCTTTCTTAGTGTTCTCTGGCACTAACACACGCTATTTGGCAGAGAAGATTTGTCAGGAGTTGGGTTGCCCGCTTGGAAATCTTGTAGTTACAAAGTTCTCAGACGGAGAGTTTTCCGTATCTTACGAAGAGTCGATTCGTGGCAAGGACGTTTTCCTTGTCCAGAGCACCTTCCCAAATTCAGACAACCTCATGGAGCTCCTTCTGATGATAGACGCCGCAAAGCGCGCTTCGGCAAGCCACATCATCGCCGTCATTCCTTATTTCGGATGGGCAAGGCAGGATCGCAAGGACAAGCCCCGTGTGAGCATCGGCGCAAAACTCGTGTCTGACATGTTGGCTGCTGCTGGCATCGACCGACTCATCACCATGGATCTTCACGCTGACCAGATTCAAGGATTCTTCAATGTTCCTGTAGACCATCTGTACGGTAGCAACATCCTTCTTCCTTACGTCCAGAGCCTTCACCTTAAAGACCTCGTGATAGCATCGCCTGACGTAGGTGGCTCAAAGCGTGCCAACACCTATGCCAAGTACCTTGGCTGTCCGTTGGTGCTTTGCAATAAGACTCGCGCACGTGCCAACGTGGTTGAGAGCATGCAGATTATCGGTGACGTAAAGGACAAGAACGTTGTCATCGTTGACGACATGGTAGACACGGCTGGCACCATAACGAAGGCCGCCAACATCATGTTGGAAGGTGGCGCAAAGAGCGTGAGAGCATGCGCTTCCCACTGCGTAATGAGTGGTCCTGCTTCGGAGCGTGTACAGAGCTCAGCCTTGGAGGAGATCGTATTTACCGATTCCATTCCTTACACGCAACGTTGCTCTAAGGTTAAGCAGCTCAGCGTAGCACGCCTGTTTGCCGAGACCATTCGCCGAGTGGTAGACAACAAGAGCATCAGCTCTCAGTATTTGGTGTAAACCAGTTGAGAAGATAACATTATAGTTACCAACTATATTTTATAAGCCACGACTTGAATAAAAGCCGTGGCTTATCTTTTCTCCATTATTTGCCTGATTTTTTTAGCCGCGATATGGTAGCTTGCCTTTAGTGAGCCTTCCGACGCGCCGAGTATTATGCTCATTTCCGAATACTTCATGTCATCATAATAGCGCAACGTGAAAACGCCACGTTGCATTTCCGGCAAGCTTGCAATGGCTTGCTGAAGGCGAGCTTGCGCCTCGTCGCCATCAAAGTATTCGTCTGCCAAGAGCCGTTGTGCAACGGTGTTGGCTTCTGGAGAGTCGAGGGTTAACATCGACTTCGATCGCCTCAGGAAGTCGATGGCTTCGTTTACCGCTATTCGATAGAGCCATGTCGAGAACTTTGCCTTTCCCTCAAAATTATCGAGGTTGACCCAAGCCTTGACAAGCGTTTCTTGCAACACGTCGTCGGCATCCTCATGGGAAAGGACGATATGCCGAATCTTCATGTATAGCGATTCGGTATACTTCTCTACCATGAAGGAAAAAGTCCGCTCACGTGTTACGGGGTTTCCCAAGAGGCCTGCCAACTGGCTGTATGTCGTAGTATCCTCCACTTCCTTTTAGAATTTGCCCTATAAGTAATTCTTGAGGTAGTTGTAGATGATGTGGTCATAACCGTAAATGTCGGCATAGCTTCTTAGCTTGCCATTGGCATCAGGATAGAGCGTGTAGTACCACAGATACACGGGGATAAAAGGCTCCACCTTTGCGCTGCCTATCAGCATGTCGCGCCTAAGCGTGTCGGCAACAGCTTGTTGCTGCATCGACAGTTCGCTCTTGTTTTTCCCGAGGCATGACACGTCGGCATTTATAGAATACCATACCTTTCTGATGGTCTGTTCTTTGTTGCCGAGGAGGAAGGTGACAAGCTCAAACGGTTTGTCAACACGAATACAGCCATGGCTCACGTCCCTGTTCGACTTGTCGAATATCTCTTTCGACGAGGTGTCGTGAAGATATATGGACAACCCGTTGTTGAAACGGAATATTATCCTGCCCAACGCATTGCCTTCGCCTCCTTCTTGAATAGCAAGTTGGCTGCCATTAAGCAGGGCGTTGGCGGAAGCTGCCGCTGGACTTATTATTTTTCCTGAGGCACGGTCGCGTATGAAATAGTGTCTTGAGGCAAACCAACCGACATCACCCAGACGGTTGACAATGCTCTTCTTGACAATGCTTCGTGGCATTATCCATTGTGGGTTGATGTCTATCCTGTTTATAAAACCATCGAGTAGGGGAGTCTTGGTCGTATACGCGCCACAACCGATGCGTAACGCAAATACGCTGTCCTTACTTTTTGCGGTAAGATGAAGGGAGGGGAGGTTTACGAGCACGTATTTGTCATGATCCCATGGATAGTCTTTAAGCCGCCAACGGCTTCGCTCAAGGTTTACAAGCAGCAAGGCGCGCTTAAACGACTTTGGTGAATCGCCGTTGAGCATGCCTAGCAGTTTCTTGTATAAAGGCGATTGGGGCTCGCAAGAATCAAGAAAAGGGCTTATCCTTCCTTCCCTTGCGTGGCGCAGGGCTTCTTCGTAGAATTCCTTGTTCGGCCGCGGACTGCCGAGGGCATAGAGCTGCCGGTAAGCTTTCGAAGACGAATCGTGTGGGTCTACATAGTCGAGGCGATTCAGGAGATTTGAGGGGATGGTATATCCAAACCGTTGACCTGAGGAATATCGAAACAGAGCCTTGGTCAGGTTGTATTCCAGCCTGGCAAGAACCTTGGCGGCAGGATGATCGTCATCGAAACGGAGCTCGTGGACGCGCTCCAAGTCTTGTCTTATCTCAGAAACGCGGAATCGCCTTGGGTTGAAGCCTATCTTTTCTACCTCGCTCAGCCTTGCCAGCAGGCTGTCAGCGCTCTCGCTCACGCCTTTGCGGCTTATCCATATCAAGGAGCCGTGCTTGTCGTAGTATTTCCTTACATAGAAATCACTTAAGGTGCTGTCGCCGTCGTTGCCGATCATCCTGCGTAGTTCCCGCTTCACCTTGCCTGCGGAGATGCCATAGGCAGGGATTGACAACGAGTCATAATAAGACAACGACAAGTCTTTGTTGGGACTTGTCTTCCTTTCTTTGCAAGAGATGCCAAAAGCCAACAACAGCAATATTGCCGACGCGAACTTAAGCGACAGCAATCTTCCTGACCACATTGCCAACTTTAACAATATAGCAACCACTTGTGAGGTTAAGGTTCCAGCTCTTGTCGTCGCCGTCAATCTTCTGGCACATTACCTTTGTGCCGGTAAGGCTATAGACAGACAGCGTGAGGTTGGCTGCTCCGGTAACACGTAGCGTGGAGCCGGAGAAATATATTTTAACCACAGAAGTGATTGTTGATGCCTCTGTCAGCAATGGTGAGGAAACCGTCTCCGCGCTTGCCAAGCAAGGCGTCATCACCATTCCCATAAAGGCGATAAAAAGTAAACGTTTTCTCATAAGCATTTATATGTATTGCCGATTATTTTTTATTTTGATTCTGATATTTTCAAATGTCCTTTGTAGTTGACCGCCACGTCCACTTGGTAGCTTCCCATGCTATCCCCAGGTTTTATAAACGAGGCAGTGTAGTGTATTCCCTTCTCATCACAATGGTCGAAAGTGAGGTCGCTCAAAATGCTTCCATCCAGAAACTGTGATGGCACCCATTTGGTGAACTGCTGTTTCTTGAAGTCGCCACCAAAGAGCCTTTGTGCTCCATGGAACACGTTAAGGTTTATGATATTGTCATAATATACATTGTCCACCTCCACTCCGTCGTCGTTGTAGGAAGGTGTGGTCACCTTGTACGTGGTTGGGTTCACTTGAACATAGCAGTGGTAACGCTCTCCGTTATAGTCTACTACGGTGTCTCGTTTTATGAGTTGGTTCTGGTTTATTGGCAAGGGGCGTTTTGAAGAGAAGAAGGAAGCGTCGTCAGGGTCATCGCTCAACACGCATCTCACCTCGTCACCATTTTGGTTGCGGAACACGAAGAGGTTGGCCGTCTGTTTCACGATGGGGTATTTCGCCTCGTTTGCTCCGTGCAGGACCAGCGTGTCGCTTATTATTTGGAAATAGACAGGCTGCGACGTTGAGTCGGGGTAGAATATTGTATCTCCCTTAGCCTTGAACGCCACGTCTTGCTCGTCCTCATCCACCCAGATGCCTTGAAGCATCTTCTTGGCGGCCATGTCCTCTTGTTCAGCTTCCGGCGATTGGTTGCCGCTTTTTCGGCATGAGCTAATGCCTAACAGCAACACGGCGGAAAGCAACAATACAGAATACTTCATAGCGCGTAGTCTCTATTCAAACACATCTGCCTCTGCAAAGCTCTTGCCCTTGAGGTCTTTCTCGCTTGTCACCACGTCGTTGGGATCTATTGGCCACTCTATGTTGATGGTCTCGTCGTTCCACCTGATGCTTGCCTCTTGTTGTGGGGCATAGAGGTTGTCCACCTTGTATGTGAATACGGCCTCGTTGCTCAAGACGAGGAAGCCATGGGCGAAGCCGCGGGGTATGAACAGCTGACGCTTGTTGTCCTCGGACAGCTCCACGGCGACATGCTTGCCGAATGTGGGCGAGGAGCGACGCAAGTCTACGGCGACATCTATGACGCGTCCCTTTATGACACGCACAAGCTTGGCCTGTGAATATGGGCCTTTCTGGTAATGGAGCCCGCGAAGCACCCCGTAGGATGACTTCGACTCGTTGTCTTGCACGAAATCGACGTGATAACCCACGTGGCTGTCAAACTCAGCCTGCTTCCAAGCCTCAAAAAAGTAGCCTCGCTCATCATTGAAAACCTTTGGCGTTATTGTCCAAACTCCTTTGATATGCGTCTCTTCGTAAATCATTATTATCTTTGTAAACTTAGATTGGCACAAAGATAACAAACTTTTTTATAACGAGCAACACAAGCAACCAATAATTTACTTTTATTTATTTTGGCCCGTGTTTTTTTTGGAGGATATGGCCCTTTTTCCTAATTTTGCAACAGTGATAGAGATAAATCGACATATAGAGATACTACTTTTGAGCAACGATTGTGTCATAGTGCCTGGTTTTGGCGGCTTTATGGCTCACTATGTCGACGCTCGAAAGGACGAGGCTGACGGGAGTTTCCTTCCGCCAATCCGTAACATTGGCTTCAATCCCAAGGTTACGGTCAACGACTCGTTGTTGGCTCAATCGTATGTCGATGCCTATGACATAAGCTATCCTGAAGCTTGCCAGCGGGTTGAGAAAGACGTCGAAGAGTTGAAAAGGCGCATCTCCACAGACGGTTACTATGAGTTCAACGGCATAGGGACGGTCCGCGTGAATGGCGAAGGCAACTATGAGTTCACCCCGTGCAAGGCTGGCATCCTTACACCGGAGCTTTATGGCCTCGACAGTTTCTGCATGAAGACCTTGGATGAATTGCGAAACATCGCTCTCAAGCCGTGGTCAGTTGTCAGCGTCGAGCAACCTGTGGTAGAAAAGGATGAGACGGATGTTAAAGATGACGATGATTATGACAAGAAGCACACTCAACGCGTCATAGCCCTTTGGCGAAACGTGGCAGTGGCTTGCATCGCCGCAATCCTTTTCTTGCTCATCCCTTCTCCTCTTGTGAATAGCGCGCAAATGGCAGGCAACAATATCGATTTCCGCTTGCTCAATCGTGTCATGCCACATGAGATGACCACGGGCCAGCAGAATGTTGAGAATGCCATAAAAGGCAGCTCGCAAGTAGCTGAAAAAGCTGATAGCCAGAAGAATGAAGTTGAGAGCTCAAGCAATACGTTAAATAGCGAAGAGCAGGCTGCGCCTTGCTTCTCAATCGTTGTGGCAAGCCACGTTACCAAGTCAAATGCGGAAGCCTATGTAGCCCAATTGACTCAACGTGGCTTTAAGGATGTGCGTGTTCACCAACGCGCCCATGTAAAGGTCGTGTTGGGTTCGTTCCCTACCCACGAGGAAGCCATGAAGGAGCTTCAGAAGCTTCGCGACAACAAGGAGTTTTCCGGGGCTTGGGTCGTAGAGCTAAAATGACCTCTCTCTGATATTTTGTCTTAATACATTTTCCATGAAACGAGTACGTTGCCCGAAATGTGACGAGTTTATCACTTTCGATGAGACCAAGTATAATTCGTCTTCCACACTTATTTTCACGTGCCCTTATTGCAGCAAGCAATTCGGCATCCGCCTTGGCACGTCGAAAGTGCGACCACGCCAAGACGACGAGAATCCGGAAGAGGAAGCAAAGGCCAACGACAAGGGATGTGGGAGCATAACCGTGATAGAGAACGATTATTGCTACAAGCAAGTGTTACCGTTGCAGATGGGAGACAACTCCATTGGCAGATACATGAAGGGCAACAAGATCACGATGCCTATTGAGACGGGTGACCTTACGATGGATTTGCTGCATTGCGTCATCAATGTCTCGCGAAACAAGCGCGGACAGCTCAAGTATGTACTTCGCGATGGACCGTCAAACCATGGCACGTTCCTCAATGGTGAGCGCATAGATTCACGCGAAAGGCGTGCCCTTGACAATGGAGCCGTGTTCAACATCGGAGTAACCACAATCATCTTAAACACAGACGATAAAGACGAATAATTGAAGTAGTGGGCAAGCACGTTTCCATGTGCCATCGGCCTTACGCTGAAAAGCCGCCTTCATTCCACTGAAAAGCCGTTGCCTTTCCACCGTAAAGGCAACGGCTTTTCAGCGTAAGGGCGAAGCCTTAAAAACGCTTTCGGATAATGGCAGAAAAATAAACGCAAAAAGTCGGCGAAGCTATTGAAGTATCGTGAAAATTATTGTAGTTTTGCAATCGAGAAGGCTTGTTTGGCAAGCTTTGCATTAATCAAAATAAGGACTTATGAAGAAAGCCATATTATTCTTGTTGTTGCTTCTGCCCGTTGCATCTTTTGCTGAAGATTCAACAGACGACATGACAACTATCTTTGAAGAACATTTTGACGGTTGGTTCAACCTTCATACGTCGGGAATGAATGCGACGTATGAGGCGACTTCTAAAAGTACTATCACAATGCAAACCATCCCTGCATACAAAAAAACAAGTGCTTTTCCTTGTTTAAGGTTTGCAGCACAATCCTGCATGAACGTCGTTATTTCTAACGTCACAGGTGCATATGGTAATTTTATCCTATCCTTTAAGCAATTTAATGGAGATTTCACTGTTACATATAATGGCAAAGCAAATTCCGTTAAAACAAACGGTGATGGAACTTATACTTTCAAAGTAGCACAAAACACGAAACAAATAACACTCACATTCAATAATGGCAATAGTAAAGCTTTATTATTAGACGATATTGTTGTCAAGGCCCCTACATCAAGCATTGGAACAACTCCGAGCGCCGATTTGAGTTTCGATCAGTCTGAAATGTCGGCTGAAGTAGGGAAGACGTGCAGTAGTCCGACGTTATCGAATCCTCACGACTTGCCAATCAAATGGTATTCATCTAACCAAGCCATAGCCACAGTTGACGAGTCTGGCAATGTTACTCCACATTTCATAGGGACAACTACTATTTATGCCATTTTTGAAGGCAGTACGGATTATGCTTACCAGACGGTCTCGTACCATTTGACAACAAGGCGGGAACCGCTAAACAATGAGGTGTATTATGATGGCTTTGCTGGTTATATTGGCTGTGGAGGCAATGGTGGTAATCTTGTGAATGATGCATACGAGGGCGATTACGAATACTCAGAAGGATTTCCGTTTGATAAAACCAAAGGTCAATATCTCAGCAAAGGCTACCAATGTCTTAATGTTGAGAGCATTTACACAATCAAGGACCTTGAGAAATTGGGGGTGAAAAACGGCAAATTGAATTTCAGATGTGCGCCATCAACTGATAGCGAAAACACAGATTTGACAGTGACGTTAGCATTTAGCGACAAAACAACGAAAGAACAAGTCGTTGACATGTCGGCGGAACAATGGCGCGATGTTTCTATACCTCTAAGCCTTACAAGCCAACTAAGCAGCATCACTTTTAGTGGCCAAAAGTTCTTCCTTGACGAGATCTCCATCATCTCAGAGGACAAGGTGACGATAGGCTCAGCTGGTTACGCCACGTTATATTATAGTGGGCGTGCACTGAAAGTACCAACTGGCATCAAGGCATACACCATGAAGGTGGAAGACGGAAAGATAGTGAAGAGCCGTACTTATTTGGCAGGCGAGACGCTGCCCAAGGCTATGGCAGTGGTGATCAAAGGTACGGCTGGCGACTACCCTCTCGACACTTCCACGGAGGAAGGCGTGACAGACGATGATAACCAGCTGAAGGGCAGCGACATCAAGACAAGCACTACTGGAAACGATGGCGACAAATTCTACATGCTTGCCAACAAGGAAGGCGTGGGTGTCGGCTATTATTGGGGAGCGCAAAACGGCGCAGCCTTTCTTAACGGCGAGCACAAGGCTTATCTCGCCATTCCCGCAACAGACATTAAGGGCTCGGCTGCCAAGTCGGGCTACGCCTTCACGGAAGATGACGCCACTGCCATCGGCAAGGTTAACGCCACAGAAAGCAAGTCGGCGTCTTACACTCTTGACGGAAGGCGATGCCAGCAAGGATTCAAGGGAATAGTGATAACAAACGGCAGGAAAACCATTAATCGATAAGACAAATATAAATCTTCTATGACAATGAAAGTTCATAACCAATATATTAAGCCAGAAACGAAAGTAATACACATAGCTCAAGAATGTCCCTTGATGGCAGGGAGTGATGGCGACACAGGAATTGATGAAAACCCGCATGGGGAAGTATTAGACCCTGGACAGCAGCAATTGGCTAAGCCTTCCGGCCCGTTTTCCGGCTCGAATATGTGGGGAGATTGAAACCTCCGGATTTATATATGGATGTGGAAGTGAGATTAAGATAAAAGAAGACCTTCGCCGTTTGGATTAAGATCCTGTTTTAATCCAAAAGGCGAAGGTCTTATTGATGATTATATGTCTTGATCTGCCTTATTTTTTAACCTTTGTGGCCTTGATGAAGTAGCAGACAAGGCAGACGTAGGCGAGCAGGGAGGTCATCTCCGACATGGGGTTGCTCCACCATTGGTCAGCAACTGAAAGCTCTATGCCACCAAACTTGAGCAGGGCTGAGACAACGCCCATCAACGCTCCGCCAGCGATGAAGCCACTGGCAATGAGCGTGCCTTTCTCTCCACGTGCCTTGTTGGTCTCGGCATCTTTGGAACGGCTCGTGACAAACCAGTTTATGGCACCGCCAACGACGAGCGGCACATTGAGCTCAAGAGGAATGAACATGCCAAGGGCGAAGGCAAGGGCGGGGATGTGACAACGGTCGAGAACGATAGCTATCACGGCACCGATGCCGTACAGAATCCACGGTGCGCCAACGCCGTTCATCAATGGGTCGATGACGGCTGCCATGGCGTTGGCCTGTGGCGCGGCAAGTTGTCCACTCGCGAATCCGTAGGTCTTGTTAAGCACAATCATGACGCCAACGACAGTAGCGGCACTGACAATAGTTCCGAGGAATTTCCATGTTTCCTGCTTAGAAGGCGTAGTGCCGAGCCAGTAGCCGATCTTCAAGTCGGTGATGAAACTGCCTGCCATAGACAATGCCGTGCACACCACGCCACCCATGATCAGCGCGGCGAGCATGCCGGAAGGACCTTTCAAGCCGACGGCTACCATGACCACCGAGGCAAGGATGAGCGTCATGAGCGTCATGCCAGACACGGGGTTGCTGCCCACGATGGCTATGGCATTGGCGGCAACTGTGGTAAACAGGAAGGCAATGATCGTGACGAGCAAGATGCCGACAACGGCAAACAGGATGTTGCCTTGCATGACACCAAGCCAGAAAAATATAAACGTGATGAGCAACGTTGCGATAGAACCTATTGCGATGATCTTGAACGGGATGTCGCGTTGTGTGCGCTTTACCGTTGCCGCGCCGCTGTTCTTGCCCTTCAGCTCCTTTGAAGCCAAGCCAACGGCACCTTTGATGATACCCCAGCTCTTTATGATTCCTATCACTCCAGCCATGGCAATGCCACCAATGCCAATGGAGCGTGCGTATGCCTTGAAAATCTCCTCAGGACTCATGGCTCCCACGGTGGCCGTGATGGAAGGATCCCACATGTTGAGCACTTGGTCGTGGAAGATGATAGACATGCCAGGCACGATAAGCCACCACACGGCAAGCGAGCCAAGAGTGATGTAGAGCGCGTATTTCAGGCCCACGATATAGCCAAGACCAAGAACCGCGGCGCCCGTGTTGACCTTGAATACCAACTTTGCCTTGTCGGCAAGGTCTTGACCGAGCCCGATAACACGCGAGGTGAAATTCTCGTTCCACCAGCCAAAGGTGGAGACGATGAAATCGTAGAGACCGCCCACGACACCAGCGAAAAGCAAAGGTTTCGCTTGGTCGCCACCTTTCTCGCCCGACACGAGCACCTGTGTTGTTGCCGTAGCCTCGGGGAAAGGATACTTTCCATGCATGTCGCTGACGAAATACTTACGGAAGGGAATGAGGAAGAGAATGCCAAGCACGCCGCCTAAGGCAGAGGCGAAAAACATTTTCATGAAAGATGATGTCATCTCCGGATACTTGGCTTGGAGAATGTAGATGGCTGGCAATGTGAAGATGGCTCCAGCCACGACCGCTCCCGAGCAAGCTCCTATGCTCTGGATAATGACGTTCTCGCCCAAAGCCTTGTTGCGCTTGGCAGCCGTGCTCACGCCTACGGCGATGATGGCGATAGGAATGGCAGCCTCGAACACCTGTCCCACCTTTAGCCCCAAATAGGCTGCGGCGGCAGAGAAAAGCATTGCCATTACTATTCCCCAAACCACAGACCATGTGTTAACCTCGGGGTAAACCTTTTCTGGAGCCATGATAGGCTTGTACTCCTCGCCGGCTTCCAGTTCGCGAAACGCGTTGTCTGGAAGCTGTACGACGTCTTTCTCTTTGTCTTTTTCTTGCATATATAATAATGTTAAATGTTTAGAGTTGAATGTTGATTATCAATTAGCATTGATTATGTTTAGAGGAATGAGTAAATGCAAAATTATGAATAAACTCTGAGGAACTCTTCTTTTTAGGGCGAAAATATTTGTCTCTCCGATAATTATTTGTTATTTTTGCACCATTAAATAAATTGAAGAAATGGCAAAGAATCACAACCATTTGGTGATAATGGCAGGTGGAGTAGGGAGTCGCTTCTGGCCAATGAGTACCGAGGATACCCCAAAACAGTTTATCGATGTATTAGGCACTGGACGTACATTGATACAAATGACGTATGATCGTTTTAAGGGTATTTGTCCGGATGAGAATGTGTGGATTGTGACCAACAAGAAATATTCCCGAATAGTAGAGGAGCAGTTGCCAATGATAAATCCTGGCAATATACTCCTTGAACCATGCAGGAGGAACACCGCGCCATGCATAGCTTATGTGAGTTGGCGAATCAAAATGAAGGATTCTTCTGCCAACATAGTCGTGTCTCCAAGTGATCACGTGGTGATAGACACCACTGAGTTCAGGCGCGTAATCACCGAAAGCCTTAATTTCACTAAGGAGTCGGACGCCATTGTCACTCTTGGAATGAAAGCGACACGTCCCGAGACCGGCTATGGCTACATAGAAGCAGACTTGTCTTCAAACACGTTGAGAAACAAGGAGATATATCGTGTCGATGCTTTCCACGAGAAGCCAAATACCGAAAAAGCCATACAATATTTGGCTAAAAGCAATTATTTTTGGAATGCGGGAATATTCATTTGGAACATTGAGACTATTGTCAATGCGCTCAGGGTTTATGCTCCAAGAATCAACAATATCTTTGAGCGGATTCAAGATATTCTCGGCACTGAAAAGGAACAGGAAACGGTTGACCAGTGTTACCCAAACTGTGAGAATATATCCATAGACTATGCCGTGATGGAGAAAGCCGAAGAGAAGTTCGTGTTCCCGGCAAACTTTGGTTGGAGCGATCTTGGCACATGGGGATCGTTGCTGATGCAAAGCAATCAGGATGTGAATGGCAATGTGTGTATTGGCCAAAACATAAGTCTTCATGATACTCGTGGATGCATTATTCACACATCACAAGAAAAGCAAGTGATTGTTGAGGGATTGTCAAACTATGTGGTGGCTGAACAAAACAATCGCTTGTTGATTTGTCATCTTTCAGAAGAACAACGGATAAAAGTTTTCCTTGGGAAATAAAACATATTAGGGCCGTTATGATAAATAGGGCCTGCGGAAACATATATTAAGACAATATGAGCGATTCAGGCAACCCATTGGTTTCTTTCATCATAACTACATATAACCTCCCTGTGGTATTACTGCACGAATGCGTTAAAAGCATTGTCGCACTGTCTTTGTCACAACAAGAGAGGGAAATAATCGTGATAGATGACGGCTCAGATTTTTGTCCTATAAATGAGTTGACGGAGATTGTCAGCGATATCATTCTTGTCAGGCAGCCAAACAAAGGATTGTCCGTAGCGAGAAATGTTGGTTTGAAAATGGCCACGGGAAAATTTGTGCAATTTGTAGACGGTGATGATTGCCTCATTAATGCGCCATACGAACATTGTCTTGACATCATACGCTACCAAGAACCGGTGGACATGGTGATGTTTTATTCTGCTTCGTCTCTGAACCAGCCGACGGAGTCAAGTTATACTGGTCCGATTACTGGTGAGGAATATATGGCTAACAACAATTTGCGCGCCTCTGCATGTGGATATATCTTTCGCAGAAGTCGGCTTTGCGGATTAAGGTTCACGCCAGGTATCGTGCATGAGGATGAGGAGTTTACGCCTCAACTCGTGTTGAACATGCACAACATATATTGTACATCTGCTAAGGCTTATTTCTACAGGCAACGCAAAGATTCGATAACTCACACCGACAGCAAGGAAGAACGGAACAAGCGGTTGGCTGATATTTTCAAGGTTATATTGCATTTGAAAAGCATTGCTGATGAGGGTGATGATGTGCGAGCCAAGTCAATGGAAAGGCGTGTGGCACAACTCTCCATGGATTTTCTTATCAATGTTATCAGGCTTACCAAGAGTCGCAAGCAATTAAGTGATGCCATAGAATTGCTAAAGGAACACGGCCTCTACCCTTTGCCAGACAACAAATATACCCCAGAATACGTAATTTTCAGATATATGATTCAGAAGAAAGCCGGTCAGCTTATTCTTATTGCCACTTTATAGTTGGTATTAAGTAACTGCACACCATTGATGTAGAGTGGCATGAAAATCTTGTTGGTTGGAGAATATAGCAATGTACATGCAACGCTTGCCAAAGGGCTTTGCCATTTAGGGCACACGGTTACCGTGGTGAGCAATGGCGACTTTTGGAAAAATTACCCACGTGACATTGACGTGAGCAGAGGAAAAGGCAAACTAAGCGGATGTCGGCTCTTGATTAAAGTCCTTTCACTCTTGCCTCAGTTGAGAGGCTATGATATCGTACAACTGATTAACCCCTTGTGTTTTGAGTTGAAGGCGAAGACCATCGCCCCACTCTACCATTATTTAAGAAAACACAATGGCAAGATAGTTATGGGCGCATACGGTATGGATTATTATTGGGTACACGAAAATATCGCACGTAAACCGCTAAGATACAGTGATTTCAATATAGGAGACCGTTTGCGTAATGATTCTGATGCCACGTGCTATATAAACGACTGGATTCATACCGACAAGGAAACGTTGAATAAGCAGATAGCAGGCGATTGTGATGCTATCGTTGCCGGGTTGTATGAATATTGGGCAGTTTATCATCCGGTTTTTCCAGATAAGACAACATTTATTCCTTTCCCTATAGAGCAAAAGGAGCATTATGTTGAGAAAAACAGCTTGTCTCCGATAAGGCTTTTCATAGGAATAAACAAGCAGCGTGACAAATACAAAGGCACGGACATCATGCTACGTGCCGCACGAGGCATAGCTACAAAATATCCTGACAAGGTTAGGCTTTTTGTTGCAGAAAGCTTACCATTTGATGAATACGTCGACACGTTGCGACATGCCGACGTGCTCCTTGACCAGCTTTATAGTTATACTCCTGCTATGAATGCCTTAGAAGCCATGAGCCGTGGAATAGTAGTTGTCGGTGGTGGTGAGCCGGAGAACTATGCCATACTGGATGAGAATGAACTTAGGCCAATTATCAATGTCGAGCCTTCTTATTCCAGTGTTTACTCCCAACTGGAGACATTGGTCCTCCATCCGGAGAACTTGCCTATGCTTAAACGGCAAGGTGTTGAATATATTGCTCGACACCATGATTATGTCAAGGTGGCTCAACAATACCTCAGCCTCTACGAATCTTTAATGGTTCATTAATCCGCCAATGCTTCAAATCGCCAATGTTCATTAAATGACGTGGCTATACGTTGGATACAAGCCATGTTATGTAACCTAAGAAACATGCTATCATTAGGCATCCCTCCCAACGGTCAATGCGGAGTTTTGTGAAGGAAAACAGCCAAAACAATACCATCGAAACGACCATAACACCCATGTCGACATATGTGATGTTTTGAATGTGCATTGGAGATATCAAGCCTGTCAAGCCAAGAATCATCAATATATTGAAGACGTTGGATCCTAACACGTTGCCAATGGCAATGCCGCTGTCGCCTTTTCTTGCCGCAACCACGCTTGTGGCAAGCTCGGGGAGCGAGGTTCCACCAGCGACAATTGTCAGTCCGATTATGGCATCGCTTATGCCCCAACTGTGAGCCAATGACGAAGCATTGTCGACAAATATATTTGAGCCTAATACAAGGCCAACAAGCCCAACGAGGATGAGAAAGACAGATTTTCCAACCCCTATCGCTTCTTTGGAAGAGTCATCTTCATCGGAAGCACTTTTTGAATCACGTAATGTTATCCAGATAAAGGCGATGAATGCTGCGAAGAGTATCAATGCGTCAATTCGTGATATTGTGTCGTCCAACATCATGACCATCAGCATGATAGAAGCAATTATCGCAATTGGTATGTCTCTTCTTACAGTGCCACGTTGAATGGTTATGGGGGCAACCGTTGCCGCAACTCCCACGATGAGTAACACGTTGAAAATGTTGCTGCCAACAATGTTTCCCACGGCAAGGTCAGGAGTGCCTTTTATGGCAGATACAATGGAAACAAAAAACTCAGGCATCGATGTGCCTATTGCTACTATGGTAAGTCCGATTACTATTTGCGAGATTCCAAGTCTTGTTGCCAATCCCACGGCACCGTTTGTCAGCCAATCGGCACTTTTCAATACGATAACAATGCCGAAAACCAAGAGCAATACTTGTGCCCACATCATTTCCGGGGCAAAGGAAAACAAAAATGTATCCATGGATAAAAATATATTGGAAATGCTCGAAAAAGTTACATGTCGAACGCAAGGTGTTCAAGCCTTGCTCTGAGTTCGCCAGCCATGCTCTTTCTTATTGCAAGCACAATTGTGCAATCATTGTCAAAGCTTTGATTGACAATGCGTGGTTGCATGTCTTTCACTATCCTCATGACGCCATTCATCATTGGATAAGTAAATTGATAGGTAATGGTTTCTTCAACCAATCGTTCCTCTACGACGGCATGGTCTATGGCATCGGCGGCAGCCGTTCGATAGGCAACGATAAGTCCTCCTGTGCCAAGGTTCACTCCGCCATAATACCTGACGACACAAACGAGAATGTTGGTCAAGTTATGGCTGTTTATCTGCCCGAGTATAGGCTTGCCTGCTGTGGATGACGGCTCGCCATCGTCGTTGGCGCGAAATTCATCGTGCTCACTGCCAAGCATGTAGGCATAGCAGCAATGACGTGCGTCATAATACTTTTTGCGGTATCCTGCAATGATTTCCATTGCCTCTTCCGCTGTTTCTATATGATGGGCAAAGGCGAGGAACTTACTCCGCTTTTCCGTGTAGTATCCCTCGCCTATTTGTTTAGAGCTTATAGTCTGATATGAATCTTCCATTAAGCCTTTTATGACAATTTATGTATCACGAGCCCAGACCTTAGTTTAGGCTCAAACCAAGTGGCCTTTGGAGGCATGATGTTTCCGCTGTCGGCAATCTTCATGATTTGCTCCATCGACACGGGGTAAAGGGCGAGTGCCCAGCGCATTTCTCCGCTGTCTACGCGATTCTTCAGTTCCTTCAGTCCACGCAAACCGCCAACAAAATCGACTCGCTTGTCAGATCTCAAGTCTTTAATCCCAATGAGCTTGTCGAGGATGAGCCGACTTGATATGTCAACATCAAGGCATCCTATCGGATCGTTGTCGTTGTATGTGCCTGGACGAGCTGACAAGCTATACCAATTGCCATCGATGTAGAGTGAGAATTCGTGGCGATGACCTGGGTGATACTCGTCTTGTCCAGTGTACATTACGACAAAATCTTTCTCTAAGGCTTTAAGGAACTCCTCGGTCGACATGCCATTAAGGTCCTTCACCACGCGATTGTAGTCAAGAATCGTCAACTGGCTTGCCGGGAAGCATACAGCCATGAAGAAATTGTATTCTTCCTTTCCCGTGTTGTGCGGATTAGCTCCTGCTTTCTCATCGGCAACACGCACGGCTGCAGCTGAACGATGATGCCCGTCTGCAATATACAGTGAGGGCATCTTCGCAAACTCACCGGTGATGGTGTTTATGTCCTTTTGGTTGTTTATAACCCAAAAGCGATGACGGAATCCATCTTCCGGTGCCACGAAGTCGTATTCTGGCTTTGTATTCGCATAGCGCGAGATAATGGCGTTTAACGTGTCGTTGTCGGGATAGGCAAAGAACGCGGGGCCAACATTGGCATCGGTTGCCAACACGTGCCGCATTCGATCGTCCTCTTTCTCACGGCGAGTCAACTCGTGCCGCTTGATTATTCCCTTATGATAATCGGCGGCAGACGCTGCTACCACCAACCCATATTGTGTCTTGTCTGGGGACAACGACTGGGCATAGAGGTAATAGCATTCGTCACGGTCTTGCTTGAGCCAGCCCTTATCGAGAAACAGCTGGAACTGCTTTTCCGCCTCTTTGTAAACTCTTGGATCTTCGGCGACAACATCAGCCGGAAAGTTGATTTCCGGCATGTTGATGTGGTAGAAACTCATCTCGTTGTCACCTGCCGACTTGCGAGCTTCTTCAGACGAAAGCACATCGTAGGGATAGCTTTCTATCTTCTCGACAAGATCCTTTGGCGGTCGAATGCCACGAAAAGGTTTTACTGTTGCCATAATGTTTTAGTAATTAAGGGGTTGATAATTACTTGTTCACTTGAAACTTTGTGCAGCCGTCCTTGAAGAACGCATTGATTTGGTTGGCGGCCGCGATGCCGGCGTTGATGTTTGCCTCGGCGGTCTGTGCGCCCATCTTTTTCGGCGTAGAGAAGTAGCGTCCGGCAAACTTACTGAACTCCTCATCCTTCTCGGGCATAATGTCGGTGATATATTTCAAGTCCTCGCGCTCAGCCATGAGTTTAAGCAAGCCGTCTTCGTCTATGACTTCTTTGCGTGCCGTGTTTATGAGAATGCCTCCCTTTCCCATCTGGGAAACCACGTCATAGTTGATGCTCTTACGAGTCTCGTCGGTTGCAGGAATGTGCAGTGACACGATGTCGCAAGTCTTGAACAAGTCGTCCCTGTCTTTTGCGGCATGAACACCTTGCTCCTCAATCTTGTCGGCAGGCACAAACTCGTCGAAAGCGTAAACCTCCATGCCGAATCCTTTGGCGATACGGGCCACGTTGCGACCTACATTGCCAAAAGCGAGTATGCCGAGCTTCTTGCCTTTAAGCTCCGAGCCAGCCTTTCCATTGAAGAAATTGCGCACGGCGTAAACGAGCATGCCGAATACAAGCTCTGCCACGGCGTTAGAGTTTTGTCCAGGCGTATTCTCCACCACAATGCCTTTTTCCTTGGCGTATGCGGTGTCGATAGAGTCGTAGCCAGCTCCCGCGCGAACCACGATTTTCAGTTTCGTGGCAGCGTCGAGCACCTCTTTGGTGATTTTGTCTGAACGCACAATCATTGCGTCAGCATCCTTGACGGCATCCAGCAGTTGTTGCTTGTCGGTGTATTTCTCCAACATTACCAACTCGTGACCATCTGCCTCTGCCGCATTCTTGATGCCATTCACCGCAGCTGCGGCAAATGGCTTTTCTGTTGCAACAAGTATCTTCATAGTTCTTCTTTGCCTTTTTTGATTAATGATTAGCCTCAAACTCTTGCATGCACTTCACGAGCGCGTTCACGCCTTCCATGGTTTGCGCGTTGTAGCAACTTGCGCGGAAGCCGCCAACCGAGCGATGGCCCTTGATGCCTACCATGCCTTGCGACACGGCGAAATCGAGGAAAGGCTTCTCCAAGTCCTTGTATTCGTCGTTCATCACGAAGCAGATGTTCATCAGTGAGCGGTCTTGAGCCTCCACTGTGCCACGGAACAAGCGGTTGCGGTCAATCTCAGCATAGAGCACGTCGGCACGCTCATGGGCGCGGCGGTCCATCTCCTTCACGCCACCTTGCTCCTTGACCCAACGCATGGTTTCGAGCAACGAATAGATAGGCACTACAGGAGGAGTATTGAACATCGAGCCCTTCTCCACGTGCGTGCGGTAATCAATCATCGTGGGCAACTCGCGTGGAGCCTTCCCCAACATGTCGTCCTTGACGATAACCACTGTGACGCCAGCCATGGCAAGGTTCTTCTGTGCTCCGGCATAGATGGCGGTGTACTTAGACACGTCTACAGGGCGGCTCATGATGTCTGACGACATGTCGGCGATGAGAGGCACTGGAGCGTCAATCTCCTTGCGAATCTCCGTTCCGAAGATAGTGTTGTTGGTTGTTATGTGAAGATAATCAAGATCAGAGGGGATCTCATAGTTGTGTGGAAGATGAGTGAAGTTGTCTGCAGCTGAAGAAGCCACCTCCACTGCCTCGCCGAAGTGCTTGGCTTCTTTCAAGGCTTTCTTGGCCCAGGTGCCTGTGTTGACATATCCTGCTTTCTTGATGAGGAAGTTGGCAGGAATCTGCATGAACTGGAGGCTGGCGCCACCGCCGAGGAATATGACGGAATAACCCTCGGGGATATCAAGGAGCTCTTTTATCAGGGCTACAGCCTCGTCAACAACAGGCTGGAAATCCTTGGCACGATGACTGATCTCCATGAGCGAGAGACCTGAGCCATTGAAGTCAAGAATTTGCTTGGCTGTGTTCTCGATAACCACACGTGGAAGCATTGAAGGCCCCGCGTTAAAATTGTACTTCTTCATATCTTCTATTTTAAAAGGTTTGATATCTCTTTTAGTTTTAGATTGCAAACCTAATAAATTATTTTGACCTACGCAAATATTTCTGACAAAAACAGCTGCTTAAATGCTTGAATAAAATGCAAAAACTGTAAATATGCGGTTCTTATTCAATTGTGTGCCCAAACAGTTCTGTTTTTGTCTTTTTGCCAAGATAGTGATATTTCACCTCATCACTTCCACTTTCGTGCGCTTTCCTTTTATCTTACAACCCTGCACATTTTTCAGCACGGAGTTCAGTTTCCGGTTGTCTATCGCGGCGTAGGCGTAATAGTCGTAAACGTCTATGCGCCCTATATCAGCGCCTTTTAGTCCTCCCGTCTTGCAGAGGAAGCCAAGGATGTCGCCTTTCGACACTTTGTCCTTTTTGCCTTTGCCTATGTATAGCGTTGTCATTCGCGACTTGGCTGGTGCTGGCAACGTTTCGGGGAACTCGAAATCGCAGGTCAGGGCATCCACATAATCGGGAAGCGTCTCGCCTTCGCTCAATATGAAATATGTGTCGCCGGTCTTGTCCCATCGTGCGGTACGGCCTACACGGTGCGTATAGTCCTCTTCCGTCTCTGGCAGGTGATAGTGCACGATATTCCTTACGTCAGGAATGTCGAGTCCACGGCTGCCAAGGTTCGTGCTTACCAATATGTTTGCGCTTCCATTGGCGAAACGATATATGGCCTCTTCGCGTTGGCGCTGGTCAAGTCCGCCATGATAAGCCGTCAAGGAGAAACCCTCGCTCCTGAGAAACTCCGCCGTGCGCTCCACGCTGTCACGGTAGTTCAAGAAGACGATGGTGCTCACATCGCCAAAGCAGGCCAGCAGGTTGGCAAGCGTGCGTAGCTTGTCCTTGTCTGGGCTGTGTACGATGTTTATGCTTACGCGCTCATCGTCGTCATCGTTTTCAAGGAAATCCACGACGTGGAATCCCACGGGCGACAGTTCCCCGTTTGCCCTGCCGTCGTCAACCATGTCGGTGGCAGAAAGGAATATGCGGCGAGCGGTCCTTGGCATGCGCTCCATGGCACGGTTCATCTCGTCGGCAAAACCCATTTGCAGGCATTTGTCGAACTCGTCTATCACTATCCATCTCACGCCACTTGCGTCAATGTTTGCCTTGTCCAAATGGTCGTTTAACCTTCCTGGTGTGGCGAAAACCACGTGTGGCATCACCTTGCGCAACTCACGGTGCTCGTCCATGGCCGAGCGTCCACCGTGGCAGGCATAGCCCTTGACGCCAGCCTTTAGGCTCGCCAACACTTCTGCCGACTGTATGGCGAGTTCTCTTCCTGGCACTATCACTATGGCCTGTAGCTCGTCTGATGTCGAGTCGATGAGTTGCACGAGTGGAAGGAGGTAAGCGAGCGTCTTGCCGCTACCCGTGGGGCTGAGCACCTCCACGTTGTCTGAGCCTTCAATGATGGCGGCGGCAGCGGCTTGCTGCATCTGGCTCATGGTGATGCCCAGTCTTTTTGTTATCTTGTCTGTGTCCATTATCGTTATGTTGTGTTTATCAGTCTTTCAGCGAGTACGTCACCGTGGTCACTACCCTAACCCGCTTTATCCACGGCGTGTTGGCGTCGCGGTCGTCGATGGAGAACTGGCCTTGGTCGGCGTTTACGATTTTGTTGAGCGTCGACTTGCTGTTCTTGGCAAACTGGTTTGCCGTCTTCTCCGCGTTTTCAATGGCCTCTGTCATCATCTTTGGTTTCATGGCCTTGAATGACTCCAGGCTGTATGTCACTTGATTGCTGTAGTCGCCCGACACTATTGCCACGCCTTGCTTCAATAGCTCTCCTTGTCGCGCGATGATGCCACGCACCCTGTCCACGTGGTTCGACGTGACCGTTATGACCAATGTGACATTATATCTGTATTCGCGACGATTCTCGTTGTATTGGTCCGCCGACAAGTCTATCACCTGTGGCGCGTTCACCGTAATCTCACTTTCGCTGATGCCGTTGGCAAGCAGGAAACGCTTGATGGTGAGTTGTTTGCCTGCTATGCGGTTGTAGAGTTCCGGAAGGTCGTTGCCCAATTCTTTTGAGGTGATGGGCCATGTCACCTTGTCGGCTTTCACCTCTTTCTCCGCGAGTCCCTTTACGGTCACCTTGCGGTCTTTCTCTGTGAAGTTGTCCATGCCTGCCTTCAGGCATAACCCCATGACGATTATTCCCACGGCAAGAATTGCCGCACTAAGCAATCTTTCTTTCATGACCTTTAGATTAAAAGAGTTTCACTATTTGTTATTACATACGATATATCTTTAGAAGATGATTATCTCATTTGGTGCAAATTTACGAAAAAAAATCAAGCAAAGGCCATGCGGTCGTGTCAAAGTTACCAAAATCTCGTATTATGGCGCATGAAAAAGCAATTGTGGTAAGACAATCTGAATTTGAGGTATGCCGTGGCAATAGTAATATGTGTAATTTTGCAACCGTGAGAACAAACATTGCACGACAAAGAACTTTATTTAAGATTAAACAAAAGTAATATGTATATAGAGAAGATTAAGTCGCCAGCCGACTTGAAAGGGCTGGACTTGGAGGCGTTGCGCACTGTTGCCGCGGAGACGAGGCAAGCCGTGTTGAACCGCGTGAGCAAGCATGGAGGCCATGTAGGGCCTAACCTCGGATTTGTGGAGGCTACCGTGGCGTTGCACTATGTTTTCGACGCGCCAAAGGATAAGTTCGTGTTCGACGTGAGCCACCAGAGCTATCCTCACAAGGTGCTCACCGGTCGCGCGGCTGGATTCCTTGGCGACGTTGACGACATGAATGCCATAAGCGGATATTCGTCGCCAGCGGAATGTCCTGAGTACGACAACTTTGAGGTGGGCCACACTTCCACGTCGATAAGCCTTGCCACGGGCTTGCAGAAGGCGCGTGACATCAAGGGGACGAATGAGAACATCATTGCCGTCATAGGCGATGGCTCGCTCTCTGGGGGCGAGGCTTTTGAGGGCCTTGACGAGGCGTCGGAGCTGGGCACGGGCATCATCATCGTGGTGAACGACAACGAGATGTCAATCGCCGAGAACCATGGCGGAATCTACAAGAACCTGCGTGCCCTGCGCGAGAGTCATGGCACCTGCGAGCACAACTGGTTTAAGGCATGGGGGTTCGAATACAAGTACTTGGAGGAAGGCAACGACGTGGAGAAGCTCATCGAGATGTTCCGGAGCGTGAAGGGCACACGGAAGCCAACCGTGGTCCACATCCACACCGAGAAGGGCCATGGTTTTGCCCCTGCCGTGGCAAACAAGGAGGCATGGCACTGGGGCATGCCTTTCAACCTTGAGGACGGAAGTCGCCCACGCAGAAACGCCGATGGCTCCATGCCTGAGGTGACCCAGTGCGAGGACTACGGACAGCTCTTCAGCGACTGGATGCTGCGCGAGATGAAGCAAGACAAGACTCTCATTGCCGTGACAGCCGGCACGCCTACCGCCGCGGGCTTCACTCTGGAGAAGCGCAAGCAAGCTGGCGCACAGCACATAGACATGGGCATTGCCGAGGAGCAGGCTGCTGCCATGATTTCTGGCATGGCGAAAGGCGGGCTGCACCCTGTATGGACTGTTTACAGCACTTTCGTTCAGCGCACCTACGACCAGATAGCGCAAGACATCTGCATCAACTCCACCCCTGCCGTCATCAATGTAGTGTGGGGCGGCGTTAACTCCATGAACGACATCACACACATCTGCCTCTTCGACATTCCCATGCTATGCAGCATCCCGGGGCTTATCTATCTCGCCCCGACCACTTGTGAGGAATATTTCGCCATGCTGCGTTGGGCCATAAGCCAAGACAAGAAGCCAGTTGCCCTTCGCCAGCCGAGCAATGGCGTTCACCACACGTCCGACAAGGTAGACACGGAGTATACTTATGAGCCTAAGTATAAGGTCGTTCGCCAGGGCGAGAAGGTGGCGATAATAGCCGAAGGCTCGTTCTTCCAGAAAGGCGAGAACGTTGCCAACCTGCTTGCGCAAAAGGGAATCAACGCCACGCTCATCAACCCTCGATACCTGAACGGCGTTGACGCTGAGATGCTTGACTCGCTGAAGGCAAACCATCAACTGGTGGTTACCCTTGAGGATGGTTGCAAGGACGGCGGATTTGGCGAGCGCATAGCATCCTACTATGGCACTACGGACATGAAGGTCTTGGTGGGCGGCATCAAGAAGGGACTCTACGACCGCTTCGACGTGAACCAGCTCTTGGCCGACAACCGCTTGCTCGACGAGCAGATCGTGGAAGACATCATTGGCTTGCTAAAATGACATGTTTCGTGGGCGAGAAAGTTGAATTGGCGCTGGAAAGTTGATGAAATAAATTGAAGTCATTGACCATCAGATAGCGGGAAATTTATTACTTTTGCTCACGAAACTTGCTTGCCACAGCCTCGTGGACACGTGGGTTGGCAAGGCTCAATAATATTAACGTCTTTTGTCTTGAATAATAATGATTGAAAAGTATTTTAATTCGGTACAGGAGTTTAACGACTACTTCGGACTTGAGACGCTGCATCCGCTGGTGGGTGTCGCGAGATATGAGCATACGTCGAAAATCGAGGAGGCCGTAAACCATTACGGCATATACACCCTTTTCCTAAAGGAAAACAAGGGCTGCAAGTTGTCGTATGGCCGCACGCCCTATGACTTCGACGAGATGACGGTGACGAGTTTCGCGCCTGGTCAGGTGGTCCATGTGCAGCCAGTGCCTGACATCCCTTATCCAAAGTGGACGGCATTGGTCTTCCATCCCGACTTGCTCAGCCGCACGTCCTTAGGCAGGAACATCAGCCGATACGAGTTTTTCGACTATACGTCGAGCGAGGCCCTGCATCTCTCTTGCGGCGAGATAGAGATATTCCGTGGGGTGCTCGACATGATAAACCAAGAACTTCATCGCGGCATCGACAAGCACTCCAGGGAGTTGATAGTGAGCAACATCGAGCTTCTGCTCAACTATTGCCTGCGCTTTTACGACAGGCAGTTTGTGACCCGCGAGGAGATAAACCACTCGGTAGTGAAGAAGTTCACCTCGCTCCTCGACGCCTACATTGCCAACAATGCCGAACGCGATGGCTTGCCCTCGGTGGCTTACTTTGCCGACAAGTGTTGCTACTCTGCCAAATATTTTGGTGAGCTCGTGAAAACGGAGACAGGTCGCACGGCAAAAGACTTTATCAACGATCGAGTGCTTCGCCAGGCTAAGCAGTTGCTTAGCGACGACTCGCTGACCATCACTGAGGTGAGCATGCGTTTGGGGTTCGAATATCCACAGCATTTCGTGCGCTTCTTCAAGGCGCACACGGGGCTCACGCCATCAGAGTTTCGAAAGACGGCATAGGTAGGATTGACACTGTTCCGGCCTTGCACCGCAAAGGCATCGGCGTTGCGGTGCAAGGCCGTTGCCTTTGCGGTGCAAGGCCAATGGCATTACGGTGCAATGCAGATGCCCTTTCCGTGGAAAGGCAAACGCCCCTTCCTGTGGAATTTTTTAGGTGTGGAAAAATGTAGTGGTTTAATTGTTTCGCAATTCCATAACAACGTTATCCACGATATATAAGTCGCTCATCAGATATAACAGGGAGCGTTCGTCGTGAAGCAGTTCGTTGGTCTTGCTTTTCTGAAAAATATCAAATGCTCTTTCCGGCGAAACGTCCAAGCGTTCAGCCAGTCTGGCGCATACTCGCCCTATCTTCATCCAAAGTTGCGAATCTCTCAACATGACGGTTCCTCCTTTCTCGCTAAATCATTTAATGGTTCCGCTTTTATGTAATGCAAGCTCTTGTCAAGTATCTCTTGTGAGAGAATACATATCTGATTGTTGGGTTGATGCTCGGACAATCGTTTCAGAGCGTACTCCATGGAAATATCACCATTCAGATAATCTTCGATGGTTGTGATAACTCTGTCGTCAGCGATTCCGCCTTCCACATAGTCATAGCCTTTCCAAGGCATCTTGCCATCTCTGCTTCTTACAATGAAGTCCAACCATTCCTCATCGTATGCAGAAAATTTCTTGCAATGGGCATTTTGCCTGATATAGTCTTCGTCAAGTTCGTAGACATTCAGCCATTGGGGCAATCCTAAGTTGACAACTCTTGTAGCCCAACTTACAGCTTGCTCACGAATGTCTGTAACATAGAAACCCTTACCGAAATCGAGATTGTCTCGTCCGATATGGCATAATGGAGATTCCACTTTGTGAGTTGCCCCATGATATACTTCACGCATAATTCCTTTTCTCATATTAATTCATAGTGCTTCCAAGCGGTGGAGGGCTTGCCGTAAATCTGTCACTACATACTCCTTGCTTTGCGTATGTAGTGCGTCGAGTTTGGTTGTCAGACCATGTATTAGCCCAACCTTTTTCATTCTGTCATACATTTCCCGTCTGCTGCACCCCTCTGCTTGCGCTGTCAAATCCACGCACATGGCAGCAAAGGCTAAAGCCTGTTGAGTCTCTGTTATACTCATAATTCCCTTGTTTAAAGCGAAACATGCTCCAAAGATAGTGCTTTCTTTTGAAAAAAACATCTTCCCCGTCACTTTTTTCGTTAAAAGTTTGGAAGTTTCGTTATAATTGTCTATATTTTCAACGTCATTGCCCACGCCGTGCCATTAGTGAGACGATGTCTATATACATAAGGATGGCGGGACTTTGCAATAGCAGAGATTGACCTTCGGGTCGTGGGCGGGCACTACTTTAATGTTAAAGTGTCACTAACGCTTTGTCGATTGGCCGGTCTGAACCTAGGAAATTCAAATCCATAAGTCAATGACAATGTCAGAAGTGGCTGCTACGGGTATGGA
>CAVHEN010000039.1:24317-31091 GCA_963635115.1 Oscillospiraceae bacterium | reverse complement strand
AGCTCGTCGAAGGTTCCGTCGCCATTGTTCTTGTAGATGGCGATAGCGGCTCCGCCATTGCTTCCGTCGCAAAAGCCGGTGGTTATGATGTCGGGATAGCCGTCGTTGTTGAGGTCACCAAACGCCACGGCGCCGTGGGTCATGGGCAGGATGTTTTTCTTGGCAACGTTCTCGAAGGTCTCCTCGTCCACTTCGAAGATGCCGCCGTCGGCGTGTGGGTTGCTGTCGTAGGGCAGAGGGTTGAAGACGTTGACCTTGGTGAAGGTGCCGTCGCCGTTGTTGTGGAAGAGCGCCACCTCGCGTTGTCCTTGCTCGTCGCCGTTCTCGTCGTACCATTTGTGGTATGCCTGCTGCAGCACGTCCACGTATCCGTCGCGGTCGTAGTCGGCAAAGGCTATGGAGTGGTTGTTCTCCGCGTTGTTGCCACGGTGCTCGTTTCCGCCCGCCATGAACGTGTCGTCGGTTGCCAGCACGTATTTGAAGCCGTTGGCGCTGCCCGTGTTGCGGTAGAGCATGGCATACTTGTTGCCGGGATGCTTCGTCAGCTGATAGTCGTTGTCGCTCTCTCCGTCGATGAAGAAGTCGAGGTTACCGTCGTTGTCGTAGTCGAAGAAGCGCGACATGTTATATACCGATGGTGGCAAGCCGAAGGCCAGGTAGTTGCCGTTGGCGTCCATGCCCGCGGGTGACGCCACGGTAGTCTTGGTGTCGTCGGTGTAATGGTCGTCGGTGTATATGTTCGACGCATATCCGGTGAAGGCTCCGCCACCCTGGTTGAGCCACAGATAGCCTTGCACCTGCCAGCTCATGCCCGATTCCCAGTTCTCGCCACCTTGATAGATGTCTATCTTTCCGTCGTTGTTTATGTCGCCCGTGGCAGGCGTGCAACGGTGTAGAGCTTTCAGGTTGGTGAAGGGAAAGGTCGGTTGAAACGACTGTGCCTGTACTCCTTGTGCCAGCATTGCCCCCAGGAAGAGGGTGCCTAACTTCGTAAAATTACTTTCCATAAACAGTTTTTTATAAGTTGTTTTTAAGTTGAACTCGTTTGGTTGCGTTCCGATTCGTTTGGACGCCTGCTGATAGCCTTTGGCGATTGCGCCGCAAGGCCGATGCGATTGCGGCGTGAAGCCATCGCGATTGCGCCGCGAAGCCGATGCGATTGCGCCGTTAAGGCAACGCGCTAATCATCTTGTTCGACCTTTATGCCACACGAATCAGCGCCGCGTCTTTTTTTCCTGTTGCAAAGTTAGTGTTTGTAATTGTAATATGTATCATTCAAATTTCCCATAAAATGAAACGTTTGTGCTATTTGCGCCCATTCTGCCCAGCATGAACGCTTGTTTGTGACGATTAGCACATTTGAGGCATTAAATGCGACAACAGTTTTGTAACCTATAAAAAAAATAGCCTAACTTTGCGTCGTTGAAAAAATAAAAACTAAAAGAAACAATAAAGTTTATGAATCATTTACGTCTTGCCGGCATCTTGCGTCTGTGCGTTGGTGGTATGCTCGCCGTCTCGCTCTTGGCGTCGTGTTCGGATGATTACACTTACGATGACGAGGACCCGAACTTCTTGGGCGGAAGCATCTATGAGTATCTTCAGGGCAACGGCAATTTCACCAATTACCTACGCCTTGTCGATGACTTGGGCTATGGCTCGGTGCTGAACCTTACAGGCTCCAAGGCCGTGTTCCCAGCCAACGACGAAGCCTTCGGGCAGTTCTTCGCTTCCAACTCATGGGGGGTAAGGAGCTACCGTGACCTGACCTACGCGCAAAAGCAGGCGCTGCTCTTCTCCAGCATGGTAGACCAGGCATATCTGTCGAACATGCTTGCCAACCTCTCGTCGGCAACGAGCCAAACGGGTGAGGGCATGGCGCTTCGCCACGTCACATCTTATTCTTATCTCGATAGCGTGCAGTTCGTGACCTCAGCGGCTCAGCTCGACGAGCCTTACTGGACACGCTTCAAGGAAAAGGGGTTGTATCTTGTGGACAATGCCGCCGCGCCATACATGGTGCACTTCACTCCGCAGCACACATCTACTAATAATATCCCGACCAGCGACTTGTCGCTCGTCCTGGGGCAGCAGTATAATGCCGCGAAGCTTTACGTCAACGGCATCCAGGCCGACACCACAGACATCACGTGCAAGAACGGATACGTGCACGTGATGCACAGCGTGCTTACGCCGATGCAGAACATGAGCCAGGTGATAGCCGGCGACCCGCAGACGTCATTGTTCAACCATCTGATGAACAAGTTCTCAGCCCCGTATTTCGAGCCTGCCGTCAACATGGCTGTGCACAACCTCTATACGGGCATGGACACACACCATCCGCTCATAGCCGACTCCGTGTTCGTGAAGCGCTATTTCACCGAAGCCAACCACACCGACCCGGACGGGAACGACATCACCGACTATGGCACGTTGTGGCTTGACCCGTCGGACAACTCATATAGCAACGAACAAGACATGGGCTGCATGTTCGTGCCAACAGATGATGCCCTTAGCACGTATATCAACAGCGGTAAGGGACAATATCTAAAGGACGCTTACGGATCTTGGGACAACATACCGACGTCGCTGCTCGCGCTCTTCGTGAAGAACCACCAAAAGAAGTCGTTCATGAACAGCCTGCCATCTACGTGGGCAGACATGAACGATGAGTCGAGCTTCAAGATGAGCGTATCGTCAAGCGACGTGGTGAAGACCTATATCGCGGGCAACGGCGTGGTTTACGTTACTAACAAGGTGTATCCGCCGATAGACTATCAATGCGTCTACGGTCCGGTGCTGACGGGGCAGGACACCAAGATCATGAACGCGGCCATACAGAACGCCACAAACAAGTTCAGCCTTTACCTGCGCTCCATGGAGAACATGTATAACCTGCTCGTGCCCACCGATGAGGCACTTCAGCAATATCGCGACCCCATATCGTGGGCGAAAGGCAAGAACTACCGCGAGATATGGGCGTTCCATTACGACAGCAGCAAGTCGAAACCCTACTCGGTGGATATCTACAGCGTGAACGCCGACGGCACTCGCGGATCCTTCAAGCGCACCAGCGAGGACCAAGACATGATACTCAACCGCCTCTACGACATCTGCGACCGCCATATCGTGGTCGGCACGATGGACGACGACGGCACGATGGGCGGATACATCGATGCCGCGCCAGGCTTCTGGCAGACGAAGGGCGGCTCCACGATTCGCACTGCATCGTCGGGCGAGAACATGACCGTGCAAGGCGGTGACGCTGATCAAGCCACCCTGGCACACTTGGCCGACGTGAACGGCAAGAAAGGAGTCTACGACTCCGACAACGGGCGCACCTACGTCATAGACCGCGTGCTGCAAGACCCAACAAAATCGGTCTACAACGTGCTTGGCAACACGCCCGAATACTCCAGCTTCTACGAGCTGCTCATAGGCAACGACATGGTGTTCAAGCTCTTTGAGGACGACTCTGAGATAAGATCCATATTCACGCTCAACCGCACGTCGTCAAGCTCCGGCCTTGGGCAGGTGGTCGCGGCGTTCAACAACTTCCGCTACACCGTGTTTGTACCCACCAACGCGGCCGTGGCTGAGGCGTTCAAGCGCGACCCCGACTTGCATACCTGGGACGAGATAAACGAGCAAGACAACACCGAGACAAAGCGCCAATGGACCAAACACCTGCTGCGCTTCCTCAACTATCACTTCATGGACAACTCCGTGTATGTGGGTCAGCAAGGCTACAGCGCACATTATGAAACGGCGGCACGCAATGACGCCGGACGCTTCCAGGAGCTGACGGTGAATGCCGGCGGTGGCGACCTAAGCATTACCGACGCTCACGGCAACGTGGCTCATGTGGTGAAGACCGACGGTCTCTACAACGTTCAGGCACGCGACATGATCGTGAACAATGCCGACTATCAAAAGGCCACGCAGCTCATATCCTCGTCTTTCTCCGCCATACATCTCATAGACAAGGCGCTGCTGCCCGAATAACATAAACCTTAGATTAAAAACGATGAAGCTCAGACTATATATAATACTGTCGGTTTGCCTGTTCTCTCTGTCATCATGGGCGCAAACCTTGGTGACAGGCGTTGTGAATACCTCCGATGGGCCAGCCATTGGAGCCACGGTGATAGAACAAGACAAGAACCAGCGAACCATTACGTCGGCGGTTACCGATATCAACGGCAACTTCTCGATGCAAGTGAAGAGTGCGGCAAACAAGTTGAAGTTCAGCTATATCGGTTGCAAGTCGCAAGTAGTAGGCATAGGCAACAAGAAGCGCTTCGACATAACGCTCACAGACGACAACCAGACCATCGGCGAGGTTGTGGTCAAGGCCAAGAGCATGCGCTCGGAAGGCGGATTCACCATCCCCGAGCGTGAGATATCCGGCGCACAGCAGACCATAAACATGAAGGCCTTCGAGGGAATGTCGGTGGCTTCGGTCGACGACGCCCTGCAAGGACGCATCGCCGGCTTGGACATCGTTGCCAACTCTGGCGACCTCGGCGCCAACTCCTCCTTGCGCGTGCGTGGCTCCACGAGCATCAACTCCAACTCGACCCCGCTTATCCTGCTCAACGACATTCCTTTCGATAGCAACGCGTCGTCGTCGTTCGACTATAACAGCGCCGGCAACGACGAGTTTGCCACTCTTCTCAACATCTCGCCCTCCGACATCGAGGAGATCACGGTGATGAAGGATGGAGCGGCGTGCGCCATATGGGGCTCAAGAGGCGCCAACGGCATTATCTCCATTCGCACAAAGAAAGGCGTCACCGGACCGACGCGCGTCTCCTATAGCTACCGCCTGTCAGGATCATGGCAACCCGCCGGCTTGAAGATGCTTAGTGGCGACGATTATACCATGCTCATGAAGCAAGAGTATTTCAATCGCAACCAAGACGCGACAGAAGGCAACTTGCAGGAGTTCAACTATGACCCCAACTTCTCGGAGTATGAGCAGTACAACAACAACACCGACTGGGTAAAGGAAGTGTCGCAGTTTGGCTGGACTCATGACCACAATGTCTCCGTAAGCGGTGGCGGAGAAAAGGCTAAGTTCCGCGCCTCCATAGGCTATTACACCCAAACGGGTACGGTGATAAAGCAGAAGATGGACCGCTTCTCCACGCGCATGAACCTGGAATACCAAGTGTCCGACCGCCTGAAGTTCAGTTCCGACTTCTCCATGACCTACACGAAGAACCACAAGAACTTTGAGCAATACTATAGCTCAACCGGCAGCAACATCGGCTTGCTTGAGAACGCGTATCGCAAGATGCCGAACCTCACGGTGTACAGGCAAGACAACGACGGCAACAACACGTCCGACTATTACAACGTGCTGCAAAGCTCGCAACTTGGCTCATCGCAGAAAGACCTTTACAATCCTGTGGCTGTTGCCAACCTCGCAAAGAACCTGCAAAGCAACATGCGCATAATACCCACGTTGAGGGCGCAGTACGACTTCATCCGGCCAACCGACACCAGCCGCTTGCGCTACAATGGATACATAACGTTCGACATTGAAAACACCAAGAACGACAAGTTCCTGCCACGCGAGGTGGTACCTTACGATTGGCTCAACAGTTACGTTAACAGCAGTGAGGACAACGAGAACGAGAGCCTTACGATAATGTCGGACCAGAACATCTCATGGATGGCAGACCTCGGTAGCGACCATTCGCTCTTGTTGTATGGCAGTTGGCAGCTCACGAGCGGCAACTCACGCTACCAGCAATTCAACTCGTATGGCTCGCCTTCAGAGTCTATCACCGACGCATCGGGCTCGGGAAACATCTCTTATATGAGCAGCAATAACGGCAAGTGGCGGTCAATGGCTTTCCTCGGCAGGCTGCACTACGCCTACCAAGGCCGCTACATCCTCGACGTGACAGCCCGTTGGGATGGCAGCACGCGCTTTGGACCAGGCAACCGCTGGGGCTTCTTCCCGGCAGTGTCGGGCAAGTGGATCATCTCCGACGAGAAGTTCATGAAGCCGCTGAGTGGTTGGCTCAATGAATTCTCACTTCGCGCCGGCTATGGCGTGACGGGCAATCAACCCGATTATGAGTATCTCTACTTCAGCCGCTACAATGGCAGCTGGAGCTATGGGGCGGGCACATACAACGGAGTGGCGGCCATCAAGCTGAACTCCTTGAAGCTCACCAACCTGAAATGGGAACGGTCCACGTCAATAAACCTCGGTCTCAACCTCGCCGTATTGGACAACCGAATCGTTGCCGACATGAACGTTTACAAGCGCCGCACGGCAGACCTCCTGTTCAGGGACCAGGCGACACCACAGTCGACGGGCTTCTCCTCGATAAGTTATATCAATGCCGGCACGATGGACAATGAGGGCATAGAGGTCAACCTGAACACCAACAACCTGCTAAAGGTCGGCAAGTGGACGTTCGACTTCAATGGCAACATCTCCAATAGCCGCAACAAGATAATATCGCTCGACCCCACGGTGCTCGACAGCTACAACGGCGACTTCTCGTATAGCAACGGCTCATATCTCAGTCGTGTGCAGGAAGGCAATGCCTTCGGCTCCATCTACGGCTTCAGGTACAAGGGCGTCTACCAGTATGACAAATACGTGGCAGGTCGCGAAGGCACTTGTCCCGTGGCGAGAGACGCCAGCGGCAAGGTGGTGTTCGACAACTATGGCGAGGCCATACCAATGTATTTCGCCTACGGCACCACCAGCGCATATCGCTTCCGCGGTGGCGATGCCATCTATGAGGA
>CAVHEN010000039.1:0-24227 GCA_963635115.1 Oscillospiraceae bacterium | reverse complement strand
CTATGAGGACGTGAACAACGACGGCACCATAGACGAGCTCGACATCGTTTACCTTGGCAACTGCAACCCCAAGCTGGAGGGCGGCTTCGGCTTCAACATCAAGTATGGCAAGCACTTTTCAGTAAACACCTTCTTCAATTTCAGGTATGGCAACAAGGTCATCAATTACGCACGAATGTACGCCGAGAACATGTACTCGAACGACAACCAGATGAAATCCGTCAACTGGAGGTGGAGAAAGGACGGCGATGTCACCGACATGCCACGCGCTCTCTACCAGATGGGCTACAACTGGCTGGGCAGCGACAGGTATGTGGAGGACGGCTCTTTCCTCCGGTTCAAGCAGCTCACGTTCAACTACACGTTCGACATGAAGCAGCTCAAGAACACGGGACTCAACCAATTGTCGTTGTACTTCACGCTGAACAACATAATAACATTCACCAAATACACCGGCGTGGATCCGGAAGTGGGATATGGAAGCAATGGCATTTGCGCCGACTACAGCAAGACACCGCGCTCAAAGTATTTCACGCTTGGCGTTACCGTAGGATTATAACCGCATGGAGAGCAAGAACATGAACGCACATGTAAAGAAACAATAAGACCTTATAATAAGCATAATATGGAAACAATCAAATATAACATGTTCCACGCAGGTGTCGGGAGAAGGATGGCAAGGCAGGCTGTCTTGCTGTTGTTGCCAATGCTATGCCTGTTTGCCTCCTGCGAGAAGTGGTTCGACATAAGGCCGGAGTCAGAGCTGGTGGAAGAAGACTTCTGGCAGGACAAGAGCAACGTTGAGAGCGCGGTGGCCGCCTGTTATCGCGCGCTGGAAGAGCCGAGTGTGATGGAGCGGTTCATAGTGTGGGGCGAGATGAGGTCCGACAATGTGGTGGCTGGCAACAGCGTTACCGACGACATAAGCTACATTCTCAACGCGAGCATCGACGCCGACAACGCCTACACGCAGTGGGGCTCTTTCTATTCGGTCATCAACGACTGCAATCTCGTGTTGCAACATGCGCCCGAAGTGCAGCAAAAGGACCCCAACTTTACGGCTGGAGAGCTGCGGTCGTATATTGCCGAGGCTAAAGCCATACGCGCCTTGTGCTATTTCTGGCTGGTGCGCACATTCCGCGATGTTCCCTACACTACGGCGGTCTACACCGACGATACCCGCACATTCCAGCTGGCGCAAACTGACGGCGACGCTATCGTGGACTCGTGTCTCACCGACCTTGAAGGCATCTGCGAGAACTATGCCAAGGCGGAATATTCGTCCACAGCCGACACTAAGGGCCGCGTGACGCAAAAGATGCTTTGGGCATTGATGGCTGATATGTATCTCTGGCAAAACAAATACTCAAAGTGTATCGACTATTGCAAGCTTGTTCGCAACACGTCGTCGAACCCGTTGCAATTGGAGACGTCGTCCGAATACAACCGCAACGTCTTCGGGTTGGGCAATTCCACGGAAAGCATCTTTGAGCTGCAGTTCGACAGCTACACCCCCGACTATGTGGTCAACGAGATGTACGGCTTTAGCGGCGGGCGCAGTTCGGTGAACTACTTGACCGCTTACAACTTCCGCAACCTCTCGCTTTTCAACACCTCCACCGACATTCGCTACAAGGATGCCTTCTACGCGGGTACCAGCTCCTCAGCCATCCTTCCGATAAAGAAATACGTAGCCTACCGTCAGGAAAGCACGTCGGGTACGGTCGTCGAGAACGATTACGTGAACAATTCCAACACGCAAAACTGGATTCTCTACCGCCTCTCCGACGTGTTGCTAATGGAGGCGGAAGCCCGCGTGGAAAGGAACGAGGGCGACGACATGGCACAAGCCCTTGCCCTTGTTAACAAGACGTATGCGCGTGCCAATCCTTCGTTAGGGTCCAATCCCCTTTCTGAGTCGTCGTATAGCGGCCAAGACGCCATGCGGACGCTTGTGTTCGACGAGCGCCAGAGGGAACTGTTGTTTGAGGGAAAGCGATATTTCGACATCCTCCGCAGGATAAGAAGGCAAAACAATCTCACCTCGATGGTATCGAAGTACCTACTGCCGAAGTACTCCAATGTGGACCAGGCAACGGTTACCGCAAAGCTCTCAGCCCTCAACGCTCTCTACATGCCGGTGAGCTCCAGCGAGCTGAAGGTGAACCGCCTGCTCAAGCAAAACCCATTCTACCAAACCTCATCGGATGTCGTCAAGTGATTGGCGCAACGAGATTGTTTAACCATTTAGGAAAACAGACAATATAAGAAACTATGAACAATAATATAATGAAGACCAGCCCGCTTGCCACATCCTTCAAGGTGGTTTTCCTGGCGATGGCATTGCTATCAGCCTGCATTGTGTCCTCGTGCAGTAGCGATGCGGTCGACGACGACAGTTATTATACTTTCACGGGAGAAACGGTGTCGAGCTATCTGGAGAACCATCCCGGCACGTTCTCCGTGTTCACAAAGATAATGAAGGACGCGGGCATGGAGACTTTGCTTTCCGTCTACGGCCATTATACATGCTTCGTTCCCACGGATTCGGCGTTCAACGCCTACTTCCAGCAGCAGGGCATAACATACGATAACCTGACGGACACCGACAAGGCCAACATCGTCAACAACCACATCATACGCGGGCAAAGCATGAGCTACCTGACGCGCAACTTCTCTGAAGGTGCCCTGTCGTCGGCAAACATGAACAACCGCTATATCGTGATCTCATACGTTCAGGGCACCGACTCAACAAACACCATAATGGTGAACAAGTCGGCACGCATAATAGTACCCGACGTTGACGTGCACAATGGCGTGGTGCACGTGATAGACCATGTTATGGTTCCCTCGGAGGAGAGCGTGGGCAACATGCTCGAGACCTTGCCTAAGTTCAGCATCTTCGGGCAGGCAATGAAGATGACGCACCTCGCCGACTCCATGCTTGAGAGCTACGACATGAGCTACGTGAGCCCATACACCACGGAGTATGTCAACGTGCTGGGTTACACCATGCACACGCTGATGCAGAAGAAGCTGGGTTATACCATCTTCGCTGAGCCAGACAGCGTCTTCAAGGCCAACGGCATCAATTCGGTGGAAGACCTCATTGGCTTGGCGCAAAGATACTACGGCACGGCCGACAACACCGACTACACGAGCCGCGCCAACGCTCTCAACAAGTTTGTCTCTTACCACCTGCTAAACCGCCAGATGTCTACCAACTCGTTTCTTTACACGGGCAAGAACACATCCACCTACTACATGGACAAGCGGTTCGAGTATTACGAGACCATGTTGCAATACCGGCTCATGGAGATAAAGGGCGGCAACAAGATCAATGCCCAAAAAGATGGCACGTGCGTGACGCTCAACGAGCAGCAAAGCAACATCAGCGCCGCCAACGGATACATACATTGCCTGAACAACATCTTGGTCTACGACGAGGACATAATGCGCAACGACGTGCTCAACAAGCGCATACGCTTCGACGCTTACTCCATTGCCCCGGAGCTCACCAACAACAACATACGCTGGCACTTGTCTGGCAACGACGCCTACACCATGCCCGGCAACTATTGCCCTGGCTACTTCACCTTCAACGACGCGACCAAGTTTATCATGTGGGCATCGCAATATTGGGACAACTACCAGGAAGACGAGATGTCGCTTCGCGGATGGTACGACTTCACGGTGCGCATGCTGCCCGTGCCGCCTGGCACATGGGAGATAAGGCTTGGCTACTCGCCACGCGACTGGGGTGGACTGGCTCAGGTGTTTGTCGACGGCAAGATCATCGGCATCCCCGTAGACTTTGCCACCAAGGCCGACGACCCAAAGATAGGATGGATCAAGGACAGCCAGACGACCGACAACGGCGACGAGAACGACAAGGCTATGCGCAATCGCGGATACATGAAAGGCCCTGCCAGCGTGATCAACTTTGGTTACCAGACAACGTTGCGCGACAACAAGGGCTGCCTGCGCAAGGTGCTGGACACCCGCACGTTCCAGGAATATGCGCCACACTACTTCCGCGCCAAGAACATTCAGTCGGAAAGCGGCGAGTTCCACTTCGACTACATAGAGTATTGCCCTGTGAGTCTTATCGATCAAGAAGACAAAGATTAACCATCATCCTAAACTGACACTGATTATATGTACATGAAAAGTAACAGAATAAGCTACCTGCTTGCCATAGGTCTTATATGCGCGGGCATTGTCATTTGTCTTGCGTCGTGCAGCGATTGGGACGAACACTTCGACAACCAGCAGAACGCCGGCGGCCAGAACCTGATGGAGCTTCTCGACGCCAACTCCACGACAAGCAAGTTCGCCTCGATGGTGCGTCAGGCAGGTTACGCCGCCACCCTATCGTCGTCGCAGACCTACACGGTGTTCGCACCCACCGATGCCGCTCTCTCCACGTTCGATGCGTCGAACGCCGACAGTGTGGCGCAACTGGTGAAGAACCATATAGCCCGATACACGCAGCCGACCAGCACGCCCGCCGACAGCGCGGTAAGGATGCTCAACAGCAAGCAGTATCATTTCCAGCCGGGGCAATCGTTTGCCGGCATTCCTTTCTCGTCGGTCGCCAACGTGAAGGCGAGCAACGGCTTGCTGCACGAGATGAGCGGACGCTTGCCCGTGCTCAGCAATATATATGAGCTTATGCAGAAAGACAGCCGATACTCAAGCATCTGCTCTTTCATCCACAGCTTCGACGAGATAAAGTTCGACCGTGAGGCGAGTAAGGAAATAGACATCGATGCCAACGGCCGTCCGGTCTACGATTCTGTATGGGTGAGCTACAACCGCCTTTTAGACGACCCCAACTATGGCATCGGTCAGATAGAGAACGAAGACTCAGCCTACACGATGCTCCTACCCGACAACGACGCGTGGGCGGAGGCTTACGCCCGCATAAGTCCTTCCTTCAAGATATACTCTGCCGACAAAGCCTACGCCGACTCGGTGCAAGACATTCGCACGCGCCTTGCCATAGTCTCCGACCTCGTGTCGCGCACAGCGACACCCTCGCCCCTCTCTCTCGACAGCCTTGTTACCACCACGGGCAGCGTTGTCAAGAGCCTCGCCGACATGTTCGGCGCGTCCACTGCCACGACGGCTTCCAACGGCTACGCCTTTGCCACCTCGCGTCTTGGCTACGACAACCGTGAGACGTGGGACAAGCCTATCTCTGTGGAGGCGGAGGAACAAAACGGCAGGTCATACAACAATACGCTCACGTCTGTCTATACCCGCAACGCCGTGGCGACCAGTCCGATACAGGACGTCAGCGGCGGCGCTTACATAGAGGTGCAGCCCATCTCGCCATCGGCAAACCCGTCGCTTACGTTCGACATTGCCGGCGTGCTCGCGGGCAAATACGATGTCTACGCCATATTCCTGCCGGCATCGGCGGCTGGCGATGACGTGACGCCCGACTCTACGCGAATAAGCTTCTCGTTGCAATATCTCAACGCGATGGGCAAGACGCAGACTTCCAACAACAGGTCCACGACCGACAAGGGCCTCCTGACGAGTAGCGGCGGCATAACCGTCATGAAGGCATTCTCGGGAATCGACATACCCGTCAGCGACACCACCGACCGCCTGTGGCTCATGGAAGAAGGCAACGACGCCACGGCGCTGACGCCAACCACTCATCTGACGGTGCAGACCAATGTCACGGCACGTGAGTTCTCGCGCGGCACCTATTCGCGCACGTTCCGCCTCGACAGAGTTTTATTCGTACCAGTGAAGAAATAAAGGCTCCATGTCGATTCAAGTGGCAGGAAATCATCGTGCCGAAATCTTTCGTTTGCCTTCGCGCCGCAACCGCGTTGGCTTCGCGCCGTAATCGCGATGCCCTCGCGCCGCGATCGCGTTGTCCTTACGCCGCTGTCGCATGACGGTGAAATCCACGGTGATGAGCCACACGAATCCACACAGATCCCAAATAAACGATTATGAAAAAGAATATGAACTGCTTTCAGAAAATACTTATTCCCTTGACGGCATTGGCCCTCTCGATACCGGCAGGTGCCAGTGCTGGTGACAACATCGTTGTTCGCGGACGCATCTACAACGATGCCACTGGCAGTGCGCAAGCCGGTGCCCATGTCACTTATGTCGGCACCGACGTTGCGGCCATGTCTTCTGAAGACGGCACTTTCACGTTGAAGACATCCGCGCTGAGCGGCACGCTTTTGGTGGAGGCGCCCGGATTCGACATGCAAATAGTGCCTTTGCAGGGACGCAACGACATCAACATACGCCTGACGCCCTCTTCCGCAGGCGAGTCTTTCTATGACGCGCGCTTGTTGTCGGCGGCTTCCTCACGAGTGCAAACAGAGAAGGGCCAGCTCAGGGCAACCACCGACGTATCTCCAGACCTGCAGCTCATGGGCGTCCGCTCAACTCAACGCTCGGGCGTCGACGCAGGTGGGGCATCGACGCTCATACGCGGCATCAAGTCGATAAACATGTCCACGGAGCCTCTGTTCATTGTCGACGGCATAGAATGGTCGCGCCAAGACAACTACACCTCGCTGCTCGATGGCTACGCGTCCAACCCCTTGGCTTTGCTCTCGCCCGGCGACATTGAGAGCATACAGATATTGCGCAACGGCACGGCCATCTATGGCTCGAAGGCGGCAGGCGGCGTGGTGCTCATCACCACAAAGCGCGCCCGCACCCAAGCCACGGAGATCACGCTCAACGCCTCGATAGGCGCGAAGTCGCCCTTCCGCACCATGCCCATGATGAACGCTTCCGACTATCGCGTCTATGCCACCGACGTGATGCGGGGACTCAATGGCGGAAAAGTCGCGGCTTATGACTTCTTGGACGACAACACCGGCAGCTCGACATACGCAGCCACACACAACAACACCGACTGGCTCTCCGAGGTCAACAAGATGGCGTTGGTGCAAAACTATGACCTCGGTGTCCGTGGCGGCGACGACAAGGCCCTGTATGCCTTCTCGTTGGGATATGCTAAAAGCGACGGCAACGTAGACCGCACAAGCTTCCAGCGCCTGTTTGTGCGCTTCAATAGCGACATAAAGTTGACAAAGCGTCTCACTACGCGTGCCGACATCAGTTTTGCCCAAGTGAGCCGCAACATCTTCGATGATGGCATCAACTCTTACTCGTCGCCTCTCTATCTCGCCTACGTGAAGAGTCCGCTCTACAGTCCGTGGCAATACGACAACCAAGGCAACAGCTTCAATAGCCTCGCCGACAAGGACGAGCTCTCGGTGGGCAATCCGCTTGCCATCACCACCAATGCCGAAGGCAATGTGAAGAACTATCGCTTCACGTCGCTTCTTGAGCCTACCTATCGTTTCAGCGACAAGTTCTGCCTTTCGGCAAGGGCAGTCTTCTCGTGGGACAAGGTAAAGGAGGGGCAGTTTATACCCGATTTCGGTACCGATGAGAGGATATTCGTCAACAGCCAAGGCGACTACTACGGCGAGGGCGACAACAAGGTCGGCACGCTGATGACGCGCCACAGCAACCTCTTGCTGGGCATCAAGGCCGACTATTCGCCTTTGCGTGGCGACCACTCGCTCGACTTGCACTTGGGCTGGCATTACCAAACCGACGTGTTCACCAACTCGTTCGGCGTGGGCTATAACACGGGTTCCGACAACCTCAAGAGCCTGTCGGTGACCAATTCTGCCCTGCGCTCCAACGGCAGCCTGCACAACGACTGGCACGAGGTGTCGGCATGGCTTACCGCCGACTACAATTATCTGAACAAGTATTATCTCTCGGCTCAGGTCGGCATGGAAAGCGACTCACGCTTCGGCAAGGAGGTGGAGTCGGCGCCGCGTCTGGGAGGCGTCAGCTGGATGGTAGCGCCATCGGTCACTGCCGCTTGGGTCTTGACGGGCGAGCAATGGATGCGCGGCTTGCCGTGGGTCAACTACCTGCGCCTGCACGCCACATGGGAGACCGCGGGCAACAACGACTTGCCGTTCAATGCCACGCGCACTTATTTCACAAGCATCCGGTATGCCGGCTTGGCGCGAGGCTTGCAGTTGGCAAACAGCGGCAACGACAAGCTGCAATGGGAGACCACGCGCACTGCCAGCATTGGCCTTGACGCGCGCCTGCTGGGCAACCGCCTATCGCTCTCGGGCGAGGTGTATGTAGCCAACACGTCGAACCTGCTGCTGCAGAAGCAACTGCCCGAGGAGTTCGGCCTTTCTACCTATTATACCAACGATGGCAAACTGCGCAACAGTGGCTTCGATGTGTCTCTGCAAGCCCGCCTTGTAGACAACGCCTCGTGGAAGCTCGGCGCCAATGCCACAATAGGGCACTACAAGAATGAAGTCCAGAGTCTCGGCTCGGGCGCGTTCACCACAAGCGTCGCCGGAGGCACGGTGCTCACCACCACGGGTCAGCCCGTAGGCGTGTTCTACGGCTATCGCTCACGCGGCGTGTTCTCCACGAGCGCTGAGGCTGAGGCGGCAAACCTTGCCATAGTGACCGACAACGGCGAGCTGCGCCATTTCGCGGCAGGCGACATGCATTACGAGGATGTAGACGGCAATGGCATCATCAACGATGCCGACCGCCAGGTGATAGGCAATCCCAACCCCGACATATATGGCAGCTTCGGGCTGAACTTGCAGTATCGCCGCCTTACGCTTTCCACCACGTTCACCTACTCCCTTGGCAACGACGTCTACAACGCCCTGCGCGCGAGCCTTGAGAGTGGCAGGTCGCTCTGCAACCAGACCACGAACATGAGGCAGCGCTGGACCGCCGATGGGCAAGTGACCACCGTGCCGCGCGCCACCTACGGGGATCCTATGGGCAACGCCGCTTTCAGCGACAGGTGGATTGAGGATGGGTCCTTCTTGAAGATGAGGCAGTTGTCGTTGTCTTACGACTTGCCCATCAAGCCGAAGGTGATACAGAGCTTGCAGCTGTGGGCGGCGGTCAACAACCTCTTCACGGTTACCAAATACACGGGCTCGGACCCTGAGTTCTCCTATGGCAGCAGCTCGCTCTGTCAAGGCATAGATGCCGGACTGACACCGCCGACAAGAAGTTATTTCTTTGGTGTGAAATTAGGACTATAGCAACATTGTACCGTTTAATTGGAATTCGAATATCTCATGAAAAACAACATAATAACCTTATTGGCGCTCTTCGCCGCGCTGCTTGCCACGTCGTGCTCCGACATGCTCGACACCAGTTCCGACAACGTGGCGTATGAGAAAGACCACAAGCTGAACGACGCCAACGACTCCATCTACTCCATCATGGGCGTGCTTGCCAAAGTGCAAAACATTGCCGACAGGGTCGTCATCAACGGCGAGTTGCGTGGCGACCTCGCCACCGTCAACCCTTCCTACGCCTCCACCAGCCTGCAGGCGATAGAGTCGTTCACAGCCGACGCCAACAACGCCTATGCCGGACGCCGCGACTTCTACGATGTCATAAACAACTGCAACTACATCATCGCCCATATCGACACGACGATAACCCAAGGTCAGACGCAGGTGATGAGGCCCGAGTATGCCCAGGCCAAGGTCATAAGGGCGTGGACCTACCTGCAAATGGGGCTTATCTTCGGGCGTGCCAACTATTTCACTGCGCCCTTGGTGTCGCTTGCCGACTCTTCCAACGTTGGCACCACGCTGACCCTTGACCAGCTCGTGCCGCGGCTTATCAGCGACTTGTCGCCGATAGCAGGCGAACGCGCGCTCAACTACGGGACGGTAGACGGCTGGAACTCTGCCGAGTTCTTCATTCCCGCGCAGTTGCTCCTTGGCGATCTCTACCTCTATGCGAACGACTATGCCAATGCCGCGCAGAGCTACTACAACGCCATCTACAACCGCTCGCTTACCGTGTCGTCTTCTTACGCCAACACGTGGGAGTCGCCGCTGCGTGCCAATCTAAGCTCCGGCCATCTCAACGCCTATCTCAACGAGGTCATAACGAGGGTGGTCTTCGATAGCGAGCTGCGCTCAAACCATAGCCAGATGCTCAAGCTTACCTATAGCGACACGCCGTCGATTCTTCCTGCCCAGGCTTTTGTGGCGGCGATGAACGGCCGCACTCACTTCCATACCGACAACCAGCAAGGCATCTCCCGTTATTTCAATGGCGACATGCGCGGCCAATGCATGTTTGCTAACGGCAACATCGTGGCAGACACCTTTGGCACGGTGGCGGTAGGCAAGGCGAGCTCGTGTCAGACGCTTATCACGAAGTTCTTCAACAACTTGAGCGGCTCCACCACCGACGAGCTGCGCAATCGCCCTCTCACCTCGCTTGCCATCTACCGCCCGTCGCTCGTTTACCTGCGCTATGCCGAGGCCATCAACCGCCTTGGCAAGCCCACGTTGGCGTTCGCGGTGCTGAAGTATGGGCTCAGCCGCAACACACTCAGCGACACTCTTCGCGTCGACTCCAACGAAGTGAGGGACTTGCCTGCCTATATCGACTTCACCGACAGTCGCTTCGACGGCAATGTGGGCACTGCCGCACGCGGGCTTGGGCTCGGCGTGTCGCTCGACCGCGACCGTTACGTCATACCAGCCGGCGTTGACACGACGGCCTATGTCGAGGAAGCCATACTTGAGGAGATGGCGGCGGAGACGTGTTTCGAGGGCAACCGTTTCTTCGACCTTCTTTGCGTAAGCCGCCACCGAGACGACTTCCCACGCTTCATGGCAGAGAAGGTGTCGGCCAAATACGACAACGCCGCGGCAATGCTGACGAAGCTTATGGATATAAACAAATGGTTCATAAAATAAGAATATCATGACAAGTATGAGGAGTTTTCTTTTCGCTTTCCTGCTCTTCCCACTGCTGGCTTACGGCAGCGACGCGGGCGTAAAGCTTCGCTACGAACATGCCGCAGACTGCTGGTTTAGTGCCTTGCCTTTGGGCAATGGGCGCATCGGGGCAATGGTCTACGGTGGCACGAGCGAGGACCGGATAGCCTTGAACGAGGTAACGATGTGGTCGGGACAGCCCGACGCTGCGTGCAACGACCTGTGCGGCGCTGACGCGCTGAAGAAGACGCGCGACGCTTTCTTCAAGGGCGATTTGGCGTTGGGCAACGAGTTGGGCACCAAGTACCTGACGGGACATGGCAGCAGTTTTGGCACGCACCTGCCGTTGGGCGACCTGACGGTGACCTTTGACGGAAGCAAAGACGAGGCGCGAGGCTACTCACGCACGTTGGACATGAGCCGCGCCGTGGCTGGCGTGAGCTACCGTCAGGGCAAAGCCAAGCGCACGCACGAATACTTCTGCAGCAATCCCGACCACGTGCTCGTCATCCGTTACGCCACCGATGCGCCTCAAGGAATGACGGCCAAGATTGGGCTTGACCTGCTGCGCAATGGCACGATAAGCGCCGAAGGCTCAACGCTTGTGGCTCGTGGCGACGCGCGTTTCCCCTCTGCCGGTCCTGGCGGTGTGATGTATGAGGCGCGCGTGAAAGCCGTCAACGATGGTGGAAGCGTGGCTGGCGATGGCGGCACGCTCAACGTGAAGGGTGCGAAGTCGCTCGTGTTGATCATCGACATCCGCACGAACTTCACTGGCGACGACTATGCCCGGACGTGCCGCAAGACCGTTGACGAGGCTTCGACGAAGAGCTATAAGCAGCTGTTGAATAGCCACGTGGCCGACTTCAACCGCCTTTTCAGTCGCTTTTCCATATCGTTGGGCGCTCACTCTGAAGCCTCCGCCGAGAGTCTCTTCCATAAGGTGCATGGCGGTGAGGCGGACGCGGCGTTCGACGCCCTCTTCATACAGTACGGGCGCTACCTGCTGCTTTCCTCCTCAAGGGAAGACTCGCCACTGCCCGCCAACCTGCAAGGCATCTGGAACGACAACCGGGCGTGCAACATGGCGTGGCGGTGCGACTACCACCTCGACATAAACATACAGCAAAACTACTGGTCGGCAAATGTCGCCAACATGCCGGAGACCAACGTCGCCTTGTTCCGCTACCTGCGATTGCTCGCCAAGTATGGCCACGAGACGGCGCGCAAAGTCTACGGTTGCAACGGTTGGGTGGCTCACACAATCAACAACGTGTGGGGCGACACGGCTCCTGGCAACGGAGTGGGGTGGGCGCTCAACGTCACTGCCGGCGCGTGGATGGCCACTCAGCTATGGACCCACTTCCTCTACACTCGCGACATCGACTGGTTGCGACGCGAGGGTTACCCTCTGCTGAAAGAGACGGCGAAGTTTTTCGTCGACTATATGGCCGTGGACCCCAACACGGGGTGGCTGGAGACGGGCCCGAGCATATCGCCCGAGAACGCCTTCCGCGCCAAGGACGGCAACGTGTGGTGTATGTCGATGATGCCTACTATAGATAGGGCGGTGGTGAGCCGCGTTTATGAGGCGTGCATCGAAAGCAGCAAGCTCCTGGGCACCGACGCCGATTTCCGTGCCCGCCTGGAGCAAGACTTGAAGCGCTTGCCACCGCTCAGGCTGGGCAGCAACGGCGAGCTGCGTGAGTGGCTCGACGACGTGGAACGTGCGGACCCAACGCACCGCCACGCCAGCCACTTGGTGACGCTCTACCCCTTCGGGCAGATCTCCCCACGGCGCACGCCCGACCTGGCAGCCGGCTGCCGACTCTTCCTCGACCGGCAACTGTCGCATCCCAAATGGGAAGACACTGAGTGGACGCGCGGCAACAACATCAACTTCTACGCCCGCCTGAAGGATGGCGACAAGGCTCACGAGTCGTTGATGGGATTGTATCGCGGCTTCATGCAGGTCAACCTCATGACGGTGTCGCCCCCAGGTGTCGCGGGGGCTGACGAAGACATATTCAGTTTCGACGCCAACGAGGCGGCTGTGTCGGGAGCTTGCGAGATGATCCTGCAAAGCTACGACGGCTGTCTCGACTTCCTTCCGGCACTGCCAAAGCTATGGCGCGACGGCAGCGTGAAGGGAATATGCGCCGAAGGAGGCATCACCGCCGACGTGGCGTGGAGCAATGGCAAAGTGGTGAAGGCCGTCTTGCTGAGCAACCGTGACCAGACCGTCAACTGCCGCATAAACGGGCAGACGCGTAAGCTGACGTTGCTGAAAGGCAAGAAGACGAACGTGAAACTGTAAAACCGACACTCTCAGAAACATATCTTATGAAAACAAAGTTATTATTCCTTGTGGCGCTGCTCACGATGGCGCTGCAAGCAGGGGCTTTCATGTCTGAGCGAACGCTGCATGAGGGCTGGCGCTTCCACCAAGGAGGCTCGGACATATGGCACGACGCAAACGTGCCCGGCACCGTTCACACCGACCTCATGAACGCGGGCATAATAGGCGACCCGTTCTACCGCCTCAACGAGAACAGCGTGCAATGGATAGACAAGCACGACTGGGCGTATGAGGAACATTTCACGCCCACTGCCGACGAGCTGTCGGCAACCAACCAGCAGATAGTGTTCAAGGGACTCGACACATATGCCGATGTCTATCTCAACGGCAAGTCGATACTTAACGCCAACAACATGCACCGCACCTGGGTGTGCGACGTCAAGGGCATCATGCGCGAGGGCGACAACAAGTTGGAGGTGTACTTCCATAACCCCATACAGCCGGGCGTCAAGAAGTTCGACTCGCTGCCCTACCGCCACAACACGGGCCCTGACCAGTCGTGGACGGGCGGCATCTTCGACAAGACCATAAGTCCGTTTGTGCGCACCGCGAGCTACGAATACGGTTGGGACTGGGGACCTCGCCTTGTGACTTTCGGCATCTGGCGGCCAGTGGTGCTGCGCACGTGGACTGGTAGTCGCATCCAAGACGTGTGGTATCAGCAGAAGCAGGTCACCAAGGGTAAGGCTGTACTGACGACGGTGGTCGAGGTGCAGGCCGACGACGACGTGGCAAACGCCACTCTCGACATCACTGCCGACGGCAAGCGTGTGGCAACGAAGAGAACTGCACTGAAAAAGGGATTGAACACGCTCACCGTCGGCTATGCCATCTCCAACCCGCGCCTTTGGTGGACCAACGGCCTTGGCAAGCCAAACCTGACCGACTTCCGCACGGCGCTGACCATTGGCGGCAAGGAGATAGATGCAGACTGCCAGCGCATTGGCCTGCGAAGCCTCAAGCTGCACAACGACAAAGACCAGTGGGGGCATAACCTCTACTTCGAGCTGAACGGCGAGCCCGTGTTCGCCAAGGGTGCCGACTTCGTGCCCGGCGACAACTTCCTGCCGCGCTGCGACGACCAGTGGTACAGGCAGCTGGTAAAGGACTGCCGCGACGTGAACATGAACATGATACGCGTATGGGGTGGAGGCGTCTATGAGGACGACGCGTTCTACCGCTACTGCGACGAGATGGGCATCATGGTGTGGCAAGACTTGATGTTTGCCTGCTGCACGTATGAGGTCGACGACGAGTTCAATGAGAACGTGCGCCAAGAGGCCATCGACAATGTGCGCCGTCTGCGCAATCACGCCTGCATGGCCCTCTACACCGGCAACAACGAGTGTGAGGACGTGATGTGGGGATGGGGCGGTAAGAAGGCTAGCCTCGACCGCGACGGCGGCTATGGAGACCGCGTGTGGCAGATGCAGCGCCGCCTGTTCTACGAGACGCTGGCAGACGTGGTGAGGCAGTATGGTGGCGGCACCGCCTACCGCCCGTCGTCGCCCTGGGCTTCAGAGGCGGCACCCTCGAATGGCACTGACGGCGACGACCATTACTGGGGAGTGTGGCACGGCGGCGACCCCTTCGACCACTACTTCGACCATCATGTGAGGTTCGAGTCGGAGTATGGCTTCCAGTCGTTCCCTGAATATGAGTCGGTGTTGCGCTTCGCCCCCGACACTGCCGACCACCACATCTACGGCGAGGTGATGATGGAACACCAGAAGGCGGGCACATACGCCAACCGCCGCATAGAGGAATACATGACGCGCGACTACCCCGTGCCAACGCACTTCGAGGATTTCCTCTACGTCTCGCAGCTCATGCAGGGCGATGGCGTGAAGATGGGCATGGAGGCGTTTCGCCGCGACAGGCCCTACTGCATGGGCACCCTTTTCTGGCAGGTCGACGACTGCTGGCCGGTGGCATCGTGGTCGAGCCGCGACTATTACGGACGCTGGAAGGCCCTTCACTATTTCGCGCGCAAGGCCTACGACGACATACTGGTGTCGCCAAGGGTGAAGCATGCCGACGCCAAGGCGTTGGACAACGTGCAGACGGCGGCGCTGCCAGGAGCCTCGACCTCCACTACTAAAGAGGCAAGGGAAAACGGCAGCGGCGAGCTGGTGCTGGAGCTGAAGCTCGTCAGCGACAGGCTGAAACCCTGCTCGGGAAAGCTGAGCGTCAAGACCGTAAGGCTCGACGGTACCATCGTGACTGAGAAAACACGCACGGTGAAGATGCCTGCCAACACAGCCATCGACGTGGACACATGGCGCGTGGCAGACCTGCTCGGCAGTGAGCGGGCGGAGGACGTTGTGTTCTACATAACATACACCACGGGCGGCAAGACCTATTGCAACATAACTTATGCCGCCAAGCAGAAAGACATGCACTACACGCGCCCCACGGTCTCTACATCCGTGGCGCCGGCGGGCGACGGATTCGACGTGACGCTGAAGACCGATGTCTTCGCTCGTGGCGTGTTCTTGAAGATAAAGGGTATCGACAACTTCTTCAGCGACAACTATTTTGACCTTCTCCCCGGAGAGAGCCGCACCATACACGTGCGCTCTGGCAAGGACTTGGCAACCTTCCGCCATGAGCTGAAGATAACCACCCTGGCCGACGTGAAGTGACGAACTTATTTTTACAAAAAGCGTTTTGAGAATACGCGAGTTTTCTAAAACGCCTAAGAACGGTCGGAAATGCGCATTTTCGACCGTTCTTGCTATCCGTTGTCCGTCAGGCAGTTAACGCTTGTCGCCTTTGCGTCCGCTTTTATTGCCTTTGCCTTTGCGGTGTAAGGGCAGTGGCATTACGCCGCAAAGGCAAATCGATAAGGCTGCAAAGGCGATGCGTCTGCGCCGCAAAAGCGCCGCCATTTCGGCGTTGAGGCGACAATCGTGCTGCAAAATGGCGATATTTCCCTGGCGGAAAGCCATGAAAACGACACTGGAAGCCGCGTGCCGCTCTTGGAATCAAGCTCCGGCGTGAAGCTTTTTTCGTTGAAGTTTCCTTACAAGTTTCCCATATCTTAAAGAAGGGCTCGTGGCTGGCTTTTGAAAGTAAATGGTCAATATTATACTGGATAAACTATAGTTTATTTGGCATAATTTTGTAACTTTGCAAATAGACAGAAAACTGAAAAGACCGATATCTTAAATCATGAAAAACCGCATCTTGCTTACTATACTCATGTCGTGCATTGCCGTTTGTCAGGCCCTTGCCACCGACATCATCACGGGCCGCTTGTTTTTCAAGCACATAGACGGCAGCGCGGGATTGTCGGAAAACCACGTGAAGGCAATAACCAAAGACCGTCACGGATTCGTGTGGATAGGCACACGCAACGGTCTGAACCGATATGACGGCTACAACATAAAGACCTACGACGTGGACGACCTTGACAAGCACTTCGGCAACCACAACGTCTCGGCGCTTTATGAGGCCAACGACGGCAAGCTATGGGTGGGCACCGACAAGGGCGTGTTCATGATGAACCCCGACACTGAGCGGTTCGTTTTTTTCGACGTCAAGACCTCCGACGGCCATTATCCTTCCAACTGGGTCAACCAGATCGCGGGCGACAAGGCTGGCAACATCTGGATAGTGGTGCCAAACGAGGGCGCTTACCGCTATGACACCCACCGCAAGCGCCTCGCCCTATACAGCACGTCGAAGAGCTTCGGGCAGTTTGACGGCAACATACAGTCGGTGTGCGTGCGCCGCGATGGCAGCGTGTGGTTTGGCACCAACGGCAATGGCTTGTATCGCTACGACAGGCGTGCCGACAGGGTGAGGCTGATGACCCACGGCGACGCGCGAAAGGCGCTGGCAGGGAAAAACGTCTACACGCTTACAGACTACGGCCAATGGCTGGTGGCGGGCGAGCACGAGGCGCGCCTGGTGAAATACAATCCGCAGACGGGAGAGCTGCGCGACATCGAATCTGATGTGCACTATAAGATTATACGCGCCGTGGCAACTGATGGGCGGCGGCTCTATGTGGGTACGCAAGAAGGGTTGTACGTCATCGACGAGAAAGCCCACAAGGAAAGGTTGATTGGGGAAAGCACGATGTCGCCTTTCGGACTCTCCAGCAAGATGATATACACCATGTATCTCGACAAGCACGGCGGACTATGGCTTGGCACCAACACCAACGGCGTGAACTATCTGCCGCCCAAGGGCGTGACATTCAACGTGTTCCTGCCGTCACCCTTGCCTGGCTCCATATCGGGGAAGATGGTCGACGAGATGGTGGTCACGCCCGATGGCAACGTGTGGCTGTCGTCGGACGATGGCTTCATCAACATCTTCGACCCACGCACGCAGGCTTTCCGCGACGTGCCAATTGCGACAGGCAAGAACGGCATCAACCGCCTGGCACTGTACTATGACAATGGGAAGGTGTGGTCGGGCCTCTTCAAGAACGGTATCGACATCATCGACCCGCGCACGCTTGCCGTCATCCATTACAGTCCGCAGGAGCTTGGCCTCCAGAACGATGGCAGCGTCTATGCCATGATGCGCGACCGCGACGGCAAGATGTGGCTTGGCACCGGCAACGACGTGTATGTGCAGACTGCCGGGATGAGATTTCGCAAGGTAAACGGGCTGAACGGCTTATACGTGCAGCATTTCATACAAGACCGCAAGGGCGACATCTGGATATGTACCATTGGCACGGGGCTGTATCGCTTGAACGTCAAGACCGGCAAGATAACCCACTACCAGCACGATGCCTCCGACAGCACGTCGGTAAGCTCAAACGACATCACGAGCGTCAGCGCCGACCATAAGGGCAACCTGTGGTTTGCCACCGACCGCGGCGGGTTGTGTTGCTTCGACTTCGGCAAGAACGGGTTCACGGCATACGGCAAGGCAGACGGACTGCCCGACGACGTGACCTACAAGGTGCTTGAGGACGCGAGGCACAACCTGTGGTTTGGCACCAACCACGGTCTCGTGAGGTTCAACCCTGCCACGCGAGAGGCCACCGTCTACAGCAGCGATGGCCCATACTTCGGAAGCCAATACAACATGCGGTCGGCGGTGAAGCTTGCCGATGGCACCATGCTCTTCGGCACCCAAAGCGGCTTGAGGATGATCAACTCCAACCGCATATACAGCGACATGAGCAGTCGACGCGTCATGGTAACAAACCTCAAGGTCGACAATAAGGACGTATGCCCGGAAAAGGGAGGCATAATAGAGGCCAGCGTCTTCACGTCGGGGAAGATTCGGTTGCCCTACAACTTCTCAAGCCTGCACTTGGACATCGGCACGCTCGAATACAATAGCGTGGAGTCGGCTGACTATGAGTATAAGCTGGAAGGCGTGGACAAGGATTGGAACACTGCCACCACCAAAGACGGCATCAACTATACCCGCCTGCAGCCGGGAACATATCAGCTCACCGTGCGTGAGCGAGGCAACAAGGCCAACACCACGACGCTGGAAATAACCGTGCGCCATCCGTGGTGGGACACGATCCTGGCGCGGGTCATCTACGTGTTGATCTTCATTGCCATCGTGGTGATGCTGTTCCGCAACCAGCAACGGCGGCAGATGAGCCGCATGCAGCGAAGGGCAAGGATAATTCAGGCGAGCCAAGAGAAGGAGCTGCTGCAGTCGAAGATAAGCTTCTTCACCGACGTCACCCATGAGATACGCACGCCGCTGACGCTTATCAGCGGGTCGCTGGAGACCATCAACGACAGCAAGATAGAAGACAGCGGGATAAGGAAGAACCTTAGGGCGGTGAAGATGAACTGCCAGCGCTTGCTTAACCTCATAAACCAGCTTATGGAGTTCCGCAAGATGGACCCGAAGACGCTGAAGCTCAACTTCGTCAGGGTGGACATATGTCGCCTTGTCAGCAATATCATTACGCGCTTTGATCCTGCCGTGGCAAGCCAAGGGAAAACCATAGGCTTCGACACCGATGAGGACGCTATCATGGTGCCTGTCAATTCGGAGGCAGTGACCAAGATAGTGAGCAACTTGCTCAACAACGCCATGAAATACTCGGAGAGCTTCATGCAAGTGTCTGTTCGCCACAGCGCCTCAGAGGTCAAGATAAGTGTTGTCAACGATGGGGCAAAGATACCGGAGGACATGGACGAGAGGATTTTCGAGCCTTTTGTCCGCCTGGACCGCGACGACTCGAAGACGGGCACCGGCATAGGCTTGCCGCTGGCAAAGTCGTTGGCGGAGATGCATCATGGAAGCCTGAGGATAAACAAGGAGTCGGAATACAACGAGTTCGTACTGACCCTGCCAATGCATCAAGACAACGTGATAGAAATGCAGAACGAGGAATTGGCAGACAATCACCATGGCGGTATCGTGGAAGGCTATGCCGAGACCGCTACGGTGACAAAGGGCGATACGATACTCGTCGTGGAAGACAATGCCGAGATAGGGGAGATGCTGCGCGACAATCTTTGCGCCGACTACACCGTTCTCTCGGCTGCCAACGGCCAAGAGGCCCTCGATGTTATAGATAAGACAAAGGTGAGCCTTATCGTCACCGATGTCATGATGCCGGTCATGGACGGCTTGGAGCTGACGCATAGGATCAAGTCGGACGTGAACCTCAGCCACCTGCCCGTCATAATGCTTACCGCGCGGCAAACGCTCGACAATCGCATAGAGGGCTTGAGGGCGGGCGCCGACGCCTATATCGAGAAACCGTTCAGCATTGTCCATCTCCGCCAACAGGTGCAAACGCTGCTCGAGAACAGGAGGCGAGAGCAGGAAAGTTTCCTCCACAAGCCATACCTTACGGTGGAAGGCAGTGGCACCAACAAGGTGGAGGAGGAGTTTCTCAACAAGATGAACAAGGTGATTACCGACAACATGCGTGACCCAGAGTTCAATGTGGAGCGTCTCGCAAAGGAGATGTGCATGAGCCGGTCCAGTCTTCACAGGAAGATAAAAGAAGTGTCTAACCTCACGCCCATCGACTTCATCAGGCTGATAAAGCTGAAGAAAGCCGCCGAGCTGATACGCCAGAAAGGATACCGTGCCAATGAGGTGTGCGAGGAGATAGGCATAAGCTCGCCTTCCTATTTTATCAAACTCTTCCAAAAGCAGTTCGGCATGACACCGAAAGAGTTTGCCATGGAAAACAAGGGATGAGAAGCGGCCGGTGGGCACGAAATCGGGCTCTTAGGCGTTGATTGATACATTTGTGGCATTTTGTGGTGAGAATAGAAGGTGGTTTTCTTCTTGCTATGTGCTAATTTTGCACAAGTCAAAATCACTTAATCAAACCAAAAATGAAAATGAAGACGATACTTGCGTCATTGCTCGGGCTCATGATTTGCGTTTCAGCCATAGCGGGGGGCAACGAGGGAAAATGGCAACTGAAAGTTTCGGATGGCGTATCCATAAGCCATGACAAGCAGATGCTGATTGGCGGCGCGGCAGCCACGTATTGCCTTGGCGGCAAGACGATAACCACTGCCGACTACGACAAGCGGAAAGTAAAGACGACTCGCGTAGACGACGCCTTTGGCAAAGGTAAGCAGATAGAGTTGACCTATTCGTCGAAGGGGTTGCCAACATTGACACAGACATTCAGGATTTACGATAAATATGTGCTTGTGGATGCCAGCATCGCGGCGGGGCACGAAATCAGTGTGAACCGCATCGAGCCGCTGGTAGCTCACGAGCTTTCCGTGTTTATGTCGTCGGGCGAGCAAAGAAAGCTGTTTGTGCCTTTCGATAACGATGCTTGGGTAAGATATTACAGCGCCTGCGACACTGGCGACACGTTGAGGTCGTATGAGGTTACGGCCGTGTACAATCCGCAGTCGCGACGTGGAGTCGTGGTGGGAGCGATAAACCACGACAACTGGAAAAACGCCATCGACCTTTTGCACGGCTCAACAGAGCTTCGCGCCATAAGCGGTGTGGCCGACAAGTTGACACGCGATAGCAAGGCTCATGGGTCCTTGACGGGCACGACTATAAAGAGCGCGACCTTTATGATAGGTTGCTTCGACGACTGGCGAGAGGGTATGGAAACATACGCTAAAGTCAATGCCACTGTGAGCAAGCCACGGCAATGGGACAAAGCGGCACCCGTGGGCTGGAACAGTTGGGGTGCTCTGGCTTTCGATGTAAACCATAAGAACAGTTGCGAGGTGATAGATTTTATTGCCAATGACCTGCAAAACAATTCTTTCCACAATTCAGAGGGAATAGTGTACACGGGCCTTGACTCGGGCTGGAACAGCTTTAGCGACGATGAGCTGACCGACTTTTGCAAGCGGTGCGTGGCAAGGAACCAAGTGCCGTGCGTGTATTGGACTCCATTCGTGGACTGGGGAAAGAACGGCGAGACCGACGTGCCATATTCCGACAACCTTAAATATAAGGACATCTGGCTGTATGCCAACGGAAAGCCTCAAGAGCTGGACGGGGGATACGCCATCGACCCGACGCATCCTGCCGTGCGGAAGATGATGGAGGTGATTGCCGAGAAATTCCGCGGCTATGGCTTCAAATACGTGAAGATGGACTTTATGACGCATGGCCGCCTGGAGGCAGACGGATGGTACGACAAGAGCGTACACACAGGCACCCAAGCCTATAACTTCGGCATGCAACTGCTCGACAGCATCTTCCACGACATGTATCTCAACCTGTCCATCTCGCCGATATTCCCTTCTCAGTATGCCCAAAGCAGGCGAATAGCGTGCGATGCCTGGAACAAGATAAAAGACACAGAATACACCCTTAACGCCCTTTCGTGGGGATGGTGGATAAATGGCGTGTATGACTACAACGACGCGGACCACGTGGTGTTGCGCGACGCCGAGGAAGGCGAGAACCGCTGCAGGGTAACATCGTCGGCGATAACGGGCATTTTCATAACCGGCGACGACTTCAGCAAGACAGGAAAAGAAGATGTGAAGAAAAGGGCAAGGCTCTATCTCACCAATCCCGACATCAATGCCATGGCAAATGGCAAGGCTTTCAGGCCATTGGAAGGCGACAACGACAGGTCGGAGAACACGTTTACAAGGCGCGATGATGGCACAGTCTACGTGGCGTGCTTCAACTATGGTGACAAAGAAGCCAACTACGCTATTGCCGCGGAACGCTTGGGCGTGAACGATTACGGCCAATACGATATAACAGAGCTTTGGAGCCACGACAAGGTTAACGACCTAAAGGCTTTCACGGTGAGAGCGAGAGACGTTAAGGTCTTCAGACTTAAAAAGAAATAACACACAGCCATGAAAAAGACATATTTATTATTGTTCGCTTTCGTAAGCATGGTGGCTGCCAAAGCCCAGACCATCAGCGAAGGAAGCTGGCAACTGACCTTCGACACTGCCAGCAAGACCTTGATGATAAGCAACAACGGCACGGAGCTACTGAAAGGCGTTTACGCCGTTGCCAAGTACAGGTTAGGGAACGACGCGACCGCCATTGATGCCGACTCGCGCAATGCCGTGTCAGTGACGACTGCTGAGGCTGATGTCGACGATGAGCTGGGACAGGGCAGAAAGCACACGGTGCTTTACACTCTTGCCGATGGAACAACCATGAAGCAGGAGTTCTCGTTCTACGATGGCGATGATGACATGATAGTACAGCTGACCATAGGCAAGGACGGTGACAACATAAGCAGCAACTACATGTCGCCGATATGGACAGAGACACAGTCGTCATTCCTCCCGTCAGGCAGCGACTTGCGCAAGTACAACCGTATGCTCTTCGTGCCTTGGGACAATGATCAATATGTGAGTTATCAGTCGATGACAATGAACGGCAACGAGGTCACGTCTTATTGCGCGAACGCTTTCTTCAACGGCTCTACCAGGTACGGTCTGGTGGCAGGGGCGATAGACCACGACTCATGGAAAAGCGTGGTCTACGGGAAAAGCGCAAGCTACGGTTGCCTTGCCGCCTTCCAACTGCTGTCTGGCTACACGGACACGTGGAGCCACGACACGGGCGCGGGGCACGGTTGGCTCATGGGCTCAACGGTAAGTTCGGCAAGGTTCACCGTCGGCGTGTTCGACGACTGGCGCGACGGCATGGAGCATTTCGCTAAGCAATGCGCCAAGGTTGCAGCGCCGCTGGCATGGGCTGGCGCGAAGCCCGTTGGATGGAACAGCTGGGGCGTGCAGCAGACGTCGGTCTCATTGCAAGGCGCCGAGGACGTGGGCGACTTCATGATTGCCAACTTGAAGGCTCACGGTTTCCACGATGCCAACGGCAAGCTGGTTATGAGTCTTGACGCATGGTGGAACGATAACTTCACCGACCAGCAAATAAAGGACTTCGTGGCGTACTGCAATGCCAACGACATGATACCCGGTCTCTACTACGGACCTTGGTCCGACTGGAACGCCGACAGCACGCACACCGTTGAAGGCTCATCTAAATATAAGGCTGGCGACAGGTGGCTAAGGGCCAACGGCAAGTTCATCACCGTGGACGGAGCCTATTGTAACGACCCTACGCATCCAGCCACGAAAGTGGAACTGGTGAGCAACATGAACAAGTTTAAACGCTGGGGCATTAAGTATCTGAAGTGCGACTTCATGAGCAACGGCGCCGTGGATGCCGACAGCTGGAACGACAGCAGCGTGCGCTCCGGCGTTCAGGCTTACAACAAGGGCATGAAGTTCTTTATCGACCAAGTGAAGTCAAAACTCGGCGACGACTGCTTCATCGACCTCAGCATCGCGCCCGCCTTCCCCTACCAATATGCCCACGGCAGGCGTTCGAGCTGCGACTGCTGGGGAAAGATCAGCGAGACGAAGTACATGATGAACTCGCTTTCGTTTGGCTGGTGGCTCGACAACCTTTATTTCAGCCTTGATCCCGACCACCTGGTGTTGAAACACGAGTCGGGTGCGACAGAGACCGACGGCGAGAATCGCGCCCGTGTAACGAGCGGCGTCATATGCGGCGCATATCTCACGGGCGACAATTTCAGCGACAATGTCGCTAAGGGCAATGCTTCCGAATCAAGGAAGGCGGCGCTGAAATTCCTCGCCAACGATGATGTCAAC
>CAVHEN010000038.1:0-31095 GCA_963635115.1 Oscillospiraceae bacterium | reverse complement strand
TGGTTTTGGTTCCAATGGAGAATGCAAGGCAGAGGAGCTTCACCGAGTGTCGCTATTGCTGCCTTTGCACATACGGTATGCAATCCAAGGGTATTTGCAGCCTCATTTATACCTAACAGTGAAACACCTTCAGTTGTGGCAAAACAAAGTTTCGACAGGGAATCCAAGGTGTATTCTCTGCCGAAAAACTTACATGCCATTTGCAAGCAGGCTACGCCACATTGCATGGAGTCATGCTGACGTGTCACAGGAAATCGTGCCATGTCAACTACAGAATAGAGGTCTTTGACTTGCCTTCAAATTGCAGGTTGGCATCATGGTTTACCTTTTTTCCATAATCGAATGTATAGCTTGCGGAAAGGAATACGTAACGCCTGTCCCAAGGACGACTCTGGTAGGCATACCTATTTATGTTGTCAGAAATAAGCCAAGACTTAGTGTACCCCTTCTTCAACAATAAAGAGCTAACTTGTAGCTTCACAAACAAGTTCCCCTTGGTATACTGCAACCCACACTTCAAGTTATTGGAAAATGTTGTTAAATTTGAACTGCCTCTCATGTATCCTTTCCCTGAAGAGTACGCGTAATTCAAGTTAATGGCCCAACATTTTCCCAAGGCGAAATAAGCCATAGGGTAAATCCCCCAATAACCATTATTGACAAGGAACAATCCCGTATGCCACTCATGGACATACGATATCTTGGAACTCAAGCGGAATTTACCATTCGCTAAGGTCAAGGATGGAGTCATGGTGACGAATATTGGATTGAAAGAGCCACTGTTTATCATCTCTTTTACCATCAAGCCATTGATTTCGTGCCAATAAGGCACAACGTCATTGATGATATTATCCCAGCTAAAAGAAGAATTGAGGGAGAAAGTATTAGATGGCATCCACGTATATGACAACAGTGCGTATGCCTGACGCTCGGTTTTCAAATTGGCGTTGCCCTTGCTTCCTGTCACCTCATCGTCTTGGCGGACAACGGTGTTATAATATGAAGGTATGATAGAACTCTGAGTGATGTAAGCTTCCGCATATAAGGAATGTTTTTTCCCTAATCGACCATTCAGCGTCATTCCACCATTCAGATACGCTTTGCTCATGGTTGCGTCGTCTTGCACTTTATAACTCTGAATTGGCACTGAGACATATACGCTTCCACTCCAATTGTCTGAGAATTTATGGCTATAGTTCAGATTGAACACATAATATGAGTTTAATAACTTTTGGAAAGTATCGGCTGTTCCATAATAGTTAGTGCGGTAAATCTCAGAGTTGAGTTGTGCCGTAAATACGAGATAGTTTTGTTTATAAACAGGCAAGCCATAGCCTAACCATAGACTTGGCACGTAAGCGTCTTCTCTTGTCGCATTGTAAAGTTTCTGGCTCTTAACTCCCGTCAACTGATAATTGCTACTTGCCTTGTTATGGTTGTATGAGAAAGAGATGCCGCCATAAGCATACGCCTTATGGGGTAAACCATATTTCACGAATTGTGAACTGACATAAGGTATTAGAGATTGCGACGTGGCGTCTGTCTCAGAAGTGCTGGCATCACGACCATCATAAAGCACGTTCTCATGAGTATGGGTACCAGGCTCTTTGGTAAATTTCAAGCCTGCTTGCACAACCCATATGAAGTTCTCAGAATCATACCTTGCGCTAACACCCGTAGAATAAATACGCTGTTTATCATCTTGCACATAATCCTGTTTCTTGTTAAGTTTAGAGCCATCGCCATACGTATAGGTAACATCTTCATTACCCACTATCTTATGGGCGTTTCTGTAATAGCTTCCAACCATTGCTTGGTAAGTCATGCGCCCCTTCTTCAATTTTCCAGCAACGTCATAATCGCCATAGTCGTTGTTGCCGAAACCTTGGGCCGCTTCAGCTAATACATATCCACCATATGAATATTCACGTAACACGAAATTGACGACCGCTTGGTAGTTCCTATACTTTGGCTCCGATGGCGACAGTAAGAATTCCACATGAGCGACCTCTTTAGGCCGTAGGGTTTTCATTTCCCAATCTTTTGCTTCCACTCCATTAATAAAGAAATGCACTTCTTTTCCCCAATTGGTCTCCACCTTGTTGGAAAACTCGTCAACACGCAAGCCTGCCACCATCATGCGAGCCAACAAAGCGGAATAATTATAGGAAGACCGACGCTCTTCGGGGGTAGGCGTATATGACACACCATCCTTTATAGCAACATGATTTTGTGCAGTCACTACGACTTCCTTAATATGTTGAGTCTTCACTGAGTCTTGGCTCTGCGCAAGACTTAACAGCGGAAATGTCACAAGTATAATCAGTGCTAATGTTTTCATAATATCTACTTTATATTTTCCAGATAATATCTCATTTCAAACTCAAAAGCCAAATATTCCTTAATGGAAATATCAACAGAATGCTTACTGCTGATGCTATTATTAAACTTGCCAGTTTCTAACATTTTTTGACTGCAAGGCCCCATACACAATGGAAGAATCTTACAGGATAAACAATTTTCATTATCAAATGTTTTAAGTTTTAACCTTTGCTCTTTTCGAAATTCGTCCCAAAGAATGGAGCCATCAGGGCATAGCTTGCCTACTTGCGTGTCTTTCCCCAAAGTCCTACCATTACATTTGTGAATCGTTCCGTCATAGTTTACTATGAAAAAACTTTCTGAATCAGAAGGGCACGCAATATCCTTTTTTCTAAAGGCACCATGAGAAATCACAAATCCTTCTTGCACAAATTTGCTCAAAACATTAAGCAAAAGCTGCCGCTGGGATTTGTCTACCATAGAACGAGTTTGCCAAATCCTTTCAAAATGTATTCTAACCTTGCTTTTAGCCACGCCCTTTAAATCCTCTAAAAGAGAATCCATATTAAGTAAGGTGGAATTATCATAATTAATGCGTAAAGTTACCAAAGGGTCATCAGAATATTGCGGATTTTTTATCTTATTTGATATCGCTTTAACAGCATTTATTATCTGACGGTAAGTACCTTTGTTGTTATGCTTCCAGATTCTCACCGTATCATGCTTGTTCTCGTCTCCATCTATCGTAATTTGAAAATAAGGATTCAATTCCGAAAGCTTATCTATCATCCCTTCTGTCATCAATGAAGCGTTTGTAACAAAAAAGGACGAAAATCTTTTCCCTGCCCTCTCACATTTCTCTTTAACTGCATGAACCAAAGGATAAGCAACATTCGAAAAGTATAGCAAAGGTTCTCCACCAAACAAAGCAAGATGGATGGAGTCAAATTTATCTTGTTCAATACCTTTATCTACATACCTTAATATTGCCTCAAGTACACTTTGAGACATCTTTGTTCCCTTTTTATGAGATTCATAACAATACCAACATTTAAGATTACAATCTTGAGTTGGGTATACCATGAAATATAAGTTTCTGTCATTGAACTTCGCATTTGTATACTGTTGTTCGATAAAAGCCAACTCGTCCTTATCATCATCAATAAGCATACCTAACTCTTTCATCTTTTTACACACAGACGGCATCTGCCTACTGAAGTCTTCTATATCAGAGTTTAAAAGACTGGATGCCTCATTAGATATACCCAAGAATCTATCATTAAGAGAATTATACAAGATTGTAAAACCCTTACGAGGTATAGAAATATTATAATAGCTCTGTTTCATATCTTAAATTAAAATTAGAAGTCATGGTATAACACTAAGTATATACCACGACTACAAAAGGATTAACTGGAAAGTCATTTATTTCCAGAGTCATGAGTAGGAGGAGGTGGTGGTCCTTGAGTTTGTCCTCCACCTCCACCGCAAGAGTTTCCACAGTCATTGCCACAATTCATACCACAATTGTGTCCACAATTAGAGCCACAAGTAATGTTATCACTTGTACCACCATGAATCTCAAGCATTTCAGAATCACCCAAAATGGCTTCGTCTAAAAAATTAAAGTCACTCATAGTTCAAAAATTAAAGTTAATAATAACTGAATCTCAATTATGAGATAAAAACTAAATCTGTCCCTCAATAACATCACCATCTGATTCCTCGTCATCTGGAATATAATGCCAGACACCCGTAGAATCCAACCACCAATATCCTCCACCTAACACTTTGGTTAACTCCCTTTCTTCCATTATATCCATAATAGTCACATTTTAAAACAATGTTATAATCTTCTATCCGCAAATTTATTGTGAGTTCTCAATACAGCAAAACTTTTCACATCATTTTTTCATAATTTTATCCCGCGCAAAATATTATGAAAAAATTATGTTTGAAGTTGTTCTATGAATAAAACTATTTGTAACTTTACATTAAATTTTCGGGAAAACAAAAAGCATGAAAAAGTATTATTACATAACATATTTAGCCCTTATAATCATTGCATTGCTACAAGGATATAACATATCCCTGCAATATAAAAATTACATTTACAACCAAATAGACAAGATAAACTCTACCCTAAAGGTCTCCATCGATGAAGAATACGCAATACGAGCTCACCAGGAATACAATCCCCACAAAGATCACAAGCAAAGGTTCTATACAAAGACCATGACACAAGAAGATTTTCTAAAAGCCAAGCCAAAGAAAGAAGATATCATTAGGTTTGATGAAATCAACATACAAGACTTACGAGAAAAGGGAATTGTAGAAACGGAAACTGATGCAATGGGATTATTAACAAAAGATAGGCTTACAACCAAAGGTAAGCCTATCAATCTTGCAAAGTTGTCTGAGATTTTCTTTAAAAACTTGAGAGAAGATTTCTCTTACACATTATTAATATTAGATGAGCATAAAAACATAACAAAACATTACGGACAAATAAAAGATATAGAGGATTGGCAATCCAGCAAACCTTTTGCAATTGGGTTGAAACCTATAAGATTCTTAAAAGTGATGGTAGACGTTCCGCCGTCGGCATTTGTCATAAACTCTATAGAAGCTCTCGTTTCATCCATAATACTTACATTAATCGTCGTATTTTGCGTAGGGTATCAAATAACTGTCATTAGATATAAGGAAGACCTTTTGAGAAACCGTGAGGTAAGTATCCATGGAACCATACACGATTTAAAAGCACCATTGGCAAGCATTTTGCTCAAATTAGGGTTTATTAAATGTCGTATCAAGGATGCAGATTTACAGGAAATGATAAGTTCTTCTGAAAGACAAATAAAGAACCTTGCCAACTCAATCAAAACTATACTTGTCAGTTCAAAAGCAGATGATAACAAACTCGTTATCAACAAAGAGCATGTTGACATTATCGAATTGGCACATCAAGTTCAAGAACAAATAGACACCGACTACGCAGATAAGCCACATAGTATTTGCATACATGACAACAGAGCAGATAGCTCCATGCCTTATGTGGATAAGTACTTGATAAGCAACGTAATTCACAATTTATTGGAGAACGCCATAAAATATTCAGAAGATAAAGCCTACATAGAAGTAACCATTGAACAAGACAAACGCCGCACTACAATCAGCGTGACAGACAATGGAATAGGTATTGATAAGAAATACCAGAAAAAGATATTTCATCAATTTTATCGCATTCCTGGAACAAGTCATAAGAGTGGCTATGGTATAGGCCTTGCCTTTGTGAAATATGCAGTCAAAGCACATGGTGGGACGATGAAGGTTGAGAGTGAATTAGGGAAAGGTAGCACTTTCACGTTCACCTTGCCTTTAACCAAAACCATTTCGAAAAACCAAGAATAAACACATCATCATGGAAAAAAATAAAGTTCTATTGGTCGATGATGACCTTGAGTTTGGCAATATTGCCACTAAGATATTACAAACGGCTGGCTATGAGGTTTTCTTTCAGAACTCATTATTTGGGTTAGAATATCTCGTTATGAAACTGAACCCAAACATCATTATCCTCGACGTAATGGTAGGTGATGAAAACAGTTTGGAGAAGATCAACGACATCCGACTTGCTGCAAAAGACATTCCTATCATGTGCATATCTTCGCTTCATGATTCCAAGCTCAAAACGAGAGCTTCCAATAATGGGGCCATGATATACATAGACAAGCCTTTTGACATAGACGAGTTCTTAGGATGGGTAAAACGTTATGCCAAACACAAAGACTTCAACAACTCTCGCCAAATAAACATTGGTGACTTCACAATAGACTCAGAAAGCCGCACCCTCCTTTTTCGCGGCAGCAACGAGAAGACCTTAGGGTACACAGAGTTCAGCACCCTCAAGTTGCTATGGATTAACAAGGGGGAAGTGGTTTCTCGCCAAGAGATTAAAGATAAAGTATGGCAAGACGTCTATTGTTCAGAGGAAAGCCTCAACAATGTGATTTACCATCTCAGAAAACACTTCGAGAGAGACCTTTCCATCCACATAGACACTGTTCGAGGCATAGGATTTAGAATGTGGAAGGATGACTAATCATGAGAAGCTTTCTCCTATCCCATACAGCGGGATATTTCTCATCCACTCTTTGTCCTTGTAAGGAGACATGGAGAAGCGAATGGCTCTTAGAATACACTTTTCTACACGATCTTTCAAACACTATCCACACTTTTCTACACGAACAATGGAAATATGCGACGGACATTCTCATTGGTTACCCTCGCCACGTCTTCCGCTGATGTGGCATAGCATCTGGCAAGATTCTCCAACACAAGGCTCACGAAGGCGCTCTCGTTGCGCTTGCCCCTATTGGGCACAGGAGCCATATAAGGGCTGTCGGTCTCAAGCACTATACGGCTCAACGGAACCACGGCAGGCAAGTCTTCCCGCAAATGGCTGCTCTTGAACGTTGAAACGCCACCAATGCCAAGCACGAACTTGTCGAAACAAAGATATTCCTCTGCCTCTTTCTGGTTGCCCGTGAAGCAATGGAACACGCCTCCAGGCAGGTCTTTCTCATATGCTTTCAAGATATGCAGAAGCTCGCTTTGAGCCTTTCGGCAATGTATCATAAGCGGAAGGCGCGTTTCTACCGACCATTTCACCTGCTCCTCGAAAGCGGCAAGTTGCTCTTTCTCAAACTCGCGACTCCAATAGAAATCGAGGCCACATTCGCCTATTGCGATATAACGCGGTTGCCCCAACCCAGCGGAGGCATTGTCGTCCAGCGCCTTGCGCATCATCGACAACACCTCGCGCCAGTCTGCACGCACCTCCTCCGGCTGCAAGCCTATCATGGGGAAGCAATAGCCTGGATATTGACGGCAGACCTCCATGACACTCGCCACCGACGAGGAATCCACCCCTGGAAGGAAGATGGCGCCCAAGCCGCTTTCCTTCGCACGCTGTATCACCAAGGGCAGGTCGTCCTTAAATTCTTCGCCATCGAGGTGGGCGTGTGTGTCGATAAACTTATAGTCTGGCATCTGGATATTAATATTTTCTTGACATCATTCTCTCGGCATACTGCCTCAACACCGTTTTCTTGTCCTCTTCCACCTTGACGGCATCAAGGTATTTCTTGCTCTGATCGAAATAGTAGGCTATCTTGTTGAGCGCGAGTTTATCCACGCCAATCTCGTTGTAGAGTCTCGTCACGGCAGCCACCTTCTCCTCACGGTCAAAAGTCTTTGCCGTGATCCAGCGCGTCAGCTCCTCGCGCTGGGCGTCGTTGGCATGATTGAAAGCGTTGATGAGCATATAGGTCTTCTTGTTCGACGCTATGTCACCGCCAATGGCCTTGCCAAAGACTTGCGGGTCGCCATAAACGTCAAGGAAGTCGTCTTGCAACTGGAACGCCAAGCCAACCTGCTCGCCAAACTTATAGAGGTTGCGGAGATCCTCTTCCGGCGCGCCCGCGAGCGTGGCTCCAATCTTCAAGGCGCAAGCCAAGAGCACGCTGGTCTTCAGTCGCACCATCTCAATGTATTCCTCCTCCTTTACGTCATTGCGCTGCTCAAAGTCGATGTCGTATTGCTGTCCCTCGCCAATCTCAAGCGCGGTCTCCGTGAAGATGCCCAGCACCTGAGCGAGCTTGTCTTTCGGGCATTGCGCCATGCGCTCATAAGCCAGCACGAGCATGGAGTCGCCGGAGAGGATGGCCTGGTTGGCGTTCCACTTCCTGTGCACCGTCTCATGTCCGCGGCGAAGGTCAGCGTTGTCCATGAGGTCGTCGTGCAACAGCGTATAGTTGTGATAGGTCTCCAGCGCGGTGGCTTGCATGAGAATGCTCTCAGGGTCGTCCTTGTAGAGCTGATAGGCAAGCAACATGAGCACGGGCCTTATGCGCTTGCCGCCCATGGACAGCACGTAGTGTATTGGAGTGTAGAGTGTTATAGGTTGGCGATCGCATGGAAGGTTCTCCAAGAAATGGTTGACCTTTGCCAAAAGTTCTTCTGAGCTGTACATTATTAATAGAGATATTATAATACGAAATTAACGGGGATGGCAAACATTGTGCGGCACGTCACGCCCTTGTCCATGCCAGGCTTCCACCGTGGCATCATCTTTATGACACGCATTGCCTCATTGTCGAGCAATGGGTCAACCGACTTCACCACCTTTGGCGAGGATATGGAGCCATCCTTGTTCACTATGAACGACACCACCACCTTGCCTTGGATCTTCTGCTGCTGAGCCTGTGGTGGATAGCGCAAGTTGCGGGTGAGCCACTTCATGAATTGCACGATTCCGCCCGGGAACTCCGGAATTTGCTCCACGGTGCGCAGCACGGTGGTGTCCTTGTCGGCGGTCACTTGTGGCAGGGACTCCGTCACGTTGGCATCCTTCTGCACGGCTTGTCCCTCCCCTATCACGAGCTTGCTCGTGGTTGGCGCTATCCTCGTGACGTCGTCGGCATGCGCCACCTCTGTCACGTTTTGGGTAATCGCCTTTGAGGCTGGAGCCGACACGGCGGAGACCATGTCGCGCGTGTCTTGTGGCGCCGACTTCATCGTGAGGTCCTCGGCAAGGTCATCAAGCATGGAATCGTCTTCCTCGACACCCTGTGGGCGAGTGGTATATTCGAAAGCAGCGAAAAGCAGGGACAATGCCAGGACGAGACCCAGCAGGAACCCTGTAGAACGATGGTTGTCCAAATTGGCTTTACCGCTTTTCTTTATATCCATTAAACAATGATACTAAATTTGTTCTCTACCATAAAAACTTCCTTGCAAAATTACATTTATTCTTGAAGAAAAGCAGTAATTTTGCTGAATAATTTGGAAAAAATAAATGAGAAAGGCTTTCTTTGTCATCATGGCGACGCTTGCTAATATTGCGACCGTCCAAGCGCAGAATGACAGTCAGACGGGCTACAACTTCTTGCGGTTGCCTGTCTCGGCTCATGCCGCGGCGCTTGGTGGCGACAACATCAGCGTCATCGACGACGACGAAGCCCTCATCTTCAGCAACCCCGCCTTGCTTTCATCCGTCACCGACAAGTCGCTGAACCTCAACTATATGACTTACATGCAAGGCTCCAAGGTCGCCAGCGCGGCATTCAACAAGACGTTTGGCGAGCGTGCCTCGGCAGCCATCTCCGGATCGTTTGTGGACTATGGCAAGATGAAGCAAACCGATGAGAACAACGTCCAGACGGGCGAGTTCTCGGCAAAGGACATCTCCATTGCCGGATATTTCTCCTACCTTCTCACCGACAGGCTCTCGGGAGGCGTTTCCGCCAAGTTCATAACCTCGTATATTGCCGACTACAACAGCCTTGCCATGAGCGTAGACCTTGGCTTGAACTATTACGACCCCGACCGCGAATGGTCATTGTCGCTTGCATTGAAAAACCTCGGTGGCGAACTGAAGGCATATAACGACGACTACAACCGCATGCCGTTTGACATGCAGATAGGCGCCTCTAAACGGTTCACCAACACGCCCTTGCGACTCCACGCCACGCTCGTGGACCTGAACCACCCCCACTACAAGGCCATCAACCATCTCGTGGTCGGAGCCGACGCATTGCTATCAGATTTTCTTTGGATAGGAATGGGCTACAACTTCCGGCGTGCCAGCGAGATGAAGCTGGCGAGCTCCGACGGGAAGACGAGCAGCCACGGAGCCGGCTTGAGTTTTGGAGCCGGACTGACGCTGAGCCGGTTCAAGGCATCGGCGAGCTGGAGCAAATACCACGTCTCAAGCTCCAGCATCATCATGAGCATAGCATACTCTTTATAAAACACAATAAATGAAAAAGATAACGATAGCCATCGACGGCTATTCATCGTGCGGGAAAAGCACGATGGCGAAAGCCCTCGCCAAGAAGATTGGGTACATTTATGTCGACACGGGCGCTATGTATCGCTCGGTCACGCTTTTCGCGCTTCGCAACAACCTCTTCAACGACGACGGCAGCGTGAAAGCCGACGAACTGAAGGAGATGCTCCCGCAGGTCCACATCAGTTTCAAGCTGAACGCCGACACGGGCCTGCCCGAGGCTTATCTCAACGGCGAGATGGTGGAGCGCGACATTCGCGGCATGGAGGTGAGCTCGCACGTGAGTCCCATTGCCGCCATACCGTTTGTGCGCGAGGCTCTCGTGGCACAACAGAAGGCCATGGGCAAGGAGAAAGGCGTGGTGATGGACGGACGCGACATCGGCACGGTGGTCTTCCCCGATGCCGAGCTCAAGATCTTCGTCACCGCCTCGCCGGAAGTGCGCGCCCAGCGCCGCTACGATGAGCTGATGGGCAAGGGACAGCCAGCCGACTACGACGGCATACTCGCCAACGTGCAGCAACGCGACTACATCGACACGCACCGCGAGACGTCTCCCCTGCGCCAAGCCGACGACGCCTTGGTATTGGACAACAGCCACATGACCATAGCCGAGCAAGACGCGTGGCTCATAGAGAAATATCAGCTCGCGGCTAAGTAGGGCTCATCGCCCGGCTTAACCAAAATAACCTTTCCTCACCGCCTCCATGATATTGGCAGGCGGGCGTTGGTTGTCAAGCTCGCGTTTCATGAAGTCCATGTAGGGAGCCACATGCTCAAGGAAGCGATGATAACCCTCGCACAGGTAGTTGAGGCCAGGGTTGCCATACTTGTCACGCGCGAAGCGATTTTTTGGGCATTCGCCGTGACAAGCAAACTCAAACTTGCATTCCTTGCACTGGCGTGGCAGCGACGCGTGCTTGAGCTGGCTAAACTGTCGCTGCTTGTCGCCATAAAGCATTTCGGCTATCGACTTCGTGCGTATGTTTCCAAGTTTATATTCAGGAAACACGAAGTGGTCGCATGAATACACGTCACCATTATATTCCATCACGCCGGCGTGTCCGCACTCGCGCGCATAGACGCATATCCCAGGGTCTTGCCCCACCCAGTTGGCAAGGATGCAATCGAAGGTCTCCACATAGAATTTGCCCACGTCGTTGCGCACCCACTCGTCGAAGATGGCGCACAGGAAGTCGCCCCACTGCTTGGGCGTCACCGAGAAGTCGGCAAGGGGGCTCTGCTCGGGGTCGTTGAGGTCGGCAAGATGCCGTCCGTCGGCATGGTCGACTATGCGCTCCACGATGGGCGACAACTGCAGATATTGGCAGCCGTTATCCTTGAAGAAGTGATAGAAATCGAGCGGATAGTCGGCGTTGAAGTCGTTGACCACGGCCATGGCATTCCACTCAACCCCATGCTTTTTCATCAGTTTTATGCCATTCATCACCTTCAGCCATGAGGGCTTGTTGGTCTGCGTGCGGCGGTATTCGTCGTGAAACTCCTGCGGACCGTCGATGGAGATGCCCACGAGCCAATGGTTCTTGGCAAGGAAGTCGCACCACTCGTCTGTCAGCAGCGTGCCGTTGGTCTGGATGACATTGGATATTTGCCGTCCACGCGCGTATTTGCGTTGCAGCTCAAGCGCCCTTTTGTAGAAAGACAAAGGCTTCATCAGCGGCTCGCCGCCATGCCAGGTGAAAAGCACCTGCGGCATGGTCTGGGCTTCTATATACTCGCGCGTGAACTGCTCAAGCAGCTCGTCTGTCATCACGTGGCGCTCCGCCTTGTCGTAGAGATTGTGCTTCTCCAAGTAGTAGCAGTATTCGCACCTGAGGTTGCACGCCGCGCCAATCGGCTTTAGCATGACATAGAGAGGATGGCCGAAAGGCGCTATGGTATTTGGCATATTCGCAATGGTTTTCTTGTTGTTGTGTTTTGTTTTTGCTCCATGTTGATTGGCGTGGGTAAACCGTCGCCATTTTTCCCGTTTGCCTTCACGCCGCAACGGCGTTGGCTTTGCGCCGCAATCGCGGTGCCTTTACGGCGCAAGGGCGACGGCCTTACGGCGTAATCGCAAACGACTATCGGCAGGCACCGATCACGCGCTAATCAACATGGCATCTGCGTTGTCTCACTTCTTCAGCATCCCCACCATGAGGCGGGCGGCATTGTCGGGCGCCGACTCCGTGCCAAGTCGCTGGTTCACAATCTCATAGCCGGCGAGCATCGTCTCCCGTTCGGCGTTTCCAGGCAGCAAGGCAAGGAGGTGCTTCCTGATGTTGTCGACGCTGAAGCGGTCGGCAAAAAGCTCGGGCACCACCTCCTTGTCGGCAACAAGGTTTACGAGACTGATGTAGTCGCATTTGATGACGTGGTTGAATCCCCACCTGATTATCTTTGGCAGAGGCGTCTCATAGCACACGACCTGCGGCACATTGAACAAGGCGGTCTCAAGCGTTGCAGTGCCGCTCGTCACCAATGCCGCCGTGGAATGGGAAAGAAGAGGATAGGTGTCGCCGTGGACCATCAGCACGTTCTCTTCGCCAATGACCTTACGATAATAGCTGTCATCGATGGACGGGGCGCACGCGAGAACGCATTGGTAATCAGCGGTCACGGCCTTTACCGAAGCCAACATCGCCGGAAGGTTGTCCTTGATTTCCTGCTTTCGGCTGCCGGCAAGCATGGCTATGATGGGCTTCGATGGCTCAAGGCCGTTGCGGCAGCAAAACTCCGTCTTGGTCTCCGCGTAGCTCGCCTTGAACGCGCGCACTTCCTCGGCGGTGGGGTTGCCCACATAATGGATTGGGTAGTTGTGGCGAGTCTCATAAAACGCCACCTCGAAGGGGAGTATGGAAAACATCTCGCTCACATCGCGCTTGATAGACTTCACGCGCCATTCTTTCCAAGCCCATATCTTCGGGGAGATGTAATAGTAGACAGGTATCGACGTGTGCTTGTGCAGAAACTTGGCTATGTCGAGGTTGAAACCGGGATAATCGACCAATATCACCACGTCGGCATTCCACTCCACGATGTCGCGCTTGCAGAACGACATGTTCTTGAAAATGGTGGGCAAATGGAGCAGCACCGGCACGAAGCCCATATATGCCAAGTCGCGATAATGACGCACCAGCGTGCCGCCCTCCGCCTTCATCAGGTCGCCGCCAAAGAAGCGGAACTCAGCGTTGGCGTCGTGTTGCCTCAACGAGTGCATAAGGCGTGAGGCGTGCAGGTCACCGCTCGCCTCACCAACAATCAGATAGTATCGCATCGGAGTTGCTCTAAGAACTTGAAGTCAGTCACGTCGACAGTGGTTGGCGTTATCGCCACGTAGCCATGCTCCAATGCCCACTGGTCGGTGTCTGTGGCGTCAGGCTCGTCGTTGCGATATTGGCCCACCATCCAATAGTAATCGTAGCCGCGAAGGTGGTGACGCTTGTCAACCTCGTTGACCCACGAGCCCCACGTCATGCGGCAAGCCTTCACGCCCTCAAACTTCTCCCTGGCAGGGAAGTTGACGTTGAGGCAGGTGCCTTTGGGCAAGCCCTTGTCGAGAACCTTCTCCACGATGCTCTCAACGTAAGGTCGCAGGGGCTCAAGGTTGGCGTCCTCGTTGTAATAGCACGACGAGAATGCCACCGAGGGGATGTATTTCATGCAACCCTCCATGCAGGCGCCCATGGTGCCACTGTAGTGGCTGTTCACCGTGGAGTTGTCGCCATGGTTGATGCCGCTCAGGATGATGTCGGGACGGCGGTCCACGCATAGCTGGTCGAGGGCGAGCTTCACGCAGTCGACGGGCGTGCCGGTGCACGACCACACCTCAGCCTCACCAATGTTCTTCCGCCGCTTCAACCGTAGGTAGTCGGCAGCCGAGAAAGCACAAGAATATCCGGAACGCGCACTCTCTGGAGCACATACAAGAACGTCGCCAAGGCGGCTGACAATGTCCACGAGCTTATGAATGCCATTGGAATGATAGCCGTCATCGTTTGAGATGAGGATAAAAGGTTTCTTTTTCATTATGCCGTACTTTTTCGTTGTTTCTTTGCGTAGGATTAAAATCACATATTAAAATGCACGGGCAAAAGTACGAAAAAAGGTTTAAAAATAGAATGTTTCACGCAAAATATGTATCTTTGCAACAAACTATGCCACATCCAGCAATAAAGATGTGGGTAAAAGACGATAACAATGGCAAAAATCATTGCTTTAGCCAATCAGAAAGGCGGTGTAGGAAAGACCACGACCACCATCAACCTTGCCGCGTCGCTCGCAACGTTGGAGAAGAAAGTCCTCGTAGTGGACGCTGACCCTCAGGCAAACGCATCAAGCGGCTTGGGCGTCGACATCTCGCAAGTGGAATGCTCCATTTACGAGTGCATCATTGACCACGCCGACGTGCGTGACGCCATCTACACGACCGACATCGACGGACTTGACATCATACCAAGCCACATCGACCTTGTGGGTGCCGAGATAGAGATGCTAAACCTTGATAACAGGGAGAAGGTGCTGAAAGACATTCTCGCACCCTTGCGCGAGGAATACGACTACATCCTTATCGACTGCTCGCCCTCGCTCGGGCTCATAACCGTGAACGCGCTGACGGCGGCAAACTCCGTCATCATACCAGTGCAGTGCGAGTATTTCGCCCTGGAGGGAATAAGCAAGTTGCTCAACACCATCAAGATTATCAAGAGCCGCCTGAACCCGAAGTTGGAAATCGAGGGCTTCCTGCTCACGATGTACGACTCGCGCCTGCGCCTCGCCAACCAGATCTACGACGAGGTGAAACGCCACTTCCAGGAGCTGGTCTTCAAGACGGTGATTCAAAGGAACGTCAAGCTCTCCGAGGCACCAAGCCATGGACTACCCGTCATACTCTACGACGCCGACTCGGCAGGCGCGAAAAACCACCTCGCCTTGGCTAAGGAGATAATCGACAAGAACGTGTAAGAACGCGTAAAGAAACAACAATGGCAGTACACAAGAAATTCAACACGCTTGGCCGCGGACTCGACGCACTGCTCTCCACGGAGAACGTGCGCACCGAAGGGTCCTCGACCATCAACGAGATACCACTCGACCAAATAGAGCGCAACCCCAACCAGCCAAGAAGCCTCTTCGATGAGGAAAAGCTGGAAGAGCTGGCGGCGAGCATAAGGGAGGTTGGCATCATACAGCCTATCACGCTCAGGCAGACGGCGGAGAACCGCTTCCAGATAATCGCAGGAGAGCGACGCTGGAGGGCATCGCAGATGGCGGGACTGAAAACAATCCCTGCCTATATACGCACCATCAAGGACGAGAGCGTCATGGAGATGGCGCTAGTGGAGAACATTCAACGTGAGGATCTCAACCCAATAGAGATCTCGCTTGCCTACGAGCACCTCATGGAGGGCAAGAACATGACACAGGAGAAAGTGGCAGAGCGCGTGGGCAAGAGCCGCACCAACGTCACCAACTACCTGCGACTGCTCAAGCTGCCGGCTCAGGTGCAGATGGCGTTGCAGAAGAAAGAGATCGACATGGGGCACGCACGCGCGCTCCTTGCCATTGACAGCCCCTCGGCACAACTGCAGCTGTTTAAGGAGATAATAAAGAACGGATGGTCGGTGAGAAAGGTTGAGGAAATGGCACAACACCTGAAAAACGGGGAGGACATAGACCCAGCCAAGAAGACCATCAAGGCAAAGGACACACTCTCCGAGACCTTCGCAAGCCTAAGGGACCACCTGTCCGACTTCCTCGGAACAAAGGTTCAACTGACCTGCTCCAACAAGGGGAAGGGAAAGATAAGCATTCCATTCAACAACGAGGAGGAACTTGAACGCATCATGAACGTCTTCGACGGAATGAAGCAACAAAACGCACAGGCAGACTGAAGCCTTCGCTACTTATGTCATCACATCACTCGACACATTATATAATAAGCATATTCACCGCGGCCTTTTGCGCCTTGTGTTGCCCTCAGCGCGCGCAAGCACAAGCGGTCAGCCTGGAGAACGGCAACGACACCATTCGCGCCGAGAAGCTTGTGGACGCCAACGCCATTGGCCAAACGGAACAGCAAAGCCAAGCCGACGTGGCGAAACAGGGCAAGCAGAAGCGCGACTGGGCTACATGGAAGCCAAATCCTAAACGCGCCATGTGGCTTGCACTCGTATTGCCTGGGGCGGGACAAATATACAACAGGAAGTATTGGAAGTTGCCCATCTTCTACGGAGGATTCGTGGGCTGCGCCTATGCCTTGAGGTGGAACAACATGATGTATCATGATTACAGCCAGGCTTATCTCGACATCATGGACGACGACCCTAACACGCAAAGCTACAACCAGTTTCTGCACTTGGGCACGCAAATCACCACCGAGAACCAGCAACGATGGCAGGAGGTGTTCCGCAAGCGCAAGGATCGCTACCGCAGCTGGCGCGACCTGAGCTTCTTCGTGATGCTTGGCGTGTACGCCCTGTCGGTGGTAGACGCTTATGTGGACGCGTCGCTATCCGAGTTTGACATCTCCCCCGACCTGAGCTTCCACTTCTCTCCGACAATATTCAGCAGCCAGGAGAATGGACTGAACAAGTTCAGCAAACCCGCAGTGGGACTGCAATGCGGCTTCACATTCTGACGGCGCCGCCACCAACGCAACAGTAACACATTCAATTCGCACTAAAATAAGGATGATACAAAAAAGACTATTTCTCATATCCACGATATTCGCCTTCTGCCTCTCAGCAAACGCGCAAAAGGAAGACAAGACCGTAGTGGTCAAGGACAACGGCAAAGAAGAGAAGATTGACTTGCCCGAGTCGATGACAACAGATCTCGACAGCTTGACGAGCCAATACAACGCGAAGATGTATCTGCAGCAAGACACCGATTGCAACATGCCCGACATCAACCCCGTATACGAAGCGAGCGTATACAAGGAGCGACTCTCAAAGCTGCCTACCGTGATAGAGATGCCATACAACGACATAGTACAGGCTTTCATAGACCACTACACTGGCCCACTGAGACGCAAAGTGGCAGCGATGCTGGGGGCGCAAAATTTCTACATTCCAATCTTCGAGGAAGCGCTCGAAAGCTACGACTTGCCATTGGAACTGAAATACCTTCCCGTAATTGAGTCCGCGCTCAACCCGATGGCGAAGTCAAGGGCTGGCGCCATGGGACTTTGGCAATTCATGCTCAGCACGGCAAAGCGCTATGGCTTGAGCGTCAACTCCCTGGTCGACGAGAGGCGCGACGTGGAAAGGGCCTCGTATGCCGCAGCGCACTATCTCAGCGACTTATACCAGATATATGGCGACTGGAACCTCGTTATCGCTGCCTACAACTGTGGCACAAGCGCGCTCAACAAGGCCATAAAGCGCTCTAATGGCGAGCGCGACTATTGGAAGATTTACCCGAAGCTGCCAGCCGAGACGCGTGGATACGTGCCCGCATTCATCGCTGCCAACTACGTGATGAACTACTATTGCGACCACAATATCTGCCCATTGACCACCAAGGCCCTGCCTACGGCTACCGACACCGTGATGGTCTACACTGACATACACTTCGAGCAGATAGCGCAAGTGCTTAACATCAGCGTGGACGAGCTGAAAAGCCTCAACCCACAATATCGCCGCGGAATAGTGAACGGCAAGTCGGGCGAGGCTTCCCTTCGCTTGCCATCGTCGCTCATATCGGTATTCATCAGCAAGGAGGATTCCATCTATGCCGCAAACCCCAAAAGCTACAAGCCAAAGCGCACAGAGGTGGAAGTGGCTGGCGGAAGCGACAATTACTCGGTAAACAACAACAAGGTGACCTACGACGACCCCGAGGCAGACGAGCTGAAAGCAACCGCCAAGAGCCATAAATCGTCAAAGAAGAACGGCAAGGGAAAAGACAAGAAGAAAAAGAAGAAGTCGCAGAAAGCCAAGAACGTTTCCGTGCGCGAAGGCGACACGCTAAGCGAGATAGCTGAACGCAACCACACCACCGTGGCTAAACTGAAGAAGCTGAACAAGATAAGCGGCAGCAACATCAGGGCGGGAAAGAAGATTCGCGTGAAGTAAAACCCGACATAGACCAAGTGGGACAAACCTATTAATATTGATTGAGTATGGACGACCAGGAGCTGAAAAACAGAGAGAGGGAACAGGCCGACAACAAGTTGATAACAGACGCGTTCAATCGTCTTGTCGACACTTACCTGCGTTCCTCCCACCGCCGCAAGGTGGATATCATCACCAAGGCCTTTAACTTTGCCCGCCAAGCCCACAAGGGCGTGAGAAGGCTATCGGGCGAACCATACATCATGCACCCCATCGCCGTGGCGCAAATTGCGTGCGAGGAAATGGGATTAGGCTCCACAAGCATCTGCGCCGCCCTCCTACACGACGTGGTTGAGGACACCGACTACACCACGGAAGACATAGAGAACATCTTCGGCCCAAAGATAGCGCAAATCGTCGACGGGCTCACGAAGATCAGCGGCGGCATCTTTGGCGACCATGCCTCGGCGCAAGCCGAGAACTTCAAGAAGCTGCTGCTGACCATGAGCGACGACATTCGCGTCATCCTCATCAAGATATGCGACCGAATGCACAACATGCGCACACTCGACTCGCAACCGAAGAACAAGCAATACAAGATTTCGGGAGAGACGCTTTACATCTACGCGCCTATCGCCAACCGTCTGGGACTCAACAAGATTAAGACGGAGCTTGAGGACCTGAGCTTTAAGTTCGAGCACCCGGAAGAGTACGACCGCATAATAAAGAAGCTGTCGATGACGGAGAACGAGCGCCAGGAACTCTTCGACAAGTTCACCGCTCCGGTCAAGGAGTCGCTCGACAAGATGGGCTTCAAATATCACATCAAGGCACGCGTAAAGAGCCCCTACTCCATCTGGTGCAAGATGCAAAACAAGCACGTCACCTTCGAGGAGATCTACGACATCCTTGCCGTCAGGATCATCTTCACGCCAAAAGACCGCAACGATGAGATAAACGAGTGCTTCCAAATATATGTCGCGCTCAACCAGATATACAAGAGCCACCCCGACCGCCTGCGCGACTGGGTGAACCACCCCAAGGCAAACGGATACCAGGCGCTCCACGCCACCATGATGTCTAAGCAAGGCAAATGGATAGAGGTGCAGATTCGCTCAACCCGCATGGACGACATCGCGGAGCAAGGTTTCGCGGCTCACTGGAAATACAAGGAGCACGACTCCACCGACGAGGACACCGAGCTCAACAAGTGGTTGGGCACGATCAAGGAAATCCTTGACGACCCACAACCCGACGCCATGGACTTTCTCGACTCCATCAAGCTCAACCTTTTCGCCACCGAGATATTTGTTTTCACGCCAAAGGGCGAGGTCAAGACCATGCCATCTGGCAGCACGGTGCTCGATTTCGCATTCCAAATCCACACCTTCCTCGGTAGCCACTGCATAGGCGCGAAGGTGAACCACAGGCTCGTGCCACTGAGCCACAAGCTGCAGAGCGGCGACCAAGTGGAAGTGCTTTCGTCGAACTCGCAACACGTGCAGCCTTCATGGATCAACTTTGTTTACACGGCCAAGGCTCGCTCAAAGATACAAGCCATACTGAGAAGGAACAGTCGCGAACAGCAAAGCACAGGCGAGGACATCTTCAAGCAATGGCTTAAAGATAAGGACATCCAAGCTTCGCCCGACATCATAGACAAGCTCTGCCAATACCATGAGATAAGCACCCACGAGGAATTCTTCGAGGCTTTGGGCAAGAAGGTGGTTATCCTCGGCGACGGCGACAGCGAGGTTCTCAACGAGAAGAAGAGCTCGCCAATGTCGGGTTGGAAGAAATTCGTGCCTTTCATCGGAAGGAAGAAGAAGGAAGACACCACGCATCCGGTCAGCGACGAGCTGCTCGTGGCTGGCAAGAACTTCAACAAGAAAATACCTTGCGTCATCTCAGAGCGAACCACCAAGATGTATATCTTCCCTACTTGCTGCCACCCAATCCCCGGCGATGATATTCTCGGATTCATCGACAGCAAGCACCACGTGGAGATTCACAAACGCTCTTGCACCACAGCCAACAAGCTGAAGGCGAGCTTCGGCCCACGCATCCTCGACGCCGTGTGGGACATGCACCGCCAGCTCTTCTTCGACGCGACAATAGAGGTAAAGGGCATCGACCGCAAGGGAATACTGCACGACGTGACAGAAGTCATCTCAAACAAGATGAACATAAACATCCACAGGGTGTCGTTCTCTGCCGACGAAGGCATCTTCAGCGGGCAGATAGAGCTCCGTGTCCACGACCGTGACGACGTGAAGACGATTATCGGCAGACTGAAAAAGGTCGACGACCTGAAAGACGTAAGGCAGATTCTCTAAATAAGCAAATAAGGATGTGCATAGCTCATCGCTTGAGCAAAGCGACCCTTAGTTTAAAATCATAGAATCCTGACAGACAAAAGATAGGGGCGTATCAAATACTCGCAATGGTGTTTGATACGCCCTTTTTAGATGCTATGGCTTCACTTGTTGCCACGTGGCCACTTGCGTCTATGTCATTCGTGTGCGGTGCAGTTCACAGGAATGGATTTTACCGCATTGCGATCGCGGCGCGAAGGCAACGCGATTACGGCGTAAAGGCAATGCGATCGCGCCGCGAAGCCAATGCGATTGTGGCGCGAAGGCGAACCAAGGAAATCGGGCACGATGATGTTCTCCATCATAAACCGACAAGGAGCCTGCCAATCAACCTTGAAAGGGCCGCTTGTCAGGAGAAAACACTTAGAGGAGATCGAGATGCTTCTTGATGCTTCTCAACTCGGAGAGCGTGTCTTGCAAGAGATTGATAATCTCCGAACTCTTGTCCACGCCCTCACGATTGTCGCGCAGATAGTTGCGGGCGGCGGAGATCTTGAAGCCACGCACCTTGATGAGATTGTATATTACTTTGAGGTCCTCTATGTTGCGCTCGGTATAATGGCGCACCTTGTTCGTGCCGGCAGTCCTTGGCTTGACACCAGGGAATTCCTTCTCCCAAAAACGCAGCGTGCTCTCGCTGACGCCAACCATTTGAGCCACTTCCTTGATGGAATAATACAGTTTCTTGTTCTTATCGCTATCTGATTCCATAATTATTATTCTTTCTGTCTGCAAAGATACTTAAAAATCAAAGAAATTAGTAACTTTGCATCTGTTTTCGATACTTATATTTTCAAGACAAAAGAACATAATTAAAAAATCAAGATACAGATGATGACAGCAAATGAAATCCGCGACTCGTACCTGAAGTTCTTCGAGTCAAAAGGACACGTCATCGTGCCTTCTGCCCCAATTGTGGTGAAGGACGACCCAACACTGATGTTCACCAACGCCGGCATGAACCAGTGGAAAGACATTATCCTCGGGACAAAAGACCCTAACCCATGCCGCCGCACCGACTCGCAAAAGTGCTTGCGCGTCAGCGGAAAGCACAACGACCTTGAGGAGGTCGGACGCGACTCCGCCCTGTCTCACCACACGATGTTCGAGATGTTGGGCAACTGGAGCTTCGGCGATTACTTCAAGGAGGGCGCAATAGACTACGCATACGAATATCTCATTGACGTGCTCCACCTCGACCCAAAGGACCTGTACGTAACGGTATTCGAAGGCGACGCATCCGAGAACCTCACGCGCGACGACGAGGCTGCCAAATACTGGGAGAAGCATTTCCCCACAAACCACATCGTGAACGGAAACAAGCACGACAACTTCTGGGAGATGGGCGACACGGGTCCATGCGGCCCATGCTCTGAGATCCACATCGACTTCCGTCCGGAGGAGGAGAAGAAGAAGGTGCCTGGCGAGCTGCTCGTCAACAAGGATCACCCACAGGTCATCGAGATATGGAACATCGTGTTCATGCAGTTCAACCGCAAGGCCGACGGTTCATTGGAGCCTCTGAAGATGCACGTCATCGACACGGGCATGGGCTTCGAGCGTCTCGTCAGACTGCTTCAAGGCAAGAGCTCCAACTACGACACTGACATCTTCTCGCCGATTATTGAGGAAATAGAGCGTCTGTCCGGTCACAAATACAACCACACATTCCCGGAGGGACACAACGGTGAGGGCGTGAACGAAGAGCAGAAGGTAGACATTGCCATCCGCGTTGTTGCCGACCACTTGCGCGCCGTGGCTTTCGCCATTGCCGACGGTCAGTTGCCAAGCAACGCCAAGGCCGGTTATGTCATCCGCCGTATCCTTCGCCGTGCCGTGAGATATGCATACACATTCCTCGACCAGAAAGAGGCGTTCATGTATAAGCTCGTGCCCGTGCTCGTGGCAGAGATGGGCGGCGCTTACCCTGAGCTGAAGGCTCAGCAGGAGCTCATCGCCAAGGTGATGAAGCAAGAGGAAGACTCCTTCCTGCGCACTCTCGACCGCGGCATAAGCCTGTTGTCTGTGGACATGGAGGAGCTGAAGGCCGCCGGCAAGACTGAGCTTGAGGGCGAGAAGGTTTTCCGCCTCTTCGACACCTACGGCTTCCCACTCGACCTCACAGAGCTCATCTGTGGCGAGAACGGATTCTCAGTGGACGAGAAGGGATTCGAGGAGGAGATGAAGAAGCAGAAAGAGCGCGCACGCAACGCCGCAGCCGTGGAGAACAGCGACTGGGTGACCGTGAAGGAGGGCGAGCAGCAGTTCGTCGGCTACGACTCCGACGCTTGCGACTCACACATACTGCGCTACCGCAAGGTGACACAAAAGAAGAACGTGTTCTACGAGGTCGTGCTCGACCAGACTCCGTTCTACGGCGAGATGGGCGGACAGGTTGGCGACAAGGGTAAGTTTGTCTTCGAAGACGAAACCATTGAAGTGGTCGACACCAAGCGCGAGAACAACCAAAGCATACACATCATAAAGCAACTGCCCAAGGACATCACCGCCGACCTCACCGCTGAGGTTAACACGGCTAAGCGCGAGGGCTCAGCATGCAACCACACCGCCACCCACCTTCTCGACTACGCGTTGAAGCAGGTGCTCGGCGACCAGACGGAGCAGCGTGGCTCTTATGTCGACGAGAAGATACTGCGTTTCGACTTCAACTACTTCCAAAAGGTTTCCGCTGAGCAGCTCAGGCAAGTAGAGCGTATCGTCAACAAGATGATACGACAGGACATTCCTCTCGACGAGCATCGCGACACGCCTATTGAGGAAGCCAAGAAGCTTGGCGCCGTGGCACTCTTCGGCGAGAAGTACGGCGACAAGGTTCGCGTGGTGCGCTTTGGTCCGTCTGCAGAGTTCTGTGGCGGTATCCACGTGAAGAGCACGGGCCACATCGGCTTCTTCAAGATCATATCTGAGAGTAGCGTCGCCGCTGGCATTCGCCGCATCGAGGCTCTTACAGGCGAGGCTGCCGAGGAAGGCATCTACGCCGTACAAGACACTCTCGACGTCATAAAGGGCATGTTCAACAACGCCAAGGATCTCGGCAAGGCTATTCAGAAGTCTATCGACGAGAATTCAGGGCTCAGAAAGCAAGTGGAGCAATTCCAGGCGCAGGTGGTGCAGCAGATGTGCAACCGCCTCGTAGACAATGCCAAGGAAATCAACGACGTCAAGGTGATAAAGGCCATCGTGCCTTTCGAGGCCAACAGTGCCAAGGACCTCGTGTTCAAGATTCGCGAGCGCATCCCAGAGCACCTCGTCTGTGCCATTGGCAGCAATGCCCACGACAAGCCCATGCTCTCGATAATGCTCTCCGACGACATGGTGAGCGAGCACAACCTCAACGCCGGAAAGATCGTGCGCGAGGCCGCCAAGCTCATCAAGGGTGGCGGCGGCGGTCAGCCCCACTACGCCCAGGCTGGCGGAAAGGACCTCGATGGCCTCAACGCTGCCGTGGACAAGCTCGTGGAGCTTTGCCAACTGTAATCGCCCGTTATTCTATAACGACATAGAACCGTGATGTAACATCTTATATTCCGGCCTCATAACAAATGCCGCGCTATTCCGCGATGTTTACCCTTGTCAGGCAAGCATGGAAGAGCGCGGCATTTTCGTAAGCAAGCACTATGCAGATTGATATAATATGGCTTAGGGACAACTTCCGCCAATTCAACAAGCAATACTTTGGCGACAATCTGCCCGAGCCTCGCTTCTTCATTGGGCGCTCCAAATCGCAGCTCGGCTCATTGGCATATAAGCGTGGACTCATCTTGGGTAAGCAGATTTTCAGTCGGGGCAACATGGCAAACGCGTTCACCCTTTCAATGAGCAACTTCTACGACCAAACCGAATATCAGTTCCGCAACGTATTGCTTCACGAGATGATTCACCTTAGCATCGCCGCAAGCAGAGTGAAGGACACATCGCCACATGGTGTGGTGTTCCGTGGAATGATGGCAAGGCTGAACCGCGAAGGCTGGGACATCCGCGTGATGACAAGGATGGAAGGCACCAAGAAAGCCTATACGGGGTCAAAGACCATCATCAGGCAATTTCTCGTGCTCGCCATAGAGACCAGAAACGGCAAGCGTTACTTGTCGTCGGTGAATCCAAAGTTCGCAAGGGAAATCAACGCAAGGCTCAATGAGGCGAAAGAGATAGAGGCCCACCATTGGTACACCACCGACAACCGTTGGTTCGAGAACATGCCACGGGTGAGGTCGCTTCGTGGGCGCCACGTCGACGCCGCCACCTATGCCAAACTGACCGCCTTGATGACCCCTATAACATTGCATTGACCAATCCGCTACATCGCATCAATAAGCGTGCTACATCGCATTAATGCCACAACTACATTATTAATAAACCAATAACATTCCATTAACAAACCCAAAGACCAAAACATGAGAATTGCGACAACACTAATCTCACTGCTCGTGGCCACTACAACGATGGCCACCACTCCACACAAGTACCGCCTCGTATGGCAGGACCATTTCAAAGGCACGACTTACGACAGCAAGTCGTGGACGAAGATCCCGCGTGGCCAAGCCGACTGGAAGCGCCACATGTCCTACGCCGATTCGCTATATGCCGTGCGCGACGGGAAGCTTATACTACGCGGATGCGTGAACACGAACCTGCAAGCCGACACCGCGCGTTTCGTCACGGGCGGTCTCTACACACGCCACAAGCGCACCATAAAGTATGGTAAGGTGGAGGTGCGCGCCAAGTTCGGAAGCGCGCAAGGAGCATGGCCCGCGATATGGATGCTGCCCGACTCCGACATTCAATGGCCCAACGGTGGGGAGATCGACATCATGGAGCACCTCAACCACGACACCATCGCCTACCAAACGGTGCATTCTTATTACACCTACGTGCTGAAGAAAGACCAGACTCCGCCCCACGGCTCCACGCTCGGCATCGACAGGGACGGCTACAACACCTACGCCGTGGAGATACTGCCCGACTCGCTGGTGTTCTCCATCAATGGCCGCACGTCGTTCTCGTATCCGCGCATCGAAACGACCGACGAGGGGCAATATCCCTTCGGCACGCCTTACTACCTGCTCATCGACATGCAAATTCAAGGGGCATGGGTGGGCAAGGCTGACCCAAAGCAACTGCCGGTGGAAATGCACGTCGACTGGGTGAAGTTCTATGAGCTGAAGAAATAAACCAACCCGTATAAAAGCAAAACAGTTCAAATGAAGGACACGATCTGCCTTCATTTGAACTGTTTTTTTGTTCTCCTTATGCTTAATCAGGCAACAAGTGCCTATGCAATGAGTTCCCCTAAGATACGGTCCAGTTCCTCAAGTTCTTCCTCCTTGGTCGCCCAGCTGGTCACGAAACGGCAGACCATTTCAGCCTCGCCCTTTCGCTCCCAAAGCTCAAACGCCACCTTTTCCGACAGCGACTTATAGAGGGCAGGAGAGAGAATGACAAACTGCTGGTTGGTTGGCGAGTCGTAAGCCACGGCAATGCCATGCTTCTTGAAGATGTCGCGGATGCGGGATGCCATGGCAATGGCGTGGCGCGACACGTTGAAGTAAAGATTGTCGGTGAACAATGTGTCGAACTGTATGCCGAGCATCCTGCCCTTGGCAAGCAACGCGCCATGACGCTTCACGGTGGTGAAGAAATACTTAGGCGCCTTAATGCCCGAGAAGACAACAGCCTCGCCAAACATGGCTCCGACCTTAGTGCCGCCGATGTAGAACACGTCGCAATGGCGAGCAAGGAACGGCAAGTCGTAATCGCAAGCCTCCGACATGAGCCCATAGCCCAGTCGCGCTCCGTCGATATAGAGAAGGAGGCCATACTTTTGGCAAGTGGCATAGAGCGCCTCCAGCTCAGCCTTGGTATAAACCATGCCCAGCTCGGTAGGCATAGTAACGTAAACCATGCCAGGTTGCACCATGTGGGGATGGGTCTCGTCCGCCAAGAAGGTCTCCATATAGGCGGTCAACGTCTCGGGGCTCAACTTGCTGTCGGTGGACGGCAAGGTTAAGACCTTGTGTCCAAAGGCTTCAACGGCTCCCGACTCGTGCACCTCTATATGTCCGGTCTCCACGCTGATGACGCCCTCGCATCCCATGAGCAAGGAGTCTATTACGGTGGTGTTGGTTTGCGTGCCGCCCACAAGGAAACAGACCTCAGCGTCTTCCATGCCTATGGCCCTGCGGATTTTCTCCTTTGCCGCCTCGGTGTACGGGTCGAATCCATAGCCTGAAGTCTTGTCGTCGTTGGTCTTGCCTAAGGCTTCCAATATCTCTGGCAACGCGCCATTGTTGTAGTCACTCTCGAATGATATCATCTGTATGTACTTATTTTTGCGGTGTAGGCTTGAGGTAAGCCTTGAATTTATCCGGGTTATAGTTGAGCACCAACTCATCGGGGAACTGGACCTCCTCGACCAGTGGCAGGACGTTGCCATAGTCGGCTATCATGGTTGAGAAGTGGGCGTCGCTCCCGAAGATTACCGGCACCTCGTATTTCTTGGCAAGCCGCAACAGCTCCAGGTTGTTTGGCTTGGCCACCGTCTTATGCCGGATGGGAGCCATGGAGTGGTTATTTATTTCTAGCAGGGTGTGCGTTTCCTTCGAGACCCGCATCAGGGCGTCGAAGTCAAGCTCAGCCGTGCCATCGCCCGGGTGGGAGATGATCTGCACGAATGGATTGCGCATGGCGTTGATAACGCCTTGCGTGTTCTCCGCCTTCGTACCCCCTTGCCAGCAAAGGCTATGGACACCGGCAATGCGCAGGTCAAGCAATCGCCAATGAAACTCGTCCAGGTCTATGTCGCCTTGCGTGTTCAGAATGTTAAGCTCGGCTCCCAACATGAGCCTTATGCCATAGAGGTCGCGAGGCACGCAGTGTAAATTTCTGAAATAAAGAGGGTTGCATGTTCCTGGAATGTTTGGTCCATGCTCTGTTATTCCCAATATCTCCAATCCTTTTTCCTTGGCTGCCAAGGCCATCTCTTGCAATGTGCTGTAGGCATGACCCGACGCAACGGTGTGTGTATGAACGTCCAATAATGTCCGCATTTCTCAAATATTATTGTTTCAGCTTGTAAAGATAACAAGAATATTTGGGATGCCGACCGTTTTCCGCGTCTTTTTTTCACGCTATTGCCATGCTGCCACAAGAAACGGAACAAGAGACCTCCTTGTTGCCAAGCTCTTTTCGCCGAATCGCAACCCTTTCGGCTCGCCGCTGAAATCGCGTCGGCCTTGCGCCGTAATCGCACCGGCCTTACGCCGCAAACGCACCGCGATTCCAACGCAAAGCCGAACCCACCTTATCGCACACAAGACGTTATAAGCTCACCTCACTTCCCACCCGTCAATGGTTCCGGTCTTGGATGAGAAGTCGCAACCTATCAGGTGAACGTGCTTGTGGCTGGTCTCGTATTCACGGGCATATCCTTTCTTCTCGATTTGGTCGAGGGCGGCATCGGCAGAACCATCGAGCTTGAACTCGAAGATATAGACGTCGTTTGTGGTCTCCACAACGCAATCCACTCGGCCCTCGCTCTGCTCCTTCTCGATGAAAACCGTGAAGCAGCTTATCATTCTCAGTATGAGGTAGAATGTGTATTGGAAATAGCGTTCCTTCTCTCGCTCGTCTTCCTTACGACGCTGACTGTATGGAATGCTGGCGAAAAACGAGGTGAGCAGTTTCCCCAACTTGTCGCAATCGCCTGCTTCCATGACATCCACAACTTGCAGGATGAAAGCCTCTGTTGGTTCTTTTGGCTTCAGATAACTTGTCGCAACCATGGTTAAGAATCCGTTTTTCACCTCATCATTCGGGAAGTCCAGAAGATAGGAATCCGTGTTCATGTTCCAGTCCTTGATGGTGAGATAGCCACTCTGGTAAATCATGGGCAATGGTGCTTCTACATCCGCACGATAATCCACGAAGCTGCTCGTCGGATAAAACTTACCCGTCAACTCATTCATGTTCTCCCTAAAGTGAGAAAGCAAGCGAATCAAATAGGTTGGCGTGCCCGTGCGAAACCAAAAGTCGCTTAACCTCCTCTTGCTCAAAGAATTTAAGATACTGAACGGGTTATAAATGTCGAGCATGTTAGAACTGAAGTGATAGCCGTCATACTTACGCTTCAACTTATATTTCATCTCATCCGCGGAAACCTTGTATCTTTCAGCCATCGCCTTGATAGGCTCGTCGAAAACGGTGTACAACTCCTCCTCCGTGATGCCACAAAGAGCCTCATAGTGTTCGTCCATACTGATGTCGTCGGGTTGGTTGAAGCCACTGAACACGCTGACTTGAGAGAACTTGGTGACACCCGTGAGCAATACAAACCGAAGGTCGGCATCGGCTGCCTTGAAGACAGAATAGAAGCCTTTCAACACCTCTCGATTCCATTCCTCCAGCCTTCTCTTCTGACCATCTCTCGTGACATACAACTCCTGGTCTAAAACGTCAAGCAAAGGCTTGTCGTATTCGTCTATCAACACGACGACACGCAGACCAGTCTTTTCATGGGCGGCTTTGAGAACGGAGACGAATCGGCTTCCTAAACTTTTGGCATACATATCCCTTCCATATATGCTTTCTTGCCTTTCCACAAAGCCTGTAAGAGTCTCCTCCAATATTCCCGCCTCTGTGAAATTGATTCCATTAAAGTCTATATGGAACACGGGATAACGTTTCCAATCGTTCTCCAAACCGTCAATGGCAAGTCCCTTGAACAGCTCCTTCCTTCCATCAAAATAACACTTTAGAGTAGAAACAAGCAACGACTTTCCGAATCGCCGAGGGCGACACAGGAAGTAGATTTTGCCACTGGTCACCAAGTCGTAGACCAATGCCGTCTTATCGATATAGACATAGCCTTCTTCTGCTATTTGTTCGAAGCTTTGTATTCCTATAGGATATTTCATGCTTTACCTTTCTGGATATTTGCGGCTAATGTACAACTTTATTCCGAATTGGTAAAACATTTTTGAGCCATTTTTGTTTGAAGATTCAAGAAAACCGCGCTTTTTTGATTATATTTGCACGCCAAAACTAAAACACATGAAGAAGAGCGACCTTTTGCTTGCCAAGATACGCAACGGCGAGGAGATGACGAGGCGAGAAAAACTAAGCCTCATCGTCGACTTGAGCATTCCCTCAATGCTTGCGCAGATTACCACCGTGATGATGTTTTTCATCGATGCGGCGATGGTGGGCCACCTCGGCGCCGCCCAGTCGGCAAGCATAGGCTTGATAGAGACCACCACGTGGCTGATGGGCTCGCTTCTCTCCGCCGTGTCGGTCGGCTTCTCCGTGCAGGTCGCCCACTTCATCGGGGCCAACGACTTCGCCAATGCCAGGCAAGTGTTCCGCCACGCGTTGGTGTGCGGCATCGGTTTCAGCTTGCTAATGGCCCTTGTTGGCGCCTCAATCTCGCACAGTCTGCCTTTCTGGCTTGGAGGCAAGGCAGACATCGCGCCCATGTCGTCGGCCTATTTCCTCATCTATAGCCTCACGCTGCCCGCCGTGCTCGTGTATCACCTCACGGCTGCAATGCTGAAAAGCGCGGGCGAGATGCGAGTGCCCAGCGCGCTGTCGATAATGATGTGCTGCCTCGACGTGGCATTCAACTATTTGTTTATCTACAAGCTTGGCTTGGGGGTGACAGGCGCGGCGCTCGGCACGATGACCGCTTATCTGCTGACCGCCATAGCTATGTCGAGGCAGGCGATGTGGAAAAACAAGATTCTCGCCCTCAACCTCGACCATGCCCGATTCGAATGGAGGTGGAGGTTCGTGAAAAACGCCGCGAAAATAAGCCTGCCCATAGCCGTGCAAAACATTCTCATGGGGTCGGCGCAGGTGGTTTCAACCCTCATCGTGGCGCCATTGGGCAATGCCGCCATAGCCGCCAACTCGTTTGCCATCACCGCCGAGAGCCTTTGCTACATGCCTGGCTATGGCGTGGGCGACGCCGCGTCGACGCTCATAGGCCAGACCTATGGCGCCGGGCGACAACGGTTGTGCTACAACTTCGCGCACCTCACCATCGGCACTGGCATGATCGTGATGGCCTTCATGGGAGCGGTGATGTTTGTCTTCGCACCCGAGATGATAGGCTTCCTCTCGCCCGTGGACGAAATCCGGCAGCTTGGCGCCGAGATCCTGCGCATAGAAGCCTTTGCCGAGCCTTTCTTCGCCGCGGCAATAGTGAGCTACTCCGTGTGCGTGGCAGCCGGCGACACCTTGAAACCTGCCGCCATGAGCCTTTTCTCCATGTGGTGCGTGCGCCTCACCTTGGCTTGGTGGCTGTCGCAAAGCCTCGGCTTGCGAGGCGTGTGGATAGCCATGGCCACAGAGCTCACCTTCCGCGGCTCTATCTTCCTCTTGCGAATATGGAAGGGGCGGTGGAACAACCTTAAAGCGAAGGCGTGAGGCTTCAAGCCCGTCCTATCATCTTCACCTTCTTCTCAAAGTC
>CAVHEN010000037.1:0-31117 GCA_963635115.1 Oscillospiraceae bacterium | reverse complement strand
AGAATAATGGAAACAATCAAGAACGACAAGCTCACGCTTACCATCTCCGGGCATGGCGCTGAGCTGCAGAGCATCAAGGACAATGGCGGAGAGGAATATCTCTGGCAGGGCGATCCCGCCTATTGGGGGCGGCGCTCGCCGATTCTGTTCCCCATCGTGGGAACGGTCTGGGGTAACACTTATCGCGTGAACGGCCTGGAGTATCAGCTTCCGCGCCATGGCTTTGCCCGCGACCACGACTTCACGCTCCTTGCCAAGGGCGATAGCCAGGTGGTCTACGGCTTGCACGACAATGCGGAGACGATGAAGGTCTATCCGTTCCATTTCAACCTTGCCGTGAGCTATAAGCTGACCGGCAACAAGATTCATGTGGTGTGGCATGTGGAGAACACCGACAACAAGGAGATTTATTTCCAGATCGGCGGTCACCCGGCCTTCATAGTGCCCGGCGCCAAGAAGGGTGAGCCGGTGAAGGGCGCGCTTCGTTTCGACAACGCAGAGCCTATGCGCGTGTTCATCAGCAAGGAAGGCTTCCTCACCAGGGGCCATAAGGATGTGGCTACCGACAAGGGCCTCTTCCCGTTCACGGAAGACACCTTCGCCGACGATGCCATAGTGTTCGACCACAGTCAGGTGCGCCATGTGGAGCTTTTGGACGAGGACGGCAATCCTCACGTGACGCTCGACTTCAAGACGCCTGCCGTGGGCATCTGGACGCCTTGTGGCAAGCATGCGCCATTCATCTGCGTGGAGCCGTGGTATGGCGTGACCGACTGGGCGGAATATGACGGTGAGTTTAAAGACAAGTACCTCATCAACAAGCTCTTGCCGGGCAGCAGTTTCATGAGCGAGTACGTCATCACGATAGGCTGAAAAAAACATCCCATTGGCTCGCCGATGTGAAGCCAATGGGATTTCAACGTAATCGCGTCGCGATTCCAACGCAAACGCGACGCGATTACGGCGCGGCGGCAATGCGATTGCGGCGCGATGCCGAGAGGCTATCAATGGATAGCCTAAAGGGTATCGGCGATGTCGCTGAACGATTCTGCGCGCACGAGCCGAGGGAAGCAGCCGCTTTCCTCGGCTTTTTCCATTTGCCATTGCAATGCGTAGGGCACGTGGATGGCGTATCCGCCAAGGTGCAGCACGGGCAGGATGTCGCTTTTGAACGAGTTGCCGACCATGCACAGTTGGTCGATGCGCACGTCGAAAAGCTGGCAGAGGTGCTCATATTCGTGGGCGGTCTTGTCTGCCACCACTATGCAGTCATCGAAGAAGCGCGAGAGTCCCGACCTCTTGAACTTGTTTTCCTGGTCGAGGTTGTCGCCCTTGGTGAACACTATCATCTTGTATCGTCCGCCGTCGCGCAGTGTCTTCAGCGTTTGCTCCACGCCGGGCAACGGCGTGGCGGGCAGGTTGAGCAGGCTCTTGCCAAGGTCGATGATCCGGGTCAGGGTGTCGCAACCCACCTTTCCGCCGGATACCTTAATGGCGTTCTCAACGAGAGAGATCGTGAACGCCTTGCTGCCGTAGCCCAGGAGAGCCATGTTCGACATCTCGGTGCTGAAGAGGCTCGCCGCTATCTCTTGCGTGTCGCCAAAGCTGGAGAGCAGGCGACAATAGTTGTCCTCCACCTCGTTGAAGTGGCCTTGGCAGTCCCAGAGTGTGTCGTCGGCATCGAAAGCCAGCAGCCTTATGCCGCAGTCTCTCAAGAGTTTCATACTTTGCGTTTCCATCTGTTCAGACGATGTTTTCTTATTCATGTTGGTTCGCATGGGTGTTATTCTCTCACGTTTTTCATTGCCCACGGTTTTTCATTTCACACGGATTTAAAAGATTTTAAAGATGTCGGCTTCGCCGATTACGCCTACCTCAATGCTTTGCAGGGGCGGGTCTTGTGCCCGTCCACACCCCGCATGGCGCGGTGTATTGTGGTTTGTCGATGCGGCCACATTGGCTGCGGGCGGGCACAAGACCCGCCCCTGCATGGTGGTTGTTTCGCGTCACCGTATCATCCGGCCTGTTGTTTCGCGTGGAGTACCGCGCGATGTACGGCATGGGCGAGCGTCACCGTATCATCCGGCATGTTGTTGTGGTCGTGCACCTCCGCGTAGCCGCTTGCGGCGTAGCCATCTTTTAAATCTTTTTGATCCGTGTGGGAAAAGGATTCCGTTGCCTGCGGATTCCGTTGCCCACGGTTTTCATTTCACACGGATTTAAAAGATTTTAAAGATGTCGGCTTCGCCGATTACGCCTACCTCAATGCTTTGCAGGGGCGGGTCTTGTGCCCGTCCACACCCCGCATGGCGCGGTGTATTGTGGTTTGTCGATGCGGCCACATTGGCTGCGGGCGGGCACAAGACCCGCCCCTGCATGGTGGTTGTTTCGCGTCACCGTATCATCCGGCCTGTTGTTTCGCGTGGAGTACCGCGCGATGTTTGGCATGGGCGAGCGTCACCGTATCATCCGGCATGTTGTTGTGGCCGTGCACCTCCGCGTAGCCGCTTGCGGCGTAGCCATCTTTCAAATCTTTTTGATCCGTGTGGGAAAAGATATGTCGGGCGACATCCATCCGCATCAGCATGGGACCATGATTCCCCTTGTCAATCTTTCATCTCGAAGACCAATGTGCCGCCGTTGGCAATGTCGGCGTGCTTGATGGCAGTGCCCTTGACGCGCTTCCCGTTCAGCACCACGCCATCGACGAGATATCTGCTTTCCGCATAGTTCTCAGCCTTGATGGTGAACGTCTTGCCGTTCTCCAAGTGCAGCTTGGCGGTCTTGAAGAGCGGCGTGCCAAGCTCATACTCGCAACTGACGGGGTTGAGAGGGTAGAAGCCCAAGGCGCTGAGCACATACCACGCCGACATCTGTCCGCAATCCTCGTTGCCGCAAAGGCCGGCTGGCGAGTCGTTGTAGAGCTGCGTGAGGATTTCCCTGACATATTTCTGCGTCTTGTGCGGTTGTCCTATCTTGTTGAAGATGTAGGCGGCATGGTGGCTCGGTTCGTTGCCATGCGCATATTGCCCTATCATGCCCGTGCTGAAGAGCGGCAGTTTCTCGTTAGCTTTCGGAGTGTAGGTGAAGAAACTGTCGAGCTTCGCGGCGAAAGCCTTCTTCCCCACGAGCTTCTCAAGGCCCTTTATGTCGTGCTGCACCGACCACATGTAGTGCCATCCGTTGCTCTCGCAGATGTGCGAGGTGTATTCGTCGGGCGAATAGGCAGGCTGGAACGTGCCGTCGGCGCGACGTGGCTGCATGAAGGTGCTGGTCTTGCTGTACACGTTGCGGTAGTTCTGCGCGCGCTTGGCGAAGGTCTTGTAAACGTCGGTCCTCCCCATGCTCTTTGCTAGCGCCGCGATGCAAGCGTCGTCGTAGGCGTACTCCAGGGTGCGCGAGAGCGACCAGTCGTCGCCGAGCGTCGGCTCCTTCACATCGTAAGGCACGTACCCGAGCTTCTTGTAGAGACCGATGCCACGGTAACTGTCGAGGTTGGCGGTCTTCACGCATTGGTCGAGCGCCTCGTCCTTGTCTATGCCCGGCACGCCCTTGAGCACCGCCTCGGCAATGACGGACGCGGCATGGTAGCCAATCATCATGTCGGTCTCCGACGACCACATGTTCCATACCGGCAGGCGGCCATTCTCCTTGCTGAACGCCAAGAGCGAGTTCACCATGTCGCTGGCGCGCGACGGTATGAGGAGGTCGTAGAGCGGATGCGCGGCGCGGTAGGTGTCCCACAGAGAGCAAGTCTCATAGTTGTTCCAGCCCGCGGTGCGGTGCGGTTTCCGGTCGGCCCCGAGATAGGCGCCGTCAGTGTCGCATAGCAGCGTCGGCGCCGTCATGGCGTGGTAGAGAGCCGTGTAGAAAACGGTCTGCTGGGCGTCAGTGCCGCCCGTTATCTCTATCCTGCCAAGCTCCTTGTCCCATTTTGCCTCGGCACGCTGGCGCATGGCGTCGAAGTCGAGGCTCGCCACCTCTGCCTCAAGGTTCTTTTTGGCGCCTTCCAAGCCCGTGGGCGAGATGGCGGTTGCCACGGTCAGCTGGCTTGGACCGCTGGTGGCGAAACGAATCCGCGCCACCACGCCCTCGCCCGCGTTGTCGCCGTCGAGCTTTTGTTTCTTTATCTCCACTGCCTGCATGGGCTGCGAGAAGCGTGTGCGGAACCAGACCTTTTGGTCGCGCGCCCATCCGTCGGAGAAGCGATAACCCTCTATGGTGAACGAGTCGACCACGGTGATCTTTGAGTCTTTCGTGGCGTCCCAGTTCATGGCCTTGGCGAGGTCAACGATGACCATGCGCTCCTTGCCGTTGGTGGGGAAGGTGTAGCGTTGCACGCCGCAGCGGGGCGTCGCCGTCAGTTCCACGTTGATGTCGTAGTCGGTAAGTCGCACTTGATAATAGCCCGCGTGTGCCGTCTCATCGTTGTGGCTGAAGCGTGAGTGAATGCCAAGCGGCGCTGCGCCCTCGCGGACAGGCAACGTCACGGGCATGAACGAGATGTCGTAGAGGTCGCCGGCGCCCGTGCCCGAGAGGTGGGTGTGGCTGAAGCCGGCTATCGTGCTGTCGGGGTAGAAGTATCCGGCAATGCGGTCCCATCCGGGCAAGCCGTTGTCGGGGCTTAGCTGCACCATGCCAAACGGGGCTTGCGCTCCAGGGTAAGTGTTGCCAGTGTAGTCGGTTCCTATCAGGGTGTTCACCTTTCGTGCGTAGTTGTCCGCCAACAAGGCAGAGGGCAACAGGCAGGCGAGAAGCGCGACGATGCAGAGTCTTGTCTTTTTCATGTAAGGTTTTTATGTGTGAAGGGGTAAAGGTTGTCGTGTGTTGGGATTGGAAAAAGAAAAGGCCGAGACTTGTTTCTCAAAGCCCGGCCTTGGCGATATAGGCATCTCAAAGAGAGCCTGATAAAGAATTTATTCCGTGAGTTAGTCCATCTTGTCGTCGATCATGTCGAATCCGCAGTAAGGCACAAGCACCTTCGGCACGCGGATGCCCTCCGGAGTCTGGTTGTTCTCCAGGATTGTGGCGACGATGCGCGGCAAGGCGAGCGCTGAGCCGTTGAGCGTGTGGCAGAGCTCGATCTTCTTGTTGTCTGAGCGACGGAAGCGGCAGTGCAGGCGGTTTGCCTGATAGCTCTCGAAGTTACTTGTAGAGCTCACTTCCAGCCAGCGCTGCTGAGCTGCCGACCATGTCTCGAAGTCGACGCAGATGCTTGACGTGAAGCTCATGTCGCCACCGCAGAGCAACAAGAGGTGATAAGGAAGCTCCAACTTCTTGAGCAAGCCCTCCACGTGGTCGAGCATCTCGTGCCATGACTGGTAAGAGTGCTCAGGCGTATCGATGCGCACGATCTCTACCTTGTCGAACTGGTGCAGGCGGTTGAGGCCGCGCACGTCCTTGCCGTAAGAGCCAGCCTCGCGACGGAAGCAAGCTGAGTAGGCGCAGCACTTGATGGGCAGGTCCTTCTCGTCGAGAATCTCGTCGCGGAAAAGGTTGGTGACAGGCACCTCGGCGGTAGGAATGAGGAAGAGGTTGTCGAGGTTGGCATGATACATCTGGCCCTCTTTGTCGGGGAGCTGGCCCGTGCCGTAGCCTGAAGCCTCGTTCACTACGAAAGGAGGCTGAATCTCAACGTAGCCAGACTTGCGTGCCTCGTCGAGGAAGAAAGCCTCCAGCGCGCGCTGGAAACGTGCCATCTTGCCGATGTAAACGGGGAAGCCGGCACCCGTGATCTTGACGCCGAGGTCGAAGTCGACGAGGTTGAACTTCTTGAGCAGGTCCCAGTGGCAGAGTGCGCCCTCTGGCAAGACGGGCTTCACGCCGCCTTCCTTGATGACCACGTTGCTTGTGGCATCCTGGCCTTCTGGCACCTCGTCGTTGGGGATGTTTGGTATGTCGAGAAGCTCGTGGGTCATGTCGGCCTGAGCCTTGTCGTAGACTTCCTGAAGGGCCTTGTCGTTGGCCTTGAGCTCGGCCACCTGGGCCTTGATCTTCTCAGCCTCGTCTTTCTTTCCCTCTCTCATCAGTCCGCCAATCTGCTTGGCGAGCTGGTTCTGCTGCTGCTTGTTGCTGTCGAGCTTCTGCTGTGTCTCGCGGCGTATCTTGTCGTATTCGAGTACTTTCTCCACTGCTTCGCGCGCGTTGGCGAAGTGTTTCTTCTCCAATCCTTTAATTACGCGCTCTGTTTCCTCCGTAATGAGCTTTAATGTAAGCATGGCTTTGTGTGTGTTTAAATAGTTTTTCTTTTGCTTGCAAAGTTACAAAGAATATGTCAGTTATCGCCTTTTTGGCGGTATGTTTTGCTCAAATTATTCATTTATTCCCTGTGGCAAACAAAAAAGCGGGGCAGACAGAATCTGCTCCGCTTCTATTGGGTTGTAAGCTTTATTCTTACTTCACGTAAACCACGGCGAGACGGTTAGATGTGACGCCCTGTACGCCCTTACCTGACGCGCTGTCGACGATGACGCCGCGAGACTTCAGGTAGTCTGCCACAACGTCGGCACGAGCCTGTGACAAGCGGTCGTTGAGCTCCTTAGAACCCTCAGGAGAAGCCGTACCAACGATCTCCACGTGGCTGCCGCTCTTGATGTTGTTGAGAGCCTTCTTCATCTCAGGAACGAGAGCAGACTTGCCCTGCTGGAAGGTTACGAAGAAGAGGTTGTCGATGCGGACGGTGTTGGTCTTGGTGGTCTCCTTCTCAACCTCGACAGGAACCTCCTTGATGACTTCCTTGATGACCTCCTTAGGCTTCTGCGCGAGCTGAGCGCGAAGGTCGTTGATCTCGTCGTTCAGAGGAGTGAGGTCGAGCTTCTTGAAGTTGTGGGTGCCGTTTGAAGTCTTGAACTTGTAGTTCAGACCCACCTGGAGAGCGAGCTGTGCGCAACGCTTGTCCATCTGCACGGCGTCCTTAGGTCCGTGAGTCACGTTCCAATAGATGCCTGGCTCAATGTAGAGCTGCAAGGGCTGGCTTGCGCCACCGAAGTTCCATGCGAAAGTCATAGAAGTCTTAGCGGTGAGGTCGTTGTCGTCGCCAACGTTGCCCTTCTCGCAGACAATCTTGTCGCCATAGTACTTTGTGAAGCCGATACCCAGCTCTGTGCCTACCTCGAACACCTTGTTCTCGTTGTAGCCAAGGAACAGGTTTGTCCAGTTGATGGTACCGTTAATGCCGAAGTTGGCTGACTTGACGAAAGTCTTTGAGTTGAGAACCATGTTCTCAGGAATCTGGGTCACGAAACGGTTGTTGCCGAAGTTTGCCAGAGCCTCAAAGTTAGCACCAAATACGGGCGAGAAGTTCTTGCCGAGCTTCAAGCCGAAGTTGGGGTTGAGAGGGAAGGTGTGGTTGAACGTAAGAGGCGTAGAAGCGCCAATCTTAGCTCCTAAATACCAGTTGTCGAAAAATTTCGCTTTTTGCAGGCCGGTCTGCGCATTTGCGCTGCCGCAGCCCATGGCCACGAGGGCCAATGCCAAAATCGCTTTTTTCATAGTGTTAGTTATTTGTTTTTGCTTAATATATTTTGCTTAACATACATTTTGCAAAGATATGTCTTTTTTCTCAATGTCGTGTAATGTTTTTAGAAAAATGCGAGAATCACCGTGCTTTTTTTTGATTTATGTTATGCAAACCGCGCATTTATGGTACAAAAAAAGCAGGACACCCACTGGTGCCCTGCCTCTGCCAAACAAATATATAAATTGATAGGTTGGTTACTTTCGCAAGTAACTATCTACTTCAGCAGCAACTTTTCTTCCGCTTGCCAGTGCCCTTACCACAAGGCTGGCACCGCTGGCGGCATCTCCCGCAACGAAGACGTTGGCGGGGTATTCTGGTTGTTGTGGCCTAAGGAATCCCATGGCGAGCAGCACCATGTCGGCCTTGATGATCTCAGGCTCCTTGGCGGGTTTCATCAGTGGGCGTCCGCCATCAGGGTTGGGCACCCACGTGATTTCCTGCACCTTCACGCCTGTCAGCTTTCCGTTCTTGCCAAGGAACTCAAGCGAGTTGATGTTCCAGCGGCGAGTGCATCCCTCTTCGTGAGCGAACGTGGTCTTGAGGGTGCGCGGCCAGTTTGGCCATGGGTTCTTCGGGTCCTCAGGTCCATCCACGGGCTTGGGCATGATCTCTATTTGGGTCACGCTCTTTGAGCCTTGACGGTGGGCGGTGCCAATGCAGTCGGAGCCGGTGTCGCCGCCGCCGATGACAAGCACGTCCTTGCCCTTGGCGTTGACGAGCTGCTCCTTGGTGAACTCCTCGCCTGCGAGCACCCTGTTTTGCTGCGAGAGCATCTCAAGCGCGAAATGCACGCCTTTCAAGTCGCGGCCAGGAATCTTGAGGTCGCGGGCCTGTGGCGTTCCCGTGCAGACCACCACGGCGTCGAACTCCTTTGAGAGTTGCTCTATCGTTGTCTTCTTGGTGTTGCCCAAGGTGTCGTCGTTCTGGATGTTTACCGGCTCAGTCGGGTTGACGGGCACCAGCATCACGCCAAACTCAAACTTGATGCCTTCCATCTTCAGGAATTCCATCTTGCGGTCGATGAGAGCCTTGTTGAGCTTGAAGTTTGGAATGCCATAGCGCAAGAGTCCGCCTGCGTTCTCGCGAGCGTCGTAGACCGTGACTTCGTAGCCGCGTTGGTTGAGCTGCGTAGCGACGCTGAGTCCTGCAGGGCCTGCTCCGATCACAGCCACTTTCTTGCCGTTTCGCGTGGGGATGTGAGGACGCACGAAGTCCTCGTTGTAGGCGTGCTCGATGATGGCAGCCTCGTTCTCGCGGTTGGTTGAAGGCTCGTGGTCCATGAGATTGAGCACGCAAGCCTTCTCGCACAGGCCAGGGCACACGCGTCCCGTGAACTCGGGGAAGTCGTTGGTGGCCTTGAGCAACTCGTAGGCGAGTTTCCAATCACCTTTATATAAAGCGTCGTTCCATTCCGGCATCTTGTTGTGGAGCGGACAAGCCCAGTGGCAGAATGGCACGCCGCAATCCATGCATCGGCTTGCCTGCAACTGCCTGTCACGCGAGTTGAGCGTTTGCTCCACCTCGCCGAAATCGTGTATTCTATCATGTATTGGACGGTAGCCGGCCTCTTTCCGCTCTACCTCCAGAAATCCTCTTGGATTACCCATGTCTTAATGTCTAATTTGTTAATAGTCTCTTTGAATATCGGAAATCTTCTGCTGGAGCTTCTTCACCTGCTCCTCTTGCAGCACGCGCTTGTACTCGATAGGAACAACCTGGATGAAGTCCTCGATGTAGCGGTTCCAGTCGTCGAGCATCGTCCTGGCGAGTTTTGAACCCGTGTAGAGATAATGCTGGCGAACGAGCTCGTGAAGCTCCTTGCGGTAGGTTGTCTCCTCCACGAGGTTGATTTCCACCATTCCCATGTTGCAGTAGTAGTCGAAGTCGTGGTCCTTGTCCCAGACATAAGCCACGCCTCCCGACATTCCAGCCGCGAAGTTGCGTCCGGTCTTTCCGAGCACTACCACGCGTCCGCCGGTCATGTACTCGCAGCAGTGGTCGCCCGCGCCCTCTACGACGGCTATGGCGCCAGAGTTTCTCACGGCGAAGCGTTCGCCGACCTTACCGTTGACATAAAGCTCACCAGTGGTGGCACCGTATAGGCCGGTGTTGCCTGCGATGATGTTGTCCTCGGCGTTGAAGTTGGACCTTATTGGAGGCAGGATGCTGATGCGTCCGCCTGAGAGACCTTTGGCGAAGTAGTCGTTGGTCTCGCCTTCCAGCTTGAAGTTGACGCCATGCACAAGGAACGCGCCAAAGCTTTGTCCGGCGGAACCCTTGAAGCGCACGTTGATGGTGTCGTTGGGCAATCCTGCCTCGCCATATTTCTCGGCGATGATGCCAGAGAGCATGGCTCCCACGGCACGGTTGGTGTTGCGGATGGCGAAGTCGAGGTTAACCTCTTCCTTGTCTTGTATTGACTTTTGCGCACCGGCGATGAGTTGCTGGTCGAGCAGGTTGAAGAGCTCGTGGTCTTGCGTCTTTGTGCAATAGAGGCTCACGTCGCCAGTCTCCTTCTTCTGCATGCGTGAGAAGCTGATGCTGTTCCATTTCGCCTGTACGTTCGCCGGGACATTGCCCCATGTCTTTGACGTGTCGCGACGCTCAAGAAGCTCAGTGTGGCCAATGATGTCGTTGAGGCTCGTGAAGCCCATTTCTGCAAGATACTCTCTCACGTGCTGGGCGATGAACTTGAAGTAGTTTATCACGTAGTGGTAATCGCCACGGAAGTGCTTGCGCAGACGCTCGTCTTGTGTGGCGACACCCATTGGGCATGTGTTTGATGAGCACTTGCGCATCATTACGCAGCCGAGGGTGATGAGAGGCGAAGTGCCAAAGCCGAACTCCTCGGCTCCGAGCAGTGCCATGATGATGACGTCGCGTGCCGACTTCATCTGTCCGTCGACCTGCAGGCGTGTCAGCGAGCGCAGTCCGTTCTTCACAAGTGTCTGCTGCGTCTCGGCAACGCCAATCTCAGGCGATATGCCAGCGAAACGCATCGACGAGGCTGGGCTTGCGCCAGTTCCACCCTCGGCGCCCGACACTACCACGAGGTCGGCCTTGGCCTTGACCACGCCGGCTGCGATCGTGCCCACGCCGCTCTCGGCTACGAGCTTGACGCTGATGGCGGCCTTCGGGTTGACATTCTTCAAGTCGAAGATGAGCTGCTTCAGATCCTCGATGGAGTAGATGTCGTGGTGAGGCGGAGGTGAGATAAGCGATATGCCAGGTATGGAGTTACGGGTCTTGGCGATGATCTCGTTGACCTTGAAGCCGGGCAGCTGTCCACCCTCGCCAGGCTTTGCGCCTTGTGCCACCTTTATCTGTATCTCCTCTGCGTTGACGAGGTATTCTGTTGTCACGCCGAAACGACCCGATGCCACCTGCTTGGTCTTGGACGACAGGCTGATGCCGTCGACTTCGGAGTGGTAACGCTCATTGTCCTCGCCGCCCTCACCGGTGTTGGACCTTGTGCCAAGGGCGTTCATGGCAAGACAAAGGGCCTCGTGGGCCTCGGCGGAGAGAGCGCCGAACGACATGGCGCCCGTGACGAAATGCTTAACGATCTTCTCTACCGGTTCGACCTTCTCGATGTCGATTGGGTTTCGCTTCCAGTCGAGGAAGTCGCGCAGGAACAACGGTTCAGGCTTGTTGTCGACGAGCTCCTCAAACTTCTTGAATGTCTCGTAGTTGCCTGTGCGCGTGGCGAGCTGAAGCGTGGCGATTGTCTCAGGGTTCCACGCGTGCTTGATGCCGTCCTCGCGCCAGTGGAACTGTCCGAGGTTTGGCAGAGGATGCTCTGTGTCGGCGGCAGCCTCAGCCACGGCCTTGTCGTGATATGCTATGGCGTCGTGTGCGATGGTGTCGAGGCCAATGCCGCCCACGGTGCTTGTCTCCGTGCCGAAATAAGTGCGGAGCAGTCCTTCCGACAAGCCGATCGACTCGAATATTTGCGCGCCACGATAAGAGCGGATGGTAGAGATACCCATCTTCGCCATTATCTTGAGCAAGCCTTTCTTCACGGCTTTTATGTAGTTGGCTTCCGCCGTGGCATAGTTCTCTTGTATCTTGCCCTTCTTCACGAGGTCGTCGAGGATGGCGTAGGTCATGTATGGGCAGAGCGCCGAGGCACCATAACCAAGGAGCAACGCCGCGTGCATTACCTCGCGAATCTCTCCACTCTCAACGATCAACGCGGTCTGCACACGCTTGCCCACGTTGATGAGGTAGTGGTGAACGGCGCTGACGGCAAGGAGTGAAGGGATGGCCACGTGGTCCTTGTCGACGTCTCGGTCGGAAAGGATGATGTAGTTGAAGCCATCGTCGACGCTCTTCTCGGCATCGTGGCAGAGCTTGTCGAGCGCTTCGCGCAACGCCTCGCCGGGGTGCTCAGAGCCCTTGGGCGACGGCACGAAGCAGATGTTGAGCTTGCGGGTGTTGAAACCCTTGTAGCGTATGTTCTGCAGGATGTCGAGCTGGCTGTTGGTGAGGATGGGGTGGGGCAGACGCACCATCTTGCAGTTGGTTTCGTTGGGATTGAGAATGCCTGTCCCCACTCTTCCTATATATTCCGTCAGGCTCATCACGAGTTGCTCGCGGATGGAATCAATGGCTGGGTTGGTGACCTGCGCGAATTGCTGGCGGAAATAGTTGAAGAAGATCTGTGGCTGGTCTGACAACACGGCGAGAGGCGTGTCATTACCCATGGAAGCCGTGGGCTCCTGACCCTTGATGGCCATTGGGATGAGCGTGTCGTTAACGTCTTCCTCGCCGAAGCCGAACTCCACCTCCTTTGCCTCAAGGTTCTCAATGGCGTTGCTGACCTTTCTGCCGGTATGTATCTTCTCAAGCTGTATGCGGTTTGTGTTGAGCCACTGGCGGTAAGGATGCTCGTGGGCGAGGCGATCCTTTATCTCGCCATCGTAATATATCTTGCCCTCTTGCGTGTCGATGAGCAAGATCTTTCCTGGCTGCAGGCGGCCTTTTTCAGCGATGACCGTCGGGTCGAAGTCCATGACGCCGACCTCCGACGCCACGACCATTGTGCCCGTCTTCGTGATGGTATACCTGGCTGGGCGCAGACCGTTGCGGTCGAGCATGCCACCGGCGTAGCGACCGTCGGAGAAGAGCAGGGCGGCAGGGCCATCCCAAGGCTCCATGAGGATGGAGTGGTATTCGTAGAAGGCCTTGATGTCCTCGCTGATGGGGTTCTTGTCGTTGAAGCTCTCGGGCACCATGATGCTCAGGGCCTTTGGCAACGACATGCCGTTCATGACAAAGAACTCGAACACGTTGTCAAGGCTTGCCGAGTCGCTCATGTTGGGCTGGATGATTGGCGAAATGTCGTGGATGTCGCCCAAGGCGTCTGAAGAGAGCACGGCCTCGCGGGCTTTCATCCATGAGCGGTTGCCACGGATGGTGTTTATCTCACCATTGTGCGCCAAGAGGCGGAAAGGCTGCGCGAGCGACCACGTGGGGAACGTGTTCGTGGAGAAACGACTGTGAACCAAGGCCAAGCCGCTCGTGAAATAGCTGTTGGTGAGGTCGGGGTAGTACTGTCGAAGCTGAAGGCTGGACAGCATGCCCTTATAGACGATGTTCTTGCTTGACAAGGAGCAAATGTAGAAATCCTTGTCCTGTATGCGGCGCTCCATCTTTTTCCTTATGAGATAAAGCGTGCGCTCGAAAACCGCGACCTTGTCGTCGGAGACCCCCGTGATGAACACCTGCTTTATGGCAGGCTCCGATTCGGCGGCAGCCTCACCGAGGCAGTCGGGGTTGGTGGGGACCGTGCGCAGGTGCATCAGTTGCAGGCCTTCGCGCTCAATCTCCTCAATCATGATGGACAGAATCTCCTGCTGGCGTTTCTCGTCCTTTGGCAGGAAGATAAGGCCGGTGCCATATTTTCCCTTCTCGGGTACTGGTATGCCTTGAAGAAGAATAAACTCATGGGGAATTTGCAGCAGTATGCCAGCTCCGTCTCCAGTCTTGCCGTCGGCACCCTCGGCACCGCGGTGACGCAGGTTCTCAAGAACCTTCAAGGCATCGTCCACAAGCTGGTGACTCTTTCCGCCATGGATGTTAACTACCATTCCTACGCCACAAGCGTCATGCTCGTAGGAACTGTTGTACAGTCCATTTGTTTGCATTTGCTAATGTTTTTGTGTTTTACCTATCAATTCGTTTGCAAAATTAATAAAAATATCACTAAGTGTAAAGCGAAATCGCCACTTTATTCTTTGCTTCCTTTACCTTTTAACACTTATGTGATAATCTGTAAGGAAACGCGTGAATAAAATGGCGATTTCCGTATGTTTTGGTATCGCTTTGCTGACTATTTGTTAGTTACGCCAGAATTTTAGAACACTTTGCCGAAAACGATGCTGGTGAAGGTCTTGAAAAGTACCTTCGCGTCGAACCACCATGAGCGATGCTCAAGATAGTAGAGGTCGAGCTCGAGCCGCCGTAGCATCTTCTCCATCGTGTCCGTGTAACCATTGTATAATGTGGCATACGAAGTGACGCCAGGTCGAATCTGGTATAGGAGCTTATATCGCCCGTCGTGCTGCATTATCTGTTCGATATAGTATTTACGCTCCGGCCGTGGACCGACGAAAGCCATGTCGCCCTTTAGGACGTTCCAAAGCTGTGGAAGCTCGTCGAGGTGATGTTTGCGGAGCTTGCTGCCTATGCGCGTCAGCCTCGGGTCGTTTGGAAGTTCCATCAATTGTGGAACGCCATGGCCCTCTGCGTCTTTTTTCATGGTTCGGAACTTGTAGATCATGAATGGTTTGCCGTGTAGCCCTATGCGCTCTTGGCTATACAAAATGGGCAGTCCGTCTTCTCTCTTAATGGCAGCCGCGCATATAAGCATGAGCGGGGAGAAGACCACGAGGCACAACAGGGCCAGTATGAAGTCGGTTGCTCGTTTCATTCTGCTTGCGCAACTTTTCCGCCTGCCATCGCCTCTTTCTGCCGTATGATGAAGTTGACGGCGAGGTTGAGTATGGCATACAGTGCCACGTCTATGATGAAAATAGCCGTTTGTGAAATGGCGTCAACCAGCAGGTAGCTTGTCGCAATGATGACAAGTTGCAAGGAGACTATGGTTATCAATGCCTTGTGCTGGTTGAGCCCGCATGCCATGATCTTATGATGAATGTGCTTCTTGTCGGGTTGGAAAGGCGACCTGCCGTGCATGATGCGGAAGAAGAAGACGCGCACCACGTCGAAGCAAGGCACGGCGAGAAACGACCATGCCCACACAATGCGGTGGGGGTTGTAGACCGTGCGAGGAGTGTCCATGCACAATTTTATGGCAAGGAACCCGAGGATGAAGCCAAGGCTAAGGCTGCCGGAGTCGCCCATGAATATCTTCCTGTGCTGCTCGGCTTTACCAAACACGTTGAAATAAAGGTATGCAAACAACACACCTATCAAGGCGGCAATCATGATGCAGTAGTAGGTGAGCTTCTCAAAATGGAAGCACAAGAGGAAGCCAGCCAAGGCAACTATGGAGAGTGATGCCGATAAGCCATCGATGCCGTCGATCAGGTTTATGGCATTGCACGTGAAGACAAGTATAAGGATGGTCAATGGTGCCCCAACCCAGAAGGGTATGGCGTAGATGCCAAACAAGCCATAAAGGTTGTTGACGTACAAGTTGGCGGCTGGCATTATGATGGTCGCCAATATCTCGACAGAGAACTTGATGGTGGCGTTAAGCCCGATGATGTCGTCGATGATGCCCGTGAAGTATATGATGAGCAGGCTGATGCAGAAATAGAGCGACCATAGGCTAATGCTCACTTCCTTTTGCTGTCCCGAACTCATGAGGAACAGCGTGACGATGGACGCGAGCAACATGCCAGGGACAAAGGAGATTCCGCCCAACCTCGGTATGGGTTTCTTGTGAATCTTCCTGCCGCTCGGAAGGTCGTACAACTTTCTTTTGAGACAAAACCTTATTATGGCAGGGATGATGGCAAAGCCGCACCCCATGCTTATGAGCATTGTCCCTATATAGAGTATATAATCTTGCATCTGCGTTTTGATATTTATATGAATAACGCTAAGGATGGAAGATTATTGCATGGAATCAACGAAAAAGTCACTCTTCCTCTTTCTCTATTCTCTCCATTACATTGAGAAAGTCAGTAAACAAGGGCCGGTATTTTTCTACAACCACATGTTGTATCTCGTTAGCGGCTGACTCATCATAATTATGCGAGGTCCTATTCCGGTCTATTATTGTTTCAAGCCATAAGGGATTGTCTATAAGACCTATAGCCAAGGCTTTCCTGATGGCGTCGCGCGAGCCCCTTATCTCGTTATACCCTTGATAAGTCTCGTAATCTTTCATTAGGTTCCATGCCAACTCATGGATATATCCAAATCTTTGAATAAGCCCCTCGTTGACCAGTTCTTTCATGTCCGTGTCGATGTTTGACTCGCATCTTACCTTTTCGGCGGCTATTGCTAATTTCTTGTATGCTTTCCTGTAATTGTCAAGGCGTTGTTTCCATCTTATGTCTGTAGTGTCTGTCATGCTAATAACAATTTATGATTCATATATTACCTTGCCCACTCTTCTTATGTGCTCCAGGAGATTCTTGTTCGTCAAAGAAGAATAAAGAGACAGGTCAAACTCATAAGGTAAGAGCAAGTCGTCTATTATCATGGCCACTTGGTTGAGGTCAGTGTGTGAAAGGTTCTTGCCGACAAGCGTCATGTCAACATCAGAGAACTTCTGGTTGGTTCCCTTTGCCCTTGAGCCGTAGACTATCGCCTTTTCTATATTAGGCTGAGTTGAAAGTGCCGCGACAAGTTTTTGCATTTCCGCATTTGTCAATCCGATGTCCTCTGCCATAACAAATCGTGCTTATATATTTTAAGCTGCTGTCTACATTTTTTCATAAAGTCAACCATCTTATTGCCTCATCGGGATTGTCAAATGAATAGGTTTCCTCCCTGCCACTTTTCACATCATCAATACTATTTATAATGCTGTCTTTTAGAAGAGTGCCATTCTCTGGATCATATAAAGACTTTTTTCTTTATACTCAGTATTTGAATGCCTTTTAAGGCATTCAATACATTTTCAATGCTATGAAAAAGATTGTCGTTTTCTACTCTAATGGTTATGTCGGTCATAGCTTAAACATGATTAATCGTGGGCAAATTTAGCAATAATATTTTAAACTGCCAAATGTTGTGTAAGTCCTTGGTAAACAAAATAAGTCCAAAAAGTATGGAAATCATGGTGAACATGAAAAAGCAGCTTCTACGTAAAGACACATGCCAATCTTTGTAATCTTTTGAATCTGTGTGCGGGAAAAGTGTGGAAAAAGAGCTTGGTGAATCTGATTTTTTTGGCTTGCAATTTCTTTCGTGTGAGATATATTGCTTAAATTTGCCAAAAATAGCATTGCGATGTTACAATATGGAGAAAAATACATCAAATCGTTGACCGACTTCCAAACCGCGGAGATATCTCAGTTGACCACCGAGGACCTTCGCGCCTATGAGCTTAGTGTCAATGCCTACCGTGACATCAAGAATGGTATTGATGCTGCCAAGAAGGAAGGAATGGAGAAGGGTATAGAAAAAGGTATTGCCATCGGTACGGAGAAAGGCATCGCCATTGGCACGGAGAAAGGCATCGCTATCGGCACTAAAAACAAGGCGGTGGAGATAGCTCGAAACATGGCTCGTGAAGGCATCCCTTGCTCCACAATATCCAAAGTGACCGGCTTGACCGTGGAAGAGATAGAGACGCTTACGGTAGAATGAATTTTAGACGTAGTTGGGCGGGGCCTTTTCTACGTCCAGACCAAAAGATGACGTTTTATTTTGTTTCGTGTGGTTTTAGGTTTGTCGAACATATTTCACCGTAATGCGATTGCGACGTAAGGCCAACGTGGTTACGGCGTAACGGCAATGCGATTGTGGTGTAACGGCAACGCGGTTGCGGCGCGAAGGCAAACTAAGGAATCAGGAATGATATTTTCTTCCACATGGAGACGTAGAGCCTTTATTTTGCGACCTTTCTTATAGCAGAATAGATGAGTCTTCGTAGAGGAGAAGGAATTATCCTTGTGACAAACCGTATGGAAACATTAAAGCAGAAGTCGGTGAGGCTGAGATAACGAAGATTGTGATAAGCTTTCCACTGAGTTTTGGCTTCGTCAATGGCATATTTCCATCCGCCTCTCTTCTTGATGGTCTCCGGATTGTGTCTGAAATACAGGAGACTATCTTGTATGTTATAAAACTCGCAGCCAGCTTTCAACATCTTCATCCAAAGGTAATAGTCTTCTGGAAAAAGGTCTGTCTGATAGCCGCCAACTTTCTCTACAGCATCTCGACGATACATGGCTGCAGGGTGATTGACAGGGCAGCGATGCTTGCCATATTTGTAAATGTCCTCAGGCTTTTCAGGAAGCCTACGTTGAGAGCGAACATTCTTAGGTGTATCGATAAACTCGTCTATCCACGAAGAAACGAGAGCATACTCAGGATGCTCCACAAGGACCTTTAGTTGACGTTCGAATCTATCCGGACGGTTGATGTCATCCGTGTCGGCCCTGGCGATGATCTCGTGTTTGCAATATTGCAAACCCTCGTTAAGTGCTACGCCTAAGCCTCTGTTTTTTTCAAATCGGACGACGTGAAGTTCAGGATGAAGCCTTTCATAGTTGCATACAACATCTTCTAACTCTTTCGACAGCAGTCCGTCTTCAACGAGAACGACGTCGTCAGATTTAACCGTCTGCGAGAATATGCTGTCTAATGCTTCTTTTAGATATTCAGGCTTCTCTTTCTTGTAAAGTGAGAGAAGGACAGAGAAAGGAGTTTCGCGACTTTTCATAAGCAATGGTTAATCAGAACGGCAATCAAATTTTAATCCAATCCTTGCAAATCGGACTTGATGCAGATCTTGAATTATCCCAGACGTGAGGGGAAATCACAATCTTGTTTGGATTTTGGTTTAGCCATGCTCCCCACCAGGAGAATGACGAGTTTGCTATAATATTGTGTTTGCAAAGACTCATCAAGTGGATGTCGTTGAAACTCTGTTGACCTTTATTCCAATCTATATATGTTGTTCTCTTGTTTTGGAGGAATGCCGACATATGATCTTTGCACCAAGCAATATCATTAGAGAAAATTACAATATGGTCTATTGGCGCCATGGAGCAGATTCTTTTTATGGCTTCTTCATAGTATTGCAACGTACATATATCCTTATAAAGGGGATGATTCAAGAAGTCTCCACGCCTGACATGAATGCTCACACTGTTGGTGCCCATAATGTTGTTGGCACAAATTTGATTCCTCTCATCAAAAGGTGGGAAAGCGAACTCCTTAAGGATACAATCTCTTATGTCTTTGAAATATTCTTCCGATTGCCAATAACCATCATAATAGAAGTCCCCGCTTAATGAAAGCATAGAAGTGTCAACAGTCTCTTTTGAGTCTTCTATAATCATGCTCCTTCTCGTCGGGAGGACTCTGCTGCCTATTCTCCAAGCGTTATAGCTACAATAAGGGTAAGCAATCTTGGCTACATCTATTAATTTTGCGGCTTTAAAACGAGGGCGAAATATCTTGTCTATCTCGTATCCGTTGTGCTTGTGGTAACCTTTGAAGCAATGAAGATCAAGCAAGACTTCGGAATCAGGCTGGTGTGCTTTTATGGAACATGCCAAGGCATATTGAAACATTTGATTTCCAAGACCTCCTAAAAGTTTGACTATTTTCATAAAAGCGTTTTCTTAATAATTTTCTTCACAAGCGATTCGTTCAACAACTTGTTTGTTTTCAATAGTATGTTGATGAAAAAGGATTTGTATTTCGATATAATTATTTGAGCATCTTTTGATGCCTCTGTTTGAATATTAAGGGATTGCGTTATTTGTCCTTTATGTCCATGAATAGAATTAACGACAAGATAAGGATCGAGCAAGCTCGTCTTCCTGTCGTTTAAAACACGATAGTACCAGTCAACATCAACAAGCCAATGTAGGTCCTCGTCAAAATAGTCGACATTGCTGTTCTTGATAAAGACACAGGCACAAGGACCTAAGAGGTTGGAGAGGAAAAGAAGCTGGGGGTGTTTAATAAAGAACGCTCGGAGGCGTTTCTTTATTAGGAGTTCTTTCTTGGCTGTGCCGTCAATTTGAACCTCATAATTAGCTACCACTGCGGAACAGTGGTCTGTCTCGAATTGTTGTTTAATTTCCCGTAATATATGTTCGTTTGCAAACGCTTCATCATGATGCAAAATCTCAATGTATTTTCCTTTAGCAAGCGATAGGCCGAAGTTCCAGTTTGCAACAGCTCCTTTTGCGGGTTTATTGTGATAATATCTTAAATAAGGAAAGCACGTTTTCTTGACGTGCTCCTCAATAAAATTATTGGTTGAGTCGTCTACAACAATGATTTCATAGGACGCTTCCTTCTGCATCAGCACTGAATCAATGGCTCTTTTGAAAAGCTCAAGATTGTTATATGCAGGTATTATTATTGAAAAATCCAAATGACACATTAGTTAATATGTATTACATATAACGGCTATTTTAAAGAGAATCCAGGTCTTTAGATTTCCACATCTATAGCTATTATCAAAGAGCAAACTCATTCTTTTAAGGAATGAAGTTTTGGCATCAACGAACAAACTTGTACGTTTTATACTCTCAGGAGTCATTTTATCATAAAGAGTTTCTAGGAGAATGCGAGCATTGTCGCTTCTCTCGTGTCCATGCAGAATGAAGACTCTTTTTATCCTTTGTCTCCACTCTTTAGCAGGGCTTTCTCCTAATCCCACAGCATTATTCCCATGTTGTCGGTACAATATGTGTGGATCTTTGTCGAATACAATATTAGCGCCAATGGCCTGTGCGCTAATGTATGTCCAGAAATCATGTAGCATTGGCATTTCTTTGGGTATACTGGAAACAAGCAGGTCTTTTAATGCCTTGTTAAAGACCATGGTACATCCACTTGCGAATGCATAGATGAGAGATTCCCCTTGTGTTAATAATGGATGTATAGTGGGAGTCTCTATTTTTGCCAAATGCTTATCAACGAGCTGTGTTTGTGAGAAATACAGAGTAGGCTTATTTGAAAAACCAATCTTTCGACAGGCCGTTTCCAGTTTGTCAGTCATCCAATAATCATCCTGATCTGCGAAGGCATAAAAGTCAGCTTCTCCCGCTTTGACTAACAAGTCTAAGAAACTTTTTGCTGGTTTTATGTTTCCCCCTTGGTACCATGTAAGTAGTCCATCTTCATAATGTTTTTTCAGTATCTCACATGTATTGTCTGTTGATCCATCGTCACGTACAAGAAGCTTTACAGTACAACCTTTCTGCTTGAGAATGGACTCTATTTGTTGTTTAATATACTTGGCACCGTTATAGGTGGACATCAGAACTTCAACGTTGTACATGCTTAGGCGTGGTTAGACTTATCTTGTTCTGTGTCATCAATATGACCAGGATAATAAGTTGTGTAAGACCAGATATGCTCATAAAAACATTCTCTTGATAGAATTGAAGTATCAATATTTGCACAAGGAACGTATAGAGGCATTTGCTTGTTGCATTGCCTTTTCGACAGTAATGATACAAGGTTCCGCTAAACAGTCCATAGACAGCCGCGAAGAAAGCGACACCCCCATAACCGAAGTCTACATAGAAAGGTTGCATGACAGTATATACATTCGTTACGACGGGAACCATAATAAATTCTTGCTCCTTATTGAGGACATTGAAATTGCCTATGCCGAATCGGTTTAAAAAGTCATAGAAGACCTCGAATGTGTTAACGCCCGTTTGCCCAGATAAGTCTTGGGTCAATCGGCTAAATGCAACTGGTGGAGATGTAATGTACATACCAAAAAAGTCCATGAAATCCATATTGCTATCACTCGTGTTGGTACTTTCGCGCGCGTTATTGAACAAATATGCCAATATAATAAGAGTCCCAGCTGCAAAGGCTATTGTTCGTAACTTTATTTTTTTCTTTTCATATAAAACAAATAAAGTACAGAAGGCTAACATGAATAATGAGCCTTTTTCCATGAGCGACAAAGAGCATACGATGTTGCATGCATAAACGGTTAACAACTTCCATAATGGAATCTTTGGGTATCTCCATATAGATACGAGAAAGAGTGATTGGTTAATGACAACTGTATACTTTAACCATCCTACACCATCTCCATGCGTTGCTAAAAGTCGGATATTGTTCATCAGGTCTGTTGCGTCAAATTGCGAAACAATCTTGTATACCTGCCAGAAATATGTTGGTGTCAGTAACAGGGTTGTGTAGAACAGTATATTGTAAATCGTGTTATTTATGGATATTGCCTCATTAACCCTATTTGTTTGATCTTGTCTTTGCAAAACAATAAATGTAGTAAATGCAACTATGCATATTATGGGTACCCAAAGTGAGATGCTAATATAAAATTGAGATGTTAGCGGATATAGCTTGTTGCCTTCTAATTTAACGAATATAAGAATAAGTATCCATACAATAATGGTGATGCTCCATGGAGAGAACCAATCTCCAAAGTCAATGTTTTTATAGGGGAGCTTTTTGTCTTTTATGTTTATGTACCAAAATGCTAACAAGAACATGACAAATAAACACGGTGCAAGGCAAAGAATGAAAGAAGGTTTACTGGCCTCGTGTGCTACAGTCGCATTGGATATGGTGGCAAATGATGGAGAACTCTTCTGTGTTAATGCTTGCAAGCGTACTAACTTCTCAATAGCATTGTTTAGTATTTCCTTATTTAGGGATACAGTTTTTGCCTGTTCTTTTATCTTGGTCTCATAAGAAGGTAGAGATGCGTTGTAAGTAGAATCTGTTAGGTTGTCATAAGTTGCGAGTGCATTGTAGTATCTTTCTTTAGCTATGCGATAGTTGTTTCTTGCATTTTGAATTTTTGCTTTCGTTTGAGAGAGTTTCAAAGATATTATAGTCCTCTGAAGATTAACAACTACAGAGTCAGCTATCCTGACAGCATTGACAGGAGATGCATCCTCAACGTAAATAAGAATTAGATTTTTCTTCTTTTGAAATCTAATATTGTGTTTGATTTTATCATAAACGTCTTCGTCTAGTCCTTTCTGTTTTTTTAGAATCTTATCTGCCAAGCTGGACCAGAATGGCATCTTTTCATTTAGAAGGTATTGACCATAATTAATAGAGTCTAACTTGATTTGGGAAATCGTTTTTATGAAGTCGAAAGATCCCAATATATTGCTATATATATCGGGATCATTTAACTTGTTTTCCTTTGTGTCGATTGCTGTTGAGCGAGTTAATCCGATGTTTATGTCCATCTCTAGTGGTTCATCGGAAATCTCAATTCTTGCTGCGTACTTCTTTGGTATACAAACGAAGATGAACGTGGCTAAAAGAAAAGAAACACAGAGCGCAAAGGCATATATTAACAATACTCTATTTCTTGTCATTTCCCCTATTTAAGGTTTATTATAGAGTCAAAAGTGCCACCAACTTTTTCCTGTTGATAATTATGTACACAACACTTCTTATACCTATACCCAAAACTATAAAGATAGTTAGAATAAAGATTTTAGGCGTATTAGAATGCTTGAAAGGTACAGTGGCATTTTGTATGATTGTGAAGGCAGGAGTGCGCTCTTGAAGTTTGGCTTCTGCCATTTGAAGTTGCTGCATCACTTGTGTGTATATATTATATTTTAGCTGCATGTCATTCTCCAAATCATCTTGAGTGGATTTCGCACTCTGCAACAATAGGTCTTGGTTGGCGTCGCTATATGCTCCATATTTTCTCCTAGCTTCAACGTACTGACCCTTCGCTTCATTACATAGTTGCTTTACATATTTAAGGTCCTGCTTCGCTTTTGTGGTTCTGTATTCGGTTATGAATTGTTGGAGACGTTTTCTTGCGGCCTCGGCTATCGTTCTTGCGATAAGAGGATCTTGTGCTTGTGCAGTTATAGTGATAACATTTGTTTTTTTATCTACGAGACAAGTAATGTTGTCATCAATATTCTTTGCAATACCTGCTTCTGCTTTTGTAAGCCAATAAGGATTAATCTTCTTGCCTTTTACGATTCCTTCTTTCTTTCTTGATTTTAGGATTTTCAAAGGCCACAAGAACCATGATGTTTTTTGGTAGTGGTCAATGTAGTCACAAAGTGTTGTGTTAATTTTCCCGTCTTTTGATTTCACAGGGATGTCAAACATGGAGACAAGAAATTTAGTAGAATGCATCATATCTGGGTAAATCTCTGGATATATGGCGTCTGATGAAGAAATACTCATGTCAAGACCTACCATCGATGCAAGAGAGGATATATTACTGTTTAGTCCATTTTCTACTTCTTCAGGAGCCAACATGACTTGACTCTTGTACACCCTTGGTATGGAAAATGCAAATACGATGCCAATGATAGCGGAAATCAGGCAGTAAAATGCTAACATCCGTCGATCTGCCCAAACTATATTTATAATTTGGATAATACTTATTTTTGAATTTTGTGGTTCTGTCTGTTCCATCTTTTTTATTTGTTCCAAATTCCTATTGCTGTATTGTTCAAGAGCTTTTTATATTGGATGCCATTTATTATTAGTCCTGGTATGTTGACAAGGCACATTATGGCTACTAAGGTGATAATGTTGTGGTATTGCTTCAATGCCAAGACTGATAGCGGTATATACGATAATGCTGCGGCTGATGTTAAAATAAGTTGTAGTCTCAGTTTTCCAAGCCCATTCAATATACAAGAATATCTAAGACTTATTATTAGAACAATAACGTAGGCTGACATCGCTATAGATAAGCTCCAAGGAATATAAATGCCCCCCCCAATCCAAATCTTGTAAATAGGTTTGGAAAGTAATAACATCAAAATGGTAGCTGAACAGATTACCGTTGTAATTATGTTCAATCTTTTGCCACTTTTGATAATCCATTGTTTGTCTTTCTTGGCAAAGGCATCTGTTGTTGCAGTCCAATAAGGTGTGCTGATAATACCAAATACCAATAAGATGATAGAAAAATATCTATATGTTATTTGATAGGGCGTGACCTTGTCAGGCGAGAAGAATCTTGATATAAGGATGTTGCTCGACATGAAAAGCACGACACCAGAAATCTGTAATATGAAAAAGAGTATTCCTTGTTTTATAAGTTCTTTTGCGACATTGAGATCTATAAACTTCCTAGAGGGTTTTAAATATGGATATTTGGCATAGAAGGTGATATAGAATGCAATAAGATATACCAAAAGTGGCGAGGCTGTGTTGATGACAGCGATAGCCATTAAAGAGCGTATTTTAAATAGATATAGTATAACTGTTCCTACGAATATAAGTGTTTGGCCTGCGACAACCATCATGTTATTTATGGCTGGCAACTGCAACCCCATGTATACATTCCCTGTAAACTTCATTACGAACGAAGAACAGAAAAGTATTGTTACGACAGATGCAATTTCTTTTAATTGCGGTACTATATGTGCATCAACGTTTAAAAAAGCCCAAATGTCCGTACATCTGATAATTGCTAATATAATAAATAATGTTATAGTCATAACAATGACTAACATTGCGAATGTTGAGGAGACCGCAGTCTTGGCTTTCTTAAGATTGTCTTGTGCCATATAAATGGCAAGCTTGTTGCGTAATCCATTCCCAAGTCCTATGTCCATTTGTTCAATCCAAAGTAGCATAGAACTTATTGTAAGCCAAATTCCGTTCTCATATGCGCCAAGACATTTAAGAGTTAGAGGAACAAGAAGGAACAGAACTATGCCAGACCATCCTTTTATGGCAAAAGAAGCTATTATGTTTTTCCTTATAAGGATAGTCCGTTTATTATCTCCTAATAATGACTTGGCATTCATGTTTTGTATGTGCTCAATCTCTTGCGTCCCCTTTATACAGACTCTTTTGCGGACATCTATGCATGAGTCATTTAAATAATGTGATGCGTATGTTTTTTGTCAGATGTGATTCACTTAGTTCCTAAACATTCTTGGCCTTGCGATTGCCTGGCGCCTCAGTCTCTTCCTTTCTTGCTTCCAAGTTGTATAGTCAAGCTTTTGTCTTTCGATACTATTAAAATGGTTATCTTATGACTTGTTGTTGGTGTCAGATTCAATGTATTTGTTAACGAACAAGATTGAAGTCGATATCCTCATTGGATGCTGGAAAATCCTTAAAGTTAATAGTTATAAGACTATTGCGTTTTTGTGTCGTTGTCATTCAGGTTGCGGACGGGCACAAGACCCGCGCCCTGCAGGTCAACCGATGATGCTCGCCATGTCCTCCTCGGTCAATCCTGTCATGTCGCAAACGTCCTTTGGCGTCATACCTTTCGCGAGCATGACCTTCGCGATCTCCAAAGCCTTCTTTCTCTCGCCTTCCGCTCTACCTTTTGCCATTCCTTCCGCTCTGCCTTTTGCCATTCCTTCCGCCCTGCCTTCCGCGTATTTTTTCTTCTCTGCCGTCTTTATAGCGTTTATGATGTCGCGGTAGGCATTCACGCTGTCCTCGTATGACTTTAGTTCCTGCGGATTGAACTTTGATATCTCGGCTTGCTCGAAGAGTCGGGTGAACACGCGCTCTTGAAGCGTCGCGGGTCTGTCCATGAGTCGTGAGAGGTTCTTCAACACGAACATCCACTTGTCGTACATGGTGACAAGCTCGTTCTCTGTCTTGTCGAACTTCGGTATCTCCACGTATATGTATGTGAGCTTGTCGTAAAACACCTCGTGCGTGTCGACCTCCATGAGCTTCACCTCATGGTGCCATCGGCGTGCGTTCTGCAAGCCTTCTGCGAAGTTGAAATTCAATAAGCCGATGGTATACACGGAGTTAAGATGGAAGTCCCAATCACCGCCACGTTGCGCCTGCTCACGTATGGGGAAGGTGGAATAATAGATGGTCCTGTCCTTAAAGAACTCCTGATACACGTTCTGCATCTCAACGATGAATCTCTCGCCGCAGTCGTTAGTGCAGTAAACGTCGAAGATTGCCCGTCGTGCGTCTGCCCGCTCACCGAGGTGCTCAGAGTTGAGATACGTGACATCTTGCACGTTTTGCTCACCGTGGAACATGGCATTGAGGAAGCTGATGAGCAACTCCTTGTTGAACTCGGAACCAAAAAGGCGCTTGAAGCCAAAGTCGGTATGTGGATTTATGTATCTTTCTTCCATGTCGTTGCTTTTTTGTTGCCAAACTACTCTTCGCTTTGCGGACGGGCACAAGGCCCCTGCCCAGCATGTCAACTGATGATGCTCGCCGTGTCCTCCTCGGTCAATCCCTTTATGTTTCGGGAGGTGCAGAATCCTTCTGCCTTGCCATTGTTTATCATGGTATGTGTGATTTTGGTCTTGCGAGAGTGTGGGAAGACAGGATGGTTACGCGTTCTCTATTTCAAGCATTACCTCGTCGGCGCAATAAGCGTCGCTCATGTTGTGCAAATGAAATTGCAGGTTGCACATATATTGGTATACCCTTGTGGAATAGAAGAGGCGTAAGGCTGAGCTTTGGGGAATATCGAGGCGTTCAGAAAGAATAACTATGATTCTCGCAAATTTCATTTGCAAGATAGTCTTGTTGATAAGAGGGTTGTCCTTAATCATCTTTCTTTATGGATATTGAATGTGTGAATTTTAGATATCTGTCTATTATCTCTTGATTAATAATGCATATTTGGTTGGTTGGCTTATAATACCGCAATCTTTGCAGAGCCTCTGTGGCTGTTATCAGTCCAGTAGAATATAGCTCTACGGTGTTGAAGACCCTGTCGTTTGCTATTCCGCCTTCAATTAGGTCAAACTCTTTCCAGTGAGAATCCCCTTTCCTGTTGGCAACAACAAAGTCAAGCCACTCTTGTCCATATTCTTTGAACTTCAGTATATTGTAGTCTTTTGCTTCTATCTCGTTGATGTCAAGTTCATAAACATTAAGATATTTGTTCTTTCCTATGTTTATAGGGCGCTTTGCCCAATCTATTGCTTGCTTTTTAAGAACGGTGACATAAAATCCCTTTCCAAAATCCAGGTTCTTCCTTCCGACGTTTACAAGTGGATTTGTTATGACATCAGTTGATCCATGATATACTATCATTCTTTTACTAATGTTTTAGGGTTGTGCTCTTTGAGGTAAGTTATTATTTCATCAACTATGTAGTCTTTGCTTTGTGTATGAAGAGCTTCAAAACTTGGATATATGAAGTTTTCTATCCCCTTACTTTCATTCAATGCATTAATGATGTCACGGCCATTACATTTTAATCGTTCGGCTGTGTTTTCTATGCAAAATACGGCAAATTCGGTTTTGCGCGTTTCGGTTTCTTCCTTCATTGTAAGATTTGTTAGTCTTCAATATATTGCGATGGTCATGTAAGCCGTGCCGTTTATATACTTCACATCTTCCTCGCTAAAAGCACAAGGTGCTTGTTTATAGCGAGTTATGGGCTTGCTGCTGGAAGAATGGCGAGTGTCAGCGCCGACGCTTGCCACTATTTCGCCATGTTGGCTATCGTGGCCATCATGGCAGCGATAGACGACATGCTTGAGCCTATGTTGAGAATCTCGGCAGGACTTGTGCGGCGCCTTATCTTGCTCGGCACCACGATCTCGCAGCCTGGCTCCACCTCGGCCTTCGACGACTTAGACACCATGCCGTTCATGTAGATGATGTATGCGCTGCTCTTGCGCGCGTTCTTGCTGTATCCGCCCGCGGCGTTGATGTAGTAGCTCACGCTCTTGTCCTTGATGAAGCTCACGGTGTTGGGATACATCACCGCGCCGTTGACCTTCACCGTGCCCGTGTATTGTGGCAACACGAGGCGGTCGCCCTCTCTCAGCACGATGTTGGCGTCGCTGCTCGGGTCGGCAAGCGCCTTGTCGAGCTCAATGCCCACCGAGTAGGAGTCTGGCACCTGGAACTTCTTCAGCTGCTCGTCCTTGCTCTGCTGGCCAACCTGCTGCAGTGCCGAGCCTGACGTCTGGCTGGCTGCGAGCGACAGCAGCTCTTGCTGCAACATCTCGTTCTGCATCTGCAGCGCCACCTCCATGCGCTTGCGCTCAGCCTCGTTGGTGCGGCGTTCGAGTCTTGCTCCGTGTACGTAGGCGAACGGCGTTGCGCCACCTGCCGCCTTCACGAGGTCGGTGAGCCTCAGGCCATGGCGCGACAGAGTGTAGGTGCCAGGGAAGGTCACCTCGCCGTCCACGCTCACGTTCTTTTGCGCTGAGTAGCTCGGGTCCTTGCGCACGAACACCTCGTCGAACGGCTGGAGCACGAAGCCTGGCTCGCCATCCACCACGAAGCCGTCTTTCAGGGCGAATGTGAAGTCCTTGGCTAAGATACTGTCTGATGTCTCCGCCTTGGGATCCATCACGCGACGCGCCACGTCCACCTTCACGGTCGAGGCCTTGTCGGTGAGTCCGCCAGCCTGAAGCACGAAGTCCTCAAGCGTCTCATTGTCGGCGTACTTATACACGCCCGGGTACATCACCTCGCCTTGTATGGTTATGGTCTGCTCGTTCATCGCCGTCTGCTTTGTGGGTATGAAGAGCACGTCGTTCTCCTTCAGCGGAATGTCTGCCACGCTCTGATCCATTATGCCCTTTATGTCAACCGGTATCACGCGCAGCGTGCGGTCCTCCTTCATGCGGTGCATCACGGCGCGGGCGGTGAATGCCTCCTCGGTGAGTCCCTCGGCGTGTTGCACGAGCGTGCGCACGCTGTTGACGCCATCGCCGAGCTGGTACATTCCGGGCCTGAACACGGCGCCCTTGATCTCGACCGTGTTGGCGTAGCGCGCCAGGATGGAGTCGACGCTCACGGAGTCGCCGTCTGCAATCTGGAACGAGCTCATGTCGAACTCCTCAACGTTGAACACGGCGTATTCGCGTCCCGTCTTGCGGTTCACCCTCACCGCCTTCTTGTAGGCGTCGCCGGTGAAGCCTCCCGAGTAGCGCAGCAGCGTCTGCACGCTCTCGTTGCGTTTCATCTCGTAATACATTGGGCGTTTCACCTTGCCCGTGATGTTGACAAGGCAGTCGTATGGCCCGACTATTATCACGTCGCCATCGTGCAGGCGCACGTTGCCCGTCATCTTGCCGTTGAGTATGTAGTCGTAGATGTCGCATACGCTTACGAGGCGGTTGTTGCGGTAAATCTTGATGTTGCGCAGCGTGCCTATGTCGTTGGTGCCGCCAGCCATGTAGAGGGCGTTGAACACCGAGGCGAATGCCGACAAGGTGTAAGTGCCGGGCTTCTTCACCTCGCCCATGACGTTGATCGACACGGTCCGCGTCTGCCCGAGCGACAGGTTGATGCGGCTCGACTGGTAGCGCGAGCCGAGCGTGGCGCGGAGCTTGGCCTTGGCAGCCGCCACCGTGAGCCCGCCCAGGCGGATGGGGCCGTAGCCATCGATCACGATGTCGCCGTCGGGCGACACGGTGCAGTCTTCCGACTTCTGCGACGCGCCGTAGATGTCTACCGACACTTGGTCGCCGGCGCCGAGCACGTAGTTCTGTGGCGTGGCAATGTTCATCAGCGGCTCAAACGAGAGGTTCTTGTTTGAGAAGATGTCGCGTCCGAACACCTTTTTCTTGTTAGGCTCTTCGTCTGTGCTGTCTTGCCCGTCGTCGCTGTCGGAGAAGGCGGCTATGTTTTCCTGGTATTTCTTGAAGTCGGAGTCTTCCTCGTCATATTGCTGCTGCCAAGTGTTCTTGCTTGCTATCCTCTGCGATGTCGTGGCTTCCCTCTGCGAGTTTGCCTGCCGTGTGGCGAGCTTGTCGGCCTGCTTGTCGCCCGTGCCTTGCTTGCCCACACCGTTGGCCTGCCTCAGGCGGCTTTGGCTGCGCGCCGTGGTCACGTCGCCAAGCCCCGCCTCGTTTTTCGCGCGCTCGTAAGCCTTCCTCACGCGCTTTATCTGCGAGATGTCCACGCCGCTCTGCATGAGGTGGGTCACTATTTGAGCCTGCGACGTGCCACGCTTCATCTCCTTCTGGATGTAGCTCGCCACCTGCGAGTCGGTCATCGACGATTGGGCGAGCAACTGGAGTGGCAACGCGAGGAGCAACAATATGATGAACTTCTTCATTCTATTTCTTATGTCTGTTTTAATTAATAACCGAATCTTTCGCCGATTATTGTATAAGTACGCAAAGTTATTGATATTTTTCTGAATATCCAAATATATCGTGTGGGTATGTGTGCTGAAATGTCCGTGCAATGGCTTGCAAAAGGCCCCGTGACGATTCGCGCGTGTCAAGGCTTGCCGAAGCCGATTCCGCCAGGATGCGTTCGCGGCGCAAGGGCACTGCGATTGCGCCGTGAGGGCAGCGCGATTACGGCGCAAGGCCAGCGCGGTTGCGGCGCAAAGCCGAACGAAGGATTGTGGCATGGTTTTTCTGCCACGCAAATCACCATGCAACAGTAATTATGTACAGGGGCGGACCTTGTGCCCGTCCGCAACCCCGCATGGCTTGATTTGCCGATGCGTCCACATTGGTTGCGGACGGGCACAAGGCCCGCCCCAGAATGGTTTATTGAGAGTGTGAAATGAAC
>CAVHEN010000036.1:21022-32249 GCA_963635115.1 Oscillospiraceae bacterium | reverse complement strand
ATTTGCTTTAGCGCATTGTCATTCGTATTTCATGCTCTTGGCTGGATGAATGTGCGAGATGAGGTAGCTCGGGCCAATCAGCACTATAACGCTTACGATGAGCGTGGCTACGTTGAGCAGTACGATCAACGGCACGTTAAGCTCTATTGGCACCGTGTTGACATAGTAGGTGGCTGGATCGAGCTTCACGATGCCCAAGTATTTCTGCAAAAGGCATGCGCCTATGCCTATCACGTTGCCTATTACGAGGCCTTTCCCTATAAGGAAGGTCGCAAACCAGAGGAAGAGATGCCTTATCGTCTTGTTGCGCGCGCCGAGAGCTTTCAGTATGCCAATCATCGTGGTGCGCTCAAGAATGATGATAAGCAGTCCGGATATCATCGTCACGCCTGCCACGGCTGCCATCAACGCGAGAATGATCCACACGTTCATGTCGAGCAAGTCGAGCCATCTGAATATTTGAGGGTTTATCTCCTTTATGGTTTGTGACGTGTATGTCTCGCCGTAATGGTCTTGCCGCTTGTTCACTTGCTTAATGAACTGCCTCTCAATGTCGTCTACGCGGTTGAAGTCGTTTACGGTGACCTCTATTCCCGACACTTGGTCTGGCTGCCAACCGTTGAGCTTCACGGTAGTGTTGAGGTCGGTGAAGCACATGTAGGAGTCGTACTGGCTGAGGTTGGTTTGGTAAATGCCTTGTATTGTGAACCTTCTTATTCTTACTCCACTATTGTCTATGAAGTAAGCGAACACGCGCTGACCTTGTTTCAGGTTCAGCTTGTCGGCAATGCTTTGCGATATCAGAATCTTGTTGGATGATGAAGAGTCGGAGAAGTGTGGTATGCTGCCTTTCACCATGTTCTCATGTATGAAAGTGGAGTCCCACTCGCTTGCCACGCCCTTGAGCACGATGCCGAGGAAGTTGCTGTCGGTCTTTAATATTCCTTGCTGGTACGCGAATCTCTCGGCGTGTCTCACTCCACTTATCGAGCGTATGGCCTTCATCATGCTGTCGCTCGCGGCTATAGGATACTGTTCTGCCTCGGTTTGCGCCACGAAATTGGTGACTTGTATGTGCGACCCGAATCCAATCACCTTAGCCTGAATGGTATGCTTGAAGCCCATCACGACGCATACTGAGACAATCATCACCGCCAAGCCTATTGCCACGCCTGCCGTCGCGATGGCAATGGCAGGGCGCGACACCTTGTGCTTGTCGCCTTTGTCTCCGTATATTTTCTTTGCTATGTAGAGTGGAAAGTTCATCACCTCACGTTATATTACTCATTACAATCAGCGTCGCTGGTCACACCGTCTTTCCCGGATAGGCTTCGAGGGCCTTGCCCAAGACGGTGAGCGCTCTTCTGAGGTCTTCTTTCTTGAGGACATAGGCGAGGCGCACTTGGTTGCATCCTGCCCCGGGCGTGGTGTAGAAGCCGGAGGCTGGTGCCATCATTACGGTCTCGCCCTCATAGTTGAATTCTTCGAGGCACCAACGGCAGAACTTCTCAGAGTCGTCGACGGGAAGTTGCGCCACGGTGTAGAAGGCTCCCATGGGTATTGGCGAGTAGACGCCAGGAATGCGGTTCAGCCCGTCGATGAGGCATTTGCGCCGCTCCACATACTCGTCGTAAACGTTGCGGTAATACTCCTCTGGGGCGTCGAGGGAGGCCTCGGCTATAATCTGTCCGATAAGAGGTGGGGAGAGGCGGGCTTGGCAGAACTTCATCACCGCCTTGCGAACCTCACTGTTGTGGGTAATCAAGGCGCCGATGCGGATGCCGCACTCGGAATAGCGCTTCGACACGGAATCAATAAGTATCACGTTGTCTTCAATGCCCTTTAGGTGCATGGCGCTGATGTATGGGCTGCCAGTGTAGATATACTCACGGTAGACCTCGTCGGAAAAGAGGTACAGGTCGTATTTCTTCACAAGGTCGCGTATTTGGTTCATCTCGCGCCGTGTATACAAGTAACCCGTGGGGTTGTTTGGGTTGCAAATCATTATGGCGCGGGTCTTGTCGTTGATGAGCTCCTCAAACTTCTCCACTTTTGGCAGGGAGAAACCCTCGTCGATGGTGGTGGCTATGGTGCGGATCTTCGCGCCGGCTGATATGGCAAAAGCCATGTAATTGGCGTAGGCTGGCTCCGGGACAATGATTTCGTCGCCGGGGTTCAGGCAACTCATGAAGGCAAAAAGCACAGCCTCGGAACCACCGGAAGTAATGATGATCTCGTCGGAAGATACGTTGATATTAAACTTGGCATAATAATCGACAAGCTTCTCACGATAGGAAAGATAACCCTGTGATGGGGAATACTCCAACACCTTGCGGTCGATGTGTTTCAGCGCGTCAAGACCGCATTGAGGGGTTGGAAGGTCTGGCTGACCTATATTGAGGTGATAAACCTTTATGCCACGTTGTTTTGCTTGCGCTGCCAAGGGGGCAAGCTTTCTTATTGGTGATTGTGGCATTTCAAGGCCACGTACTGATATTTCAGGCATTGTATGTTGATATTTTCAGTGCGCAAAGATACTTTTTTTTATTGACACTGCAAACGTTTTGGCTTTTTAAGTAATATTGGAAAGACAACTTTCAATCGTTTTTCCTGCCAAAGAAATATTGTCCCTTGTTTTTCGTCAGAGAGCCATAGTCTATGGCGTGTCTTGGACAGTGATGGTAGCAGGCGAAGCAGGCAAGGCATGAGCCGTCGTGCTTCCACTGTGGCTCAAGGCCCTTGCCGCCAGCGATGTTCTTTGTGGGGCATGCGTCCGCGCAGATGCCGCATTTGATGCAACGGTCGCTGTCCACCTTGAACTTCTTGTCGGTGATGAGGTGCTTCACGAAGAAACCGCCGAGAAAGCGTGAGTTGGTTCGAGGCCAACGCCCGACGACGAGATGGCTTATCGCCTTGCGGTTCTTAATCTCTTGGACGAATCCTTTCAGTTCGGCGGCAGCCTTATCTTTCTTTGCCTTCTCTTTCTTCGCGTTGTCAACGTTGAAGAAAGGCAATCCGAGATACGACTCGGGCATGACGAGCGAGAACGACGCGTCCAGTGGCAAGCCCTTGGCTTTCAGGTCGTCACGGAGTATGTCCATTGTCTCACCAATGTTGTCGCCCGCCGTGCAAAGCGCGTAAACATAATGGCCTTTGGCGTTTATGCTGAGGCGTTTGATGAACTCGCGCACGATTACGGGCGGCCTCCAGCCGTGCACGGGGAAGCACAGACCGAGCCGTTCGCCCTCAGCAAGCGTGAACTCGTATTGCTTGGAGCGTATCAGTTCGGGGATGAAAAGGAGCTTGTCGCCTGTTGCTTCGGCTATTGCCTTGGCAGCCCAACCCGTGTTGCCGGTGCTTGATAGGTATAAAATCATTTCGTGTAGAAGTCTATCACGTCTTGGAGGGCCTGCTTGCAGGCAGGGCAAAACTCTGGGTTCTCGTTGGTACGCATGCGGCAATCGGCATACGGGCGATACACTCCCTTGGTGCTGTAGCCGGCACCCTCATAGAATCCAGCCTTTGGGTCCTTGCCAATGAGGTTCTCCCATTTACCCTTGAAGTCAACTTTCGTGGTGATGTTTTTCTCCCAAGGCTCCACGTCGTGTGGGTAAAGTGGTATAGCCTCCTGCTCGTAAGCGTATTCGTCGGCGAGGCCGGCGAAGCTGTGTCCAAACTCGTGCACCAACACGGGGCGGAAGGTGGGGTGGTGGGCCGCGCACAAGTCGTAGCTGTTGAGCACTCCGCCGCCACCATAGCGGTCGGTGTTCACAAGCACGATAATGTGCTCGTAGGGAATGCCTGCCAACCAGTTGTGAAGGGTTTTAAGGTGCAAGGTTGTGAGATAGCGGTCGCTATAGAATGTGTCGTAGTTGGAAAGTACGGCGGTGTTTTTCCAGATGCCTTTGTCGGGTATGCTGACTCCGCTTTCCTCAGACGATGATTCTACGGCAACCACGTTGAACTTCTTTCTTGAACTCTTGAAGGGGTCGTAGGAGAACAAGAACATTGTCGCGCGCTGTGCGTCTTCGAGGAATTGTGGCATCTCGGCCTTTGTGTAACCCTCTGCCACAAAGGCAATTCGGATGCAGCGAGTGGTATCGGCTGCCTTTTGCAGGGTGACGTAAGGCGTCACGGCCCTCTCCCCGATGTGGCGAATGAGAATATCTTTAGGGTCAACCTCATGGGTGAGCGACGAGCTCACTTGCCTACGGTTGTCGCGAAGGTCAAGAGTGATGTCGGCAGGACGCTTGGGCATTGGCACGAGAAAGACGTTCTCGAAGCTCTTATTGAGTTTCTTGGCCTCGGGATATGTCTGCCACTCTTGGAAAAGGGTGGAGAAGGAGTTGCGGTATATCACCTTGCCCGTGGCATGGTCGCGCATGGTTATCTGTCCGTTGCCCTCCATGGGCAGCTCGCTCAGGTGCTGCCTCTTGCCATACCAGCGTGGCGACTGGCAGAGCTCATCGACGGCGATGTGCTGTTCGTGGTCGTTGCCAGAGAAGACGTAGTCCACGCGAAGGGTCTTGTCCTCAAACCAGTTGTCAAAGTCTTGCGCATTTACACATAGGCATGCGAAAGAGAAAACGATGCAGAAAAGGATTTTTTTCATGGTTTATCTGACTTTAAGTTGCTGCCCGGCCGTGATGGAATCGTCTGGGCTCATGTGGTTCATCTTGTAAAGGCTCTTCAGCCTCATGCCGTACATTTGGGCAATGGAGTACATGCTCTCGCCTGCCTTGACGACATGTGGCTTGCCCTTGAACACTTTCGATGCCTTCTTCTGCTTCTTCTGCAAGTAGATGATGTCTCCAGCGTCAAGTGCGTCGTCCTTGTCGCGCTCATTGTATTTTGCGAGTTTCCGCCTTGATATGCCGGTCTCCTCAGCGAGACTGCGGAATGTGTCACCCTTGCGCGCCACGATGTAATAGTTCTTGTTGCACTTGGTTATCGGGTGGAAACCGGTTGCCGAGACAGTGTGCTCTTTCGCGTCGTACTTGTCGGCCATGAAGTGGTCGTATTCCTTGGCGTGGTCGTATTGGTCAAGGCGATACCGCTCTATGATATTGATTATGTTGTCGGCATATCTTGGGTTGGTGGCGTAGCCGCAAGCCTTCAAGCCTCTCGCCCAACCGCGATAGTCGGTTGATCCCAGTTGGAACAGTCTGGCGTAGCGTTGGTTGTTGCGCAAGAACTTGCTGTGGTCCTCGTAGCTTTGCTTGGCGTTGTCGTAAGCCCTGAAGCACTCGCCACGGGCGTCGTCGTCGGCATTGATGGAGCGTCCCGTCCATCCGTGGCATTTTATGCCGAAGTGGTTGTTGCCCACAGTGGCAAGGCGGCTTTGTCCTGCGCGGCTTTCAAAAAGGCCTTGTGCCAATGTGATGCTCGCGGGTATGCGATAGCGTTGCATCTGCTCTATTGCCAAATCCTTGAACAGGCTGATATACTGGATGTAAGCCGTGTTTTGCGATTGCTGTGCGCATGCTCCGCAGAGGCGCGCGCAAAAGGCAAGCAACAATAAAAAATATCTTAGGTAATGCATGTGTTCTATGATGCGTGAGAATCTAACTGCAAAGTTAGTAAAAAAGAATGACTAAGCGCGAAAAGAACACAAAAAAACCGCCCAGGGTAAAGCCCAAGGCGGAGTCTCTCAATTTTTTAATTTCGTGCTAACGAAGAAGCTTGACTTACTCAGCAACGGCTGTGTCAGCAGCAGCTGTGTCAACGGCAGCAGTATCAGCTGTGTCAACAGCAGTTGTGTCAGAATCAGCAGCAGGAGCTGCGCTCTGGTTCTTGTTGCCACATGATGCGAAAGAGATAGCTGCGATAGCCACGAACATTAAAACTAATTTCTTCATTTTCTTTGCTTTTTAAATCTGTAAAACAATCTGTTTATTAACAACGGTGCAAAGGTAGACATTTTTTCAATACGTTGTTCTTTTTTTATCGACTTTTTTTGCCCTTTTTTGTAACTTTTTTCTAACGCGTTGACTATCAGTGGTATACATTTGTGTTAAACGGTGGCGCGTTTTGCTCATGTTTGTTTCAACCCCTGCTGTGTGCCTTAACAGGATGGCATTTCTGCTTTGGCGCTGGAAAACTCTTATAATAATATAATGTGTAAGTCTGAATAAAACCGTACCTTTGCATGAAAATCGCATTACGACATGATAGACACATCGGCCTTCCAAGGCAAGAAGGCAAGATTTTATACTTTAGGGTGCAAGCTGAATTTCTCTGAGACTTCCACTTTTGCCAAGCTCCTTCGCGAGATGGGTGTAGTGGAGGCGGAAGATGGTGAGAAGGCGGACATATGCCTTGTAAACACCTGTTCGGTGACGGAGATGGCAGACCATAAGTGCCGTCAGGCAATCCACCGCTTGGTGAGGGAGAACCCTGGCGCATTTATGGTGGTGACAGGGTGCTATGCGCAGCTCGACTCCGAGAAGGTGAGCAAGATGGATGGCGTGGACCTTGTGCTTGGTTCCAACGAGAAAGCCGACCTCATACAATATCTCAACAACGCGTGGACACAGTCCGTGGACCTTGCAGACGATGGCCACCGGCACATCTTCCATAATGTGAAGACAAAGGACATCAAGAGTTTCCAGCCTTCATGCTCGCGGGGCAATCGCACGCGATATTTCCTTAAAGTGCAGGATGGATGCAACTATTACTGCACTTACTGCACCATACCCTTCGCGCGTGGCAACTCGCGCAACCCGTCTATCGCCTCTCTCGTGGCCCAGGCCGAGCAAGCCGCGCGCGAGGGTGGCAAGGAGATTGTGCTTACGGGAGTCAACATCGGCGACTTTGGCGCGACCACGGGAGAGAAGTTCATCGACCTGGTGAAGGCGCTTGACGGCGTGGAAGGCATCCGCCGTTTCAGGATAAGCTCGATAGAACCGGACCTCATCAGCGACGAGCTGATAGAGTATTGTGCCCACAGCAGGGCGTTCATGCCTCACTTCCACATCCCCCTGCAAAGCGGTAGCGACGAGGTGTTGCGGCTCATGCACCGCCGCTATTCGAGAGACTTGTTCGCTCACAAGATAGAACTTATAAAGACGCTGATGCCCGACGCTTTCATCGGTGTCGACGTGATGGTGGGCTGTCGTGGCGAGACTCCCGAGTGCTTTGACGACGGTTACGCCTTCCTCGACTCCCTGCCGGTGACCCAGCTCCACGTCTTCCCTTACTCTGAGCGGCGCGGCACGGCGGCGTTGCGCATCAACTATGTCGTTGCCGACAAGGACAAGAAGGAGCGCGTGCACAAGCTGCTGAAGCTGTCAGATGATAAGACGCTCGACTTCTATGCCCAGCATATAGGCAAGGAGGCGGAGGTGCTCTTCGAGAAGTCGGCACACGGCAAGGCCATGCATGGGTTCACGAGAAACTACGTGCGCGTGGAACTGCCGCCTTCCGACGACAACGACCATCTCGATAATGAGATTGTGAGGGTGAGGCTGGGAGACTTCAATCATGCCAAGAACGCATTGAAAGGACAACTGCTATGAAGACCGCGATAGTAATACTCAATTGGAATGGCAAGAAGATGCTCGCCGAGTATCTGCCTAATGTGGTGAAGTATTCTAATGATGAGGCAGAGGTATGGGTGGCTGACAACGCCTCAACCGATGGCTCCATGGAGATGCTTGCCGAGCATTTCCCGATGGTGCGCACGTTGCGCCACGACCGCAACTATGGCTTTGCCGAGGGCTACAACAAGGCGTTGGAGCAGATAAAGGCAGACTACTATGTGCTGCTCAACTCCGACGTGGAGGTCACGCACCATTGGCTCACCCCGCTGGTGGAGTTCATGGATGCCCATGAGGATGTGGCGGCATGCCAGCCCAAACTGCTGTCGGAGGCCGACAAGGACAGTTTCGAGTATGCAGGAGCGTGTGGGGGATTCCTCGACAAGTATGGCTATCCGTTTTGCCGAGGCAGGATCTTCGACACCGTGGAGCGCGACAGTGGGCAATACGATTATGCCATGGACGTGCTGTGGGCCACGGGTGCGTGCCTCTTCATCCGTGCCGAAGACTATTGGAGGGTAGGTGGGCTCGACGCCCGATTCTTCGCCCATTGCGAGGAGATAGACCTCTGCTGGAGGCTCAGGCAGCGAGGCAAGAGGGTGGTGTGCTATCCTGAGAGCAAGGTCTATCATGTGGGTGGTGGCACCTTGCCGAAGGGCAATCCCATGAAGACGTTCCTTAATTTCCGCAACAATCTCACGATGCTCTACAAGAACTTGCCCGACACGGAGTTGCGGCAAGTGATGCGCGCCAGGTTCTTCCTCGATTGGCTGGCTGCAGTGGAGATGCTTGTGCTGCAACGCAACATTGGCGACTTCAAGGCTGTAATACGTGGGCGGCGCGCTTTCAACAAGTGGAAGCACGACTTCGACAAGGACAGGCAAGAGATTGCCACGACACGACAGCTGAACCCCGTGCCGGAGCGCAAGCCGTTCAGCATACTTTGGCAATATTATGCCAAGGGCAGGAAGATGTTCAGCCAGTTATAGTGGATTCGGGTGGGAGAGAATCTTCCCGCCACATTCCTTCGTTTGCCGTTGCGCCGCAATCGCGCTGCCTTTGCGGCGTATCCGCGTCGCCTCTGCGGCGCAATCGCAATGCCTCTGTGGCGCAATCGCATGGCGGTGAAATCTTTCTCGATGAGCCCTACCACATAGACTTATCATGATGGAAGGGTGCAGCCCTTGTGGCCGTCCGCAACCAGTTCAGGCCAGCGCCAATCGTGACAACTGTCCCAACCACTCGTTATAAATAGAAAAAGCCTCGCTATCAACATGACAGCGAGGCTTATTTGGTTTATAGAAACCTTCTTTTTGGATGAATATCCCTGATGGATATTACTTACGCAGACCGAGGGCCTTGATGATGCTACGGTAGCGGTTGATGTCGCGCTCCTTGAGGTAAGTGAGCAGACGACGACGCTTACCTACGAGCTGAGTCAGCGAACGAGTGGTCACGAAGTCCTTGTGGTTTGCCTTAACGTGCTCTGTAAGGTGAGCGATACGATAGGTGAACAGTGCGATTTGTGCCTCTGCAGAACCTGTGTCTGTTGCGCCCTTGCCATACTTGCCGAAGATCTCGACCTTCTTTTCCTTGTCTAAATACATTTTGTTTTTGATTAATTTGTTGGTGCATCAACGACATCCTTCCGCCGTCATGTGGGCCTTAATCATAACCCCTACGGCCTCGAATGCTCCGGCTTCTCCGGAAATGCGGGTGCAAAGTTACTAAAAATTCGACACTTAGCAATGCTTTCAGATATTTTTTTTGTAATTTTGCACCCAATACAATAAGAATAGCATTTATTTAAGGTAGAAACGATGCAGGACATTCGTAACATTGCAGTGATTGCGCACGTCGACCATGGTAAAACCACGCTGGTCGACAAGATGATGCTCGCCGGAAAACTTTTCCGAGATGGAAAGGATGACAGTGGCGAGGTGCTCGACTCCAACGACTTGGAGCGTGAGCGAGGGATAACGATTCTTTCTAAAAACGTCTCAATAAATTGGAAAGGAGTAAAGATTAACATCCTTGACACCCCGGGTCACTCCGACTTCGGTGGCGAGGTGGAGCGTGTGCTCAACATGGCAGACGGTTGTCTGCTCTTGGTCGACGCTTTCGAGGGCCCAATGCCGCAGACGCGTTTCGTGCTGCAGAAGGCGTTGCAGATAGGATTGAAGCCCATCGTCGTGGTCAACAAGGTGGACAAGCCAAACTGCCGCCCAGAGCAAGTGTACGAGATGGTGTTCGACCTCATGTGCGACCTTAACGCCACTGAGGACCAGCTCGACTTCCCCGTGGTTTATGGCTCAGCCAAGAATGGCTGGATGGGCCCCGACTTCAAGACGCCGACAGACAACATCGACTTCCTGCTCGACGAGATTGTGGGGAAGATTCCCGCGCCAAAGCATTTGGAGGGCACGCCGCAGATGCTCATCACGTCTCTCGACTATAGCAACTATACAGGTCGCATCGCCGTGGGTCGCGTGCATCGTGGCACGCTCAAGGATGGCATGAACATCACCATATGCCACCGCGATGGCTCACAGGAGAAGACAAAGATCAAGGAGCTGCACACCTTCGAGGGCATCACGCATAAGCGTGTGGAGTCTGTGGACAGTGGCGACATCTGCGCTGTTATCGGCCTGGAGCGTTTCGAGATTGGCGACACCATCTCCGACTTCGAGAACCCTGAGCCGCTGCCTCCTATCGCCGTGGACGAGCCTACCATGTCGATGCTCTTCACCATCAACGACTCGCCTTTCTTCGGACGCGAGGGCAAGTTCTGCACCTCTCGCCAGATCAGCGACCGCTTGGCGAAGGAGCTGGAGAAGAACATAGCCTTGCGCGTGGAAACGGTTGAGGGCTACACCGACCGCTGGATTGTGAAGGGCCGTGGCGTGCTCCATCTCTCTGTGCTCATCGAGACAATGCGTCGCGAGGGCTATGAGTTGCAGGTGGGCCAGCCACAGGTGATCTACAAGGAGATTGACGGTCAGAAGTGTGAGCCTGTAGAGGAGCTTGACATCAACGTGCCACAGGACTACTCTTCAAAGATGGTCGACATGGTGACACGCCGTAAGGGTGAGCTCACCAGCATGGATACTGAGGGTGATCGCGTGAACATCACGTTCGACATTCCTTCTCGTGGCATCATCGGCTTGCGCACCAACGTGCTCACGGCAAGCCAGGGCGAGGCAATCATGGCACACCGTTACAAGGAGTACCAGCCGTTCAAGGGCGAGATCGTGCGCCGCACCAATGGCTCCATGGTGTCAATGGACACGGGCACGGCATACGCTTACGCCATCGACAAGTTGCAGGATCGTGGCAAGTTCTTCATCGACCCGGGTGAGGAAGTCTACGCCGGCGAGGTGGTAGGCGAGCACGTTCACGACAATGACCTCGTGATCAACGTCTGCAAGGCCAAGCAGCTCACCAACGTGCGCGCGAGCGGTTCCGACGATAAGGCGCGCATCGTGCCGAAGACTGTCATGAGCCTTGAGGAGTGCCTTGAGTACATCAAGGGCGACGAGTATGTGGAGGTCACGCCGAAGTCGATGCGTATGCGCAAGATCATACTCGACCATTTGGAGAGAAAGCGCTCCAACAAGGACTAAGCTCTCCCGAACTTTATAGACAACATAGGGGTTGCAACCCCTTAAAATATCAATCCTCATTGTCCC
>CAVHEN010000036.1:0-20777 GCA_963635115.1 Oscillospiraceae bacterium | reverse complement strand
AAAATCCCTCCACCATTGTCGAAACCGGCAACGATGGAGGGATTCTATTGGTGTTCGCTTTATGGCGTTACTTTATCAATCCGCGCTTTGTGAGCTTGAGCGGTGCTTGGCGCAAGGCCTTCGCACTGCGGTGCAGCGACTTCGCGCCAGAAGCCTCGTCTACTTTTATCAGGATCGGGTTGCCAAGCGACATCAAGCTTCCAACGTAGTTGGCGCTCTTTAAAGCATTGGCCGAGAACGCGTCGATGCTCAGTCCGTTCACTTGAGTGCTCTCGTCTATCGTGCCGTTGTCCTTGAACTCGCCTAAGGTAGTTCCGCTCTCATCATCGTAGACAATCTTGGCAGAGTATGTCACGCTATTGTCCCAATAGATGTAACCATCGGTTGCAAACAAGTCAGCGAAGAGGTAATAGGTGGTCTTGCCCAATGTGAGAGGGCCCATGGCCGTGCCGCCGGCAATGGTCAGCGTCAGCGATGCGTCGCTCCATGTCAAGCTGATGGCTTGGGCAATCTCTGGCAAGTAAAGCTCCTTGGCTCCGGCCTTGCTCTCCCTGAGGGTTGCCATGGTGCCATAGGTGATGCCCTCTGCCAGGCTGTCGCCGTCAAGCAGGTAGTATTCACCGGCGATGTCGTTGTCGAATTCTGCCTGGGTGATGCTCGACGTGTATGTGGAACCGTTGCTCGTGATGATTGTCACAGTGGCGTTGCGAGGATGTCCTGTGGTGTTCTCGGCGGCCTCCAATGAGATGTTCTCGCCATCCACCGTGGCCTTGAGCCATTCGGCAGTGCTGGTCACCGTCGGCGTTGCGTCCACCTGCATGTCATAGGTCAGGGTCTGGGCCTTGTCGGGGAGCAGGATGCTCAGTGGCAGCGATGTGGAGAATACGTAGCCATATTGGTCGAAGTCGACGATTACCGAGTCAGCAGGGCTTGACTTCACCACCACCGTGGTGTGTCTCGACTGCTTGCTGTCGTTTTTCGCGGCGGTCACAAACACGGAGTTTGAAGCCTTGTCTATTTTCACGGTAGCCCAATCGACGTTGGCGTATGCCGACGTGATGGCTTTGTCCACGGTGAGGGTGTCCTCGCCTCCCGCGGCCTTGAATGTCGTGCTTGTCACCGACACAACCTTGAGCTGCTTCTGGCTCTGTATCACGTCGTCGGAAGGGTTGTCTTTGCAAGAGTACAGGCTCAGCCCGCCCATGCAAGCCACGGCAATTATTAGTCCTTTTATGTTTTTCATGATCGTGATGTCTTGTTAGTTGATTTTAGTCATCGTCTCTGGACCTACCAGACGGTAGTCACCCGGCTTGATGTAGAGGGAGCTCAATCCCTTTGCGCTGCCAGAATATGTGCTGCTGCTTGGCGAGCCTGAGAACAGTGCGAGGTAGAACGAGTCGGTCGTAAAGCCCGTGTAGTCGTTAGTGTCGAATGTCAGCACTGTACCCGTCTTGCTGATGTCGCGTGACAGGACCATGCCAGCGGAGGTAGACCAAGTGAAGTAGCCTTCGCCAAACGCGTTCCATGCGCAGAGCCATAGCTGGTAACCATTCACGTCGTAGAGGTGCTGGGTGTTGAGCTTGAGTGTTCCCGCGGCCTTGTCGTAGGTCAGCGTGAGGTCGTAGTTGGCGTTCATGCCTTTCAAGAGGTATGTCTTGCCATCGCCAGCCGGCACGAGATGCAAGGCCAGTTTGCTTGCGCCCCAATATGTGGTTATATTGTAGTCGCCCTCAAACTCCTTGTACTTCATATAGTTCTCTGGCACCACAGCGTTCATCTTCACGCCTTGCGCCGTTGTGCCCTCAGGTGTCAACGTCATGTTCTCAGTGTCGTAGCTGAGCTCTTGCATCGACTTGCTGTTCACCTCAAGAGGCTTGGCGAGTATGATGCCTTTCGTTGACACATAGTAAGGTATCTCCTTGTATATCTTTTCGTCTTTCTTGTCTTTGTATGTGAGTATGCGGTCGTCGCTCAGCGACACGCTGCCCAGCGTGTCGTTGCCTTCAACCATCGCAAACGTCATCATCATGTCGTCTTCCATTTGCTGGAGCTTGCTGATTTCCTCTTTCCAGCTTGTTGACTCTGCCACGCGCGTCATCACCATGTGGTTGCCCCATTTCTTTCCCCTGAGGTAGATGGAGTCGTTGGTAGTGCGCATGATCACGAACTCAAAGTCTTGCTGCTCGCCGTCGTCATCGCTCATGGAAGGCTGTGCGAGGTAGTGGAATATCTCGTTGAAGGTATTCACCGTCAGCACGGGGCCCTGGTCGGAGATGACGTCATAGCTCGACGTTGTTGTCATGTCGGGCGTTGCTATGTCGCTGCTGACTGTCACCTTGTCGTTGGCGAACTTCATGAAATAGGTGTATCCGCCGCTGCTGTAATCTTCTCCTGTCCACAGGTGCAGCTCCCATCCGTTTGATGCCGACTCAAGCAAAGTCTTGTCAGCCGCTACGGTTTTCTCCAAACGTTCTGCCGCCGGTTCGCCGAAGAGCTCGGTGTCGTCGTGCAGGGAGCAAGACGACAAGCCAAGTATGGCGGTGCCTATAAGTATGCTGTTTATAATCTTTTTCATAGTTGTGTCTTATTCTAATGTTGTCAAATCAAGTGCGCTTATCTCTGAGGCCCTGCGCTGCACGATGTCGCGCATCTTGTCTATGTCGAGTCCCCATGAGTCTTCCATGTACTTGCGTACCATTTCCAACTTCTTGTTGATGAGTGCGGCTCCTTCGGTTCCTGCTTCCTTGATGATGGCATCCCACTCCTCAGGCGAGTCGGTGACATATATCGACATCATCTCAGCGAAGTCCTCGCCTGGCTCGCTCATGGCGTAAGGAGTGACGAAGCCTGCGGTGTGGGCTTCTTTATCTTTCATCAAGTACCAGTCGCCGCTCACGTATCCGTCCTCGGTGATGAGCTTATAGTTCTCGCTATAGTTCTTCTTCTGGTTGAGGATGTGCGTGAACTCGTGGTGCATGGTGTGGAAGTAGTACTCGTTCATCTTTGCGTAGTTGTGCAGCGTCTTGTCGTCGAGGTCGTTCACCATGTAGAGTGTGATGATGTATCCGCCCTCTGCCGTTCCGAGCACCATCGTGCCCTCACCACTGTTGTAGGCAGGCGAGCCAATGAGGTGGATAACCCTTGGCACGTTCTCCTTCACGAACGTTGGTCCCATGGCCTCTGAGTAGGCGTCGAACCAAAGATACTTGGCGAGGATCATCAGCTTTGCCGACTTTGCCGAGTCGGCTGGCACGAGGTTGTAGCTCATGTCGGAGTAGATGTCCTCCATCTTGTATTTCACTTCGACATTGTATGGCGCGGTGAAGTTCTTCTGCAGCCACAAGGCGAAGCTGTCCCTGATGGGCGAGGTCGTGGGGAATATCTCGGCTCCGGTTGGGTCATCGTTGGAGCAAGAGGCGAAGCCTAACGCCACGACAGCCGTGAGAATAAACAAATATATTTTCTTCATGTTTATGTTTGCTTGAAAAGTTGTTTACTTGTTTCTTGGGTTCGCTTGCAAGCCAGCCGAGATCACGTCTTGTGGGAGCTGGATGGCGCGTCGTGGGTCGTCTTGCGTGAGCGTGTCGGTCACCTGGATCACTTGGCTGCTACGGTTGAGCTTGCGGCGGTAGATCACGATGCCATAGCGCTTCACGTCTTGCAGGCGCTCGCCCTCGCCGAAGGTGAGAATGCGGCGGAGTTGCAGCACGGCGTTGATGACGTTCTGCTGGGTGTTGTCCTTAAACGTTGTGAACACTGGGTTCAATGCCTTCTTCGGTGTCGGGCTCTGTGGGGTATAGTCGGCTGTGCCCTCGTAGAAAGAGTTGATGGCGTCGAGGGTGACGCTCTTACGTCCGGCTGACATTGCCTGCACCTCAAGGTTGAGGTCGTTCACCGCGCCAGCGTAGTCGCCGTTCAGGGCCTTTGCCTCAGCGCGCACGAGCAGGGTGGCATCGGTGGTGAAGGCGGGCGTCTCGCTGTGGGCGTAACCAATTCCGGCCTGAATGTCTGTGTATTCGAAGCTGTAAGGAATCTTGTTGATGAAATACTTCGACAGGCTGTTGTTGTGCCATACGGTGTAGCCGAAAGATGCGCTGCTTCCCCATGGTCCGTTTGCCTGCAGAGTCTCCGTGGTGCTGATGAGCTGGCTGTGTGCAAACTCGTTGCCCTTTCTGTAGGGGCCGTAATAGACACCCCATTGAGACTGTGTTGCCAAGAGCAACAGGTTGGCATTTTCTGTTGAGCTGATGTAGCCGTTTGGAGCCACTTGGCCGTTTACGCTCAAGGCGTAGTACGATGCCCAGTCGCGCAAGTTGTTTGCGGCGTTTTCGCCAAGCACCTTGTTGGCATAGCTGATGGCCTTAGCGTAGTTGCCATAGTAGAGGTTGAACTTGGCGGCGAAGGCGTAGGCAGCGGCCTTGGTGAAGTGGAACTTAGGCTGAGTGTACTGGTCGTCTTGCACCAATGGCAGCGCGGTCTCTATGTCTTCGTTAATCTTGTCGTAGAGCTGCTTCAGCGTGCCGCGCTGATATTGCGTGCCGACGTGCTCCTCAGGCTCAGTGGGGTAGGGCACTCCAAGCTCCTTGTCGGCAGTGGTTGGACTGTAGGCATTGCAGAACACGTTGGCGAGCATGAACTCGCTGTAGGCGCGGCAAATCAGGGCCTCGCCACGCTGGGCGTTGAGGCTTGTGGTGTCGCTTTGCTGCCTGATGGCCTTGAGAGCCTCGTTGGCTGTGGCAATCCTGAGGTAGAAGTCCTCCCAAAGCTCTTGTGGTGACTCGCTGATTGAGACGTCGGTGATGTCCTTCCAGTTGTAGGCTTCTTGCTCGAATTGGTCGCCATCGTTCCATCCTGTCACGTCGAACTGGTCGTTGTTGTCGGAGTAGCGCTCCAGAAGGAATGCCGGATGACGTGCCGGATATGCCGACACGAGCAGGTCGGTGATGTCTTGGCCTGTCTTCAGCTCCATGCGGTTGTCGGGCAGCTCGTCGAGGTAACTGTCGCATGACGACAAGCCAAAGCTTGCCGCGAGAAGCGTGAAAGCTATGTATTTGTTATATGTCTTTTTCATAAGAATGTTCTTTTTATTTCTTCTTATTGCCGAATTTGTGGTTTTCTCATTGTCGCTGTTTACATTCCGACCTTGAGGGTCAGCGTGTACTGTCTTGGCACTGGTGCTGCTACACCACCTGAATTGATGAACTCAGGATCTTGGCCTTGCAGCTTCTTGTCGGCGTAGATGAGGAAGAGGTTCGTGGCCTGCAGCTTGAGCGAGATGTTGCTGATAGGCGTGCTGTTGAACCATGCCTTCGGGAAGTCGTATGAGAGCGAGATGTCCTTCATGCGGATGAAGTCGCCCTTGGCTATGCGGTCGTGAGTGTAGTTGTATGCGTTGTAGGCATAGCGGAGCTTCTTGTTGCTCTGATAGGTGCGATAGTCGAGGATGGTGGGGATGGTGGTCACGCTCTCATCGCCAGGAATCATGAAGCGGTTGCGATACTCCTTTGTCATGGATGTCAGGTCGCTATACTTGGCGCGGAAGACGGGGTCGAGACGTATCACGTTGCCGAAGTTGTAGGTCACGAAGATGTTCAGGCGCCAGTTCTTGTAGCGGAACTCGTTGCCGAAAGAACCCGTGATGGTAGGATCTGTCGGGCCTTCATAGATGAGGTACGAGTTGTTGTCACGGTTCTGGAAGTCGATGTCAGTGGTCGTGATCTCACCCTCCGGTGTGTAGAACTGTGGTATGCCCTTCTCGTTGAGTCCGGCGTAAGGGATGGAGAAGAGTCCACGGTATGGGTATCCCACCATGGCGAAGCCGTTTTGCGAGATGAGGTCCATCGTCCTGGCGCGTGCCATGAGCTCGGTGACCTCTGTCGTGACGTGTGAGAAGATTAAGTTGGTCGTCCAGCTGAAGTCTTTCAGCTTGAAGTTCTGGGTCTGGAGAGAGAACTCCTGTCCTTTCGACTTCATGGAAGCCATGTTGGCATAACGTATGATTTGGCCGCCTACGCCTTGTGTCGCCGTGGGGCCAATAAGGTCGTAGTTGTTGCGCCAGAATATGTCGAACGTGGCGTTGATGCGGTTGTTGAGGAATCCAAGGTCAACACCGAGGTTGAACTCGTGCTTCTTCTCGTAGGTGAGGTCTGCGTTGGCAATCTGGTCGACTTGGATGCCGCTCTCACGGTCTGACGAGAAGATGCGGTAGGGGTTATACGACTTGAGGATCACCGTTGAGTTGGTGTATGACGCGGGGCCTGGGTCTGCGGTCAGCGAGTAAGACGCACGCATGGTGGCGTGGGTCAGCGCCTTGCCGAAGGTCTTGTAGAACCAAGGCTCCTGGTCGGCGTTCCAGCTGCCGGAGATGTTCCACGTGGGCAACCAGCGGGCAGAACGCGCGCGTCCCAGGCGGTTGGAACCCTCATAGCGGTAGGTGCCCGTGAGGTTGTAGCGCTCCTTATAAGAATATGTGGCAGTGGCGAAGAACGCCGCCGTGCGACTGTGCGTGTGAGAGAGCGTGTAGTAGTCGGTGTTCTGCTCTTGAGCCTTCTTGAAGAACTCGTAGACCCAGAAAGGCACCTCTCCACGAGAGAACTGCATGCCTACGCCATTGAACCATGAGCGAGAGCGGTCAACGTTTGACACGTCGAAGCCGCCGAGGACATCGATGAAGTGGCCGCTCGTGAAGCGGTGGTGATAGTCAGCTGTGCCACGCACGTCCCAAGAAGTCTTGGCGAGGTCGGTGCGCTGGTAGAATCCGCCTTGAGGCAGGATGGAGACCGGAAGCGCGTAGGCGTTGTTGGGGTCGGTGTAGAGGTAGACGTTGGCGTCGCGGATGATGGAGTTGCCCATGGCGCGGTAAGCCTGTGCCTGGTTGGAGTTCTCCGTGATGTTGTTTTCCTGCGACGACTTGTCATACTGCACGGCACCCACGACGTGCAAGCGCAGGTCGTCGATGGGGTTGTAGGCAATCTCGCCCTGGAACTTGGTGTTGACCACGTTCATGTCGATGTTGTTGTTCTCCAACTCGTTCAAGATGTTGAACGGCGCGTAGTTTGCCTGATAATACGTGTTGGGGTCGAGCGTGCGCGAGGTGTTCAAGGCATAAGAGTATGGGTTGATGTCGAAGTCGCGCTTCACCTGTCCGGTCACGGCATCCACGTCCTGGCTCAACGTGCCAGGTGCTTTCTGCTTACGGTACGAGGCCGAGCCGAGGAGCGTGACGGTGAGGTTGTCGAGAATGTGGTGCGAGGCGTTGAAGTTGGCGGTGTAACGCTTCATCTGCGACTCCTTGTACCATCCTGGGTCGTCCATGAACGACATGGAGACGTAGTAGTTCGACTTCTTCGTGCCGCCGCTCATGCTGAGCGAGTGGTTCTGCACGATGTTGCTGGAGAAGAGCTCCTTGAACCAGTCGGTGTTTCTCCACTCTGCTGACTGCAAGAAGGAGTTGCGCGCCTCCTGTGTGTTGGCAAGCTCAAACTGGCCTTTCGTGGCGTCGTAGGTGGTGATGCGGTGCCACATGTCGCCGTAAACGCCATAGTCGCTGCCGTTGAGCACGTCGGAGATATTGAGCCATCCCTTGTCGGACATCTCCTTGTAGATGCCCATTTGCTCTTGCGAGTTGAGGATGTTGAACTGGCTGTATGAAGGTATCATGCGAGTGGTGAACTCGCCAGTGTAGTTGATGTGAGCCTGTCCGGCGCGACCTTTCTTCGTGGTGACGACGATGACGCCCGACATGGCACGCGCGCCATATATAGATGTGGCGGAACCGTCTTTCAGGATCTGGAAGCTCTCGATGTCGTCGGAGTTGAGGCCTGAGATAGCCGAGGAGATAAGCGTCTCGGCGTCGCCGGAGCTGAGGGCGTCGGCGCTGATGTCGGTGATGTCCTCCTGGACTACGCCGTCGACAACCCACAGAGGCTTCGAGTTACCATAAATAGACGTGGCACCACGCACGCGGATCTTAGGTGCCGTACCGAATGTGCCCGACACGTTTTGCACGCTGACACCTGCCACGCGGCCTTCGAGCGAGCGGCTGATGTCGCCCAGACCACCGATCAAGGCGTCGTCGGCCTTCACCTGCGTGGTGGCACCCGTGAACATGCGGCGGTCCACGTTCGACATACCCGTCACCACGACCTCGTTGAGGGTCTTGTTGTCAGCCACGAGCTGGATTGTCATGCCTTGACGCATGGTCACTGTTTGAGGGGTCATGCCGATATAGGAAACAACGACTTTCTTGCCCGCTGGCACGTTCAGTGTGAAGTTTCCGTCCACATCGGTCACTGTGCCCATTTTCGTTCCCTGAACCATGACCGACGCGCCTATGATGGGCTGTCCGTCATCCTGAGACACAACTTTACCGGAGATTTTACCTTGGGCAAAACTCGCTCCCACGCATAGGAATAAGCCAGCCAAAGTAGAGCTAAACCTTTTTACCATAAATCTCTCATTTAAAATTAAAAAAAATATTCTTTTTGTGATTAAATGCAAAATTAATAAGATTTATAAGAAAAAGCAAATATTTAACGACGTTTTTTGCATGACAATGGGCACTGATACGTTTTTTTGTAAGTTTTGGATGCCTTTTGGAGACGTTCTGACAATGGGACGGATGCGAGGTCTCTTTGTTGCCGCTTTGCCTGTTGTAAAATATTATTGTCGCCATAAACGTGCCGTGACGCATGGCGGTCGGCTTTACGCTGAAATCGCAATGCCTTTACGCTGAAATGGCAACGGCTTTACGCCGTAATCGCATCGCGATTACGGCGTAAAGCCGATTCGATGTTTTTGTCGTGATTTTTCGTGACGGATTTACGCTTGCGCATTGTCCGTCGCATGGTAATAATCCTAAAATGCGTTAGATGATTTTAAGAAATTGATTTTGTGCAATCAATGTGGACACATCTACAAATCCAATGCATCGGGCCATTCGGGTTGCTGACGGGCACAGGGCCCGCCACTGCACATGGTTTATTGATTACCGCGTAGCAATCTTTCAAAGATAGGAACCGTATTTCTTTTCCAGCGCCTTTAGTCGGTCTTCCGTCTGCCGCCTGAAGCGTTGATACTCCTCGCTCTCGGGGTGGAGTGGGCGGTGGTTGAGCGCCTCGCGTATGGGTTTCCACTCCTTGAGAAACGCGACTGTGGCATCGGAGAAATAAGTTGAGACGATGCGCTCGAAAATATAGTCGACAGCCTGGTCGGAGGGGTGCAGCATGTCGGGCTTGTAGAAACGATAGTCGCGAAGCTCGTCGTTGAGTATCTCGAACGAGGGGAAATAGCTAAGGCGTTGGGCGCCAGGCGTTGTCGGTTGCGCTTTTATCAAAGAGTCGATGGCAAGCAGGAGGGTGGCCTTCGACAGTTGTGACCCGTGGTAGCCGTACTTGCGATAGCGTATCGGCGAGACGGTGAGGATGAATCGTGTCTTCGGGAAGCGGTGGCTGATGAGCGAGATTGCCTCTTCGAGATAGGCGGCACACTCGCTGATGGACAGCTCGCGCTCCTCGAAAAGACGTTGCGGTCGTTTCTGGCAGTTGTCCACTATCTCGCCCGTCTCCTTGAGTATGTAGACGTGGTTGGTGCCAAGGGTCATCACGGCGGTGCCTTGCTCGTCGGGGGAGAAAGGCATGGCGTCGTCGCTGAGCAGGCGCCGCACGGTGTGGAGGATGCTGGCGGGGTTGTACATCACGCCGTAGGGGTTGACCACGGCGCGGAACCTCTCCTCGGCAAACCGCTTGCCGATGTTGTCGGCAAAGCATGAGCCAATGAACAGCATGCGCTCGCAAGGCTCTATCTTCCAAGGGCTTTCGGGAATGTCTACTATTGTTCTGAATTCCATGCCACAAAGTTACGCGAATTTTTGGTCAATAGTAGATAAATTAGTAATTTTGTGAGATATGGAAAGGGAAATCATCACAAGCGCTCAGAATCCAAAGGTTAAGCGGCTGATGCAGTTGCAGCAGAAGTCGGCGTTCAGGCGTTCGGAGGGGCTCTTCGTCGTGGAGGGCGCCCGCGAGTTGCTTCATTGCGTCCACTCGGGCTTCGACGTGGAGACCATGTTTTATTGTCCGGAGATACTTCAGGCCTACGACGGTGCCGCGGAGATTCTCGCCTTGGCACGCGAGGGCGTGGGGCACGAGGTGTCGGCGAAAGTCTATGGCCGCATGGCATACAGGGAAGGCACGGAAGGCGTGATAGCCGAGATGCGGGCAAGGCATCTTGCCCTTGCCGACTTGCGCTTGCCCAAAGACCCGGTAGTGGTGGTGCTGGAACGCGTGGAGAAGCCGGGCAACCTCGGCGCGGTGTTGCGCTCGGCAGACGCGGCGGCAGCCGATGCCGTCATCGTGTGTGACCCCTTGACCGACCTCTTCAACCCGAACCTCATACGCTCGAGCATCGGCGCGGTGTTCACGGTGCCCACGGTGGCGTGCACCTCGGAGGAGTGCATCGCCTTTCTCAAGGAGCGCGGCATACAGATTCTCACCGCGCAGCTTCAAGACTCGCGCCTCTACTACGACACTGACATGAGCCACGGCACCGCCATAGTGATGGGCACGGAGGCGACAGGTCTCACCAACGTGTGGCGCGATGCCGCCGACGCGCACATACGCATTCCCATGAAGGGACGACTCGACTCGCTCAACGTGTCGGTGTCGGCTGCGATACTGCTCTTCGAGGCCGTTAGGCAGCGCGAAGGTCAGTCGGGCCAGTGATTGGTGAACTTATAGCTCTTATACTTTGCGGTGGGGAAGACGAAGACGTTGTCGTTGGCGATGCCAGGGTGGAAGTTGCTTATCTTCACCGTAGTCCAAAAGAAGGCTACCTTTATCTTCATGGCGGTGGGGTAGTAGGTCTGGCGGTCGAGCACGAGCTTGGCATGCTTGACGCTGCTCTTCACGTCGTCCTTGGCGTCGAGGTGTATCACGTAGCCTTTCTTCTCGCTGGTCAGTGAGTAGTTGTAGTCGTTAGGCGAGAAGGTGAACTTTGAGAGATACTTGTCGCGTTTGGGCGACTTCGGGTTGTGGAAGTCCACAGTCTTCTTTTTATTGTCAACCTTGTAGAAGTGGGTGGCGTCCGACCAACCTATGTATCGTTTCTCCTGATAGTGTTGCTTGTTTCCCTTCAGCCAGATGGTGCCCGCCGTCTTGTAGAGCCCGATGATGTTCACGGAGTAGCTGAGCGACACGCCGTTGGGCGACGTGAACATTTTCCATGCCTTGTTGAACATGTTCTTTGCCTCCGTCTCGTTGCTTGCCGCCTTTGTGCTTATTGGCAAAAAGAAGAGCAACAGCATTGCTGCGGTTGCCCATCTCAGTGATGATTTCGTGTTCTTTATCATAGTCTTATTTTTACTTTCATGCATAATATACGCAATGTATATTTAATGTGAGGATTTTGTTCTCATGAGATGTGTGTTGTGTTCACACGGATTCAAAAGATTTAAAAGATGGCTACGCCGCGAACGGCTACGCGTTGAGTTCGGCTACGCGTTGGCGTTCCTGTCGTGACTTTGCGTGTCCTTGCCTTGAGTGGTTATGTGTCCTTGGACAAGGTCTGCGTAATCGGCAACGCCGACATCTTTTGAATCCTTAAAATCCGTGAGAAAAATAAATCCGTATGGAATAAACCTCATGCTTGATTGTGTTTATTATTCAGTTTTATCCTTATAACCATTGAAGACCCTGTGTATCGAGTTCATGATGTTATCGGTGTTGAAATTGACAAGTAGCCCACAATGTAGTTTTGAGAGCTTTAGATATGTTAGAAGTTGCTTGTAATGCACTTTCTTAAGCTCTTCTACAGACTTTAGCTCTATTATTATTTCGTCCTCCACTAAAATGTCGATACGCAAGCATGATTTTTGGAGTAGTGTACCTTTGTAATAAACTGGGACTGAGGATTCTTCTGCTACTTTCAGCTTGTCTTTTCTCAATTGGATGATTAAAGATTCCTTATAAATGTTTTCTAAAAGCCCTGGCCCAAGTTCATTGTAGACATCAAAAATGGCGTGCCTTATCTTGTAAGTAATCTCGTCTTCCGTCATTTCCTTGTGCTTTCTACATTGTTATTTTCGTACCTGATCTTTCCATGACATGAGGATTTATTTCACACGGATTCTAAAGATTTTAAAGATTGCTACGCCGCGAGCGGCTACGCGCATCCATGAGTGTCTAAGTGTGTACTTGCCTTTTGGATGATTTGTACCCTATGTCACAAGGTTTGCGTAATCGGCGAAGCCGACATCTTTTAAATCTTTAGAATCCGTGTGAGTTAGAAACTCGGTGTGGAGATGTCAATGGTGATACTATGGAGAGTTTAAGATCTCGTGGCGGAAATTATATCGTTGGTGTCTGTGTGGACGACATGGCCTTTTTCTTTCTCCACTCAGTGTAGACACCGAGGACGATGAGTAACGCGAGGAGAATGTATGCAACGTATGCTATTGTCTCAGTGGTACTTATGGACGACGGATGGAAGTCGAGCACCACCTCGTGCTTGCCTGGCTTCACCTGCAAGGCGCGGAGAATATAGTTGACACGCCCCAGCTCCACGGCCTTGCCGTCCACGGTTGCCGTCCAGCCCGGATAATATATCTCCGAGAATACGAGCACGCCGCCCTTGTCGGAGTTGGCCTGGTAAATGAGGTGGTTGGGCTCATACTTCTTCAACGTCACCATCGACTCGCCGTCTTGCTTGGTCGAGTTGCCGAGTTGAGCCTGGAACTTGCTGTCTGCCACCGCCTCGTGCTTGAGGTCTATCTTGCCGACCTTGGCTAATTCCTCGTTGGCGTTGCCCACATAGTAGAGCTTGTCCACGAACCACGCGTTGCCGTTGACGTAAGGGTTCTGCAATGGCACGGTGCGGTTGTTCTGCAAAGGCAAGATGATGTATTTGGCGTTGAGCATGTCGAGCACGGGGAATATGGAGTCGCCGTTGACCTTTGTCATGTCGCCGCCTGCCTTTGATATTGCCGGCATGGTGCGCTGCATCTCGGGTACGATGTAAGCGTCGATCATCTCCTGGTAGCGACGCAACTTCGCAGCATGGTATCCGCCAATGCTCTTGTGGTAATAAGAGGTCTCGTTCTCGTTGAACGTGTTTGACGCGAGGTTGAGCACGCGGTAGTCGAGACCCTTGTCGCGCAGGATTATCCTGTCGGTCTCCGTCATCTGTTGGGGCGTGTCGCGCACGCTCTTCTCCACGAACATTCCGTCGTTGAGATAGCGCTTGTCCACTTGCCACATGTCAACGAGGCAGAGCAAGGCAATGCAGCCCACGGTGAAGCGGGCGTTGAGCTTCTTCTTATAGAAGAGCAGGAGCAAGGCCGTGCCTATGGCGACGATGATGAAAGAGCGGAGAGCGTCGGACGAGAAGATGTATTGGCGCACGGAGGTGAGGTTCGCCTCGAACGCGTTTACAAACTGAGCTGCCTCGGTGCCTTGCTGGGCAATCTGCCCAAACTGCTGTGCCTCAGCCACGGAAATGTAGTTGGGGAAGAACAGCGATGGAGCAACCCAGAAGAGGAAAGCCAAACCGCCAGTGAGGCCAAACGATGTCCACAACCACTTCTTCTTGGTCTTCAGCGTGTCGGGCTCGTCGATGATCTTCTTGAGTGCGAGCATTGCGAGAAGAGGTATCGTGAACTCAGCAATGACAAGGATGGAAGCCACCGTGCGGAATTTGGCATACAACGGAATATAGTCGATAAAGAAATTGGTGAAGCCCATGAAGTTGTGGCCCCACGACAAGAGTATGGACAACACCGTGGCAGCGAGCAAAGCCCACTTTATTGGGCCTTTCACGATGAACAAGCCAAGGAAGAAGAGCATGAGCACGAAGGCGCCCACATACACTGGGCCGCTTGTGCCAGGCTGGTCGCCCCAATATTGCCCGATCTGCTGATAAGCCTGCATGAATTGCGGGTCGGCTTTCTCCATTGCCTTCTCGTTTGCTGCCATAGACACGCTGGCGCCGCCCTTTGCGTTCGGCACAAGGAGCGTCCACGTCTCGTCGATGCCATAGCTCCACTGCGTGATGTAGTCGCGGTCGAGGCCGCTCGATGTCTGTTTGGCGGAGTTCTTTTTCACGAGCTCGCTCTTTCCGCGCATGCTCTCCTTTTGGTATTGCCAAGTGTGGTAAAGGTTAGAGAGGTTGATGCACACGCCGATGAGCGCGGCGGCAACCACGACGCCCGATGCCTTCCAGAAGCGAGGGAGCCAATGTTGGCGGATGGCGCTGACGAGCCATGCGATGACCATGAAAAGGATGATGAACAGATAGTAGTATGTCATCTGCACATGGTTGGCCTTGATCTCAAATGCCGTAAAGATGGCGGTGACCGCAAATCCCCACAAGTACTTGCCACGATAGGCGAGCACGATGCCGCCAATCATTGGCGGGAGGTAAGCCAGTGCCATTACTTTCCAGAAATGGCCCGCCGCGATGATAATGAGGAAATAGCTTGAGAATGCCCACGTTATGGCGCCCAATGCCGCAAGGTATTGCTTGAAATTGAATGCGCGCAAAAGGATGTAGAAGCCCAGTAGGTAGGCGAAGAGATACCACACGTAATCAGGCAACCATAAGTGGTAAAGGGAGATGGCCTGATTGATGACGGTGTTGCTCGAGTACGACGGCGCCGTCTGGTAAGTGGGCATTCCGCCGAACAGGGCGTTGGTCCATCTTGTGGTGTTGCCTGTCTGTTCTTGGTATTGTTGAGCCTCGCGACCAGCTCCGATGCCGGCGGCAGAGTCGTGTTGGAAGAGGATGCGGCCCTCAAAGTCGGCAGGGGCAAAATAAGCCACTGCCAAGACGATAAAAAGAATCACTACCAGAAAGTCGGGCAGGCATTTCTTTAATGTTTTCATAAGTTTTCTGTCAATTATGTGGCAAAGGTAGTGATTTTTTCATAACTTTGCATGAAAAATAGGAGTTATTGTTTTGAAAAAGTTAGGAGTTATAGTCGCAATGGACAAGGAGTTGGCACAACTCCGTTCGTTGCTCGACGATGCCACGACCGAACGTCATAACCATAAGGATTTTGTCATAGGCAAGATTGGCGAGCATGAGGTGGTGTTGCAACAATGCGGCATAGGCAAGGTGAACTCAGCCATTGGCGCCGTGGAGATGATAGACAACTATCATCCAGACCTTATTATATCCACTGGATGTGCCGGTGGTGCCGACACTGCGTTGAACCCGCTCGACGTGGTGGTGGCATCGTCGTGTGTGTACCACGACGCCTATTGTGGCGACAACGCCAGCTATGGGCAGGTGATAGGCATGCCGCCAACATTCAACGCGAATGCCGACCTCGTGGAAAAGGCATTGGCAGTGAAGATGCCTGAGGGTAGCAAGATAGTGAAGGGCCTGACGGTGAGCGGCGACTGGTTCGTGGACTCAAGGCAGAAGATGCAGGAGATAATATCCAAGTTCCCGAATGCCACTGCCGTGGACATGGAGAGCTGCTCTATAGCACAGGCATGCTTCATCTACAAGACGCCGTTCATATCTTTCCGTGTCATCAGCGACGTGCCACTGAAAGACACCAAGGCATCACAGTATTTCGACTTCTGGAATCGTGTGGCAGCCGATAGCTTCGAGGTCACACGCTCGTTTATTGAATCGATAGATTAAATCATTAGCAATGGATAAGATACCTTCGTTTACCATAAACCATGAAAAGCTTCTACGTGGCATCTACGTGTCGCGCAAGGATGAGGTTGGCGGCGAGACCGTCACCACCTTCGACATTCGCATGAAGGAACCCAACCGTGAGCCTGCGCTTCACCCGGGCGCTCTCCATACCATTGAGCACCTTGCAGCCACATTCCTCAGGAACGACGCTGAATGGAAAGACCGCATAATATATTGGGGACCAATGGGTTGCCTCACAGGCAATTACCTCTTGCTGCGTGGCGACTTGGAATCATGCGACATTGCCGACCTCATGCGTCGCACGTTTAAGTTCGTTGCCGATTTTGAGGGCGAAGTGCCTGGGACGGCTCCGCGCGACTGTGGCAACTATCTGCTTCACGACCTGCCCATGGCAAAATGGGAAGCGAGGAAGTATTTGACGGAAGTGCTTGAGCACTTGGAGCCCGAGAACATGACTTATCCTCAGTGATTGTCTACTTGCGTGGCTCTATGCCGATACTGATGGGATAAAACCATCGTGGGCTTCTTGGTTCGCCTTCGCGCCGCAATCGCACAGCCTTTGCGCCGCAATCGCGATGCCATCACGGCGCAATCGCACGGCGTTCGCGCCGCAACCGCAAGACGATGAGATCTGCTTCGGGAAACCTTACCCACACGAAGCAATAAGCCCACTTGCGTGATGGCGCAAGGATAATGATAAAACAAGACGAGCCGCACGTTAACATCGTTGTTAGCGTGCGGCTCGTATTCTTTTGGATATGTCCAGCCCCGAGGGGGCTTAAAGGAAGGTTAGAACTCGCTCGTGAAGTGGAACTTGATGTTCTTGAAGTCTTCTTTCGCCATGCTCAGCACGTAGCTTGAGTCGGCGAGGAACACGTCCCTGCCCTCGATGTCCTTTGCCATGTATTGATATTTGCGCTTCTTGAAGTTGTCAAGCTCTTGCGCGTCGTCGCTCTCTATCCAGCAAGCCTTATAAAGATGTACGGGCTCCCAACGGCACTTTGCGTTGTACTCGTGCTCCAGGCGATACTGTATGACCTCGAATTGCAGTTGGCCCACGGTGCCGATGATGCGGCGGTTGTTGAACTGGTTGACAAACATCTGCGCCACGCCCTCGTTCATGAGCTGCTCCACGCCTTTCTGGAACTGCTTCGACTTCATTGGGTCGTCGTTCTCGATATACTTGAACAGCTCCGGCGAGAATGATGGCAAGCCGCGGAAATGCAGATGCTCGCTCTCTGTCAGCGTGTCGCCAATCTTGAAGATGCCGTTGTCGGGCAGACCCACGATGTCGCCTGGCCATGCCTCGTCCACGGTGCTCTTGCGCTGTGCCATGAATTGCGTGGGGGAGGAGAAGCGCACGGTCTTGTCGAGCCTGACGTGATAATAGGGCTGGTTTCTGAGAAACTTGCCTGAGCATATCTTGCAGAAGGCTATGCACGAGCGGTGGTTGGGGTCGATGTTGGCGGTGATCTTGAAGATGAAGCCCGTGAACTTAGGCTCGTCGGGACTTACCATTCGCTCCTCGGCCTTGGTGGGCTGAGGGTAGGGCGCTATCTGCACAAAGCAGTCGAGCAGCTCTTGCACACCGAAGTTGTTGAGCGCTGAGCCGAAGAACACCGGTGCGACTTCCGCCTTGCGATAGTCGTCAATGTTGAAGTCTGGGTACACGCCGTCGAGCAGTTCAAGGTCGTCGCGAAGGTGTTGGGCGAAGTCCTCGCCAACGTGTTGTTCAAGGTCTGTCGATTGTATGTCGACCTCCACCTTCTGCGTCTTGCGCTGCTTGTCAGGTGTGAAGAGGTTGAGGTTGTTCTCGTAGATGTTGTACACGCCCTTGAACTTCATGCCTTGTCCTATTGGCCACGACAGTGGGCGCACGTGGATGTTGAGCTCTTGCTCAAGCTCGTCGAGCAGGTCGAAGGGGTCGCGACCCTCGCGGTCCATCTTGTTGATGAATATGATGACGGGCGTATTGCGCATTCGACACACCTCCATGAGCTTTCGGGTCTGTGCCTCAACGCCTTTGGCAGAGTCCACCACGATGATGGCAGAGTCGACAGCCGTGAGCGTGCGGTAGGTGTCCTCGGCAAAGTCTTGGTGACCGGGCGTGTCGAGGATGTTCACCTTGAACGGCTCGCCCGTCTGACCCTCAGGAAGATAGTCGAACTCCATTACCGAGGTAGACACTGAGATACCGCGTTGCTTCTCTATGTCCATCCAGTCGCTTGTCGCCGTCTTGCGAATCTTGTTGCTCTTTACGGCGCCGGCAACCTGTATCTGTCCGCCGAAGAGCAGGAATTTCTCCGTCAGCGTTGTCTTACCGGCATCAGGGTGAGAGATGATGGCGAATGTACGCCTGCGTTCTATTTGTTTATTCATTGTTGATATTGTTCATGCATTTCTTGAGGCTGTCGAGCCAATAGGGAATGTTCACGCCGAAAGTCTCCTTTATCTTTGTCTTGTCGAGCACCGAATAGGCTGGGCGCTTGACGGGCGACGGGTACTCGTCGCTATGGCACGGCTCAATGTCGCACTCGGTGTGTCCGGCTATAAGTGCGATCATCTTTGTGAAGTCGTACCAGCTGCAAACGCCTTCGTTGCTGAAGTGGTAGATGCCCGTGTTGCCCTCAAACTTGCGGTTTTCCACGATGTCGAACACCACGTCGGCGAGGTCGCCTGCGTAGGTCGGGGTTCCGGCTTGGTCGAACACCACCTTCAGCTTTGGCTTCGTGGCGGTGAGGTTCAGCATCGTCTTCACGAAGTTGTGGCCAAACTCGGAGTAGAGCCATGCCGTGCGGATGATGATGTGCTTGCACCCTGTGGCCTCGATCTTCTGCTCGCCGTGGAGCTTCGTCAGACCGTAGACGCCAGTCGGTGTGCCCTTTTGGTCTTCGCGGCAAGGCGTGTTGTATGGGTCGCCTCCGAACACATAGTCGGTGCTGATGTGCACGAGCAGTCCGTCGACTTCATTCATCACCTTGGCGAGATTCTCCGGAGCCACGGCGTTGAGCGTCTCCACTATGTCGCCGGCTGTCTCCGCCTTGTCCACGTTGGTCCACGCAGCGCAATTTATTATGCACCGTATGTCGTGGGCCTTCACGAAGGCGCGAACCTTGTCTATGTCGGTTATGTCGAGCCGCTCATACCCTTCGCACACGTCGGTGAAGAAGTAATGGTCTTTCGCCGATTGCTTGCTCGCAATCTGCACTTCGTTGCCAAGTTGACCGTTGGCGCCGGTAACAAGGATGTTCATCTTCTCTGTCTCTTATTAAACGTTGTGTCCGAAATCAAGGCCCTCGTCCCGGTTCTTGATGTAATAGTCGCTTAGCAGTCCCACAAACGTGGTGATTTCTGCCAATGCGTGCTCCGTATCCTCGGATATTTCCTTGTGCTTCATCTGCAAGAGCATCTTGCCATAGAGGGCGTTGAAGCACGTCTCTATCTCGCCCACGTTGTCGTTGCCCTTGCGCCTTAGCTCAACAATGAAGGGCAACACCTTGTAGTATTCGGCGTTGTAGAAGGGGAACAGGTTGGAGTCTATCAGCTCTCCGTGGAGGTCGGCGAGGTCTTGTATGATAATGGCATTGATGTTAAGGTGGCCTTTCTCGCGCTTGCCCTCCTCATTCATCATGCGTATGAGGTTGCCGAACCAATCGGTCTCCTCTTCCTTCTGCTCCTCGGTGAGGTCGCCGAACTTGCTTATATACTCTCGCTTTATGCGCGGCAGCGAGCATCCGTAGGCACGGATGAGGTCCTCTATCTGCCACATGTAGAGCAGATATTCGGCTATCGATTTCTTTCTTATCTCTTTTGCGATAAACATATTATTAATGTATTAAGGCATCCTGCCTGTGGGTTGATGGCCCTTGTCCAGTGCGCGGGGTCACTCTTGCATCCCTGGGAAAAGGTAAATGTTGAAGATAGTGCCGATGAGGCTGATAAGCGAGAAGAAGATGACGCAACTGCCTATGGCGCGGTTTATTATCATCACGCCTGTCTGGTCAAACTTGGCGCGTATCTTGTCTATCATCCATGTCAACCCGTACCACCACAGCAGCGCGCCGCCTATCATGGAGGCATAGCCCACGACCATGAGCAGCGGCTGGTTGGGAATGATGAAGTTGAACTGGGCGAAGAGGGCGATGAAGAGCAGGATGATCAACGGGTTGGACAGGGTGATGAAGAATGCCGTCACGCCATTGTGGATCAGCGTGCCTTTCTCTTTCTGCCCGTTGACATGGGCTTTCTTCAGCGGGTTGCTGAAGAAGCTGATGAGTCCGAACACGAGCAGCATCACGCCACCTGCGAGCTGCAGGTAGAACTTGTAGACGGGATTGTTGATGAAATCCACCACAAACGACATGCCGGCTCCCGACAGCAAGGCATAAAACAAGTCGCTTGCCGAGGCTCCTACGCCTGTGGCGAACCCATACCAGCGGCCTTTCTTCTGTGTCCGCTGAACGCACAAGATTCCCACGGGCCCCATTGGCGCCGAAGCCGCTATGCCAATGATGATGCCTTTGATGATAAGCTCTAATATGTCAATTTGTATGGGAAAGGCCATAATTATTGATAAGCATGAAATAACCAGTCGGCAAAGTTACGCTTTTTATTCCACATAACCGCCTTTTTCGCTAATAACTTTGATTTTGTGCCGTTTGTCGAGCGTTATGGCGTGCCTCACGCCTGCCACATCTTTATTATATGGAAATTTCTTTAAAGAAAATCGCCGAAAAGTTAACGATTGCTATTGAAAAGATGTAACTTTGTCGCGATTACATCACAATGATGATAACCAAGCGATAACTTAAAATCACATAACTGTATGAAAATCAAGATGTTTACCCCCCCCATCCGCTCCGTGAAGGGAGCTTAGGCTCATTCAAGGGCATTCTTTTGTTGGTGGCAATGCTGCTGTTTGCCACAAGCACCACCTTCGCCCAGGCAAGCTTTGAGACCATCGACGGAATACGCTATCTGCTTGATAGCGACGCGAAGACGGCTACTGTCGTGGCGAGCAGCGACGAGAAATATTCTGGCGATGTCGTTGTGCCGGAGAAAGTGACGGCGAGCGATGGCACGGAATTTCCTGTGACCGCCTTTGGTGACAA
>CAVHEN010000035.1:0-33097 GCA_963635115.1 Oscillospiraceae bacterium | reverse complement strand
CGATTATACATACAATAATGCTTTGCAGGGGCGGGCCTTGTGCCCGTCCGCAACCAATGTGGACGCATCGACATATCCGATGCATTTGACCATTCGGGTTGCGGACGGGCACAAGGCCCGCCCCTGCAAAGCATTTATTTACCACTGCGTAGCCGTTTGCGGAGTGGCGAAACCTTTTGAAACATCAGCAAGAAGGCGTCCAATGCGATGGACGCGCGGCATCAGAACATTCTGCCCATAGGTGGACGTCCGCCGCCCATTGGTGGTCTGCCACCGCCCATTGGTGGACGACCGCCTCTGCCGCCAGGACCATCGTCAGGCCCGTGACCATCGCGGCGTGCCTGTTTGCCTCCGAAGAGGTTGAGGCGGTAGTTGACGTGCAGCATTATGTAGCTGTTGATGGAGTTGTACTCCGTGTCGGAGCGCATCGACGCGGTGATGTTTCTGCTCAGGTTGCTCTGCTGGTGCAGTATGTCGTAGAACTGCAGCATGACGGTGAGAGGCCGTCCCTTGAGGAAGCTCTGCGACACCTGCGCGTTCCATACCAGCTCGTTGGTGTTGAGCGAGTTGTCGGTGTATCCTCGGCGAGAGTTCATGTTGATGTCGGTAGACAGCGTCGTGCCCCACGGAGCCGTGGCGCTGATGCTTCCGCCGTAGCTGTATTGCCATACGTTGGAGTTGGATGTTGGCTGCAACTTGTTGTTCGAGTGGCGGTAGTTGAACGCGCCGTTGAGCTCAACCTCAAGCCAACTGTTGCGGTAGCTGCCAGCGAGGCGGTCGCCGATGGTCATGTCGCGCGTGGTGTTCTTTATTGAGTTGGCGTCACGGCTGAGCGAGATGTAACCAACGTTGTTGGAGTAGTTGAGGTTGGCGAAGGTGTTGATGTTCCAATAGCCGGCAGAGTCGAGAGGCGTGTTGAACATCAGCGCGGAGTTCAGGTTCCAGTTGCCGTTGATGTTCTCCGGCCTTGTTATGCGTCCGCCGGTCTTCTCGTTGTATGTCACCTTGTTGCTGATGCTGTTTCGCGTGTTGTTAAAGTCGACGAAGGTCATCACCGACTGCTTGGTCTTCTCGAAATAGCTGTTGTAGAACAAGCGGAAGTTCTGGTTGAACGACGGCTTCAGTCCAGGGTTACCCGTGGAGATGTTGAGAGGGTCGGAGTCGTCGTAGATGTCGAGCAGCTGGGAGATGCTCGGCTGCGTGGTCGAGGCGCGATAGTTGACGCGCAAGTTGCTTATCTTGTTGAACTTATACCTGAAGTCGAGGGTAGGGGTGAAGTTGGTCACGTTGCGAGTGGTGTCCACGCTCACGCCTTGGTAGTTCTGCACGTAGTGCGACCTTTGCGGCTGCATCATCACGCCGGCGTTGAGTTGCCACTTCGTCCGGATCATCCTGTACATGAGCTCGATGTTGTGGGTGTAGTTCTTGTATTCAGAATAGCGACTCAGGTTCGTGTCGAGATAATCGGTGTATGGGTGCTCCAGGCGGTTGAGGTATCCGTCCCAGCTGCGATAGCCGGCCTTGACGCCGGAGAAGAAGTCCTCGCCAAGGTTGGAGAAGTCGTAGGTGGAGCGGTCGCTCTTGCTGTAGCTGTACTTGAACTGGTAGCGCAGTTGCAGGAACGCGCCTTTCCACAGAGGCTCGCTGTATGTGGTCTGCAAAGTGTAGTTCCAGCTCTTCGACGGTGCAAGGTTATATCGGTTTGTCTGATAAGTGGAGTCCTGCCCAAGGACGTCCTTTATCTGATACAGGTGCACGTTGTTGGTCGACAGGGAATTAGACTTGGAGTTCGTGTAGCTCACATCGCCGCGAAGGGTAATGTTGCGTCCGCGGCTGTTGAGCTTGCGGTTGAGTTGAAGCATCGCCCCTGCGCTGTTGCTCTTGGAATAGGTGATGCCGTTGGAGGTGTTGGAGTTGACGATGACGCCCTTTTGCGCCAATGTCTTAAGCGCTTCCTCGCTGAGAGGATCGGTCGTATAGCCGTAAGGATCTTCGTTGAACGAGGCGGAAGAGGCGTGGCTCAATCCGTCGCTGGTGCTCATGGAAAGCGTTGGCCTGAACATGATGTTCGTCATGGAGTCGGGAGTCCACTCCACGCGTGCCTGGGCGTTGAAGTTGTTGCTGCGCGAGAACGACTTGCTCAAGTTGTTGGAGAATGACCCCACGGTGCTGACATAGTTCTCGGAGCTCGACTTGCTCCACACGTCACCGTCGCTGTGGTTCCATCTCACGCTGCCGTCAATCTTCAACGTGTCTTTCTTCTCGTAGTTGAGGTTTAAGCCTGCCATCTTTGAGGCGTTGAGGCCGTTGCGTCCCCTTCCGAAGAATCCACCACGACCGCCAAAGCCCATGTCGTTGACATTGTTGGCGTTGCCCATTCCGAACAACTTGAAGTTGCCTTGCATGTAGCCGCCGAAAGCGCGCCCGCTGTATCGGTTCTTGGTGCCTACGCCGGCGTCGACGTTGGCCATGGCGCCCTTGTTCATTCCTGCCTTGACGCCAAAGTCGAGCACCGTTTGCTCCTCACCGTCGTCAATACCCGTCACCCTCGACAGGTCGCTCTTCTGGTCGTAGGCTTTCACCTTATTAATAATAGATGTGGGGATGTTCTTCATTGCCGTCTTCGTGTCGCCAGTCATGAACTCCTTGCCATCAATAAGGATCTTCTTCACTTCCTTGCCGTTGATGGTTATCTTGCCATCGTCGCCAACTTCCGCGCCGGGCAGGCGCTTCACCAGTTCCTCTATGGTGGAACCCTCAGGCGTGCGGTAGGCGCTGGCGTTATACTCGAAAGTGTCTTCCTTTACCACCACCTTTTGTGCCTGTGCAGTCACCGTGGCTTCCTTCAGCATGATGGCGTCGGCGGAGAAACGCAATGTGCCAAGGTCGACATTAGCCTTCTGCTTGACGCTGACGGCGCGCGTGAGGGTCTTGTAACCCACGCTCGAAAGCTTGAGGATGTATTGTCCGTCGGCAGGAGCCTTGACTGAAAAGTGACCCTTGTTGTCGGACAAGGCGCCACTGACAAAAGTGGAATCGGACTTTAACAATTGGACCGTGACCATGGATACGGCTTCCTTGGTCTTGGTGTCGAGAATAGTGCCCGACACCTCTCGCTTCTGCGCAAACGTGGCGAGCGTCGTCGTCACCAATAGCGCAAGCAACAGCAATTTTTTCATTATTCTTTTAAATCTCTTGCAAATATTAGACTCTCTTTAGACGCTTGCAAGTGAAATAAGTTTAAAAACAAACCGCTTGATGGAAACGATAAAACTGCACACGGCGGACGTGAAATGAGCAAAGGCATATCGCATTTCGTTAAAAAAAGATAACATATGCCGCGAGAGTACCATTATATAGAGCGTTAATGAGTATATTTGCAATTGAACGTTAAGTATGAGAATGATGAAACAAAGAGTGTTAATTACACATCAACTTGCCACCGATTTGGCAATGGCAATATCAGAATGCGAGCACGACAACATTTTCGTGCTTACGGATGACGCGACACGAAATCAATGCTGGCCGGTGATAGAGACGTTTATCTCCTTGCGCGGAGCTCATGTCATCACCATTGCCCCGGGCGATATCCACAAGAATGTGGAGTCGCTCGTTTATGTTTGGCGAGAGTTAGAACGCGGCAAGGCCACGCGCCACTCGTTGCTTGTCAACCTTGGCGGCGGCATGGTGACCGACCTTGGCGGCTTCGCGGCATCCACGTTCAAGCGCGGCATAGACTTCATCAACATCCCAACAACGCTCCTTGCCATGGTCGACGCCTCGGTGGGCGGAAAGACCGGCATCAACCTCGACAGCTTCAAAAACGAGGTGGGCGTGTTCAACGAGTCGAAGTTCGTGTTGCTCGACACGGAGTTCCTGCGCACGCTCGACGACAAGAACTTGCGTTCGGGATATGGCGAGATGATAAAGCATGGCCTTATCTCCGACACCAAGACATGGGCGGAGCTGCTCAACTTCGACCTCGGCAACCCCGACCTCAAGCAGTTGCTCTCCATGCTCGCGACATCGGTGAAAGTGAAGGAGCGCATCGTGGCAGAGGATCCCAAGGAGAAAGGCATACGCAAGGCTCTGAACTTCGGCCATACCTTTGGCCATGCGTTCGAGAGCTTCTCTCTCATGCACCATGAGGACAAAGGCACGGAGCCGATACTCCATGGCTATGCCGTGGCTTACGGACTTATCTGCGAATTGTACTTGTCCGCGATGAAAGAACAGTTCCCTGTCGATAAGATGACACAGACGGTGCGATATATTCGCGAGAACTATGGCATTATGGACATAAGCTGCGACGACTACGACGAGCTTATCAACATCATGCGCCACGACAAGAAGAACACGTCGGGAATAATCAACTTCACCTTGCTGTCCGACATTGGCGACATCCACATTAACCAAACGGCAACCGACGAGGAAATAAAGCAGTGTCTCGACTTCTTCAGGGAAGGTTGACAACGCCATCATAACGACACATAGTAACGAATAAATGAAACAGGTTAGACCCAAGAAAAACCTCGGCCAGCACTTCCTGACCGACCTCAACATAGCCAAGCGCATTGCCGACACCGTGGACGCTTGCCCGGACATACCCGTGCTGGAAATCGGCCCGGGCATGGGCGTGCTGACGCAGTTTCTCGTGGAGAAGCCCCGCGAGGTCAAGGCGGTAGAGATAGACGACGAGAGCGTGAGGTACCTTTACGAGAAGTTCCCGAAGTTGCGCGACAACATCATTGGCTACGACTTCCTGAGGATGGACTTGCGCCAGGTGTTCGACGGCAAGCCCTTCGTGCTGACGGGCAACTATCCTTACGACATATCATCGCAAATCTTCTTCAAGATGCTCGACAACAAGGAGCTTATACCTTGCTGCACGGGCATGATTCAGCGTGAAGTGGCGTTGCGCATAGCCTCAAAGCCTGGGTCGAGACAGTATGGCATTCTGAGCGTGCTGATACAGGCGTGGTATGACACGGAATATCTCTTCACGGTAGACGAGGACGTATTCAACCCGCCACCAAAGGTGAAGAGCGCGGTGATCCGCATGACGCGCAATGGCGTTCAAGACCTTGGGTGCGATGAGAACCTCTTCAAGCGTGTGGTGAAGACGGTGTTCAATCAGCGGCGCAAGATGCTGCGCGTGTCGCTCAAGCCCTTGTTCAACAAGGAGACCATGCCGTCGCCAGAATTCTTCGCCGCCGACATGATGACAAAGCGGCCCGAGCAGCTCGCCGTGGCCGACTTCGTGGAACTGACAAACCACGTTGCCACTGTCATAGGCAAGTAGCGTCGGCAAAAAGGGGCGGAAAGTGCCGTTTCTTGTTATTTGTGTCAAAAAAACACGACGGGAGGCGCTTTCTTTTGGGAAAATTCCCTAAATTTGTAATCGATAAAAGTAATTAAACCTATTTTCTTATGATAGACGTTAAAGAAACCTTGAAGAGCGCTGAGGACAGAATGAAGAAGAGCGCCAACTTCCTTGATACAGAACTGTCGCGCATTCGCGCCGGCCGTGCCAACATTGCCATTCTCGACTCTGTGAGAGTGATGTCGTATGGCCAGCCCGTGCCATTGAACCAAGTGGCGGCACTCCAGGTGCCTGACGCGCGCACCATAACCATTCGTCCATGGGAGCGCAAGGCCATTAAGGATATAGAGAAAGGCATCATGGACTCTGATGTCGGCATCACGCCAGAGAACAATGGCGAGATGGTGATTCTCCGCTTGCCACAGCCAACAGAGCAAAGGCGCAAGGAGCTCGTGAAGCAATGCAACAAGATTGGCGAGCAGGCTAAGGTGCAGGTGAGAAACGTGCGCGCCGAGTATAAGGACAAGCTCAAGAAAGCCATAAAGGACGGACTCTCCGAGGATCAGGAGAAAGACGCTGAGGACAACTTGCAGAAGCTCCACGATAAGTTCATCAAGCAGATAGACGCCGCTCTTGCCAACAAGCAGAAGGAGATTATGACCATTTGATGGCTTGTTGAACTCAATGCATGGATTAGTAATCAAGAACACGGGGTTTTGGTATACCGTGCTGACCGATGATGGACGCACGGTAGAGAGTAAGGTCAAGGGCAATTTCAGGCTCAAGGGCATACGCTCCACCAATCCCGTGGCAGTGGGCGACCACGTGGATATAGTCGTCAATGGCGAAGGGCAAGGCCTTATTACCGCCATTGACGACCGTCGCAACTACATAATAAGGCGAGCCACCAACCTGTCGAAGCAGAGCAGCATAATAGCCTGCAACCTCGACCAGGCGTTGCTCGTGGTAACAATAGCGCATCCGGAGACCTCCACGGTTTTCGTTGACCGATTCCTTGCCTCAGCTGAGGCTTATTCGGTGCCAGTGGTGTTGGCGTTCAACAAGACAGACCTGCTGACCGAGGAAGAGCTGCATTACCAACACATGGTGGTGAGCCTCTACGAGTCGTTGGCTTATGCTTGCCATGAAATTTCGGCGGCGACAGGTGAGGGCGTGGAGCCGTTGCTAAAGTTGCTGCCCAACAAGGTGACACTGCTCAGCGGCAACAGTGGAGTGGGGAAGTCGACCTTGCTCAACCTCGTGGTGCCAGGTGCCGAGGCAAAGGTGGCTGACATAAGCGACGCTCACGACACAGGCACACACACCACGACCTTTTCAGAGATGGTGCCGCTTGCCGAGGGCGGTTGGCTCATCGACACTCCGGGCATCAAGGGCTTTGGCTCGTTTGACATGGAGCCGGAGGAGATAGGCAGCTATTTCCGTGAGATATTCAAGTTCTCGCACGATTGCCGTTTCTCCAACTGCACACATACGCACGAACCAGGTTGTGCCGTGCGTAAGGCCGTGGAAGACCACTACATAGCCGAGAGCAGGTATGCAAGCTATCTCTCCATGTTGCAAGACAAGGACGAGAATAAATATCGCGTTGATAATTATTAATTCCTAAAAAAGGCGTACCTTTGCAGGGAATTTTAATTATCAGCTTTTCATTTTGTTAATCAATGGATTTCATCAAGACATTGTTTGAGGGTTCGCAAGCCTATTGGGCGGGCGGGGTCTCCCATTCCATCTTTATCCTTGCCTTGGTCATCACGCTGGGCTTGATCTTGGGAAAGATAAAAGTGAAGAACGTATCCCTTGGGCTTACATGGGTCTTAATTGTAGGTATTGTTTTCGGGTACTTTAACCTTAATCTTAATGTTGAGTTGCTTCACTTCCTTCGGGAGTTTGGCCTTGTGCTCTTCGTCTATGCCTTGGGTCTGCAAGTAGGCCCCGGCTTCTTCGCCTCATTCAAGAAGGGCGGTCTCCAGCTCAACATTCTCGTGCTTATCACTATCTTCTTCAGCATCTTGACGGCTTTGGGTGTATATTATCTCACTGACACGCCGTTTACGGCAATTGCCGGCATACTCTCCGGTGCCGTGACCAATACGCCAGGAATGGGCGCGGCGCAACAAGCGTTTTTCAGCATGAAGGGCGTGGAGAGTCCCGACATAGCCACCGGTTATGCCTTGGCCTACCCTATGGGCGTGATAGGCGTCATACTGTCATTCATCTTGCTGCGCCTCATTCTTCGCATCAAGCCAGGGGAAGAGGAAAAGCAGGCTGAGACAGGCGAGGGACAACCAGAGCTGCTCGCGGTGCGCTCGGTGTCGCTTGAGATAATCAACGAGCGTATCGACAACCTCACCGTGGCAGAAGTCAAGCGCATCGTCGGACGCCACTTCATGATCTCGCGTATCATAGACCACGGCAACACTTCTCACAATACCATTGTGAACGGACAGACGAGATTGCATCTCAACGATATAGTTCTCGTGGTGGTAGCTCCGCAAGACGTAGACAGCCTCGTGGCTCTCTTCGGAAAGCAGGTTGACGTAGACTGGGGCCAGTTTGAGCGTGAGCTTATCTCTCGTCGCATCATTGTGACACGTCCTGAGCTGCAGGGCAAGACGCTGGTGTCGCTCGACATCAATGGCAACTTCCAGGCCACCGTCACGCGTGTCAACCGAAATGGCGTGGACCTTGTGGCTCATCCTCACCTCCGCCTGCAACTTGGCGACCGCCTTACGGTCGTGGGTTCTGAGCTTGCCCTCAGCAAGGTCGACAAGGTGCTCGGCAACCAGATGAAGCGTCTCAACTACCCCAACCTCATACCAATATTCGTGGGCATAGCCCTCGGTTGCTTGCTTGCCACCGTGCCAATTGCCATACCTGGCATTCCTACGCCTATTCGTCTCGGCCTTGCCGGCGGCCCGTTCATTGTCGCCATCCTGATGGGTTATTTTGGTCCGCGCTATCATCTCGTGACCTACAACACCATCTCTGCCAACATGATGTTGCGAGAGATGGGCATCAACATCTTCCTCGCATGTGTGGGCTTGGGAGCCGGTCAGGACTTCTTCCACACCCTTATCAACGAGCAGGGATTGCACTGGATTGGATACGGATTGCTGATCACGATGCTGCCAATCATCATCGGCGGAATAATAGGAAAATACGCCTTCCGCATCAATTACTATACACTCATTGGCGTGCTCTCTGGTGGTAACACCAACCCGCCGGCTTTGGCATACGCCAACGACCGCACATCGAGCGATACGCCATCGGTGGGTTATGCCACGGTGTATCCTCTTGCCATGCTGGTACGCATTATCTCCATACAAATTCTAATGATGATATTCTTGTCATAATCATGAGTAACGCAAGTTTTAGTTTAAACAACAAACCTACGGATAACAAAGAAGAATTAGTCGGTCTCGATGAAGAGAGAAGCATCGACGAAGAGACCAAGAATGACGAACGCGCCAACTCAGTGCAGCTACTTCGCCGCAAGCTCGACTTGCTCGTGCGCACAGGAGCCATGCTTATGGCGAGCAACGCCGACTGTGCGCGAATAATGCGCAACATGAAGCGATGCGAGGCCTACCTTGGACTGCCAGAGGAGTATATCCACATATACCTCAACTTTAACATCGTAATGGTGAACCTCTCCGACGGTACCCACTCTTTCTCCAAGTACCAGCGTGTGGATGCCCATTGCGTGGAGTTCACGGTCATCTCTGAGATCAGCAAGATGCTGTGGACGGCGATACGCGAGGATTGGAGCCTCGACCGCTACGAGGCAGAGCTTGAAGCCTTGAAGCATGTGCACAAGCAATACTCGCCATGGATGATAGCCATCTGCGCCGGATTCGCGTGTGGAGGCTTCTGCGTGCAGTTCGGTTGCGACTGGCCCGCTTTCTTCTATGCCTCCATACCCGCCATCCTTGGTTTCCGCCTGAAGATGTACTTGGCGAAGCTTCACTGGAACGGATATGTCGGCATTGCCGTAAGCGCATTTGTGGCTACGCTCGTTTGCTGGCTCACCACTTTCATCAGTCTCCATCCAACACTGGCCTCCGCCTTGCCGTCGTTCCTCCACTCTGACACGCCTTACCATCCCCTCATGGCTTGCACGTTGTTCATTGTGCCTGGTGTGCCGTTGATCAACTTCGTCACCGACATGGTTTCCGACTATGTGCAAGTGGGATTGACGCGTGCCATGATAACGCTCATGACGATCATTGCAATGTCGTTCGGAATTGTTTTTGCCATACAGATTTGTGGTATCGACAATTTCGTGAAGGACCTGTCTATGACACCTCACAACAACTTCATCAACTATGCCATAGCCGCGGCGGTGTCGTCGATGGGCTTTGCCACGATTTACAACACTCCTAAGCGCATCATGCCGGTGCTTGCCATTACGGGCATACTTGCCGTGTGTACTCGCAACTTCGTGAACCTTGGACCGTCTAACGGAAACATAGGCCTCGACCAGGGCATCATCATCGGCTCGTTTGTGGGCTCTGCTGTGGCGAGCATCATTGCCACGCGGTCACAACACATACACCACGTCCCTCATCAGATCATCGCCATACCGTCTGTCATACCGATGATCCCTGGCGTGATGATGTATCGTTCGCTTTTCGACTTCATTCAGATGGACGGCGTCGTCGGTGAGCTTACCATAGCGTTCAACTGGGCAATCAAGGCGTCGCTTACCATCTTGTTCATCGCTCTCGGTGTAGCCATACCAAACATCTTCATTCGCCGTCTCATTATGCCAAAGCGTAAGGAGAAGCTACTTCACCTGGTGAAGGAACGGCATGAGAAACATCATGACATGGTGGACCTGAACGAGATCTAACTTCTGCAACAGGACATCCGATTGGCGGATAACTCACAATACAGCAAATCCGTGGACGCTCAAAGATGAGATGTCCACGGATTTGTTGTTTCTGAAAAGACAGTAACCTTATTGAGAGGTCACTTGATATACTCAATCTTGCTCTCGTTTCGCGGCTTTGCCTCAGGAGCCTCGTCTGGATAGCCTATGGCGAGAACGTAGCAAATCTCATAGTCTTTTGGGAGGTTGAGCTTTGCGAGATAGGGTTTGCAGGCTTCGCTATCTTGCAAGAAGCGGGCCGCGCTTCCAAGGCAACAGGTGCCCAATCCCAATGCCTTGGCGGCAATCATCATGTTCTCGCCCATCAGGCCCGCGTTGAGCAGCCCCCAGCTGTCTCCCTTGGGAGTGGCGACGACAATGATGTTTGGCGCGTTGCGATACATGTTCTTGAAGTTGGCGTCGCGCTTTACCATTTCGGGCATATCCTTCTTGAATATCTCCGTTGTCTCCTTTATGAAGTTCTGGTCTTCCACGACACGCACCGCCCATTGCTGTTGATTCATGGCATTTGGCGCATTTATGCCGCACTTGGCGACAGTGGCAAGCTTCTCGTGCTCCACAGGCTTGTCGAGATACTTACGGATGGAACGCCGAGACATGATAGTCTCAATCACGTCATTGCTCTTCTTGCAACAGTCCTGCGCTTGCCCCATCAGTGGCAGCGTCATCAGGCAACACGCCAACATGGTCTTAATGTTCATCATAATCTATGTTTATGGTTTCCTTTGGCGCAAAGATAAATATTTCTGAGATATGTGCAAACAGAAAAGACATAAAAAATGTTTTCCTGACCTCGTGATTGCTATCTGATGCTGTCGTCAAAGCACGGTATCCGACCACAGTTTCCTTATGCACGTCCCGAGGTTAAGGTTTGCCGGCATCCACGGTTGGTTTCTCACCGCATTGCGATCGCGCCGCAACGCCATCGCGATTGCGGCGCAGAGGCAGTGCGATTGTGGCGCAATCTCGACGCGGTTACGGCGCGAAGGCAAACGGTGGTGATTGGCGCGCCGATTTCCTTTAAATGGAGCGGTATGCAGCCCAAACTGCAATGGTATTTGCCTTCTTGGTGTAGTATTTGCTGGGTTATGACGTGATTTGTAAATATTTAGACGATAATTGTTTGGCTATCTCATGGAAAAGTAGTAGATTTACAACCAAAAGACATTGTGACTCAAAAGGCATATCGCTATGCGTGAAAATTACATACGATTCGACTGGGCGATGAAACGCTTGCTTCGCGACAAGGCTAACTATGTGGTCTTGGAAGGCTTCCTGGCTTCGCTGTTGGGCAAGAGGTTCAAGATTCATCGCTTCTTGGAGAGCGAGGGCAACCAAGAAGACGAGGAGGACAAATATAATCGCGTAGACATATTGGCGGAAAGCCAGGACGCTGAGCTTTGTATCATAGAGGTGCAAAACAGTCGTGAGCTTTCCTATTTCCACCGCATGCTCTATGGTGTGTCCAAGGCCATCACCGAATACATTGGTTTGGGCAAGCCTTACGAGGACGTGCGCAAGGTGTACTCAATCAATATAGTCTATTTCGAGCTTGGACAGGGCAAAGACTACGTTTATCATGGAAAGACGGAGTTTGTAGGGCTGCACCAACCTCACGACACCTTGAAGTTGTCGGTAAGGCAGAACGAGAAGTTTTTTGGCAACAAGGAGTCTGACGTGATGAAGCGAAAGGCGGCAGGCGACTTGTTCCCCGAATATTATGTGCTTAGGGTAAACGACTTTGACAAGGTGGCAACGACGCCACTTGACGAGTGGATAGAGTTTCTCAAGACGGGCAATATCAGTGCCGAGGCCAAGGCTGCCGGCTTGCCCGAGGCGCGTGAACGCTTGCGCGTGGATGCCCTTTCCGACAAGGACAAGCAGGCTTATTATCGCCACATGGAGTCGGTGAGACACATGAAGAGCCTTTTTGACACGAGTCATGACGAAGGCTATGATGAAGGCTTGGCCAAGGGTCGTTCCGAAGGTCTTGCCGAAGGCCGAACCGAACGAGCCAAGGAGATTGCCAAGCAGATGAAGGCAATGGGGTTGACTCCGGAGCAGATTGCCCAAGCCACAGGATTGACCTTGGATGAGATATAATAAAAATTGGGGGCGTGTCATCATTGGCACGCCCCCTAATTCTATTGTTTATCCCCAAACTTCTTTTGCTATTTTCACCACGAGATCCACTTTTGCCCATTGCTCTTCCTCCGTGAGCTTGTTGCCAATCTCGCATGACGCGAATCCGCATTGTGGGCTCAGGCTGAGGCGGTCGAGCGGAATGTATTTCTCCGCTTCCTTGATGCGGGCGATCACGGCGTCGGCGTCCTCCAAGACGGGCGACTTGGTCGTGACGAGTCCCAGCACCACCTTCTTGTCGCCCGACACGTATTTCAGAGGCTCGAAGCTGCCAGAGCGCTCGTCGTCGTATTCCAGGTAGTAGGTGCTAACGTTCTCTTTGCCAAAGAGATATGGTGCCACGGCATCGTATGCGCCCTTAGTGGCATAGCACGAATGGTAGTTGCCACGGCAGACATGCGTGTTGATGGTCAAACCCTCTGGCTTGCCCTCAATGGCGAGGTTGTTCACCTTTAAGTATTGCAGAGCCTCATGCTCAAGCGTGAAGCCCGTGCCTGCCATTGATTTCCAGAAGTCATCGTCGACGATCATGCCCCAAGTGCAGTCGTCGAGTTGTACGGTGCGGCAGCCTGCCTCGTATATTTCCTTGAAGAATGTTCCGTATGCCTTGGCGATGTCCTTTATCAACTCCTCGGTGTTGGGGTAGAACTTGCGGGTGTTCTCGCTGTTCTTGCCGCGGAACAACTCTGCGAGGAACTGTGCAGGAGCGGGAACGGTTTGCTTCGCCTCTATTCCGTCTTCCTCAAATTGTTTCACGAACTTGAAGTCGTTGATGAACGGATGGTTCTCGCCAGTGATCTTGCCAGTGAGCTGCAATGAGCCTTTCGTGGTCTCCTCGCCGTGGAACTGATAGCCGTGCTCCAGCTCAATGTGCTCCACTCCGTTGAATCCCCACATGAAGTCGAGGTGCCAATAGCTGCGCCTGAACTCGCCGTCGGTGATGAAGTGCAAGCCGTGTGCCTTCTGCTTGGCGATGAGATCGGTGATGAGACGGTCCTCGACGGCGCGAAGGTCCTCTGCGGAAATCTGTCCCTCGGCAAATTTTGCCCTTGCCTCTTTCAGCTCCGTGGGGCGAAGAAAACTGCCCACTACGTCTGCCCTGAATTGTTTGCTCATGTTCTTTTCTTTATTTTTATTTGTTATGTTTCTAAGTGTCAGCATCAGTTATGTGTCCCTGATGTCGTTATTGTGAGCGCAAAGTTAACATGAAGAATCTTTGTGACCAAATATTCTTTGTTATTCGGGAAAATATGCTAATTTTGCAGAAAGCAACTGCTTTGGGCAGAATAATATTCTACAAAACGTTAAGAAAAAAGATATGGCGACACAAGAAAGTCTCGATGAAATAGACATTAAGTTGTTGAAATTGTTGCAGCAAAACTCACGGCTAACGATAAAGGAATTGGCTGCAAGGGTGCATTTGTCGCAGTCGCCGACATTCGAACGCCAGAAGCGTTTGGAACGGGAAGGCTATATCAAGAGGTACTCAGCCGTGGTCGATCACCATAAGTTGGGCAACCATGTCATAGTGCTTTGCAACATTCGTTTAAAGCAGCACACCCACGACTTGATACAACAATTCATGGACACGGTGCAAGCCATTGACCAAGTGACGGAGTGCTATAACACCACTGGCGACTACGACTTCTTGATAAAGGTCTACGCGCGAGACATGAAGGCGTACCAAGACTTCATGCTCAACACCTTGGGCAACATCGATTGCATAGGAAGCCTTCACAGCATCATCGTGATAGGCGAGATAAAAGATTCTCATTGCATTCCAGTGGCGGAATAGCATCATTGTTGAACCATTAATAATAAAAGGACATGTCGATAAAACTGAAACGCACCGACGAGGAGATGCGGTGGAAGACGCTCGCGTCTGAGTATGTGGTAAGGGAACCGTGGATGACGGTGAGAAAAGACAGGCTGATGTTGCCCGACGGGCGTGTCAAGGACGCCTATTGGTCGCTCGAATACCCCGACTGGATCAACGTCATAGCCAAGACCAAGGATGGCCATTATATCTTCGAGCGACAATATCGTCATGGCTTGGACAACGTGGCATGGGAAATTCCCGCTGGTGTGATAGAGAAAGGCGAGGAGCCACTTGCGGCGGCACGGCGCGAGCTCATGGAGGAGACTGGCTTTGGAGGCGGCGAGTGGGAGCCGTTCATGGAACTTAGCCCCAACCCCAGTACTAACAACAACATCGCCCACACGTTCCTTGCCCGTGGGGTGGAACGCGAGGGCGAACAGCATTTCGATGCCACAGAGGATATAGATGTCTATTTCCTCACCGCCGATGAGGTGCGTGGCATCCTTGAGCGTGGCGAGGTGATGCAGGCTATGATGGCTGCCCCGCTTTGGCGTTTAGCAGCAACCCTTGGTCTGTGATGGTGATGAGGTGCCGCTTGTAGAGGTCGCCGACGGCTTTCTTAAACACTTTCTTGCTCACCTGGAACGTGCGCTTTATGTCATCGGGCGCGCTCTTGTCACCGAATGGGCACTTGCCTTCGTGGCTCTTGATCCATTCGAGCAGGGTGTCGGCGAAGTCGAGGGTCTGCCGCCTTCCCGTGGGCTGGAGCATTATGTCGAGCTTGCCGTCGGGGCGGATCTTCTCCACGTAGCCGTCGAGACGGTCGCCCGTTTGCACGTGCTGGAATATCTGGTCGAGGTAGACGAGCCCTTGGTAGCGGTTGTTGACGATGACCTTGAAGCCGAGGTCCGTCTTCTGCCACACCAGCACTTCTACCTTTTGCCGCTCCCTTAGCTGGCTGCCCTTGGCGGATTCTATATACTTGTCCACCTTTGCCGTTGCCACGATGCGGTAGCTCTCGTCGTCCACATGGATATAGACGATATAGGGCTCGCCCATCTCCATTTTCTTCTTCTGCTCGCGGAAGGGGCAGAAGAGGTCTTTCATCAATCCCCAGTTCAGGAAGGCACCGTACTGGTTTACCCATGTGCAGTCGAGGCAAGCGAAGTCGCCCACCTTGGCTATTGGGGTTTCCGTGGTCGCTATGAGCCGCTCTTCTTGGTCGAGATAGACGAAGCACCTCACTTCGTCGCCCACCTTGGCGCCCTCGGGCACATACTTCTTTGGCATGAGGATGTCGCCTTCTCGCCCTCCATCGAGAAACACGCCGAAGGTTTCCTTGCCGCCCGTGGAATGTGGGTTGTCGCGTTGCGCGAGACGTGTGATGGTGAGCGTGTTGAAGTCGCCCAAGCGCGGGGTTGTGTGGTCTTTTTCCATGTTCTTTTATTGTTTCTTTGGTACGGGCGGCTTCCGATGCCGCCCTTGCCATTTTATAATGTTATCTCGCCAGAGCCAAAGCATTTGTGGTGGTCGGAATCGTAGACCACGCAAAACTGTCCGGGCGCAACGCCGTGGATAGGGTCATCGCTGTGAATGACGAAACCGTCGGGAGTTTCCTCTACGCTTGCCGTGTGGCAGTCGGGTGTGTGGCGTATCTTGAACGTGACGCGCTCGGGCAGCGACGACACGCCCTCCGTAAGGAAGTCGAAGCCGTGGATGGTGAACACGCTCTTGTATGCCGTTTGCGGGTCGTAGCCATGGCTGACATAGAGGATGTTCTGCTCCGCGTCTTTCTTCACCACGAACCAGGGGCCGCCTCCGAGCCCGAGCCCCTTGCGTTGGCCAATGGTGTGGAACCAATGGCCCTTATGCTCGCCAATCTTCTTGCCGGTCTCCAGTTCTATGACATTGCCCGTCTTCTCGCCGACATAGCGGCGGATGTATTCGTCGTAGTTGATGTTGCCAAGGAAGCAGATGCCCTGTGAGTCTTTACGCTTGGCGTTGATGAGATGCTCGCGCTCCGCTATCTCCCTCACCTCGTTTTTCACGTAGTGGCCAATGGGGAACACGGCTTTCTTCAGCTGCCATTGGTGTATCTGCGCGAGGAAGTCGGTCTGGTCTTTTACTGGGTCTGGACTTGTGGTCAGCCATTTCTTGTCGTCAATCCACTCAGTCTGCGCGTAGTGGCCGGTGGCGATAAGGTCGTAGTCGTGTCCCATCTTCTCGTCGAAGGCGCCAAACTTTATCAGCCTGTTGCACATCACATCGGGGTTGGGAGTCAGGCCGGCCTTGACCTTTTCCATGGTGTAGCGGGTCACTTGCGACCAATATTCCTTGTGGCAGTCCACAACCTGCAACTTGCAGCCGTAGCGTGCTGCCACGGCGGTAGCCATCTCTAAGTCCTCTTCCGAGCTGCAGTCCCACTCTTCCTTCTCTTCCGGACCAATCTTGATGTAGAAGCAATCGGGGTGGAGCCCACGCGAGGCGAACTCGTAGACCACCACGGAGGAGTCTACGCCGCCGCTGAGCAACACCGCGACGCGCTTGTCGTTTATCTCGTTGTAATCAATCATGGCTGTTGCTTTTCTTCTTTCTCTTTTTCCTCCGCTTCCTGCCGTTTCTCTTCGATGGCCCTGTTGTAAGCGTCCACAATGGGGTCGCCCGTGACGTCCATTTCTTGGAATTTCTGCTTCACTGAATTCAGGTGCTTGCGGTCGCGTCTGCCGCGGCGGTCTATGAGGTTGGCGAAGTCGAAGCTATAGCTTATGGCGCCCCTGGCGGGATTGGGCAACGGATGGTTGCCAATGCCTTCCCTTACGTTTTGGTTGACGTTGTTCTTTCCCCACACGGTCACCTCGCTTATGGCGGAACCCGATGGTATGAGAGCGGTGGTGTCTCTCATCTCGTTGGCAATCAGACGTTCCGGAATGTAGTTGTGCTTAAACACCGTCAGCGTGTCGAACGCCGCGGGCACATAGCAGATGCCGCGCCAGTTGGTCGTGTCGCGGTAGCCGCTTTTCGTGCTCACTATTACGCCACGCATTGGGACCTTTGTCTCAATGTCGATGACAACGAGCTTCTTGCCTTGCGTCTCCTGGGCATCAGCCTGGCAGAGAGCCACGAGCAAAAAGAAAAGTGAAAGGATATATCTAAGCATAAGCAAGAATAATTAAGATAAAGCACGCCACGTGATTATCATCCGATGATCTCGTCCCAGTCGTCGAGCAGCTCGGTGAGCTTTTGGTAAAGCAAGTTCGGCTTCTCGTCGAGCAGGTCGCTGTCGGGCAGTGGACCGCTGTTTATGGCAATAGTGAAACATCCTGCCGCCACGCCACTTCTCACGCCAAGCGGCGCGTTCTCCACCACGATGCCTTGCCAAGGCTTCAGGTCGCCTGCCTTCCTCAATCCTGAGAGATACGGGTCGGGCGCTGGCTTGCCGTGGTCGACGTCGAAGGCGGTGGTTATGTGGTTTGGCGCGAGCCACTGTCCGAAGTCGTGGTTAAGCCGCTCTATCAATGGCTTTTGGGCGCTGCCCGTTACCACGTTCACGGTCATTCCCGCGTCGGTGATGCGTTGCATGAGCTCTTTCACGCCGTCGAAGATTGGCGCCTCGGTCATGTTGTGGAAGATGTCGCTCTTCACCGAGTACATCTCCATGGCCCTCTCGTCGGATATGTCGATGCCCTTCTGTCTTTTGACGAGCATCTTCACGGTGTCGAATCCGCGCGCGCCCTCGGTGGCGTAGGAGTCGTGTGCCGTCATGTCGATGCCGAATTGCGCCATGGCCTTCTGCCAGGCTATGGCGTGGTGGGGCATGGAGTCGTAGAGCACTCCGTCCATATCGAAAAGCACGGCCTTGGGGCGGAATGCCGCCCCTGAGGTCGTGTTATAGTCAGTGATGGCTTTTTGTATGTCCATCATGTTTGTCATGTCAAGTTTACTTCTCAGCCTCCAAGCGCTCCTTGATGGCCTGTGTCTCCTTCTCGTAGCCAGGCTTGCCGAGCAGGGCGAACATATTCTTCTTGTAAGCCTCCACGCCGGGCTGGTTGAATGGGTTCACACCCTCCAACAGTCCGCTGATGCCGCAAGCCTTCTCGAAGAAGTAGATCACCTGTCCGAGATAATACTCGTCAAGCTTTGGCACGCTGACGCGGATGTTTGGCACGCCACCGTCGACGTGGGCCAGGCGAGTGCCGAGCTCTGCCATCTTGTTGACGTCGTCCACGCGCTTGCCCTCAAGGAAGTTGAGGCCGTCGAGGTTCTCGTCGTCGTGCGGGAAGAGAAGCTTGTGGTCGGGCTGCTCCACTGAGAGCACTGTCTCGAAGATGGAACGCTCGCCTTCCTGGATCCATTGGCCCATGGAGTGCAGGTCGGTGGTGAAGTCGCAAGAGGCTGGGAAGATGCCCTTGCCGTCCTTGCCCTCGCTCTCTCCGTAGAGCTGCTTCCACCATTCTGCCATGAAGTGGAGCTTTGGCTGGAAGTCGGCGAGGATCTCTATCTTCTTGCCTGCCTGAGCGTAGAGCGCCTGGCGTGTTGCGGCGTATTGCGCTGAGAGGTTCTGCTCGAAAGGCACGTCAGTGGCAGTGGCCTTCTCCATGTCTTGCGCGCCCTTGACGAGAGCCTTGATGTCGTAGCCTGCCACGGCGATGGGCAGCAAGCCCACGGGGGTGAGCACAGAGAAGCGTCCGCCCACGTTGTCGGGGATGACGAAAGTCTTGTAGCCTTCCTTCTCGGCTGTCTTGCGGGCGGCACCCTTCACGGCGTCGGTAATGGCGACGATCACGTCCTTTGCCTCGTCCTTGCCACGCTGTGCCTCGCACTGCTTCTTCAGAAGACGGAATGTAAGGGCGGTCTCGGTGGTAGTGCCGCTCTTGGAGATGTTGATGACACCGAACTTCTTGTCCTTGAGATACTCGGTCAGCTCGGCGAGGTAGTCCTCGGAGATGCTGTTGCCGGCGAATATAACGTTTGGCACCTTCGAGCCATCGTTGACGAGCCACTGCAATGAGTTGCCCAATGCCTCAATCACGGCGCGAGCTCCGAGATAGGAACCGCCGATGCCGGCTACGACAACCGTGTCGCACTTTGAGCGGAGCTGCTCGGCGCAAGCCTCAATGTCGTTGAGGAAGTCGTCGGTGGTCTCCGTGGGCAGGTGCAGCCAACCCAAGAAATCGTTACCCTCGCATGTGCCATTCTCAAGGGCCTCTTGGGCGGCCTTCACTTGTGGCTCATAGTTCTTTACCGCGTCGGCAGCGAGAAACTCCGCGGCCTTGGTGGTGTCTAACTTAATGTTCTCCATTTCGTTTTATAAATTATAAAGAGTTGGAATTTTGTGTTCTTGTTATCCTTGCCGTCGCAGCTCTTAGCTCTTACTGCGCGGCTTCTATCCATTTCTGTATGGTGTCGAGCTCAGGCTTGTCGTATCCGAGCTTGTATTTCTTGTTTATCTCCAACATCTTCTGCTGCAGGGCTTGCGCCTTGGCGTCCTTGATGTCGGAGATGAGGTTATAGCCTGCCTTGCGGAGCACGTAGACCCACTCCTCGGGCACGCCGACCTTCTCTTGCCAGTCTTTCACGCTGGTCTGTGGCATCTTTGCCTCAGGCTTCAGCTGCGGGAATGGCATCACCTCCTGGATGTTCTCCTTGCCCGTCATGAGCATGACGAGGCGGTCTATGCCGATGCCGATGCCGCTGGTGGGAGGCATGCCATACTGCAGTGCGCGCAAGAAGTCGTGGTCTATGATCATGGCCTCGTCGTCGCCCTTGTCGGCGAGCTTCATCTGGTCGATGAAGCGCTGCTCCTGGTCGATGGGGTCGTTGAGCTCAGAGTAGGCGTTGGCCAGCTCCTTGCCGTTGACCATCAGCTCGAAGCGCTCGGTCAGCCCTGGCTTTGAGCGGTGCATCTTGGTGAGCGGCGACATCTCCACGGGATAGTCGGTGATGAACGTGGGCTGGACGAACGTGCCTTCGCAGCACTCGCCGAAAATCTCGTCGATGAGCTTGCCCTTGCCTGCCGTCTCGTCCACGGTCTCTATCTTCAGCTTGTTGATGGCTATGTCGCGTATCTCCTCCTCGCTCAGCCCATTGAGGTCGTAGCCCGTCTTCTCCTTGATGGCGTCGAGGATGGGGAGGCGCTTGAATGGGGCCTTGTAGCTGATGGTCTTGCCCTGGTATTCCACCTCGTCGGTGCCGTTGACGGCTATGCAGATGGTCTCCAGCAGCTCCTCGGTGAACTTCATCATCCAGTTGTAGTCCTTGTATGGCACGTAGAGCTCCATGCAGGTGAACTCAGGGTTGTGGAACTTGTCCATGCCCTCGTTGCGGAAGTTCTTGCCAATCTCGTAGACGCCGTCGAATCCGCCCACGATGAGCCTCTTGAGGTAGAGCTCTGTGGCTATGCGCATGTACATGTCGACGTCGAGCGCGTTGAAGTGGGTGGTGAAGGGACGTGCCGACGCGCCGCCTGGGATGTTCTGCAGGATAGGTGTCTCCACCTCGGTGTATCCGTGCTTGTCGAAGAAGGCGCGCATGGTGCGCAGCACTGTGGCTCGCTTGAGGAAGGTCTCCTTCACGCCATCGTTGACGATGAGGTCCACGTAGCGCTGGCGTGCGCGCATCTCTGGGTCGTCGAACTTGTCGTATGCCACGCCGTCCTTGTATTTCACTATAGGTAGCGGCTTGAGGCTCTTCGAGAGCACCGTCAGCTCCTTGGCGTGGACGGAGATCTCGCCAGTCTGCGTCTTGAAGACGAAACCGCGAATGCCGATGATGTCGCCAATGTCGAGCAGCTTCTTGAAGACCACGTTGTAAAGGTCCTTGTTGTCCTCGGGGCAGATGTCGTCGCGGGTGACGTAGACCTGTATGCGGCCCTTGCCGTCTTGCAGCTCCACGAAGCTCGCCTTGCCCATGACGCGACGGCTCATGATGCGTCCGGCGATGACCACCTCCGTGTTCTCGTCTTCCTTGAACTGCTGCTTGATGTCGGTGCTGAACGCTGACACTGGGTACTCGGCGGCAGGGTATGGATCGATACCCATATCGCGCAACTGTTGCAGGCTTTGGCGACGGCCAATCTCCTGCTCACTCAACTCTAAAATATTCATGTTTGATCGAAAAATTATTCTTGCCGAATCTTATTATAGATGTGCAAAATTACGAAATTATATTAATATAAAGAACATATTGACATAATTTAGCCATATTGTTGCCTGTGCAACATGTGGCTTTTGCCATTTCGGCGCAACGGCATCGCGTTTGCGGCGCAAGGCCGACGCGTCTACGGCGCAAACGCGATGCCCTTGCGCCGTAACCCCAAACGCGTTTTTTTCGATATACTTGGCAATAAGGCTTTCGGCACAAGAAAGCCTTATTGCCAAGTAGAGTTTTTCATGTAGTGTTGATAGCTCATTGCTCCCTGTGGATCACGGTGCCGTTGGCCTGGTGTGTGGCGAGCACCAGCACCTCGGCAATCTGCACGTGCTCGGGCGCGCTTGCCGCGTAGAACGCCACGTCGGCAATGTCGTCGCCATGAAGCGGCTCGATGCCACGGTAGACGTTGTCGGCACGGTTGTCGTCGCCATGGAAGCGGACGTTGGAGAAGTGGGTCTCCACAAGGCCGGGCTTGAGGTTGGTCACGCGCACCTTGGTGTGTGCCACGTCGATGCGCAGGCCGTCGCTCAGGGCCTTGACAGCTGCCTTGGTGGCGCAATAAACGCCGCCGCCTGCGTATGCGGCATCACCTGCCACGCTGCCGATGTTTATCACGTGGCCATGGTTGCGCTCCACCATGCCGGGCACTATGAGGCGCGTCATGTTGAGCAATCCCTTGATGTTGGTGTCGACCATCTCGTCCCAGTCCTTGAAGTCGCCCTCGTATTCGGGTTCCAGCCCGCGGGCAAGTCCGGCGTTGTTTATCAGCACGTCGATGGCTTTCCATTCCTCGCCCAGTGATTCTACCGCCTCCACGGTCTGTGCCCTGTCGCTCACGTCGAAACAGAGCGTGAGCACGCTCGTAGCCTCAGCCTCCAGCTCCTTCTTCAGCTCTTCAAGACGCTTGCCGTTGCGTCCGGTGATGATGACATTGTAGCCGCCCATGGCAAAACGGCGCGCGCAAGCCTCGCCTATTCCGCTTGTCGCTCCTGTGATAAGTGCAATTCTCTTTTTCATGCGCAATTCATGTTTATGTTGATTGTTTACCGCAAATTTACTACAAAATATCTTATAGGGCGAAACAAAAGAAGGGAAATTGCGGTGCGTGTTATCATAATTTAGAATTGTTTTTCTTTGCGATGTCTGAAAATAATCGTAAGTTTGCAGAACAGTAAAAAACAAGATTCCATGAATATAGAAGAGCAAAAGAAAATCATAGAGTCGCAAGATGGCTTAAGCCGCACGCTTGGCATGGAGTTTCTCTCCACGCCCGACGACGACACCTGCATGGCGCGCATGAAAGTGAATGGCGCCAACCGCCAGCCGTTTGGGTTCCTTTCGGGTGGTGCCACGTTGGCATTGGCTGAGAACCTCGCCGGCGTTGGCTCCATGGCCCTTTGCCCGAAGAAGATCCCCGTGGGCATAAACGTGAGCGGAAATCACGTGCTCGCGGTGAGGGAAGGCGACACCGTGACCGCCTATGGAAAGCTGCAGCATAAGGGCACGACCCTGCACGAGTGGCAGATAGACATAAAAAACTCGCACGGCGACCTGATATCCACAGTTCACGTGACAAACTATATCATCTCGCCAAGGAAGAATGACTGACGCAAGTTGCATGGACGAGGTGATGTATCGGTTGCCGGACGCCACAGAGTGTCATCGCTTGACGGGCAAGGCGCTCGGGCTCGGCGGTATTGGCGACCTTCGCGGCAGGAGCGGTTTCGTGTTCGCGCCATTCCGCGCCAGTGAGTCGTCACGACTGGTCCTTTTGGACGTGGCGACACATGAGGTGACTGATGTGGCACAAGTAGCCGACACGAAGCCTCGCGACTTAGTGGAGAAGGAGAGCCGACACGACTATCGGCGAGCCTTCGACAGGATGCAGGCGCGGATGGCAAGCACCGGACTGAAAAAGGTGGTGTTGGCACGCCGTGCCGACATTGACCTGACGGAGCCGCTGGACGCACACGAGGTGTTCGCCAAGGCGTGCAGGATGTATCCTCACCAGATGGTCGCGCTCGTGAGCACCGCGCTCTCGGGGACATGGCTCATGGCCACGCCAGAGCTGCTGATAGAGAGGCGAGGCGAGAGCTGGATCACGATGGCACTGGCTGGCACCATGGCGACGCCAGGGCCATGGAGCGAGAAGAACATGAGGGAGCAGCGCATAGTGGCGGACTACATACACGACTGCCTGACGCGGAGCTGTACCTGCGTGAACCGGCAATCGCCACGCACGGTGACCGCGGCAAGGCTCTTCCACCTGCGCACCGATTTCGACTTCACGCTTCGCGAGGGCGCCGACATCGTGGACGTGCTCACGGACCTTTTTCCCACGCCTGCAGTGTGTGGCATGCCAAAAAAAGAGGCCATGGAGGCAATAATAGAGGAAGAGACGCTGGACAGGCGCTATTACAGTGGCTTTTGCGGACCATGGAACATGTCGTTGCCCACATCCTCTGCCTCATCGAGTCAAGACGCTGCCACGGCACTCTACGTATCGCTGCGCTGCATGGAGATGAACGGCAAGGGCCTCAGCCTCTATGCCGGCGGAGGCTTGCTCGACGAGAGCGAGGAAGCCACGGAATGGGAAGAGACCGAGAAGAAGATGCAAACGATGAAGGCATTGCTCTGAAAGGCCGTCGATAAAAGAGAAAAAGACAACAAATGTATTCTGACAAGGAAAACATAAACATACTTACCGCCCTGCTCTTGGCTCATGGCGTGCGCCAAGCCGTGGTGTGCCCAGGGTCGCGCAACGCGCCCATAACCCACAACCTCTGTGAGGCTCCGGGCATGACATGCGAGTCGGTGACCGATGAGCGCTCAGCGGCTTTCATAGCCTTGGGCAAGGCGCAGGCCTTGGGCGAGCCCGTGGTGGTGTGCGTCACGTCAGGCTCGGCATTGGTAAACACCTTGCCGGCAGTGGTGGAGGCGTGGTATCAACACGTGCCTATAATAGTGGTGTCGGCAGACAGGCCCGAGGCGATGATTGGCCAACTGCAAGGTCAGACCATGCCACAGCAGAAGACCTTGGAGGCTTTTTGGGCCAAGGAAGTGAGCTTGCCCGAGCCTCACGACGACGTGGAGCGGTGGTATTGCAACCGCTTGGTGAATGAGGCATTGTGCGCAATGACGCAACATGGTGGCGCGCCGGTGCATATCAATGTGCCAATAAGCGAGCCGCTATTCTGCTTCACCACTCCACAACTTCCGGCGGAGCGTCGTGTAAACCTCGTGGATGACCGCTTATGGCAAAGCGAGTTGACAGAGGCGTTCCTCGCGAGCCCTCGCCCCATGCTGGTCGTGGGGCAGTTGCGAGGCAGGGAGGCTTGCCATGTCAGCGAAGCCATTAAGCGCTTGGAAGATAGCGTGGTGGTTCTTGCCGAGCAGTTGGCGACAGGTGGCAAGGAGCCTTGCCATTTTGACGAGGCGCTCGTTGAGATAGGCGAGCAGGAGGCATACAAGCCCGACTTCATTATCTATATTGGCGACACCCTCGTCAGCAAGCGGGCAAAGCACTTTCTGCAACATTGCCATCCGAGCCGCTGCGTGGTGGTCAACGCCTCGGGAGAGTTGACCGACGTGACCATGAACGTCACCGATGTGGTGGCTTGCCGTGTTGAGGACGTCGTGGAGAGCCTTTGCAAGCAAATGGGAAGCGGCAATGTGGAATTAAGCAGTGAGGCCGTGGCTTTCCGTCAGAGATGGGCTGCGGTGCTTGACAAATGGGCGACACGTTGCAGGCAGTTTGAGCCAGCCTATTCACAGATGATGGCAGTGAAACGCCTTTGCGAGCGAACCAACGAGCAGGAATGCTGCATGCAGTTTGCCAACAGTTCAGCGGTGCGCCTCGGGCAGTTGTATTCCACCCGTCATATGTACGTGAACCGTGGCGTGAATGGCATCGAAGGCAGTTTGTCCACTGCCGTGGGCTTCGCATCGGTGAAGGAAGAGCCGGTCTATTGCGTCATTGGCGACCTGAGCTTCTTCTACGACCAAAACGCTTTGTGGAACGGAGTAGGCAAGACTCGCCTACGCATTGTGTTGCTCAACAATGGCGGTGGCGGAATATTCCATCAGCTTCACGGCCTTGAGCGAAGTCCGTACAGGGACGGCTACGTGTCGGCTGCTCATTCCGCGTCAGCCAAAGGCGTGTGCGAGGCGACAGGCGTGGCTTACAAGGCGGCGAGGAACGAGGAGGAGCTGCGTGAAGGCATAGGTTGGATAACCAGACGGCAGGCCGCGGGACCACTCTTGCTGGAGGTGTTTACCAATGCCGAGACCGACGCGCGAGAATATAAAAAGTATTTCGAAACAAAATAAACGACAATGGAAAACAGGGAATGGAAGGCGATAGAAGGGTTCGACTTCAAGGAGATACTCTTTGAGGAATACAACCACATCGCCAAGATAACGATAAATCGTCCACGCTACCGCAACGCTTTCACGCCGCTCACGGTGTGGGAGATGAGCCAAGCGTTCACATACTGCCGTGACCATCTCGACATTCGCGTGGTCATCCTCACGGGCGCTGGCGACAAGGCCTTCTGCTCGGGCGGCGACATGCACGTGAAGGGTAGGGGCGGATACGTTGGCAACGACGGCGTGCCACGCCTCAACGTGCTCGACGTGCAGATGCAGATTCGCCGCATGCCAAAGCCCGTGATAGCAATGGTAAATGGCTTCGCAATAGGGGGCGGCCATGTGCTCCACGTGGTGTGCGACCTCACCATAGCCTCGGAAAACGCGCGCTTCGGTCAGACGGGGCCAAAGGTCGGCTCGTTTGATGCGGGACTTGGCGCCTCATACCTCGCTCGCATCGTAGGGCAGAAGAAAGCCCGCGAGATATGGTATCTGTGTGAGCAATACACGGCGCAAGAGGCCCTCGACATGGGACTCGTGAACAAGGTGGTGCCTCTCGACAAGCTGGAGGACACCACGGTGGAGTGGGCCGAGATAATGATGGAGCGGTCGCCGTTGGCCCTGCGCATGATGAAGGCTGGCTTCAACGCCGAGCTCGACGGGCAAGCCGGAATCCAGGAACTCGCGGGCGACGCAACGATGCTCTATTATACCCTCGACGAGGCGCAAGAGGGCGGAAAGGCTTTCCTCGAAAAGCGTAAGCCTGACTTCGACAAGTATCCACAGTTCCCATAAAGGAGGCGCCGTAATAGCATGATAAAGACTTACGTTTCGTCTAAACTCTTGCATTTCAAGCAACCGGCAGGGACTTCGCGCGGCGTCTACACCACCCACCTGTCTTATTATGTCATCCTTGAGAAGGATGGCGTAAGGGGCGTCGGAGAGTGCTCTGTGCTGCCCGACTTGAGTTGTGACGCCATGCCTCAGGATAGGTATGAGGCATTGTTGCGCAAGGCGTGCCAATGGGTTGAGCAGACCGAAGGCATACCTTACGAGATGCTTAGGCCCTATCCCTCGATACTCTTTGGCTTGGAGATGGCGTTTGCCCAACTTGATGCCAATGGTTCCACGGCGCTCTCGCAAACGCCGTTCGCACAGGGAGAGGAAGGCATTACCATCAATGGGCTCGTGTGGATGGGCAGTTTTGAGGAAATGTACGCGCGATTGGAAGAAAAGCTGCGGTTGGGCTTCCACTGCGTGAAGCTGAAGATAGGGGCGATAGACTTCGCCTGCGAGTTGGAGCTCGTGAGGCACATCCGCGAGCATTTCACCAAGGATCAGATAGAGCTACGCGTGGATGCCAACGGAGGGTTCACGCCCTGCAATGCCATGGAGCGGTTGGAGGCGCTTGCGAAATATGACATCCATTCGATAGAGCAACCCATAAAGCAACACCAATGGAAAGAGATGGCGCGCCTTTGCGCGGAGTCTCCATTGCCAATAGCTCTCGACGAGGAACTGATTGGCGTTAACCAGCCTGAGCAGAAGGCACGCTTGCTCGACACCATTCATCCCGCTTATATCGTGCTCAAACCAAGTCTGCATGGCGGCATGATGGGCTGCAGGGAGTGGATAAGGTTGGCAAAGGAGCGTGGCGTAGGCTCGTGGATAACCTCGGCATTGGAGAGCAACGTAGGCTTGAACGCCATCGCGCATTTCTGTGCCGAAGAATATGGCCCGCGCATTACCATGCCACAAGGATTGGGTACGGGCATGCTCTACACCGACAATGTGGAGATGCCGTTACGGATAATAGGGGACAAGCTATGGTTCTTGAAGAATTCTTGAGCGAGTGGCGCAACGACAGCCCCACGGTGCTCGTGCACACGAGTGGGTCCACGGGCAAGCCAAAGCCGATGTGGGTCGAGAAGGAGAAGATGCTCAACTCGGCTCGTGTCACGTGCGACTTCCTTGGTCTGAAGCCTGGCAACACCGCCCTGCTGTGTATGCCTCTCGATTATATCGCTGGCAAGATGGTGGTCGTGAGGGCGATAGAGCGACATCTGAGGCTCGTCAGCGTGAAGCCCAATGGACATCCGTTGGCGTCAGCTGATGCCACGACGTTTGCCGCTATGGTGCCGCTGCAAGTGTACAACTCCATGAAGGTGGCGGAGGAAAAAGAGAAGCTGATGCAGATAAAGCACCTCATAATAGGAGGAGGCGCGATAGACGCGGAATTGGCAAAGGAGCTGCGGGCCTTTCCCAATTATGTCTGGAGCACCTATGGCATGACGGAGACGCTTTCGCACATCGCCCTGCGGCGGCTCAACGGGGATACGGCGAGCGAATGGTACACGCCGTTTGACGGTGTGGAGATAAGCAAGGACGCGGACGACTGCTTGGTGATCGACGCGCCTTTGGTTCACGATGGCGTGTTGCGGACTAACGATAGGGTGGAGACTCGCACGGACGCCCAAACCGGAAAGCTGCAGTTCAGAATCCTCGGGCGTAAAGATAATGTGATAGATTCGGGTGGCATTAAGATTCAAATAGAGGATGTGGAAGATCGGCTTAGGCCCTGCCTGCCCATACCATTCATGATTACCAAGATGCCCGACAAGAAGTTTGGTGAGGTCGTCGTGCTCTTGTACGAAGGTGCCGGCCTTTCAAGCGATAGTCTTTCGAGCTCCAACATTTCAAGCTCCAGTCTCCTTGACATATGCTCCAAGGTCTTACCAGCTTATTGGGTTCCCAAGCGCTTTGTCAATGTCGCACGCCTCCCCATGACCGGCACAGGAAAGCCGGCAAGGGCAGAGGCAGAGCGCATGGTGAAGATGGCTGTTGATGAATGACGGTTGCAAGGGTAGTGCTATTCCCACTTCACATCAAACACCAACAGGTAATCTTAGAGGATTCCTTTACCTTGTATATGCTTTCTGATATCCTCATGCTGGCTTGATAACGCATCCTTAACCATGCTAAAACATAGGTTAAGGATAGGTGATTGTTTATAGCGTATCCTTAACTATGTTAAAAATAGGGGTTAAGGATGCGTTATCCTTGTTTCCTTGAAAACTTATTCTTACCTTTGTGGAAGTCGAATTCATCTAACAGTCAACTTCAAAGGTATGGTAAATAATGGAATTGTGGGTCGTGAGCGTGAGCAGCAACTGATCAACGAATGTTGCCAAAGCGGCAAGGCTGAACTTGTTGCAGTGTACGGTCGCAGGCGCGTTGGCAAAACCTATTTGGTCAGGCGGATGTTTGACAATCATTTTGCTTTTTCTTTTACGGGAATGTATGAGGCGAGCAAGGTTGTTCAGCTGGGACAGTTCAGGATTACTTTACAAGAATGTTCAGGCAGGCCTGTGCCTAAGTTGAAGGATTGGTTTGAGGCTTTTCGTGCTTTGCGCCAGTATTTGGAGACATTGTCACGCCAAAGGCAGATAATAGTCTTCTTGGACGAACTGCCATGGATGGACACCCCGAAGAGTAATTTCCTGCAAGCTTTTGGCTATTTTTGGAACACGTGGGCTTCGACGGTGGACAACCTGAAACTTCTGGTGTGCGGGTCTGCTACCTCTTGGATGCTCTCACATCTCATAGGCGACAAGGGTGGCCTCTATGGTCGTGTGACTCGTCAGATAAATCTGTCCCCATTTTCATTGGCGGAGACAGACCTGTTTTTGAATGATGTGAAAGGCATGGCGTTGGATCATCAGCAGGTGTTGGAGGTTTATATGATCCTTGGCGGAATTCCCTATTATCTCAATATGTTGGAGAAGGGGCAACCGTTGGATGTATGCGTTGACAGACTGTTCTTTGCCCAAGGCGCACCTTTGAAGGGCGAGTTTGAGTTCCTATTCCGCTCCTTGTTTAGCAATTCTAAGAACTATCGAAGGGTGGTGGAGGTGCTATCCACGAAAATGAAGGGTATGACCCGCAAGGAACTGGTGAGCCTCTTGAAAATGAAAGAGGGTGGAGGCATGCTTACCGGCATCTTGGACAATTTGCGCAGTTGCGACTTCATTCGTAAGTATGTGGCTATTGGCAAGAGCGAGCGTGATGCCCTTTACCAGTTGACAGACCTGTTCTCATTGTTCCACCTTCGTTTTGTGGCAAACAATAATGGGCAGGATGAAAAATTTTGGAGCAACCTGCGCAATAATGGTAGCCGGAATGCCTGGAGTGGTTATGCATTTGAGCAGGTTTGCTTTCATCATGTCCGCCAGATAAAAAAGGCGCTTGGAATATCTGGCATATTGAGCAACGTTTGCTCATGGTCATCGCTACCTTTCATGGATGCCTCTGGGGCCAAATGGAAAGGCGGACAAGTGGATATGCTCATTGACCGTGCTGATGGGGTGATCAATCTATGTGAGATGAAGTATGCACACGACGAGTATGTGATAGACGCTGATTATTCACAACGTTTGCGTGAGCGAGCATCATCTTTCCGTGTCGCCACGAAGACCAAAAAGACAATATGGCATACGTTCGTTACCACTTATGGCGTGAAGCGAAATCAGTATGCAGGCATTGTGAACAGCGAGGTCACGACGGACGATTTGTTCGGATAATTCTGAAAGGTCACGATTCTCGCGAATATGCCTTCTGGATAGTGTGCCTTTGTTTTTGTCCTGCTGGCGCAAGGACGGCTTGACCAAATGACCGGCACAGGAAAGCCGGCAAGGGCAGAGGCTGAGCGCATGGTGAAGATGGCTGTCGGTATTTTTTCTTGCAGAAACAAAGAAAACGAAAAGGGCTGAATTCCATGCGAGGAATCCAGCCCTTTTCGTTTTCGTGGGTCTCTATGTGACTTGTGTGGGTTAGCGTTTGCCACACGCCTCGGTGGATTGCGCCACAGAGGCATCGCGACGGCGGCGTAAGGCCATTACGTTTACGGCGTAAGGGCATCGCGATTGCGGCGCAGAGCCAAATGGTGAATTTGGCGCGCGCGATTCTCTCACATGAATCAACATAGTGCCATTTTCACCTTTCAAAAAAGTTTTTGCATATACCGATAGACATCAATCGTATTAAATCTCGAATCTGCCAGACTTTTCATATTGCTTGCCATTACATGTAAACTTCAAGGTTATTGTCTTCATGTATCCTTGGATGTAGTAGTAATTCCAAATGTCTTTAGAACCGTGAGCAGGGACCAAAAGGCTGCCACCATCGACTTTTCCATCAAGTTCGGTAACTTCGGTTGTCATTGATTCACGTGCACCTTGATGTTCGTTGCGCCAACCTTGAGTATTATCACCTTTTCTTGTGTTGCTATGCCAGCCGAGCCGCCTTGTGCGGTTTGTCTGCCGAGCAGTTTGCCTTCCGTGTTGTAGAACAGGGCTTGCTCGCCATCGTTGAGGCCGCTGCAGGTCACGAGACCTTGGTCTGACGAGACAACCAATCCTCGTGTCTTGGCGGTGTTGATGTCCGTGCCAATCTTTCCGTCATCCTTAACCCAGTAGAGTGTGGCGGTAGCGTTGTCTGAGGCTCTATATCCCTCAGCCGTGGCATACACCTCGATGTCGTAGCAAGCAGCAAGGTCAAGGATGCCGTTGTCTATTGCCTCGTTGGTCTTGACATCAGTGCATTTTAAGGTGTAATGATATTCCGCTCCTTTCGTGGCATCGCTGAAAAGCAGTTTGCCGCTGGCGAAACTGATTATAGGTTTCTCGCATTGCTGTTTGTCTGACGATTGATCGCCTCCTTCCTTAATCTTGTAGATGTATGGAAAATCCTTCCATCCCGAGGCAGCCTTGTAGGCGTCAACGTCTGGGACGTAGAGGATGCAAGTGGAGGGGCTGAAGTTGTTAAAATAAGAGATTGTTGGGGGAGTAGGTGCCAAACAGGTAATGCTGGATAAAGCTTTGCAACCATAGAAGATACAATAGTGTAATTTTTTTGTTGAAGCAGGAAGAATTATACTTACAAGTTTTTCACATGACCTAAAGCAATCCTCACCCAACGAAGTGACTGTGGACGGTATTGATATGCTGGTTATTTTACTAAAGGCAAAACACGAGTTATCTAATGATGTCACTCCATAAGGAATAGTGATCTCTGAGAGAGAATAGCAAGAAGAAAAGCAGTGATCCCCTAATGTCTTTACTCCTTCTGGAATGCTAACACTCGTGATGTAGCAGTTTTCGAAACAATTATTACCCAGAGCCGTTATCTTAAACTCAATACCATCAGCCGTGAAGCTTGCAGGAATGATGACATCTCCAGAGTACTTGTTTTCGTTGTAGATTAGCGTTGCCTCCTTGGTGTCAGGGTCAGCAAGATACTTGAGCCCGTCCACATAATAAATCTTCTGCTCGGCATAGCAGCACATGGCCACTACAAAGAGAGTGATAAGTGATAAAAGTCTTTTCATACGTTGATATTTAATTTTGAATGTTTGTGGCATAAAGTTAAGTCTAACTGATAGTTCTTTCCAATAATGAGAATATTGTATCCATCTATTGAATTCCATATTGTTTCTGAACCGTCAAAAGTGTCAAGGGAATAGTCTAACAAACCATTCCCATAAACGAGGATGGGAACCTTTCCTTCATCTCCTTTATTTCTTTGGTCTTTCACTTTGTCTGTCAATGCCTTTATAGTTTCCAATCTTTTGAAATACAGAACCTTGTCAATGTCTCTGAGACATGTTGATAGGATTACGAACTTCAATGCATGACCTAAATGAAAATACTCTTCCCTTTCATAGTTAGGACATCTTTTAATGAATCTATATTCTTGCTCGTGTTCCCATTCTTTTCTTTTATGGAAGAAAAGGTCTTGCAATCGTTTGGCAATTTCTGTGCTAACATCATTTGGAGTTTGTGACTTTGAAACGACAAATGAATCTAAATCTTGCGTTTCATTATAAATAACGTCTCCATGATATATATTTTGTATTTCGTTACTTTTTTCAAGCTCTTCTTTATCAAAGACTAAGCAAACGCCTTTGGCTTTGTCGGCATAGTTCCCCCACATCTGATGCAAGTCAAAGCCTTCCTTTTTGCCATCTTTTCTATCCATTGAGAAGCTTATCTGACGATATTTGTATATCTCGTCATATAATGCGTCAAGCTCTTCTGATGGGAAATGGTTTAAGTTTTGATTTGTGCTGTCAACGAAGCATAACTTGTCGTTTTCGTGAAGATCGTTCATGTTGTTCAGTCTTCCGAATCTCAAACGATTTGATTCGATAATTTTAAGTGCTGTATCAAACGACGTGAAATGATATAACTTGTCAGTCTTTTCAAATTCCTTTTTTATGTACATATTGAAATATTAAGTGTTCATATTGGGTTCTTTCTCATGCACCCACTTGGCACATACGCGGTGGTAACTACTCCGAGACCTGTTATCTCAATGGCGACACGCT